>NZ_PEFL01000003.1:0-600000 GCF_002754475.1 Comamonas sp. 26
GGAGGATGACGGGATCGAACCGACGACCCCCTGCTTGCAAAGCAGGTGCTCTCCCAGCTGAGCTAATCCCCAGGATCCTCTTGCACTGGCATTGGAATCTTGGTGGGTCTAGTTGGGCTCGAACCAACGACCCCTGCGTTATCAACACAGTGCTCTAACCAGCTGAGCTACAGACCCATTCCTCAACACAACAAGCAAGTTTCCTTGCCTATCAAGCTTTGGCTTGTTCCAACAACCGATAAGTGTGGACGTTCATTTAAAGCAGCATTTTTCCAGAAAGGAGGTGATCCAGCCGCACCTTCCGATACGGCTACCTTGTTACGACTTCACCCCAGTCACGAACCCCGCCGTGGTAAGCGCCCTCCTTGCGGTTAGGCTACCTACTTCTGGCGAGACCCGCTCCCATGGTGTGACGGCGGTGGTACAAGACCCGGGAACGTATTCACCGTGACATTCTGATCCACGATTACTAGCGATTCCGACTTCACGCAGTCGAGTTGCAGACTGCGATCCGGACTACGACTGGCTTTATGGATTAGCTCCCCTCGCGGGTTGGCAACCCTTTGTACCAGCCATTGTATGACGTGTGTAGCCCACCTATAAGGGCCATGAGGACTTGACGTCATCCCCACCTTCCTCCGGTTTGTCACCGGCAGTCCCATTAGAGTGCTCAACTGAATGTAGCAACTAATGGCAAGGGTTGCGCTCGTTGCGGGACTTAACCCAACATCTCACGACACGAGCTGACGACAGCCATGCAGCACCTGTGTTACGGTTCTCTTTCGAGCACGAAACCATCTCTGGTAACTTCCGTACATGTCAAAGGTGGGTAAGGTTTTTCGCGTTGCATCGAATTAAACCACATCATCCACCGCTTGTGCGGGTCCCCGTCAATTCCTTTGAGTTTCAACCTTGCGGCCGTACTCCCCAGGCGGTCAACTTCACGCGTTAGCTTCGTTACTGAGTCAGTTAAGACCCAACAACCAGTTGACATCGTTTAGGGCGTGGACTACCAGGGTATCTAATCCTGTTTGCTCCCCACGCTTTCGTGCATGAGCGTCAGTACAGGTCCAGGGATTGCCTTCGCCATCGGTGTTCCTCCGCATATCTACGCATTTCACTGCTACACGCGGAATTCCATCCCCCTCTACCGTACTCTAGCCATGCAGTCACAAAGGCCGTTCCCAGGTTGAGCCCGGGATTTCACCTCTGTCTTACATAACCGCCTGCGCACGCTTTACGCCCAGTAATTCCGATTAACGCTTGCACCCTACGTATTACCGCGGCTGCTGGCACGTAGTTAGCCGGTGCTTATTCTTACGGTACCGTCATGACTCCGGGATATTAGCCCAGAGCTTTTCGTTCCGTACAAAAGCAGTTTACAACCCGAGGGCCTTCATCCTGCACGCGGCATTGCTGGATCAGGCTTTCGCCCATTGTCCAAAATTCCCCACTGCTGCCTCCCGTAGGAGTCTGGACCGTGTCTCAGTTCCAGTGTGGCTGGTCGTCCTCTCAGACCAGCTACAGATCGTTGGCTTGGTGAGCCTTTACCCCACCAACTACCTAATCTGCCATCAGCCGCTCTAGTAGCACAAGGTCTTGCGATCCCCTGCTTTCATCCGTAGATCTCATGCGGTATTAGCTACTCTTTCGAGTAGTTATCCCCCACTACTAGGCACGTTCCGATGTATTACTCACCCGTTCGCCACTCGTCAGCATCCGAAGACCTGTTACCGTTCGACTTGCATGTGTAAAGCATGCCGCCAGCGTTCAATCTGAGCCAGGATCAAACTCTATAGTTCGATCTTGAATTTAAAGTCTTTCGACTGCTCACTCACTTGACGGAATCAAGAAGAATAAATTCTTCAATAATTACTGTTTTTGTGAGCGCTTGATACTCCGAAGAGTTTTGTTCCGAAGAACTGGCTGCTTGCCATCAAACGCCCACGCTTATCGGCTGTATTTTTTTAAGGAACCGAGAACTCAAAACCGGCAGAACCACTTTTGAATTTCGTTGCTTGCTGTGATCAGCGAAGCCTTAGATTTTAGCACTGTTTTGCAGCACTTTAAAAACGTTTTTGCGTTTTCTTCTCACCCCTCTTTCGAAGAGAGAGAAGAAAACGCCTGGCGTGAGCCAGGCGTTTTGGCGTAAGAGCCTGACGATGACCTACTTTCACACGGGAACCCGCACTATCATCGGCGCTAAGTCGTTTCACGGTCCTGTTCGGGATGGGAAGGAGTGGTACCAACTTGCTATGGTCATCAGGCATAAACTTTTTGTCAGATTGATCGCTCTTCGATTAACTTCTTAATCAAAGCTCACTTTCAATCCAACGAATTCATAGAGTCTCGATCAGCTTATTCGATTGCGCCTTTTTGGCATAACTTGAATGATCACTTGCATGATTCATTCTGTCTTTTCATTTCTGAGCTAAACCCAAAGTTATAGGGTCAAGCCGCTCGGGCAATTAGTACTGGTTAGCTTAACGCATTACTGCGCTTCCACACCCAGCCTATCAACGTCGTGGTCTACAACGACCCTTCAGGGGGCTCAAGGCCCCGGCAGATCTCATCTTGAAACGAGTTTCCCGCTTAGATGCTTTCAGCGGTTATCTCTTCCACACTTAGCTACCCTGCGATGCCACTGGCGTGACAACAGGTACACCAGAGGTGTGTCCACTCCGGTCCTCTCGTACTAGGAGCAGGCTTCCTCAAATCTGCAGCGCCCACGGAAGATAGGGACCAAACTGTCTCACGACGTTTTAAACCCAGCTCACGTACCTCTTTAAATGGCGAACAGCCATACCCTTGGGACCGACTACAGCCCCAGGATGAGATGAGCCGACATCGAGGTGCCAAACACCGCCGTCGATATGAACTCTTGGGCGGTATCAGCCTGTTATCCCCAGAGTACCTTTTATCCGTTGAGCGATGGCCCTTCCATACAGAACCACCGGATCACTATGTCCTGCTTTCGCATCTGCTCGACTTGTCAGTCTCGCAGTTAAGCACGCTTATGCCATTGCACTATCGTCACGATGTCCGACCGTAACTAGCGTACCTTCGAACTCCTCCGTTACGCTTTGGGAGGAGACCGCCCCAGTCAAACTGCCTACCATGCACTGTCCCCGATCCAGATAATGGACCAAGGTTAGAACCTCAAACGCACCAGGGTGGTATTTCAACGTTGGCTCCATGTGATCTAGCGACCACACTTCAAAGCCTCCCACCTATCCTACACAGATCCGTTCAAAGTCCAATACAAAGCTACAGTAAAGGTTCATGGGGTCTTTCCGTCTTTCCGCGGGGAGATTGCATCATCACAAACATTTCAACTTCGCTGAGTCTCAGGAGGAGACAGTGTGGCCATCGTTACGCCATTCGTGCAGGTCGGAACTTACCCGACAAGGAATTTCGCTACCTTAGGACCGTTATAGTTACGGCCGCCGTTTACTGGGACTTCAATCAAGAGCTTGCACCCCATCATTTAATCTTCCAGCACCGGGCAGGCGTCACACCCTATACGTCCACTTTCGTGTTTGCAGAGTGCTGTGTTTTTATTAAACAGTCGCAGCCACCAATTTTTTGCAACCCCTTTTAGCTCCGTTTGTTCAACTTCACTGACTTGGGGTACACCTTCTCCCGAAGTTACGGTGTTAATTTGCCGAGTTCCTTCTCCTGAGTTCTCTCAAGCGCCTTAGAATACTCATCTCGCGCACCAGTGTCGGTTTGCGGTACGGTCGTCAATAGCTGAAGCTTAGTGGCTTTTCCTGGAAGCAGGGTATCACTCACTTCGTCTGCAAGCAGACTCGTTATCACCCCTCATCTTAGCCCGGCGGATTTGCCTACCAGGCATGACTACAGGCTTGAACCAACATATCCAACAGTTGGCTGAGCTAACCTTCTCCGTCCCCACATCGCACTATTGATCGGTACAGGAATATTGACCTGTTTCCCATCAGCTACGCATCTCTGCCTCGCCTTAGGGGCCGACTCACCCTACGCCGATGAACGTTGCGTAGGAAACCTTGCGCTTACGGCGAGGGGGCTTTTCACCCCTTTAACGCTACTCATGTCAGCATTCGCACTTCTGATACCTCCAGCATCCGTCTCCAGACACCTTCACAGGCTTACAGAACGCTCTCCTACCACGTGCCATAAATGACACATCCGCAGCTTCGGTAACTGGCTTAGCCCCGTTACATCTTCCGCGCAGGACGACTCGATCAGTGAGCTATTACGCTTTCTTTAAATGATGGCTGCTTCTAAGCCAACATCCTGACTGTTTTAGCCTTCCCACTTCGTTTCCCACTTAGCCAATTTTAGGGACCTTAGCTGGCGGTCTGGGTTGTTTCCCTCTTGAGTCCGGACGTTAGCACCCGGTGCTCTGTCTCCCAAGCTGTACTCGTCGGTATTCGGAGTTTGCATAGGTTTGGTAAGTCGCCATGACCCCTAGCCTAAACAGTGCTCTACCCCGACGGTAATACTTGAGGCACTACCTAAATAGTTTTCGGAGAGAACCAGCTATTTCCAAGTTTGTTTAGCCTTTCACCCCTATCCACAGCTCATCCCCTAATTTTGCAACATTAGTGGGTTCGGACCTCCAGTACCTGTTACGGCACCTTCATCCTGGCCATGGATAGATCACTTGGTTTCGGGTCTACACCCAGCGACTGATCGCCCTATTCGGACTCGATTTCTCTGCGCCTCCCCTATTCGGTTAAGCTTGCCACTGAATGTAAGTCGCTGACCCATTATACAAAAGGTACGCCGTCACCCCTTACGAGGCTCCGACTTTTTGTAAGCATACGGTTTCAGGATCTATTTCACTCCCCTCCCGGGGTTCTTTTCGCCTTTCCCTCACGGTACTGGTTCACTATCGGTCGATGATGAGTATTTAGCCTTAGAGGATGGTCCCCTATATTCAGACAGGGTTTCTCGTGCCCCGCCCTACTTGTCTGCAGCCTAGTACCACCGATCGGTTTTCACATACGGGACTATCACCCACTATGGTTGGCCTTTCCATGCCATTTTGTTAACCGGTCGACTATCACTGCAAGGCTCTTCCGAATTCGCTCGCCACTACTATCGGAATCTCGGTTGATGTCTTTTCCTCTGGGTACTTAGATGTTTCAGTTCTCCAGGTTCGCTTCGCATGACTATGTATTCATCATGCGATACCTCTTGCGAGGTGGGTTCCCCCATTCAGAAATCTCCGGATCAAAGCTTATTTGCCAGCTCCCCGAAGCTTATCGCAGGCTATCACGTCTTTCGTCGCCTATCATCGCCAAGGCATCCACCATATGCTCTTAGTCACTTGACCCTATAACTTTGACGTCTCTTGCGAAACACAAAGCTCTAGATTTCAAAGACTGGTGAGGTCTTGCACCTCACGCGTTATGCCGTAATGTGAATATCTTTGGCTGTATCTTTCGATACAGCTTAGAGAATATTCGTCATTACTAAATATCTTTGCTTTCGCAAAATATTTGTTTTGACGCAATCAAAAAGTTGCTGATGGCACGGTGCACAAACCTTGGTTTGCGCTTTCCACCAGCAACGCTGATTTCGACTCTATGAATTTTTAAAGAACAGCCTATTGATCAAAGATCAATATAAAAGCAGTCTGCTTCAGACTGCTTTTATATTGAATTTCTGTTTTCTTGCTTCTCAACCTCATGCCTTGCAACATCTGCTGAGCCAACGATTATAGCACCTTCAGGCGCTATCATTTTTAAACTTGGTGGAGGATGACGGGATCGAACCGACGACCCCCTGCTTGCAAAGCAGGTGCTCTCCCAGCTGAGCTAATCCCCCAGGATCCTCTTGCACTGGCATTGGAATCTTGGTGGGTCTAGTTGGGCTCGAACCAACGACCCCTGCGTTATCAACACAGTGCTCTAACCAGCTGAGCTACAGACCCATTCCTCAACACAACAAGCAAGTTTCCTTGCCTATCAAGCTTTGGCTTGTTCCAACAACCGATAAGTGTGGACGTTCAATTTAAAGCAGCATTTTTCCAGAAAGGAGGTGATCCAGCCGCACCTTCCGATACGGCTACCTTGTTACGACTTCACCCCAGTCACGAACCCCGCCGTGGTAAGCGCCCTCCTTGCGGTTAGGCTACCTACTTCTGGCGAGACCCGCTCCCATGGTGTGACGGGCGGTGTGTACAAGACCCGGGAACGTATTCACCGTGACATTCTGATCCACGATTACTAGCGATTCCGACTTCACGCAGTCGAGTTGCAGACTGCGATCCGGACTACGACTGGCTTTATGGGATTAGCTCCCCCTCGCGGGTTGGCAACCCTTTGTACCAGCCATTGTATGACGTGTGTAGCCCCACCTATAAGGGCCATGAGGACTTGACGTCATCCCCACCTTCCTCCGGTTTGTCACCGGCAGTCCCATTAGAGTGCTCAACTGAATGTAGCAACTAATGGCAAGGGTTGCGCTCGTTGCGGGACTTAACCCAACATCTCACGACACGAGCTGACGACAGCCATGCAGCACCTGTGTTACGGTTCTCTTTCGAGCACGAAACCATCTCTGGTAACTTCCGTACATGTCAAAGGTGGGTAAGGTTTTTCGCGTTGCATCGAATTAAACCACATCATCCACCGCTTGTGCGGGTCCCCGTCAATTCCTTTGAGTTTCAACCTTGCGGCCGTACTCCCCAGGCGGTCAACTTCACGCGTTAGCTTCGTTACTGAGTCAGTTAAGACCCAACAACCAGTTGACATCGTTTAGGGCGTGGACTACCAGGGTATCTAATCCTGTTTGCTCCCCACGCTTTCGTGCATGAGCGTCAGTACAGGTCCAGGGGATTGCCTTCGCCATCGGTGTTCCTCCGCATATCTACGCATTTCACTGCTACACGCGGAATTCCATCCCCCTCTACCGTACTCTAGCCATGCAGTCACAAAGGCCGTTCCCAGGTTGAGCCCGGGGATTTCACCTCTGTCTTACATAACCGCCTGCGCACGCTTTACGCCCAGTAATTCCGATTAACGCTTGCACCCTACGTATTACCGCGGCTGCTGGCACGTAGTTAGCCGGTGCTTATTCTTACGGTACCGTCATGACTCCGGGATATTAGCCCAGAGCTTTTCGTTCCGTACAAAAGCAGTTTACAACCCGAGGGCCTTCATCCTGCACGCGGCATTGCTGGATCAGGCTTTCGCCCATTGTCCAAAATTCCCCACTGCTGCCTCCCGTAGGAGTCTGGACCGTGTCTCAGTTCCAGTGTGGCTGGTCGTCCTCTCAGACCAGCTACAGATCGTTGGCTTGGTGAGCCTTTACCCCACCAACTACCTAATCTGCCATCAGCCGCTCTAGTAGCACAAGGTCTTGCGATCCCCTGCTTTCATCCGTAGATCTCATGCGGTATTAGCTACTCTTTCGAGTAGTTATCCCCCACTACTAGGCACGTTCCGATGTATTACTCACCCGTTCGCCACTCGTCAGCATCCGAAGACCTGTTACCGTTCGACTTGCATGTGTAAAGCATGCCGCCAGCGTTCAATCTGAGCCAGGATCAAACTCTATAGTTCGATCTTGAATTTAAAGTCTTTCGACTGCTCACTCACTTGACGGAATCAAGAAGAATAAATTCTTCAATAATTACTGTTTTTGTGAGCGCTTGATACTCCGAAGAGTTTTGTTCCGAAGAACTGGCTGCTTGCCATCAAACGCCCACGCTTATCGGCTGTATTTTTTTAAGGAACCGAGAACTCAAAACCGGCAGAACCACTTTTGAATTTCGTTGCTTGCTGTGATCAGCGAAGCCTTAGATTTTAGCACTGTTTTGCAGCACTTTAAAAACGTTTTTGCGTTTTCTTCTCACCCCTCTTTCGAAGAGAGAGAAGAAAACGCCTGGCGTGAGCCAGGCGTTTTGGCGTAAGAGCCTGACGATGACCTACTTTCACACGGGAACCCGCACTATCATCGGCGCTAAGTCGTTTCACGGTCCTGTTCGGGATGGGAAGGAGTGGTACCAACTTGCTATGGTCATCAGGCATAAACTTTTTGTCAGATTGATCGCTCTTCGATTAACTTCTTAATCAAAGCTCACTTTCAATCCAACGAATTCATAGAGTCTCGATCAGCTTATTCGATTGCGCCTTTTTGGCATAACTTGAATGATCACTTGCATGATTCATTCTGTCTTTTCATTTCTGAGCTAAACCCAAAGTTATAGGGTCAAGCCGCTCGGGCAATTAGTACTGGTTAGCTTAACGCATTACTGCGCTTCCACACCCAGCCTATCAACGTCGTGGTCTACAACGACCCTTCAGGGGGCTCAAGGCCCCGGCAGATCTCATCTTGAAACGAGTTTCCCGCTTAGATGCTTTCAGCGGTTATCTCTTCCACACTTAGCTACCCTGCGATGCCACTGGCGTGACAACAGGTACACCAGAGGTGTGTCCACTCCGGTCCTCTCGTACTAGGAGCAGGCTTCCTCAAATCTGCAGCGCCCACGGAAGATAGGGACCAAACTGTCTCACGACGTTTTAAACCCAGCTCACGTACCTCTTTAAATGGCGAACAGCCATACCCTTGGGACCGACTACAGCCCCAGGATGAGATGAGCCGACATCGAGGTGCCAAACACCGCCGTCGATATGAACTCTTGGGCGGTATCAGCCTGTTATCCCCAGAGTACCTTTTATCCGTTGAGCGATGGCCCTTCCATACAGAACCACCGGATCACTATGTCCTGCTTTCGCATCTGCTCGACTTGTCAGTCTCGCAGTTAAGCACGCTTATGCCATTGCACTATCGTCACGATGTCCGACCGTAACTAGCGTACCTTCGAACTCCTCCGTTACGCTTTGGGAGGAGACCGCCCCAGTCAAACTGCCTACCATGCACTGTCCCCGATCCAGATAATGGACCAAGGTTAGAACCTCAAACGCACCAGGGTGGTATTTCAACGTTGGCTCCATGTGATCTAGCGACCACACTTCAAAGCCTCCCACCTATCCTACACAGATCCGTTCAAAGTCCAATACAAAGCTACAGTAAAGGTTCATGGGGTCTTTCCGTCTTTCCGCGGGGAGATTGCATCATCACAAACATTTCAACTTCGCTGAGTCTCAGGAGGAGACAGTGTGGCCATCGTTACGCCATTCGTGCAGGTCGGAACTTACCCGACAAGGAATTTCGCTACCTTAGGACCGTTATAGTTACGGCCGCCGTTTACTGGGACTTCAATCAAGAGCTTGCACCCCATCATTTAATCTTCCAGCACCGGGCAGGCGTCACACCCTATACGTCCACTTTCGTGTTTGCAGAGTGCTGTGTTTTTATTAAACAGTCGCAGCCACCAATTTTTTGCAACCCCTTTTAGCTCCGTTTGTTCAACTTCACTGACTTGGGGTACACCTTCTCCCGAAGTTACGGTGTTAATTTGCCGAGTTCCTTCTCCTGAGTTCTCTCAAGCGCCTTAGAATACTCATCTCGCGCACCAGTGTCGGTTTGCGGTACGGTCGTCAATAGCTGAAGCTTAGTGGCTTTTCCTGGAAGCAGGGTATCACTCACTTCGTCTGCAAGCAGACTCGTTATCACCCCTCATCTTAGCCCGGCGGATTTGCCTACCAGGCATGACTACAGGCTTGAACCAACATATCCAACAGTTGGCTGAGCTAACCTTCTCCGTCCCCACATCGCACTATTGATCGGTACAGGAATATTGACCTGTTTCCCATCAGCTACGCATCTCTGCCTCGCCTTAGGGGCCGACTCACCCTACGCCGATGAACGTTGCGTAGGAAACCTTGCGCTTACGGCGAGGGGGCTTTTCACCCCCTTTAACGCTACTCATGTCAGCATTCGCACTTCTGATACCTCCAGCATCCGTCTCCAGACACCTTCACAGGCTTACAGAACGCTCTCCTACCACGTGCCATAAATGACACATCCGCAGCTTCGGTAACTGGCTTAGCCCCGTTACATCTTCCGCGCAGGACGACTCGATCAGTGAGCTATTACGCTTTCTTTAAATGATGGCTGCTTCTAAGCCAACATCCTGACTGTTTTAGCCTTCCCACTTCGTTTCCCACTTAGCCAATTTTAGGGACCTTAGCTGGCGGTCTGGGTTGTTTCCCTCTTGAGTCCGGACGTTAGCACCCGGTGCTCTGTCTCCCAAGCTGTACTCGTCGGTATTCGGAGTTTGCATAGGTTTGGTAAGTCGCCATGACCCCCTAGCCTAAACAGTGCTCTACCCCCGACGGTAATACTTGAGGCACTACCTAAATAGTTTTCGGAGAGAACCAGCTATTTCCAAGTTTGTTTAGCCTTTCACCCCTATCCACAGCTCATCCCCTAATTTTGCAACATTAGTGGGTTCGGACCTCCAGTACCTGTTACGGCACCTTCATCCTGGCCATGGATAGATCACTTGGTTTCGGGTCTACACCCAGCGACTGATCGCCCTATTCGGACTCGATTTCTCTGCGCCTCCCCTATTCGGTTAAGCTTGCCACTGAATGTAAGTCGCTGACCCATTATACAAAAGGTACGCCGTCACCCCTTACGAGGCTCCGACTTTTTGTAAGCATACGGTTTCAGGATCTATTTCACTCCCCTCCCGGGGTTCTTTTCGCCTTTCCCTCACGGTACTGGTTCACTATCGGTCGATGATGAGTATTTAGCCTTAGAGGATGGTCCCCCTATATTCAGACAGGGTTTCTCGTGCCCCGCCCTACTTGTCTGCAGCCTAGTACCACCGATCGGTTTTCACATACGGGACTATCACCCACTATGGTTGGCCTTTCCATGCCATTTTGTTAACCGGTCGACTATCACTGCAAGGCTCTTCCGAATTCGCTCGCCACTACTATCGGAATCTCGGTTGATGTCTTTTCCTCTGGGTACTTAGATGTTTCAGTTCTCCAGGTTCGCTTCGCATGACTATGTATTCATCATGCGATACCTCTTGCGAGGTGGGTTCCCCCATTCAGAAATCTCCGGATCAAAGCTTATTTGCCAGCTCCCCGAAGCTTATCGCAGGCTATCACGTCTTTCGTCGCCTATCATCGCCAAGGCATCCACCATATGCTCTTAGTCACTTGACCCTATAACTTTGACGTCTCTTGCGAAACACAAAGCTCTAGATTTCAAAGACTGGTGAGGTCTTGCACCTCACGCGTTATGCCGTAATGTGAATATCTTTGGCTGTATCTTTCGATACAGCTTAGAGAATATTCGTCATTACTAAATATCTTTGCTTTCGCAAAATATTTGTTTTGACGCAATCAAAAAGTTGCTGATGGCACGGTGCACAAACCTTGGTTTGCGCTTTCCACCAGCAACGCTGATTTCGACTCTATGAATTTTTAAAGAACAGCCTATTGATCAAAGATCAATATAAAAGCAGTCTGCTTCAGACTGCTTTTATATTGAATTTCTGTTTTCTTGCTTCTCAACCTCATGCCTTGCAACATCTGCTGAGCCAACGATTATAGCACCTTCAGGCGCTATCATTTTTAAACTTGGTGGAGGATGACGGGATCGAACCGACGACCCCCTGCTTGCAAAGCAGGTGCTCTCCCAGCTGAGCTAATCCCCCAGGATCCTCTTGCACTGGCATTGGAATCTTGGTGGGTCTAGTTGGGCTCGAACCAACGACCCCTGCGTTATCAACACAGTGCTCTAACCAGCTGAGCTACAGACCCATTCCTCAACACAACAAGCAAGTTTCCTTGCCTATCAAGCTTTGGCTTGTTCCAACAACCGATAAGTGTGGACGTTCAATTTAAAGCAGCATTTTTCCAGAAAGGAGGTGATCCAGCCGCACCTTCCGATACGGCTACCTTGTTACGACTTCACCCCAGTCACGAACCCCGCCGTGGTAAGCGCCCTCCTTGCGGTTAGGCTACCTACTTCTGGCGAGACCCGCTCCCATGGTGTGACGGGCGGTGTGTACAAGACCCGGGAACGTATTCACCGTGACATTCTGATCCACGATTACTAGCGATTCCGACTTCACGCAGTCGAGTTGCAGACTGCGATCCGGACTACGACTGGCTTTATGGGATTAGCTCCCCCTCGCGGGTTGGCAACCCTTTGTACCAGCCATTGTATGACGTGTGTAGCCCCACCTATAAGGGCCATGAGGACTTGACGTCATCCCCACCTTCCTCCGGTTTGTCACCGGCAGTCCCATTAGAGTGCTCAACTGAATGTAGCAACTAATGGCAAGGGTTGCGCTCGTTGCGGGACTTAACCCAACATCTCACGACACGAGCTGACGACAGCCATGCAGCACCTGTGTTACGGTTCTCTTTCGAGCACGAAACCATCTCTGGTAACTTCCGTACATGTCAAAGGTGGGTAAGGTTTTTCGCGTTGCATCGAATTAAACCACATCATCCACCGCTTGTGCGGGTCCCCGTCAATTCCTTTGAGTTTCAACCTTGCGGCCGTACTCCCCAGGCGGTCAACTTCACGCGTTAGCTTCGTTACTGAGTCAGTTAAGACCCAACAACCAGTTGACATCGTTTAGGGCGTGGACTACCAGGGTATCTAATCCTGTTTGCTCCCCACGCTTTCGTGCATGAGCGTCAGTACAGGTCCAGGGGATTGCCTTCGCCATCGGTGTTCCTCCGCATATCTACGCATTTCACTGCTACACGCGGAATTCCATCCCCCTCTACCGTACTCTAGCCATGCAGTCACAAAGGCCGTTCCCAGGTTGAGCCCGGGGATTTCACCTCTGTCTTACATAACCGCCTGCGCACGCTTTACGCCCAGTAATTCCGATTAACGCTTGCACCCTACGTATTACCGCGGCTGCTGGCACGTAGTTAGCCGGTGCTTATTCTTACGGTACCGTCATGACTCCGGGATATTAGCCCAGAGCTTTTCGTTCCGTACAAAAGCAGTTTACAACCCGAGGGCCTTCATCCTGCACGCGGCATTGCTGGATCAGGCTTTCGCCCATTGTCCAAAATTCCCCACTGCTGCCTCCCGTAGGAGTCTGGACCGTGTCTCAGTTCCAGTGTGGCTGGTCGTCCTCTCAGACCAGCTACAGATCGTTGGCTTGGTGAGCCTTTACCCCACCAACTACCTAATCTGCCATCAGCCGCTCTAGTAGCACAAGGTCTTGCGATCCCCTGCTTTCATCCGTAGATCTCATGCGGTATTAGCTACTCTTTCGAGTAGTTATCCCCCACTACTAGGCACGTTCCGATGTATTACTCACCCGTTCGCCACTCGTCAGCATCCGAAGACCTGTTACCGTTCGACTTGCATGTGTAAAGCATGCCGCCAGCGTTCAATCTGAGCCAGGATCAAACTCTATAGTTCGATCTTGAATTTAAAGTCTTTCGACTGCTCACTCACTTGACGGAATCAAGAAGAATAAATTCTTCAATAATTACTGTTTTTGTGAGCGCTTGATACTCCGAAGAGTTTTGTTCCGAAGAACTGGCTGCTTGCCATCAAACGCCCACGCTTATCGGCTGTATTTTTTTAAGGAACCGAGAACTCAAAACCGGCAGAACCACTTTTGAATTTCGTTGCTTGCTGTGATCAGCGAAGCCTTGAATTGTAGCACAACTTTCAGCATTTCAATTTCTTGATTTACCTCGAGAAAACCAAGTGATCTCGTTCAGTGCAGCCTTGCATTGTACACAGAAATTTAAGCACTTCGCAACCCGCACCAAGACAATCGAAAAAGAAGCCAGACAGGCCTTGGCCTGTCTGGCTTCTTTTTTCTTACAAGGACAGGGCCGCAGATTCCAAGGCATCGACAAACAGTGCTGCGACATCACAGCCTGTCTGGTCAAAGATCTCCTGGAAGCAGGTAGGACTGGTCACATTGATCTCGGTGACGTTATGGCCGATGACATCCAGACCAATGAGTAGCAAGCCACGCTTGACCAGTTCTGCACCGATGAACTCTGCAATGGCTTTGTCTTGTTTAGCCAAGGGCTGAGCCACGCCCTTACCGCCTGCAGCCAGGTTACCGCGCACTTCATTACCTTGAGGGATGCGAGCCAGACAGAAGGGGACAGGCTTCCCGCCAATAATGAGGATTCGCTTGTCGCCATGAACGATGTCGGGCAGGAACTTCTGCACCATGACACTGATTGCACCGCCCTGATTCAGGGTTTCGATAATGCTGCCCAGGTTGCGGCCATCTTCACCGACGCGGAAGATACCCATGCCACCCATGCCATCAAGTGGCTTGAGGATGATGTCTTTGTGCTCTTCATGGAACGCACGGATGTCCTGAGCGCTGCGTGTAACCAAGGTGGGCGAGATGAACTGCGCAAATTCCATGATGGCGAGCTTTTCAGGGTGCTCGCGCAGGGAACTGGGCTTGTTGAAGACCTTGGCACCTTCACGCTCGGCTTGGCTGAGCATGTGCGTGGCATAGAAGAACTCGGAATCAAAAGGAGGATCCTTGCGCATGACGATGGCACCAAAGTCAGCCAGGTTCACCGCTTTGCAGGCTGTTTCATCAAACCAAGCATCCTTATTACCGGTCAGCGAGATGTAGCGCACCTGCGCTTTTACCTTGCCACCGCTTTGCCAAGAAATGTGCTTGGGCTCGCAGACCACGATCTGGTGACCACGGCGCTGGGCCTCGCGCATCATGGCAAAGGTGGAGTCTTTGTAGATAACAAAGGATTCCAGCGGATCGGCAACAAACAGTATTTGCATGGTAATGAACTCTATCGGTAGATATAGGCATCATGCCCACCCGGGCATAACACCACAAAGGGCAGCAGATGATCAAACCGCCCGAGCTCGGAAGCTCTGGACGAACAAAGCCAGACTACCAGCAACCACGCCCCAGAATGCCGAGCCCACGCCGCCAATGACTACGCCGCTAAGCGTAACGAGGAAGGTGATGAGCGCTGCCTCCCGATGTTTTTCATCTTTGAAAGCGGTCGCCATACCGCCACCAATGGAGCCCAGCAGGGCCAAGCCCGCAATGCAGGCGACCAACTCTTTAGGAAAGGCCGTCAGCAACCCGGTGACGATGGCACCAAAGATACCTATCAATATATATAGCAGGCCGCACACAGCTGCAGCGGTGTAGCGCTTGTTTCTATCCTCATGGGCCTCATCACCCATACAGATAGCAGCAGTAATGGCGCTCAGGTTCAAAGCATAGCCGCCAAACGGCGCCAGCAGCAAGGTCGCCACGCCCGTGGTGCTGATGATGCGAGACACAGGAATTGGATAGCCTGTGGCACGGATTACCGCTACACCCGGCAGATTCTGAGAAGCCATGGTCACCACAAACAGGGGCAAGGCTAGGCTGATGAGCGCCTGCAGCGAGAACTCGGGAGCCGTATAAACCGGAATCGCCAGCCCAGCATGCACGGCCGACCACTGCATTTGCCCCCGCAGTGCGGCCCAGAGCGTGCCAACCAGCAAGGTAATGATGACGGCGTAGCGCGGAACCATGCGACGCGACAGCAGATAGGCCAGCAGCATGACCAGCACCAGAGGCAGATTGCTCTCTGCCGCTGAGAAGGCCTGCATGCCGAACTTGGCCAGCACCCCGGCCAGCAGGGCTGAGGCAATTTCCATAGGGATGCGGTTCATGATGCGCTCGAACCAACCAGTCACGCCCACCAAAATGATGAGCGCCGCGCTGACGATAAAGGCTCCGATGGCCTCGCCCATAGAGAAACCACCCGCCAGACCGGCCGTAGCCAATACCGCCGCACCCGGCGTGGACCATGCCACCATGACGGGCATACGCAAAATAAGCGAGGGCACCAGCGAGCAAAGCCCCATGCCCAGACCCAGCGCCCAGATCCAGGAGGTGATTTGCTCAGGCGTGGCATGAAAAGCCTGCGCCGCCTGAAACACCAGAGCCACAGAGCTGGTAAAACCGACCAGAACCGCCACAAAGCCTGCGGCAACAGCGGCAGGACTCAAGTCTTTGAAAAAGCGCATCTGCGCATTCTGGCATCAGGTCGGCCAGATTTTCTGCCGCATGTGCGACGACAGATGCAGCTCAAACGCACCACTATTAAATGAGTAGCTGCTAGCGCTTATATATAAAGCGCTAAAGCACTATTTGAGTCAAAGTTCTTACAGCTCGATCTTGGAGCCCAGCTCCACCACCGAATTGCTGGGCAGGTGCAAAAAGTCTGCAACACGGCTGGCGTTGCGGTGCATCTGGGCAAACAGCTTCTCCCTCCAGTGGGCCATGGAGTTGTTCATGCGCGGAATGATCACATCACGCGACAGGAAGTAGCTGGTGGACATAGGGTCCAGCAAACAACCCTGGGTACGCAGCTGCGCCAGCGCGGCGGGTACATCGGGCTCATTCTTGAAGCCATAGTGAATCATGACTTCCCAGCAGTCGCCTCCCAGCGACTCGGACTCCACCCGTTTATCCAGACCTACCCATGGCACCTCATGATTGCGCACGGTCACAAAGAGATTGCGCTCATGCAGCACCTTGTTGTGCTTGAGGTTGTGCAGCAGCGCATGGGGCACCGTGCCCGGCTCGCCCGAGAGGAACACCGCCGTGCCCGGTACGCGCGTGGGCGGATGACGCCAAGTGGATTCCAGAAAATTGCGCAAATTCAGCGCGTCGGCCTGCAGCTTCTGATGCAGCAGGTCACGGCCACGGCGCCAGGTCATCATCAGCGTAAAGACCGTGCCACCAATAAGCAGTGGGAACCAGCCGCCTTCAAACAGCTTGAGCAGGTTGGAAGCAAAGAAAGCCAAGTCCACCAAGAAGAAGAAACCAGTGCTCAGCAGGCACAGAGCCAGCGGGTAGTTCCAGCGATAGCGAATCACGAAGAAGGTCAGCATGGTGGTGATCAGCATGTCCAGCGTCACCGCAATACCGTAGGCCGCGGCCAGATTGCCACTGCTTCTGAACAACAGCACGGCCAGCGCAATCGCCACAAACAGACCCCAGTTGACCAGCGGCATATAGATCTGACCGGTTTCCTTCACGCTGGTGTGGCGTACCTCAAAGCGCGGAAAATAACCCAGTTGAATGACCTGGCGGGTCACGCTGAAGGCACCAGTAATCAGCGCCTGCGAGGCAATCACGGTGGCCATGGTGGCCATGATGACCAGCGGCAGCAGAGCCCAGCTGGGTGCCATCATGAAAAACGGGTTCTTCACGGCCTCTGGGTTGGCCAGCAGCAGCGCACCCTGGCCAAAGTAGTTCAACGTCAGCGCCGGCATGGCGATGCTGAACCAGGCTAGGCGAATCGGTTTTTTGCCAAAGTGCCCCAGGTCGGCATACAGCGCTTCCGCACCGGTCACGCAGAGCACCACGGCGCCCAGAATGATGAAGCTGGTGCCGGGGTTGTTCCAGATGAACAGTACGGCGTAGTGTGGGCTCAGGCCCGCCAAAATTTCAGGGTGGCCCATGATCTGGCGCACGCCCAGCAAGGCGATACAGGCAAACCAGGCGACCGTGATGGGGCCAAAGAACTTGCCAATGCCTGCCGTACCGCGCTTTTGCACAAAGAACAGCAGAAACAAAATCACCAGCGTCAGCGGAATCACCGCCTTGGTGAAATGCGGCGAGATGACCTCCAGCCCCTCAACCGCCGAGAGCACGGAGATTGCCGGGGTGATCACCCCATCGCCATAAAACAGCGAGGTACCGAACATGCCCACCAGAAACAGCGCGCTAGAGAGGCGCGGCTTGTCTTTGACGGTCTGCGATGCCAGAGCCAGCATGGCCACCAGCCCCCCTCGCCGTTGTTATCGGCGCGCAGCACCAGAACCACATATTTGAGAGAGACGATGACCGTCAGCGTCCAGAACAGTACCGAGAGCACGCCGTAGACGTTGGCCGGTGTAAAAGGCACATGGCCTGAGCCGAAAACCTCCTTAACCGAGTACAAAACACTGGTGCCAATGTCTCCATAGACAACACCAATTGCACCCAAGGTCAGGGCGCCTAGCGAGGATTTCGAATTTTGCACAGGTCAGGAAGCGACTCGTAAGGCAGTCACCGAGTGATGAAATTGACGGCATTGTGCGCTGTCCCGCGCACATGCGATATCAGTCGTAGATTTCTGCGTCAGGATTAGTGGCTTCCAGCTCATAGCTCGCCGCCAACATGGCCAAACGTGCTACCACGCCATACATATAGAAGCGATTAGGTGCGCTGGCACCAGGGCGCATGCCCGCCTGAGGCAGGTGATTGCTCTGCTGGAAGGCCAGCGGCACATAGCCGGCACCGGGGGCATTGAGGTTTTCGTCCTCACCGCGCTCAGGGTGCATGCGGTAGAAGCCGCCCACCACATAGCGATCCATCATGTAGACCACGGGCTCGGCCACGGCATTGTGCATGCGCTCATAGGTCAGCACGCCTTCCTGCACGATGACGTCATGCACGGTCTGGCCGTCTTTAATGATGCCCATCTTGTTGCGGCTCTTGCGCGGCAGTGCAGCCAGCTCCTTGGCATCACGCACGGTCATCACGCCCATGCCGTAGGTGCCGTTGTCGGCCTTGACCACGGCAAACGGCTTTTCCTTGATGCCGTATTCCTTGTACTTGCGGCGCACCTTGGAGAGGATCACATCGACCTGATCGGCCAGCGCGTCCATACCCGTGCCTTCGGCAAAGTCGATATTCTCCACCTGACCAAACAGCGGGTTGATCAGCCACGGATCAATCCCCAGCAGCTTGCCAAAGCGCTTGCCGACTTCTTCATAGCTCTGAAAATGGCGGCTCTTGCGGCGCACATTCCAGCCTGCATGCAAAGGTGGCAGCAGATATTGCTCGTACAGCTCTTCGACAATCCCGGGAACGCCTGTGGACAAATCGTTGTTCAGCAGGATGGTGCAGGGGTCGAAATCCTTGAGGCCCAGACGGCGCTTGCTACGAATCACCGGCTCTAGCTGAATCACATCACCCAATGGCAAAGTGATGGACAGTGTCTTCTTGATCTCTGGGCTGATGGAGCCAATGCGCACATTGAGACCCGCCATGGAGAAGATGCGCTTGAGCTGCAGCACGCTGGCCAGATAGTGGGTGTTGCGCGTGTGGTTCTCAGGAATGATGAGCAGATTGCGCGCTTCAGGACATATCTTTTCGATAGCAGCCATCGCAGCCTGTACGGCCAGCGGCAGCATTTCATCGGTGAGATTGTTCCAGCCACCCGGAAACAGGTTGGTGTCCACCGGTGCCAGCTTGAAACCCGCATTACGAATGTCCACCGAGCAATAGAACGGTGGCGTGTGCTCCATCCATTCAAGGCGGAACCAACGCTCGATGGCAGGCATTGAATCGAGAACGCGCTGCTCAAGTTCGTTAATGGGGCCGGTCAAAGCCGTGACAAGATGTGGAACCATAAATACCCTCAGGAGACGGTGGTGGGGTGCGATTGTAGAGATTGGAGCATGAGATAGGTGTTTTCCCTAGTTTTTTGTCTCAGCGACGCCAGAAAGCCGGCGTCAGCAAAGCCATAAAACTCAGGATCTCAAGCCGCCCCAGCAGCATGGCTAGAGTACACACCCAGATCTGGAAATCAGTCAACACCGTGTAGTTGGATGCCGGCCCAATCGCCCCAAGTCCTGGCCCCATGCAATGCACACTGGCCAGAACAGCAGAAAAAGCAGTCAGAGGATCAAGGTCCGTCAGCAGCAACACCATGCTCAACACAATGACCGTGGCGCCATAGACAAGCATGTAGGCCAGCACCGAAAAAATCATCGGGTTATCCACCACTGCATCGCCCAAGCGCACGGGTTGCACAGCGCGCGGATGCACAAGGCGCGTCATTTCGCGCCTGGCCTGCTTGACCAGAATCAGCATGCGCACCATCTTGATGCCGCCGCCAGTCGAACCCGCGCTGGTGGCCACCCCGGAGAGCAGCAGCAGTAGTACCGGAATGAAAACCGGCCAGGAAAGATAGTCTGTGGTGGAAAAGCCCGTGGTGGTGGCCACCGAGACGGTGTGGAACATGCCAAAGCGCAGTGCATCCAGCGGGCCGTACACGCCCTTGACCCAGAGCAGCAGCGCCACCAGCAGACCCGCCCCCACCAGCACGCCAATCGTGGCGCGCATTTCGGGGTCACGCATAAAGCTGTCTAGCCGCCCCTTGCGCATGGCCACAAAGTACAGCGCAAAGTTGCAGCTGGCCAGCAGCATGAACAGCAGCGCAGCGGCCTCCAGCAGGGGCGAATTGAAATAGGCAAAGCTGCTGTCGTGCGAGGACAAGCCACCCAGACTTACCGTGGCAAACATATGCATCAGCGCATCGAGCGGCCGCATGCCACAGACCCAGAAGGCAAGAAAGCAGCCGATGGAGAACAGCGCGTACACGCCCCACAGGCCCTTGGCGGTTTCGGTAATGCGCGGGGTGAGCTTGGTATCTTTAACGGGGCCAGCCGCCTCAGCGCGAAACAGTTGCGCCCCTCCAACACCCAGCAGCGGGAGAATGGCCACAGCCAGAATCAGAATCCCCATGCCGCCCATCCACTGCATGAAAGTACGCCACACATTGATGGATACCGGCAGTTGATCCAGCCCGTTGAGAATGGTCGCCCCGGTTGTCGTCAGGCCAGAAACTGCTTCAAAATAGGCATGGGTAAAGCTGATGGAGATACCCACCCGGCTCAGCCCCATCATCAGCGGAACCATGGCGCACAGCGGCAACACCACCCACACCAGCGTCACCAGAATCACACCATGGCGCGGCTGCAAGTCCTGCTTGTAGCGATGCAGACCGCCCCACAGCAGCAGGCCCACGCTCACGGTCAGGCCAATCGCCCAGGGGTAGATGCGCCAGATGCCATCCTGCATGAACCATGAGACGCCAAAAGGCAGGAGCATGGAAGCGGCAAACATGATCATCAACATGCCCAGCACGCGCAGGACAGGAAGCAGGTCTTTCATGGGAGCAGCTTAGAAAAAGGTAGCGCTGACGCGGAACAGGTTTTCCACGTTGCGCACCAGCCGCTTGTTAGGCAGGAAGAACACCACATGGTCGCCGGATTCGATCACCGTATTGCTGCGCGGAATGATGACCTCGGTCGCCAGCGGCAAACCCGCAACCTCTTCACAGGTCTTGCCTTCGGGGATGCCGCGCACGATAAGACCGATGTGCACATCCTCAGGCAGGCGCAGCTCTTCCACCTTGCGGCCCACCACACGCGAGCTTTTCCGGTCGCCGCGCGCCACAATTTCCAGCGCCTCGGCCACGCCGCGGCGCAGGCTGTGCACGGCCTGTACATCGCCACGGCGCACATAGGCCAGAAACTCGCCCAGCATGGCCTGCGCAGGGGACAGCGCAATATCAATCTGCGTGCCATGCATCAGATCGGCATAGGCACGACGGTTGATGAGCGACAGCACCCGGCGCGCACCCATGCGTTTGGCCAGCAGGCTGGACATGATGTTGTCCTCATCGTCGTCTGTCAGCGCCAGAAACAGGTCCACCTCTTCGATGCCCTCTTCCTCCAGCAGGTCCTCATCTGTGGCATCACCCTCCAGCACCAGCACTTCGGCAGGCAGGGCGGACGCAAGGCTCAGGCATTGCTGCGCATTGTGTTCGATGATCTTGACGTGAAAGCGCCCTGGCGTCTGCGCCAGCTTCTTGGCCAGACGCAGGCTGAGCTGACCGCCACCCGCAATCATGATGCGATAGACCGGACGGCTCGGACGCCCCTCTGGCAGGTTGATGGCTTTCAGTGCCTCCGGCACATGCACGGTGGCAGCCAACATGAAGACTTCATCGCCGGGCTCAATGCGCGTATTGCCATCACAGCGCACAAAGCGGTCCGGCTCATCCATAAAACGGCGGTAGATGGCAACGATGCGCATGGCCAGCGCAGGCATACGTTCACGCACCTGAGCAATCTGCAAGCCCACCGCTGGCGCGCCAGCCCGGGCGCGCACCGACGCCAGCGCTGCACGGCCACCCGCAAAGGAGCGCACCTGCATGGCTTCGGGGTACTCAATAAGCTTGCTGATGTAGTTGGTGACGGATTCTTCAGGGCAGATGATGCGGTCTACCGCAAAGCCATCTTTGCCCAGTACAGGGTCATCGACCGCAAAGCTCGAGGAGCGCACCCGCGCAATGCGGGTGGGAATATCAAACATGGCCTGCGCAATCTTGCAGCAGACCAGGTTGGTCTCATCCATGGACGCACAGGCGATGAGCAAGTCCGTATCTTTGGCCCCCGCCTCGGCCAGCACTTGCGGGTCAATGCCATTGCCGACCACGCCACGCAGATCAAAGCGCGACTCCAGATCACGCAAGGCGCGTGCATTGGTGTCGATGACAGTGATTCCGTTTTGCTCGGAAACCAGACTTTCGGCCACACTTTGACCTACGCGCCCGGCACCCAGAATAATGATTTTCATGGTGTTATGGAGAGGGGAACCCAAGCTGCGGTATCAATTCAACGCTGGAGAAGGCCGCTGATGGCCTCCCCCGGCAGGCAGTCTTCAGCCGCGGACTTCGCCGTCGCCCAAGACCACGTATTTGAGCGACGTCAGGCCTTCAATGCCCACAGGACCACGCGCATGGAACTTGTCGGTGCTGATGCCGATTTCGGCCCCCAGACCGTACTCAAAGCCATCGGCAAAGCGGGTGCTGGTGTTGACCATGACGCTGGACGAGTCCACCTCGCGCAAAAATTTCTGCGCATGCTGATGATTGGTCGTCAGTATGGACTCGGTATGGTGGCTGGAGTATTTGTTGATGTGGGCGATGGCCTCATCCACGCCATCCACCAGCTTCACGCTGATGATGGGAGCCAGATATTCCTCGTACCAGTCTTGCTCGGCGGCTTCGGCCAGCTTGGCATCCTTGACCGATTGCAAAATGGCCAGTGCCTCGGCATCACAGCGCATTTCCACACCCTTGGCGGCAAAGACAGCGCCAATCAGGGGCAAAAATTCAGCGGCCACGGCGCGCGCCACCAGCAGACTTTCGCTGGCGTTGCAGGGGCTGTACTTGCTGGTCTTGGCGTTATCGGCCACTTTCACCGCCATGGCGATGTCGCAGGGGTCGTCCACATAGGTATGGCAGTTTCCATCCAGATGCTTGATGACAGGCACCTTGGCTTCGCGACTGATGCGCTCGATCAGGCCCTTGCCACCACGGGGGATGATGACATCGACATAGTCAGGCATGGCAATCAGCTGACCCACGGCATCGCGGTCGGTCGTGCCAACCAGCTGCACGCCGTTTTCAGGCAGACCTGCCTCAGCCAGCGCCTGGGCCACCAGCTTGGCCAGCGCCTTGTTGGACTCGATGGCCTCGGAGCCGCCACGCAAGATGCAGGCATTGCCGCTCTTGATAGACAGGCTGGCCGCTTCAATCGTCACATTGGGGCGGCTTTCGTAAATCATGCCGAACACGCCGATGGGCACACGCATCTGACCGACACGAATACCGCTGGGCATCTGCTTGAGGCCGCTGATCTCGCCAATCGCATCGGGCATGGCTGCCAGCTGCTCGCAGCCTTCGGCGCAGGTCTCCAGAACCTTGGGGGTCAGGCGCAGTCTATCGACCATGGGAGCGGCCAGGCCATTGGCCACAGCACGCTCCAGATCCTTGGCGTTGTCGATCTGCAGCGGCTCGACATGCGCGCGCAGCAGGCGGGCAAGCGCCTTGAGTGCTTTGTTTTTAGTAGCTGCAGACGCACTAGCCATCAGCGCAGAGGCAGCTTTTGCCTGTACGCCAAGGTGATGCATGTATTCGACGGTGTTGAGCGCGTTCATATGTTGATTTTCGCCGAGTTGCGGGCTTTGCGCAGACAAGCCCATGCAAGAGCGTATTTATCTCGCAACCGCCACCTACACTGGGCAGCAAAATTGCAAGGAGCCCCATGACCGCCACCACCTCGCCCACGCTTCTAGAAGCCACACGCCAGCTCCAGCAACTGCGCAGCGGCTTTGAGCAACTGGCGCAAGCGCAAATCTCGGCAGCCGCCCTCAGCCAGCAAGCGCGCGCCGCCACAGCCCTGCTGCAGACGCTGCCACCGCGCTATAGCGAAGTTTTGTTCAATCTGCTGGACCGGCTTGAATCCAGCGCGCTGTTTACCGAGGAAAGCTGCTCTTTCAGCCAGAAAGGCCTGCTGGACAATCTGCAGATGTGGGCTGACAAGGCTCAAGGCAAGCTCAACGCATGAAGATCAGCGCCCGGCCTGCGCCAACTGCATGGCCAGCTGACGCAAGGCCTGCCAGCTGTCGCGCGGCCAGCCTGCGCTGGGAAGACCTTTGACAATGCCGTCCACCGCATGCGCAGACTGCAACAGTTGGGCAGCGCGCGCATCGCTGACGCGGGGCAGCAAACGCTCCATCAGCCGTTCCTTGGGTCCCCAGATGCGGTTTTCGCGCAGCGCCATGGGCAAGGGCTTGCCGCCTGCCATGGCGTCTTTCACCCGTTTGATATTGCGAATATCTTCGGCCAGCGCCCAATGCACCAGCACTTCGGCCTCGCCCTCGGCCTGCAATCCATCAAGCATGCGCATGCTGCGCGCAACCTGACCGGAGAGCACGGCTTCTGACAGCTTGAACACGTCATAACGCGCCACGTTGAGCACGGCCTGCTCGACCTGCTCAAAGCTCAGCTCACCCTCTGGGTGCAGCAGCGCCAGCTTCTGAATTTCCTGGTGCGCAGCCAGCAAGTTACCTTCCACGCGGTCAGCAAAAAATTGCAGCGTGCGCTGACCTTCCTCGCCCGCCGCCACGCGTTGGTTTTGCAGCGCCAACCGTTGGGCAATCCAGTGCGGCAACGCGCCACGCTCTATGGGCTCGACCTGAATGGTGACGCCCTGAGCATCCAGCGCCGAGAACCATGCGCCCGTGCGCGTGGCCTTATCCAGTCGCGGCAGGCTGATCAGAGTCAGCGTGCTGTCATTGCCCTGCGCACTGCTGGCCAGTTGCTGCAGCGCAGCGCCCCCCTCTTTACCCGGTTTACCGCTGGGGATGCGGACTTCCAGAATCTGCTTGTCGGCAAACAGGGATAGAGAGCCCCCGCCGCCAGCACCGCACTCCAGTCAAAGTGCGCGCCCATCACGGTGTAGCTGCTGCGCTCGGTATAGCCCTGCGCACGCGCCGTGGCGCGAATGGCATCCGCCGCTTCCTGCAGCTGCAGCGGTTCGTCCCCATGCAGCACATAGAGCGAGCGCAAGCCCTTGGCCAGATGAGAGGAAAGCTGGTTCAGCGCAAGCTGCATGAGAATATATTTCTATTGAAAAATGCCTGCAGCGCCCATCATTAAAGCGCTGGCAGCTATCAAAATTAACATTTTTGCTTGCACGCCTGACTCATGCGAGAGACAGCAAGCAAGGGCCGCCCCGCAGCGAGGCTGTCGTCCCCCTTTCAGGGGGGAAGGCGCAAAGCGCCTCAGGGAGTTAATGTTTTCACAGCCGCCAGACGACGAATGATTTGCTGAACGATGTCGTTGCGCATGTCCTTGTTCAGCATTTCTTCTTCTGTCGCCTTGGACAAGGCATTGGTTTCGTTATAGGTCACGTTGCGAATCTGGCGAATCTCGGTCGGCTCAATCACAGCATCGCCACCGGGAGTACGCAGAGCAAAGCGCACGATCAGTCGCAGCTCGATTTCACGCACCTGACCGGCGACGTTGGAGCCGATGATGATGCGCTGGGCCTGCTCACTGACGACCTGGCAGATCACCTCTGCCGTATCGGGTGAAGCCGGGTCTTTGACCACGGTGAGCTTGTCGCTGGAGGACTCCAGATTACGACGCAACAATGTGCCTACGGGCGAACCGCGCCCAGCCTGCACATAGATGGAGCGGAACACAAAGTTCGGCGCACCGCGCAAACGGAATCCGCAGGCTCCCAGCAAAGGCGTCAAGGCCATGGCGGCCAGCAGCGTACGTTTTTGCATCAACTGTCCTTTAATCTACAAAATCCTGCTGCCTCACCAGAAGCAGCAGGATCACGGCGGGTGGCGCTGCACCTATCGCCACCTCTCAAAGACAGAGGTGGCAGGCGCGCCAGCGCCTCAGGGAGTGATTAGATCACCACGTTCACGAGACGACCGGGCACCACAATGATTTTCTTGGGTGTCTTGCCTTCGGCGAACTTCTGGTACTCCTCGTGGGCCAGAGCCGCAGCTTCGATGGTGGCCTTGTCGGCACCTGCAGCCACCAGAATGGAGCCGCGCAGCTTGCCATTGACCTGCAGCACCAGCGTAATCTCGTCCTGCACCAGTGCCTTGGGGTCCACCTGAGGCCATGCGGCATCCAGCAGATCACCCATGTGGCTGGCGTAGCCCAGCTCGCTCCACAGCACATGGGCGACGTGAGGCGTTGCGGGGTACAGCACGCGCAGCAGAATGCCGAAGCCTTCGATCAGCGCGACCTTGGCACCAGCGTCATCCAGCGCCTTGAAGTCTTCCAGGGCGTTGATCATCTTCATCGCGCCAGAGACCACGGTGTTGTACTGCATGCGCGAGTAGTCGTACTCGACCTGCTTGAGCACGTTATGGATTTCCAGACGCAGGGCCTTGGCGGCCTTGCTGAATTCCACATCGTCCAGCGACTGGGCACCGGCAACGCCTGCCACGGCAGAAGCCATATCCATGCCCGCCAGCTTGGTGCCGAAGTTGTAGACGCGGCGCAGGAAGCGATAGCTGCCTTCCACGGCGGACTCGTTCCACTCCAGTGTCAGCTCTGGCGGCGAGGTGAACATGGTGTACAGGCGCGCGGTGTCGGCACCGTACTTTTCGATCAGGTCCTGAGGGTCCACGCCATTGTTCTTGGACTTGGACATAGTCGTCATCTCGTAGTCGAGCTTGGAGCCATCGGCCTTGAGCGTGCAAGTCGCGACGTCCACGTCCTTTTCCCAGTAGTACTCCTTGGCACCGCTGGGCAGTTTTTGCGAGTACGCACCGCGCAGCACCATGCCCTGCGTCAGCAGCTTGGTGAAGGGCTCGTCGATCTTGAGCAGGCCCAGATCGCGCATGACCTTGGTCCAGAAGCGGGCGTACAGCAAGTGCAGGATGGCGTGTTCCACACCACCGATGTACTGGTCCATGCCGCTGCCACCGGTCGCCAGATTCTGATCGCGCATCCAGTAATCAGCGCCTGCGCCCACCATCTGCTCGCTGTTCTTCGCATCGCAATAGCGCATGAAGTACCACGAGCTGTCCACAAAGGTGTCCATGGTGTCGGTTTCACGGCGGGCTGGCTTGCCGCAGCAAGGGCAGACCACACCGGCGTGGAACGCTTCGCTCTTGATCAGCGGGTTACCTGAGCCATCGGGCACCAAATCCTGTGGCAGCACCACGGGCAGGTCCTTCTCAGGCACAGGCTGGGCACCGCAGTCTTCGCAGTGAATGATCGGGATAGGCGTGCCCCAGTAGCGCTGGCGGCTCACACCCCAGTCGCGCAGACGCCAGGTGGTCTTGAGTTCGCCCAGACCCTTGTCGCCCACAATCTTGGCCACGGCTTGCACGGCATCCTTGTGGTTCAGGCCGTTCAGCTCGCCAGAGTTGATCAATACGCCGCGTTCCTTGTCGCCGTACCAGTCGCTCCACTGCTTGTCGTCGTACGCGGCCTGGCCTTCAACCGTCACCACTTGCTTGATGGGCAAGTTGTATTTGTTGGCAAACAAGAAGTCGCGTTCGTCATGGGCAGGCACGCCCATGACAGCGCCGTCGCCATAGCTCATCAGCACGTAGTTGCCAATCCACACTTCGACTTGCGCGCCGGTGATGGGATGGGTGACGAACAGGCCGGTGGGCTTGCCTTCTTTTTCACGAACGGCCAGTTCAGCCTCTGTGGTGCCGCCCTTTTTACATTCTTCAATGAAGGCAGCCAGCTCGGGCTTGTCTGCAGCGGCGTGCGTGGCCAGCGGATGCTCTGGTGCCACGGCGCAGAAGGTCACACCCATGACGGTGTCGGCACGGGTGGTGAAGACGTACATCTTGCCGTCTTGGATCAGGTTGCCGTCGGCACCCTTGATGTCGTGGGTGAACGCAAAGCGCACGCCCGCCGACTTGCCGATCCAGTTTTCCTGCATCAGGCGCACCTTGTCGGGCCAGCCGGTCAGCGTAGCCTTCTCGTTGCCCATTTGCACATGGTCGAGCAGCTCTTGCGCATACTGCGTGATGGCTAGGTAGTAACCGGGGATCTCGCGCTTTTCCACCAACGCGCCAGTGCGCCAGCCGCGGCCGTCGATCACTTGCTCGTTGGCCAGCACGGTCTGGTCCACCGGGTCCCAGTTCACGACCTGGGTCTTGCGGTAGGCAATGCCCTTGTCCAGCATCTTCAGGAACAGCCACTGGTTCCACTTGTAGTAATCAGGGTCGCAGGTGGCGATTTCACGCGACCAGTCGATGGCCAGGCCCATGGCCTGCATCTGCTTTTTCATGTACGCGATGTTCTCGTACGTCCACTTCGCAGGCGGCACCTTGTTCTTCAGGGCTGCATTTTCAGCGGGCAGACCAAAAGCATCCCAGCCCATGGGCATGAGGACGTTGAAGCCCTTCATGCGCAGCTGGCGCGTGAGCATGTCGTTGATGGTGTAGTTGCGCACATGGCCCATGTGCAGCTTGCCGCTGGGGTAAGGCAGCATGGAGCAGGCGTAGTACTTGGGCTTGCTGCTGTCTTCGGTAACGCGGTAGGCGTCCTTGGCTTGCCAATGATCTTGCGCGGCGCGCTCGACGTCGATGTGGTTGAATTTTTCTTGCATGGTGCAGTGCAGTGGCCGCCAGCCCCCTTGGGTCACGGCAAGGTAGTAATCTGAAATCAGCAGGGATTTTAGGCTGCCCGCTCGCTTGCGCCAGTTTCGGCCAGCATGACCGCAAAGTGCGCTGCGCCTTCCAGCCCTGGCTTCCCACGCGCAACACTGGGAAATGCCGCTGTGCGTAAGCTTTGGGCTGAACTTTGGCACCTGCCAGCAGTCTCACCCTTTCTGCCCCGCCATCGCCGGCCCTCTGCCAGAGTCTTGTCAGACCGTATCGGCTTGCGCCCCTTACCCCAATGAATTTGCTTTCTGAGGAGCTGTTGTTGCTTTCCCTATGGTCTTTTGCTTCTGAGTGGAACCCTTCCATGCAAACGCTGGCGGCACTGTGCGCGCTGGCCTTTGCGGCCATGCTGGCCGGCTGGCTGACCCGCTGGCTGGTGCTCAAGGTGTTTAGGCACATGCGCGATACGCTCAAGACCGGCTGGTCGCAAGTCCTCATGCACGACAAAGTGCTGCGCCGCATTGCCAAGGCCGTGCCATCCCTGATCGTGCAGTTTGGCGTGATGGGCGTGCCGTATCTGGAGCCGCGCTGGACCACGCTGATCACCAATGTGGCGATTGCATTCACGGTCTACCACCTGGGACGCGCGCTGTGCGACCTGCTCAACGCCATGAACGAGGCGCACGAACGCGACGAAGAGCGCAAGGCCGCAGCGCAGACCCACTCCATCAAAAGCTATGTGCAACTGGGCAAGCTGCTGATCTGCAGCTTTGCGGTCGTACTCATCGTGGCCACGCTGCTCAACCGTTCGCCCCTGCTGCTGCTGTCGGGGCTGGGCGCCATGTCGGCCGTGCTGATGCTGGTGTTCAAGGACACCATCCTGTCCTTTGTCGCAGGCGTGCAGCTGGGCAGCAACGACATGCTGCGCGTGGGCGACTGGATCGAGATGCCACAGGTCGGGGCCGACGGCTTTGTGATCGACATCGCACTCAACACCGTCAAGGTGCAGAACTTTGACAAAACCATCACCACCATCCCCACCTGGCGTCTGATGAGCGACAGCTTCAAGAACTGGCGCGGCATGTTCGAGGCCGGAGGCCGCCGCATTCAGCGCTCGCTATCCATCGATGCCCACAGCATTCACATGCTATCCAAAGATGAGCGGCATGCGCTTTCTGACATTGCGCTGCTGCGCGATTACTGGAATGAAAAAACCGGCTTGCGGGCCGTGGACGATGTACAGCCCGGCAGCATTACGGCCCAGAGTGGCCACCTCATCGCCCCCAATCAGGTCAGCAATCTGGCCGCATTCAAAGCCTATGCCTATGCCTATCTGCTGGCCCACCCCCGCATTCACCAGGGGCCGGGCATGTTTTTGCTGGCACGCACGCTGGAGCCGTCGCCACAGGGTGTGCCGCTGCAGCTGTACTGCTACACCAACACCACCATCTGGGTGGAGTACGAAGCGATTCAGGGCGAAATCTTCGACCACCTGATCGCCATGCTGCCGCACTTTGGGCTCAAGCTGTATCAGCGCTCTTCCGACTACGGCATGCACTACCCCGTCCCCGGGCCTGTCACAACCACACCGACAGCAATGTAGTAGCCCATTAACACCCGCTGCGCCCCTTGCCTGCCCACAATGGTTTGACCACCTACAAAGGAGACAGACCATGGCAGGCAAGAAGATTTTGATGATTTGCGGCGACTACTGCGAGGATTACGAGACCATGGTGCCGTTTCAGGCACTGCTGGCCGTCGGCCACACCGTGCACGCCGTCTGCCCCGACAAAAAGGCCGGCGACCAGATCAAGACCGCCATTCACGACTTTGAAGGCGCTCAGACCTATAGCGAAAAGCCTGGCCACAACTTCACGCTCAACGCCACGTTTGCCGACGTGAAAGTGGCCGACTACGACGCGCTGGTCATCCCCGGCGGTCGTGGCCCCGAGTATCTGCGTGGCTATGAAAGCGTGCGCGCCGCTGTGCGCCACTTTTTTGACACCAACAAGCCCGTAGCCGCCGTCTGCCACGGTGCGCAGCTGCTGGCTGGCGCTGGCGTGCTCAAGGGCCGCACCTGCTCCGCCTACCCCGCCTGCCGTGCGGAAGTGGAACTGGCGGGTGGCACCTATGCCGATATTCCCGTCGATCAGGCCCATACCGAAGGCAATCTGGTCAGCGCGCCCGCCTGGCCTGCGCACCCTGCGTGGATTGCACAGTTCCTGGCGCTGCTGGGCACCAAGATTTCGCACTGAAATCGGCCTCCAGCGCTTATTCAACAAGCGCTTTAAGCTACACATTCAAGAGCAAGCCTCTTGACTCCACGCAAACCGGGCCACACCATGGCCCGGTTTTGTTTTGGAGAGCCGCGCCATGTGCCAGGTCTTTATCAGCGCCGACCCACAACTCTGGAGCCACCGGGCTCGCTCCATCCGTCTGCATGGGGTGGCAACCAGCATCCGGCTGGAAAACCTGTTCTGGCAGGTACTGGAAGAAATCGCTGCCCGCGATGGCTTCAGCGTGCCGCAACTGTGCACCAAGCTCTATGACGAGCTGATTGCCGAGCGCGGCGCGGTGGACAACTTCAGCTCTTTTTTACGCGTATGCTGCACCCGCTACCTGGCGCTGCAGCTGTCGGGCGAGATTCCGCAGGACATGGGCATACCGATTCGCTCGCTGAGCAACACACCCGGGCGCGAAGCGTCATCCCTTGCGCACTGATGCTTTCAGCGCAGATACACCGCCTCAAAGCGCAGCAGCACCTGACCATCGGCATCGCTCAGCGCCAGCTTCTGGCCCTGCACCGCAAAGCTGCTGACCTGCGCCAGCGAGCTGAGAAACGCCTGCTCCCTGAGCCGCCCCTGCACACAGGCCATTCGGGTCGTCGTCACCGCAGACAGGCGCAGCCAGCGCCCATCAAGGCTATAGCTACCCCGCAGCCGGTTGCAGCCACCCGCGCCGTGAAAGCGGCCGGTGCCGGTCTCCAGCACGATATGCGGCTCGGGCTGGTTGTCATAAGCGCTGACATGCGAGCCATCGCCCATTTGCACCAGCCTCCAGTAGGTATTTAGCAGCGGCGCGGACTCTGCGGCCATGGCTCCGGCTTCGCTCACGCCTGCGGGCTGATTCACCTCGGCCGCGCAACCCGCCAGCGCCCATAACATGCACAGTGCGCCCAGCGCCGGGCGAAGAAAGCCTCTGAAATGAGATGTGGCATGCATGGCAGGAAGTAATTAAGAGATAAAAGTGCCGCTAATGCCTACAGGCTAAGCACTAGCAGCTCATTTTTCAGGAGTCCTACATCCCCGGCGCACCGGGCATTCCCACATAGTAATGACCTGCCGTCATGCCGCCATCCACCACGATTTCTGCACCAACCATGTAAGAGGACTCGTCGCTGGCCAGAAACAGCGTGGCAGCCGCCACTTCTGACGGCTCACCCACGCGCTGCAGCGCAATGTTGGTAAAGCCTTGGTTGACCTGCTCACGCGAACGCTGGCCGGGGTTGCCCATGGCGGTATCGACACCGCCCGGGTGCACGGAATTCACGCGCACGCCACGGTGACCCAGCTCCATGGCTGCCACCTTGGTCAGCCCGCGCACGCCCCATTTGCTCGATGCATAGGCCGCCAGCCCGTTCGCGCCCTTCATGCCATCGACGGAGGACAGGTTGACGATGGAGCCGCGCCCACGCTCGATCATGCCCGGTGCCACGGCCTTGATGCCCAGAAACTCACCCACCAGATTGACCTTGAGAACGCGTTCGTAGTCTGCCAGCGAGGTGTCAAGCAAGGTCTTGAACAGCAATACGCCTGCGTTATTGACCAGCACATCGACCACGCCCAAGTCTTTCTCCACATTGCGCACCAGCGCGGCCCAGGATTCTTCGCTGGTCACGTCATGGGGGTAAAAACGAGCCGCGTCACCCAGCTCGGCAGCCAGTGCCCGGCCTTCGGCCTCCAGCATGTCGGCAATCGCCACTTTGGCACCCTGCTCTACAAACAATCTGCAAGTAGCCGCGCCCATGCCGCGTGCGCCGCCGGTGATGATGGCGGTCTTGCCTGCCAGTCGGTTCATTGCTTTGTCTCCTTATCGTTATGAAAAAAGCCTCGTAAGAGGCTTTTTGATTATTGGTTGCATACCCCTTTGGCCCCCGGCCAATTTCTGCCGGGATATACCTAGGCCAAACAGGGGTAGCGCAATGTGTAAGGCAGCTATGGGCGTGGCTCCTTCGCACCCTCCGCAGGCTCTACGGCAGCCTCGGTCTGCTCCTCAGCGGCGCGCTCGCTGGGGCTGGCGGCATCCGCCCCGGATTTCCAGCTCCAGATGGGGCCACCGGGCAAAGGCTCAATGACTTTGCCCTCGGCATCGGCCAGCCCCACCAGCAGAGCGCGACCATCGGGCAGCACGCGAAAGTCGCCGTATTTGCCGCTTTCAAAATGCGTGCCCTGCCCTTCGGGGAAGAAGTAGGCATCGGTCACCAGCACCCACTGTCCTTTGAGCCGCTTGAGCGGCAAGATCACCTCGCCCGCGCCAGCTTGCTTGTGGTCAGTCACCAGCGCCTGCACCGTGGCAATGCCTTGAGCATCGACGGCGGCACGCACATAGGCTGTAGGGGACGTGATATTTTCCAGCCCTTCTCTGACGGCAGGCGGCAGATCAAAGCGCAGCGCCATATAGTCACCCTGCATCAGCGACCGCGGGTCCACAGGTATCAGCGGCACCAGAATGCGCTGACCGTGGGCAATGACTTGCTCTTTGCCGCGCACATCCCAGTTGACCGCGCCAAACACCAGCACCGCGCTCGCCAGCATCCAGGCCAGCTGCGCCTTGTTGCTGCGCGTTTGTGGCTGCGCGGCTTGCGGCACCGCAACTGCGGCTGTGCGCTGGCGCAGCGCCCACAGGCCTGCCAGAAGCACGGCACCCAGCGCGGCTACGCCAACACCTTTGATGGCCAGCGGCCAGTGCGACTCGTAATAAAACTGACTCAGCATCACCAGGCCCAGCAGCGCGCACAGCAAAGCAATACGCCAGCGCCCAGCCAGCAGGGCGGCAGCGGCAATCAGGGCAATGGCTCCCAGATCCAAACGAAACCATGCGCACACAGCCAGCAAAGCCCCCACCAGCATCAGCAATGCCGGCATGCGGGCTTGCAGCAGGCCCCGGCCGCGCCAGGTGCGAACCAGCAGCGCCGTAGCCAGCAGCACCTCTGCAGCAGACAGCCAGCGCGCGGCAACAAAAGCCCAGCTCCAGCCTTCTTCCCAGCCTTGGCTCCAGCGCATCTGCCCCTGCACATCCAGCCAGTCATTGCCGTAGCTGCCCTTGGCAATGAGCAGCAGCACCCCGACGATTGCGGCATCGGCAAACACCGCCCAGCGAGTCTGCGCCGACCCTTGCCGAGGCCGTGCCAGCCGTGCGGGTTCGGCCCGCAGCCACAGCCACCACAGGGCCACCAGCAGCAGACTATCGAGCTGCAGCGGCAACAGCCACGGCAACCAGCTTTGCAGCACCATAAAGAAAACCAAGGCAGCGACCGCCCAGGCCACACCCATGATGGCCTGAATCCAGCGCGCCGCAGACAGCCAGGCCCCCAACACCTTCAGGGCCGCCAACAACACACAGGCCATCAACAGGTGGGGGCGGGAATCCAGGTAATCGACACCCAGATTGATCAGTACCAGCGCCTCGCCCAGCAGCCACAGCACCAGCCCTGCGCAGCCTGCAAAAGCCTGCGGCCCGCTGCGCAGCAAAGCACCGCCACCGGCCAAGGCCAGCAGGCCTAGCACCATGCCGCCATGACCTAAAAACATCTCTTCGCCCAAGCCCAAAAACGCAAAGGCAAGCAGTGGAACCATGCAGACCAGCACGCCCAGCATGGCCATGACAATGACCAGCACCGAGGGCTCGTGGGCATCAACGGGCGCAGCATCGCCCTGCACCAGCCCTTGCTGCCGCGCGGCAGGCCACCAATGGGGCTGTGATGAAAAATACTTCATACCTGCTCCTCCCGCATGCGCTGCTGCACGCTCACCAGCCAGCGCACCGAGCCGCCCAGACAGGCCAGCCCCACCAGGGAAAAAATCAGCAGACCGCCAATATCTGCACGCACCAGAACCCGGGCCGCCGCCGACAGCAGCAGTGCATTGACGGCCAGCGTGGCCAGGCAAAGCGAGACATAGTCCTGAAAACGCCCTTGCAGCGACAGCACCAGACTGGCGACCACCAGTGCCAACGTGCAGACCAGTACCGCACCCGTGCCACGCTCCTCAAAATCAAAAACCTGCGCCACAAACATGCTGCTCCACACCGTCAGCGCACAGGCCAGCGCCGCACGGTGCGACCACCAGCCCATGCCGCCCTGCACACGCAACCAGGGCAGCAGCGACACCAGAGTGGGCACACAAAGCAGCGCCAGCCACAGGCCGATGTTCAGCCAGCGGCTCGGTTGCGAGCCATTGCCGAGGAACAGCACATCGCCCCAGTCCAGCCGCCCCGTCCACATGACAATGCCCAGCGCCACAATCAGCACCCACAGCAGCCACAACCAGTCACTGCGCAACATGCCCACCCAGATCAGCGACAGCGCGGCCCACACGGCAAACAGCTGCCAGGCATCGGCCCCGGTTTGGTAGGTCTGCCCAACAAAAGCCAGCAAGCCGCCCAGCACCAGCGTGGCGCAGAACAGTGCAGCCACCCGCATGCTCGGCCACAGGCAGGCTGCCAGCACGGCTGCCGCCAGTGCCGCTTCAATCAAGCTTAGTTTGAACAGGCGAGACTGCTCCTGCCAGTTGGCCGCAATCCAGAAAATCAGACCACAGCCCAGCAACAGGGCGGCCACCAGCAGCAGGCCGGTGCGCATACGCGCTTCCATGGTTTGCGGGTTGCGGGGTGACACCGCCAGTTGATAGAGCTGCGCCACGCGCTCTTGGTCGGGCACCAGTGGCTGGGAGACCTGATACAGATGAGGGTCCATCACATGCTTTCTGTTCAATCAGCCCATCATGCATGGCAAGCGCGGACTCTGACAAATCAGCTGTGTGACGCTTCCTCTTGCACAAAGCTGCAAGCTGCCGTATTGGTGCAGCGCCAGACGCCCTGTCCGGCCAGTGGTCCACGCTGCATTACCAGCTTGCGCAGCGGCCATGTGCACTGCGGGCATTCGCGCACCTCATTCATGCGCTTGACTGCGGCAAGAGTCCGGTCAGGGACGGGAGCGGCTCGCTCGGGCGGCACATCTACCGGCAACTCGACCATCGCCGCAGCCACCGGCTCCAGCAAGATATCGACCACATCGGGCGGCGGTGGCTTTACGGGCTCTGCCACAGGCTCAGGCTTGGGCCGCGCAGGCGTCTTGCTCTGCATCTTTGGCTTGGGTTGCAACTTGGCGGCTTGCAACTCCTTCACATGCGCCACATGCTGCTTATCCGTGGCGCGGCCAGGTTGCAGACGCACGGCTTCGAGCTTGTCCAGCAGCTCCTGCATTTGCTCAGGGCTCCATACCCTCTGTGTAAAGCTCTGGATGTGGCTGACAAAGCCATCGCCACGCGTGACTTGCGGCGGCATCTCTGTCTTGAACTCGCAGTCGCCTACAAAGGCAATCACCGAGTGCACATGTTCAGGCGCAACGCCCAGCAACTCCTGAATCGCCTTGGTGTGCTTGTAGTTCTGGCGCAGCGGGTTCTGAAAGCGGCTGCGCTTTTTAAAGATTTGCTGCGTCCACTGCGACTGGCGCTCGCTGCCAAAAATCCAGCCCTGATAGTTCTTGGTTTCCAGCACAAACAGGCCGTAGGGCGAAAAAATCAGGTGGTCAATCTGCGTGCTGCCATCGGCTGTGGGCAAGGTGACGTTGTGCAGATCCACATAGACCAGCGGATTGAGCTGCTTGCGAATGGTGTTTTGCACCGTCCGCTCCCCACGCCAGCCCTTGAAGCGCGGTGAGCGCAACACGCCCAGCAGCACGGCAACCAGCAGCGCCAGTCCCAGATACAAAAACAGGCCCTGAAAGGCCGTCGCAAAAATCTGATTCATACCGCCCCTAAGGCCAAAAACCGTCACTCACCCAACAAGGGACAGCAAGCAAGCGCCGCCGCGCAGCGAGGCTGTCGTCCCCCTCCCGCATTGCGAAGCAAAGCGAGAGAGGGGGAAGGCGCAAAGCGCCTCAGGGGGAGCCTTAATTCAACGCCATGCTCAAACGACGGCGGTAGCTGTTGACCATGGCGGTCGCCTCATCCAGCTCGGCGTTGCTTTTGCCCAGCAGCTCGATGCCGCCAGCGGCCTGGCCGGGCACGGCGTCTTGCTTTTTGGGCTTGGGCGGGGTGAGCAGTTCCAGCACTGCGACGATGAGCTTGCGAGCGGCCTGATCGTTCCAGCTCTTGTCGCGCATGATGATTTCCAGCAGCTCATCCATGGCCATGGTCCACTGGTTGTGGGCCAGCAGGGCTCGGGCGCGGCCAAAGCGGGCGTCAAAGTCGCGCTTGTTGGCGGCGATCAGCGGGTCGTATTTGGCCACGTCGGCGTTGTCGCCTTCGGTGGCAAATTCCAGCGCCTTGAGCCACTGGTTCAGCGCTTCAAAGCGCAGCGGCTGGGGGATGCGCTTGATGGGCTCGGCCAGCAGGGCGCGGGCTTCTTCAAAGCCGCCGGTGGCGATCAGCAGGCGCACATAGTCAAAGCGGGCGTCGTCGTTGGCGGGGTCGGCCGCCAGTGCATCGGCCATTTTTTGCAGTGCGGCCTGGGTGTCGCCCGCCGCCAGCAGGGCTTGCGCTTCGTCAACTTCAGATTCAGCCGCCATCTCGTCGCCTGCAGGCAGGTGCTTGTCGAGGAATTCGCGCAGCTTGCCTTCGGTCTGAGCCCCTGTGAAACCGTCCACGGGCTTGCCTTCAATCATCAGCACGCAGGTGGGAATGGAGCGAATGCCAAACATGCTGGCCAGTTGCTGCTCTTGATCAGAGTCGATCTTGGCCAGCTTGAAGCGACCTTCGTAGGCGATTTCCAGCTTTTCCAGAATCGGACCAAGCGTCTTGCAGGGGCCGCACCAGGGCGCCCAGAAGTCCACCAGCACCGGCACGGCCATGGAGGCGGCAATGACTTCGGCTTCAAAATTCTCGATGGTGATGTCAATCATGTGATTCCCAATGCTGCTTGTGCGCTGCCACGGGGCAGCGGCGCTGATGTGTCGGCGATCTTCCGGTCACTGCCCGGCCGCCGCGCGATGCTGCGATTCTCCATGCAAATGCGCGCCAGCAATTCATAGGCTGGCGCAGGGCGGGTCTTTGCTGCACGAATGAGAGCGGCTAGCGCCTGCATCAAATGCTTTTAAACATGTTTTATGCCAAAAACCAATATGGATAAAGCGCTAGCCGCTCTCGTTTTGAGAGTGCACACGATGCAGCCCTGACAGCCGCCTCCGCTATATTGCTCACCAACCAAGGAGCGCAGACTTGATTGAAGTTTCACAACTGGTGTTCGAATACCCCGGCCACCGCGCACTCGATGGCGTGAGCGTCTCGATTGGCGCAGGCAGCGTCACCGCGCTGGTGGGGCCCAATGGCGCGGGCAAATCCACGCTGATGCGCTGCATTGCCGGGCTGGATCAACCGCTGTCCGGCCATATCCGCGTCAAAGACTTGTCCGTCGAAGAGCAACCGCGCGAAGTGCACCGCCACCTCGGCTATCTCTCTGATTTTTATGGTCTGTACGACCGCCTGAGCGTCATGCGCTGCCTGCAGTACTCGGCGCTGTCCATGGGCGTGGCGCCCAGTGGCGTGCCCGCCCGCGTGCAGCAGGTCGCTGCGCAACTAGGGCTGACGGAGCTGCTGCACCGCCACCCTACCGAGCTGTCTCGCGGCCAGCGCCAACGGGTGGCGATTGGGCAGGCGATTGTTCACCAGCCCAGCGTGCTGCTGCTGGATGAACCCGCCAGCGGGCTGGACCCGGATGCGCGCAGCAGCCTGTCACAGCTGTTTCGCCAGTTGCAGGCGCAGGGCATGACGCTGATCGTCTCCAGCCACATCCTGAGCGAGCTGGACGAGTACTGCACCCACATTCTGAGCATTCGCAACGGCCGCATTGAAAGCCATGAGGCGCTGCAAAGCGCAGGCGGCGTCAGCCAAAGCCAGCAGAGCCATCAGGCCGCCGCCAACGCTCAGCCACAGCTTTACGCGCTGGAAGTGCCCATGCCGCAGACCGAGGGCTTTGAAGCCCGCCTGCGTCAGGCGCTGCTGACCACCACGGTGCAGGACTTTGACATCACCGGCAGCCGCCCCATTCAGCTGTGGCTGCCCGCCGCTGCGCCCGCCCGGGCCGAGTGGCTGAGCCAGCTGGTGCAGGCAGGCATTCCCGTCGCATCGCTGGCCTCTGTGCGTGAACGGCTGCAAGACCGTTATGCCCGCACGGCCCAGGCCCGTGATACCGAGAACAAGGAGCAAGCATGAGCGCCGCGCGCAACCCCGAATTTCAGCGCCAGCTCTGGCTGAACTGGCGCCCCTCGCTGCTGGCATGGAGTCTGGGCCTAAGCCTGCTGATACTGGCCATGCCGCTGGCCCTGTCTTCCCCCAAGGATTTGCCGGGCTCACTCAGCATGACGGCCATTGCCGGGGTGTGGGTGGCCGCCATCGTCTACGGCAGCGTGCTGGCCGGGCGCAGTCTGGCCGAAGAAGCCAGCCAGAACACCTGGGACTGGCAGCGCCTGTCTGCCCTGTCGCCCTGGCAGATGGCATGGGGCAAGCTGCTGGGCGCGGCCCTGCCCGCATGGCTGTATGTGCTGTGGTTTGCGATTGCCTCGGCAGCCATTGCCACCCTGTGGGTGATGGAGCCCATAAAGATTCACCACACCATTGGCTTGGCCGTGCTCTGGGGGCTGGGCCTGCAGACCTGGGCCATGAACTCGGTGCTGATGAGCTGGGGCCAGCAAGACCGCCCCGTCAACCGCAGGCGCGCGGCCCTGTTGCCATTGCTGCTCCTGTTTTTCATACCCGGCCCCTTCATCAGCCATGTTTACACAAGCGTGGTGGAGAACAGCAGCGATCCCGTGCTGTGGTGGGGCATGGATGTCGGCGGACTGGGGCTGGCCTATCTGTCTGGCGGGCTGATACTGGGTCTGGGCCTGTTGGGTCTGTGGCGACAGCTGTGCACGCGGCTGGATGTGCGCACCCTGCCCTGGGCCTGGCCGCTGGGTCTGACTCTGACGGGCTTTTTCTCCGCTGGTTCGATGCACATGGGTACTGCCGCTTTTTTCAGCAGTACCGCCTTGATTGCGCTGGCAGGCACCGCCTATGTCGCGCTTCAGCACATGGACCAGCATCTGCGAGCATGGAGGCAGGTCCAATGGTCGGCCAGCCGCCAGCGCTGGCGCGAGGCACTTGAGGCGCTGCCGCTGTGGCCCGTCAGCCTGCTGCTGGCTTTTGCCATGGCCTTGCTACTGCTGTTCGCCCCGCATAGCTTCGAGGCTGCCATCCGCGGCCAGCTCAACAGCCTCAACCTCTATCTGTGCTTGCATTTGCTGCGCGACTGCCTGCTGCTGACGGGTTTTGCCCTGCTGGCGGGCAAGCTTAAATCGCCCATGGCCGCGTTTGTGATTGCCTGGCTGATCCTCAACTTCGCCGCGCCGCTGCTGGCCTATGGCGTGGGCGGCTCTACAGGTGCCTTGATTGTGCAACCCGTGGTCGCCATGTGGTTTGGCTCGACCAATGCGGCAGAGCAAGTCGGCGCATGGGTGCGCTATGTGCCGTGGGTGTCTCTGAGCCTGCAGATTCTGGTCACGCTGGGCTGGGTGGTTTACGTCTTCAAGGACCGCGTACTGGGCTTTGCGCGCGACAACGCGGCGGCCTGAATCGGGCGGTCATAGCTGCTTTGCAAAGCAGGCTATGACCCACCGCCGCAAGGCCGTGCAGCAAAACCGTAAAATCAGGGGTTCCACTAGGCCGGGCGGCAGCCGCCCTCAAGAGACAACATGAACCCCATCCAAGTTGGCGTAGTCATGGGTTCCAGCAGCGACTGGGACACCATGCAACACGCAGTTGCCATCCTCCAGCAATTCGGTATCACTTTTGAGGCCAAGGTCGTGTCGGCCCACCGCATGCCGGACGACATGTTCCGCTTTGCCGAAGGCGCAGCAGACCGCGGTATCAAGGCCATCATCGCCGGTGCTGGCGGCGCAGCCCACCTGCCCGGCATGATTGCCGCCAAGACCACCGTGCCCGTGCTGGGCGTGCCCGTGGCCAGCCGCCACCTGCAAGGTGTGGATTCGCTGCACTCCATCGTGCAAATGCCCAAGGGCGTGCCCGTGGCGACCTTCGCCATCGGCACCGCCGGTGCTGCCAACGCGGCCCTGTTTGCCGTGGCCCTGCTGGCCAATGAAGACCCTGCGCTGCGCGCCAAGCTCGACGCCTTCCGCGTGGAGCAGACCGAAGCCGCCCGCAACATGACGCTGCCGGTGAACGAATGAGCAACGCCAACAACACCGCCGTGATCTTGCCGGGAGCGACCCTCGGCGTGCTGGGCGGCGGCCAGCTGGGCCGCATGTTTGCGCACTCCGCGCAGGCCATGGGCTACTTCACCGCCGTGCTGGACAAAGACGAAACCAGCCCTGCGGGTCTGGTCAGCCACCACCACATCCGCACCGGTTACGAGGATGCGCAAGGTCTGGCAGAACTCGCCCAGCTGTGCGCTGCCGTGACCACCGAATTTGAAAACGTGCCCGCCGCCGCTTTGAACAAGCTGGCGGAGAGCCTGCCCGTATCGCCCGCCGGTTCTGCCGTGGCGATTGCTCAGGACCGCGCTGCCGAGAAGGCCCACTTTGTGAAGTGCGGCGTGCCCTGCGCGCCATACGCCGTGATTGAGACACCCGCGCAACTGGCTGTCGTCAATGACGCACTGCTGCCCGGCATCTTGAAGACGGCCCGCATGGGCTACGACGGCAAGGGCCAGATTCGCGTCAAAACCCGCGAAGAACTGGCCCAAGGCTGGGCTGAGCTGGGTCATGTGGCCTGCGTGCTGGAAAAGATGCTGCCGCTGGCACACGAATGCTCCGTCATCGTGGCCCGTGGCCGCAATGGCGACATCGTCAACCTGCCCGTGCAGCGCAATCTGCACCGCGACGGCATTCTGACCGTCACCGAGGTTTATGAAGGAAATCTGCCTGCAACGCAGGTAGAACAAGCGATTGCAGCTGCAAAGTCTGTAGCAATCGGCCTCGACTATGTGGGCGTGCTGTGCGTAGAGTTCTTTGTGCTGGACAACGGCCAGCTCGTGGTCAACGAGATTGCCCCGCGCCCGCACAACAGCGGCCACTACAGCCAGAACGCGCTGGATGTGTCGCAGTTCGACCTGCAAGTGCGCTGCATGACCAACCTGCCGCTGACACAGCCCCGCCAGCACAGCGCCACCGTCATGCTGAACCTGCTGGGCGACCTGTGGTTCAAGGACAGCGATGTGGCCCAGAGCCCTGCGTGGGACCAGATTCTGGCCCTGCCCGGCGCTCACCTGCACCTGTACGGCAAGGTCGATGCCAAGCGCGCCCGCAAGATGGGCCACTTGAACATCACCGCCGCCACGCCCGAAAAAGCGCGTGAAACCGCGTTGAAGGCTGCCGAAATTCTCGGCATCGAAGCGTTTTAAGGAACTGACGTGATTTTGGATGGAATGCTGGACGCCTCGGTACAAGCCGCTGCGCTTGCCCTGCAACAAGGCAAGCTGCTGGGCCTTCCCACCGAGACGGTTTATGGCCTGGCAGCAGACAGCGACAACGACGCTGCCGTGGCCCAGATCTTTACCGCCAAGGGCCGCCCCGCCAACCATCCGCTGATCGTGCATGTGGCAGACGCTGCGGCTATCACCCGCTATGCCAAGCAAGTACCGGTCTTTGCCCAGCAACTGATTGACGCTTTCTGGCCCGGCCCCCTCACCCTGATCCTGCCTCGCCTGCCCGAAGCCGCCAAGGCATCGACGGGCGGGCAGGACAGCGTGGGCCTGCGCTGCCCCAGCCACCCCGTGGCGCATGCGGTGCTCAAAGCCTGCCAGCAGTTGACGCCGCCCGTGTGGGGCGTATCGGCCCCCAGCGCCAACAAGTTTGGCCGCGTCAGCCCCACCACGGCCGAGCATGTGACCACAGAGTTTGGTGACGACCTGCTGGTGCTGGACGGCGGCGCTTGCGAAGTGGGCATTGAATCCACAATCGTCGACTGCACACGCGGCGTGCCCGTGCTGCTGCGCCCCGGAGCCATCACCCGCGACGATATTGAACGCGCTTGCGGCATGAAGCCGCTCTCAAAAGAAGAGCTGTCAGCGGATACACCACGTGCGTCAGGCACGCTTTTGGCGCATTACGCTCCCAACGCCAAGGTGCGGCTCATGGACGCCAAGCAGCTGCAAGCAGCGCTGGATATTCTGGGCAAAGACGGTAAGAACATCGCCATCTACCACCGCAGCCCTCTCAAGGCACCCAGCGCCCAGTTGCTGCTGCGCCGCATGTCTGACGACCCCCGCGACGTGGCCCGTGAGCTGTTTGGCATGCTGCGCAATTTTGACGACTGGGGCGCCAAGCTGATCTGGATTGAAACCCCGGCTGACACCGCCGACTGGGAAGGCGTGCGTGACCGCCTGCAGCGCGCCGCCGCTGCGGGTTAAGAGCCGTAAAACGCTTCTTTAGCTAAGTTCAAAGTAAAGATACAAATTTTTATTCGTTTTCTTTATTAGCGGCTTTCTCTAACCTTTGATGCATCAACTGCAACATCAAAGGTCAGAACCATGGGTACCCGCCGCGACGCGCTTAGCAAGCTTTTATTCATCAGCTCGGCTTCCCTGGGCCTCGCGGCCTGCTCCCACTCGGACGATACGGCCAGCAGCCAGACCTCGCCTGCAGACAAGCTGGCCCAGAACGGCGGCAAGATCGTGCCGTTCAACTACCCGGACAACCCTTCGTTCGACCTGATCTATCTGGCCGATCGCCTGGGTTACTTCGAGGGCACCTCCACCCGCCCCAATTACATAGGCAAGGTTGCCGCACCGCAAATCATTCCGCTGGTGGGCACGGGCGATATTCACTTCGGTGCCCGCATGGTGCCCCTGGTCATCTCGGCCATTGCCGCCGGGGCCGACATGAAGGTGATTGCCGCCGGCAGCAAGACGCTGCAGGAAGCGCCGCACATGAAGTACTTTGTGCGCAAGGATTCCGCCATCCGCACGCCCAAAGATCTCGAAGGCAAAACCATTGGCTTCAATAGCTTTGGTGCCTGTGCAGAGTTCGTCTCCAAGACCTATTTCCGCGAGCATGGCGCGGATGTGAGCAAGATCAACTTTCTGGTCGTGCCTGACAACCAGAACGAGCAGGCCGTGCTCAGCAAGAACGTGGATCTGGCCATCATTCACCCGCCGCATTCCGGCGGCGCCGAAGCCAACCCCGAGCTACTGCGTCTGTGGAGCGATTACGACCTGGACCGGGGCCTGGGCGGCATGTCGCCCTATAGCGTCAACGGCAAGTTCGCCCGCGAGAATCCTCAGGCCGTGCGCGATGTGGTCACCGCCATCGCCAAGGCCGGAAACTGGGTCAACGCCCACACCGACGAGGCGCGCCAGTACACGGCCGAACGTCTGGGAATGGATCTCAAGCATGTGGAGCGCTATGCCTATGTGGACGACCAGATCATCACCGAGCCGCCCATCCAGTACTACATCGACATACTGGAGCGCGAAGGCAAGCTGCAGCCGGGCAAGGTCTCGGTCAAGGATGTCTACACCAACGCCTTCAATCCCTTTGTCAACGGAACGGCCGCATGAGTGGGGGCCCCGCCATCAAGATCCAGGCACGCGATGTGCGCATGGATTTCTCCATCGCCGATGACCGAGGGCGCAAGCAACAGATCTCGGCACTGCAGGACTTCAACCTCGACATCCGCGAAGGCGAGTTTTTCACCATCCTGGGCCCCTCGGGTTGCGGAAAATCCACCTTCTTGAACGTGCTGGCCGGCTTGGCCCGCAAGACGGGCGGCAGCATAGACATAGACGGGCAGGCGGCCAGCGGCATCAACCGCCAGCAAGGCGTGGTGTTCCAGGGCTATGCGCTGTTTCCCTGGCGCAACGTGCTGCATAACATCGAGATGGGGCTGGAGATTCGCCGCGTACCCCGGCGCGAACGCCGCCAGACGGCCGAGCATTTTCTGCATCTGGTGGGACTGGACGGCTTTGGTCACCGCTATCCGCATGAGCTGTCCGGCGGCATGCGCCAGCGCGTGGCGATTGCACGCGCGCTGGCCTACTCGCCCAGCCTGCTGCTGATGGACGAGCCTTTCGCTGCATTGGATGCCCAGACACGAGAAATTCTGCAGTCCGAGCTGCTGCGCATCTGGGAGCAGCACAAGACCACCATCGTCTTCATCACCCACAGCCTGGATGAAGCCATTTTCCTGTCGGACCGCATGGCCGTCATGACGCACCGCCCCGGGCGCATCAAGTCCATTCTGGACGTGCCGCTGGCCCGCCCCCGGCCCGCGGAGATCCGCCACTCGCCTGGCTTTGTTCAGCTGCGCGAGCAGGCCTGGGACATTCTGCGCGACGAGGTCGCCTTTGCCAGCGGCCACCGCCAGCAGCCTCTGGCACCCATCACACCCAGCGCCCCCGACTACTCCCTGGCCTTGCGAGGATTTGCCCTATGACCGATTTGACCGCCCCGGCAGCTCCTCGCGCCGCCCCCAGCATTCGCTCGGGCCTGAATCTATGGAAATTAGGCGTCAAGTGGCTGGAGCGTTTGACCTGCCTGCTCCTGTTTTTTGCAATCTGGGAGTTTCTGCCGCGCGCTGGCATCGTCAGCTCGGCCTTTCTGAGCCCGCCTTCCGCCGTGCTGGCTGCCATCGCCCAGCTGATAGAAAGCGGGCAGCTGAACAAGCATATCTTCGCCAGCCTGCAACGCTCGCTGGCCGGTCTGTCGCTGGCCATTCTTGCGGGCGTGAGCCTGGGCCTGCTGATGGGCGTGGTCCGCCGCTTTGAAGCCTTCGTCGATCCCCTGCTGCAGCTGTTCAGGCAGGTTTCGGCTCTGGCCTTGTTTCCGGTGTTTCTACTGTTCTTCGGCATTGGCGAAGCCTCCAAGATCGCCATCATCTTCTGGGCGGCTTTCTGGCCCGTGCTGCTCAACACCATCAGCGGTGTCAAACAGGTGGAAAAGCTGCTGATTCACTCGGCACTTTCCATGGGTGCCACACGCGGCTTCATCTTCTTCAAGGTCATCCTGCCGGCCGCTGCGCCTTCCATCTTCACCGGCATCCGCTTGGCCGGGGCCTACTCCATCACGGCACTGGTGGCGGCCGAGATGATTGGCTCGCATGCGGGCCTGGGCTTTCTGACGCTGAACTCGCAGGAGATCTTTCAGATTCCCAGCATGTATGCGGGCATCGTTCTGCTGGCTTTGTTGGGCCTGGCGCTCCACTATGTGCTGGCCTTGCTGGAAAAGCGGCTGACGCGCTGGCGCAGCGGGCTGGAATTTCATGAATAAGTTCAGCCCCGTACCGACGGCCAGAGCAGCGGTCATTGCCAGCATCGCCGCCGCCGTGGCGTTGGCATTGTTCTGGCCCTCGCTGCCCGCATATTCCAGCGCCAGCCCCGGCCCGGTCTTGGCGCAGGCACAGCAGCAAGGCGTGCTCAAGCTGGCTTTGCGCAGCTACTCGCGTCCTTCCCTGCCCAGCGATCCGCTGCCGCCGGAGCCCGATGTGCTTGATCAGGCTCTGGCCCAGTGGCTGGGCCGGCAGTTGGGCGTGCGCGTAGAGCTCACCAACGTGCAGCAGGCAGATATTGCGCTGCAAGGCATACACCTTGAAAATGCCGCTCCGCAGACCGTCAGCGCCTATGCCGAGCCGGGCCTGCAACTGGTGTCGCTCAAACAGCAAGCGGCGCGCTGGCCCAGCTATGCACCTAGCTACTGGCAGCTGCTTGAGCCCAAGACTCGCCAAGCCACGACCGGCCCCAGCGTGTGCGTGGGCTCGGGCGTGGCCTCGGCCAAGTCCTTGCAAGCCAGAGGCTTGCAGCCGCGTATAGCCCCCTCTTCGATTCACGCCATCAGCGACTTTCTGGCCGGCCGATGCGATTTGCTAGCCGATACGCCGGCCGTCATTGACCGCCTGCTGACGCAGGACTCCTGGCGCTTTTATGCCCGGTTAGGCCACGGCTTTGCTTCCGATGATCCGGAAGGCATCACCCTGCGCAGCAAAGACGAACAGTCTGCCCAATGGTTGCAGCAAAGCCTGCAGCAATGGCAGGCCAGCGGCCAGCAGCAGAAGGCCTTCAACAACCGTGTGAGCACGATTGCGCTGGAAGCGTCGCTGCTGGAAGACGGTGCCATCTGCCACTGATGGCCGGCCTCCATTCTTCAGTCTCTTGATTGTTTTCTCATGCTCTCTTGCGCCTTCAAAGACGTTCTCTCCGCACTCGAAAAAACCGCCGTCGCACGTGATCGCCAGGGCGGCCACGCAGCGCATGAAAAAGCGCTGCTGCGCGATGCAGGCCTGCTGCGCCTGGCCATCCCGGCACAGCATGGCGGCAACGAACGCAGCTGGCCCGATATCTACCAGCATATCCGCGCCCTGGCGGCGGTGGACAGTGCGCTAGCCCATGTGCTGGCCTTCCACCAGTTACAGGTGGCCACGGTGTTGATCTACGGATCACCCCAGCAGCAGCGCGCTTGGCTGCGCCGCACCACGGATGAAAACGGCTGGTGGGGCAATGCACTCAATCCGCGTGACACGCGGCTGCAGGCCTTGCCCAGCAAGGCCGCTGCGCCCGGCTATGAACTCAACGGCATCAAGGGCTTTTGCTCGGGCACGCGTGGCTCCCACTATCTGACCGTGTCGGCCCGCGTCGAAGGTCATTCACAACCCGTACTGGGCCTGCTGGAAACTGCGGCTGCTGGCATTGCCGTCAAGGACGACTGGAACCCCATGGGCCAGCGCCAGACGGATAGCGGCTCCGTGCAGTTCAGCCAGGTGCATTTGCCTGCCAGCGCCGTGATGCGCGATGAAACCGCAGGCACCAGCGCATTTCATACCTTGCGCAACTGCCTGGCCCAGTTGGTGCTGGTCAATCTGTTTGTGGGCGTGGCCCAGGGCGCGCGCCAGCAGGCGCGTGACTACGCGCTGCAGCATGCCAAGCCCTGGATGGGGTCCACGGTGGAACGCGCCACGGACGATCCCTATCTGCTGCGCCGCATGGGCGAAATGCAGGCCCAGATTTCCGCTGCCGCGCTGATGGCCGATCATGCCGCCGCACTGCTGCAAAAGGCCTGGCTGCGTGGCGAGAGCCTCGTCACCAGTGAGCGTGCAGAAGTGGCCATTGCCGTGTTTGAAGCCAAGGTCATGGCGCATCGCTGCACGCTGTTTGCCACGCAGGAGATGTTCGATGTGGTGGGATCTCGCGGCACCCATGCCGATCTGGGCTTTGACCGTTTCTGGCGCAATGTGCGCACCCATACCCTGCACGACCCGCTGGACTACAAGCTCCAGGCCCTGGGCCGCTGGGCCGTATATGGCGAAGAGCCTTCCGCAGTGAATTACAACTGAGCACTGCGCCAACAAAAAATCCGGGTCTGGCCCGGATTTTTTCGTTGCACCCATAGCTGATTAGAAGCGGTAGCCGACTCCCAGAGAGAACACATTGGGATTGAGCTTGACGCTAATGCTTTGACCTGAAGACAGATGAATCTGGGTCTTCAGAAAGCTCTTGGAATAAGAGGCATCGACAAACCAGCGCTCGTTGAACTGATAGACAAAGCCCAGTTGCGCGAGCGCGCCGAACTTGTCGTCCACCTTGGCCGTGGTCGGATTGGCTTGGGTGCCGCCAGTCAGGCCGTTGAGCGTGGCCGTGGTCTTTTCGCCAAAAAAGTGGGCATAGGTCACGCCCGCTGCCACATAGGGCCTAAAGCTCGCATTGGCCGCGTTGAAGCGGTACTGCAGCAGCAGCGTGGCGGGGAGCGCCTTGGTGCTGCCCAGCTTGCCCACGCCGGCAATCGCACCGTCGCCAATCAGGTCATGCTTGAATGGCATGGCCAGCGGTACATCCAGTGCCAGATTGTCGGTGACCATATAGGTAATGCCGCCCGACAGCTGGGTGCTGCTCTTGGCATCCACCTTGGTGTTGGGAAAGGACGGAGCCGAGAGATTGCCGCTGCTCACATCGGGAGCCAGATGGGTGACGCCCAAGCGCGCCGACCAGCTTCCGGCCGACTGGGCACTGGCCCCACCGCAGGCTGCCAGTGCAACCAGGGCCGTTGTAATCCGCATAGTGTTTTTCATAGATGTCTCTGCTTGTTGTTATTGCGGATGGTGATTACAGCCAGCCCTTTTGGGACAGCGAGCGCGCGACCAGCTGGCTTAGCTGCTGGTGGCCGTAGGGCGTGGGATGGAAGCTGTCGGCAAACACATGGTGCTGCCACCAGTCAGGGCTGGGCTTGCCCGGCGTCGCGCTCAGGGCGGCGGCCGTGCAGGTGGGGAAGGTATATGTGGGCAGACCGCTGCTGTCCACGCCGGTGACAGGGCAAACAGGGTCTTTGACGTTGTCAAAGTCGTACTGGGCGGGGTTGCTGATCTGGCTCTTGAACTCTGTGTAGAAATCGACCAAAGCCACCTGGGATTGGCCGGACAGGCTGGCTGCCAGCTGGTTGTTGAACACCTGCACCAGGGAGTCGAAAGCGGCTTCTTGCTTGGCAGCGGCGGCAGCGCCCGTGTCACCGCCGCCGGCGGCCTGGGCAATGCTGGCCAGGACCATCTGGAAGCGCGGCGTCTTGGTGATGGCCGGAACGTTCAACACCGCAACCCGCGTCGCGCCTTTGGCGATCACATTCTGTGCAATGGAGCCGGCCAAGGTCTTGGCCAGGGTCTGCAGATAAGCGCCTGCGGCAAGGCCGGCAAACTTGGAGGCATCGCCCCCGGCCTGCGTCATCAGCGCCGTGGACGTGCCCGGCGCTTTGGAATCCAGCCAGGCCACCATGGCATTGAGCGGTTGCGAATCACCTCTGGCTGCCGCAATCAGGGCGCCGATCACATCCGCAGCATCATTGGCACCACCATCGATGATGACCAGATCATCCGCGCTGAATCCGGCCTTGGCTGCCGCCTGAATCTGCACCAGCACCGACTTCGGCGATGTCGGTGCATCCAGCGGATTCACGCGACCGCCACCCACCGCATAGTTGGTGCAGCTGGCGACCTCCTGGTAGGTCGTCAGATTTTCGTCTCCAGCGCGGTAGTGAGCGCACAAACTCTTGCTGAACTGGTCGGCGATACGCTCGGGCCAGATCAGGGTGGAGCCGGCACCGGTGGGAACCGAGCCCTGCACCGTGAACTTAAAGCCAAAGGTGCCGCTGTCCGCCAGACTGTCGCCCATGACCTTGACCGAAGTCACCTTGGCCTTGGGCGTGGTGTCTGCCCCGCCACCGCCGCCACAGGCAGCCAGCAGACCGGCGGTTGCCAAGGCCGCAGCCAGGAGTTTGAGTTTGTTTGCCAAGATGAGTCCTCCATCGTGTTGTTAATAGCACGGTCGTGCTTTTTCGATGTGACATCATCCTAGCGACTCCCGTTGCAGAAAACACGTCGGGCAAACACTGAGAAGCTGTGGAGGATTTCCCGCGATGGATCACAGGGGAAATCATGGGTTTGCGCATGCGGCAGCCAACGGGCGCCAAGCCCGTAGCACCTGACAGAGGATCGGCCTGAACCCGCCGCCTAGAGCCTGACGTTTACTGCGCCGCCGTCCAGTCCACCAGCGCATCCCAGGCGGCGCGGGCCGCTGTGGCGTTGGCGTGGTTGGCCATGGCTACCAGCACATAGCGCTGGCCGCTGATGCCATCGACATAGCCTGCCAGCGCCGCCGAATCACGCAGGGTGCCGGTCTTGAGGTGAGCAGAGCCCGCAAATTTGCTGCGGCTGCGGCGCAAGGTGCCATCCACGCCGACGATGGGCATGGAGGAGACGAACTCCGGCATCACGGGCGACACCCAGGCGCTTTGCAGCATGCGACCCAGGCCGTTGGCGGTAATGCTGGCATTGCGGCTCAGGCCTGCGCCGTTGTCCACGGCGGGCTGTTCGACATTGCCAAGACGTGCCGTCCACCACTGCGCCAGAGACTGGCGTGCGGACTCGTAATTTGTCACGCCCGTGCGTTGCATGCCCAGCGTCAGCAGCACATGCTGGGCCATGATGTTGTTGCTGTATTTGTTGATGTCGCGCACCACTTCAGACAGCGCGGGCGACTCTAGCTGAAACGCAGGCTGCAGACCTTGCGGCACGGTGCCGTCATGCGCGCTGCCGGTGAGCTTGCCGCCCAGCTCGCGCCACATGCCTTCGATGGCCTTGGCCGCAAAGCGCTCGGGCTGCGCCGGGGCGATGGACCAGCTCTTGTCGCCGCAACTGGCCGGATAGCTACCGTTGAAAGCGATGCGCTGCGGGTTGGCCATATCCAGCTGCATCTTGCTGCGCCAGTCGCCGCAATCAGAATTAGGAGCTGCCAATGCCAGTGTTTGCTGGTTATCCATGCCAAACATTGGTGGATCGTACTGAATACGAGCGACACCAGCTCCTGTATCAGGAGCGATATTGACCGCCACCGCCTTGTAATTGATCAGCAGCGCATCGGGAGATGCGTTGTAGGGGCGCCAGGGTTCGTTGTCAAAACCGGCCGCATCATGCGCGGGCAGCTGGAAAGCACTGCGGTCCAGCACGATGTCGCCCACGATGACCTTCACGCCCATGCCTTGCAGGCGACGCAGCATCAGCCACAGGCGCTCCAGCACCAGCTTGGGGTCGCCCTGGCCTTGAATGTAGAGATTGCCGCGCAACGCGCCGTCGACCACAGGGCCACCCAGATACACGGGCGTACGCCACACATAGGCTGGGCCGAGCTGGTCGAGCGCCGCATAGGTGGTGACCAGCTTCATGACGGATGCCGGGTTCATGGGCTGCTGCGTGCGCCAGGCCAGGCTGGGAGCCGTTTTTCCGTCCACGTTCACCACCAGCAAGGACACGGCCTCGCGCGGAATCTTGGCGCGCTGCAGCGCGGTTTCGACCACCGCGGGAATGCGCGTATCAGCAGGCTGGGCCTGGCTGTGAGAGGTCTGAGCCAGCAGCGCCAGCAAAGGTGCGCCAAGCACGGTGAGGGTCTTGCGAAGAAAGGTAGGGGTCAGCAGCATCGCGCAAGTCTACGCCGGGCTTTGGCAGCGCCAGCGGCAAGGTAGCGGCTGGCGTCCGATAATGTCAGCCTCCCTCTGCCAGCCCGTGCAGCACGAATAGCGCTCCAGCCCCATGCGGCTGACGCCCCGCCGAACATGAATCTTCTCGCCATCGACACCAGTACCGATACCCTGTTTGTTGCCGTCCAGCAGGGTGATGCCGTCTGGCAGCACAGCGGACCGGGCGCACAGCAGTCGTCGGCCCAGTTGCTGCCCGCCATTCGCCAGCTTTTGAAGGATGCCGGACTTACCTTCAAGCAGCTGGACGCCATTGCCTTTGGCCGTGGCCCCGGCTCCTTCACGGGTCTGCGCACGGCCTGCGCCATCACGCAAGGTCTGGCCTTTGCCGCCAAGGTGCCGGTGCTGCCCATTGATTCACTGCTGACGGTGGCCGAAGAAGCCCGCCACCTGCATGGCTGCACCGAAGTCGAAGCCGTGCTGGATGCACGCATGAACGAGGTTTATCACGCGCCGTTTCGTTATGTGGATGGCCAGTGGATAGAGCCCGAAGACTTTGGCCTGTGTGCGCCCAGCGTGCTGCAAGTCGCCACCGGCATGACGGTGGCCGGCAATGCCCAGCCCGTCTACCCCGAGCTGCTGGCCCCCGCCGCCGCTCATGTGCAGGCCATGCCCACCGCCACCGCCATGCTGCGCCTGGCACCCGCGCTGTTGGCAAAAGGCTGCGCCGTACCAGCGGAAGAGGCGCTGCCCCGCTACATCCGCGATAAAGTGGCAAAAACGACGGCAGAGCGCGAGGCAGAGAAAGCCGCCGCTGCAGCTGCCGCACTGGTCGCCACCGACAACGCCGCTCAATAAGCTTCAATGACATCACCCAGCAGCTCCTCACTGCCCGCCACCAGCGCCTGCGTGGACGATGCGGCATCTCTGGTGCATTTCGAGCCCTTGTCTGCGCTCTGGCTTGATACCCTGCTCCCCATTGAGGAGCAAGCCTATGCTCACCCCTGGTCGCGCGGCAACTTTCAGGATGCCATGGTGGCCGGGTATGAGGTGCAGTTGCTGGTCGATGCCAATCACCAGTTGCTGGGCTACTTTGTTGCCATGTCCGTGCTCGATGAGGTTCACCTGCTCAACATCACCGTCAACCCTGCTCACCAGCGCCAGGGATGGGCACGCCTGCTGCTGGATGCGCTGGCCCTGTGGTCGCGGCAAAAGAATGCGCAGTGGATCTGGCTGGAAGTGCGCGAAAGCAATCAGCGCGCCCGCGAGGTCTATCTCAAGCACGGCTTCACCGAAGTAGGCCTGCGCAAAAATTACTACCCCAACCCCAACGGCCCGCGTGAAAACGCCGTGCTTATGAGTCTGAAACTATGGCCCTGAACCTGGACGCCCGCCAGCGGGCCATGCTGGAAGCAATGGGCATTACCGTCTGGTTGCCCGAACCTGTAGAAACGGCTGTAGCGCTGGAGACCAGCGCTGTCATTGAAGGCACCGAATTGCGTGCAACTGAGCCTGCGCCTGCGATGCGCGCTACTGTTATTGCACCCGTCGCGGCACCAGCCCCCGTGTCTGCGCCTGAGCCGCAATCTGCAGTGCCAGCACCTGTTGCGGTGCCTGCCCCGGCCCGCGCACCCGCACGGCAACCAGCCCCCATTCTCCCCAGCCACCCGCATGAGCCTCGCCAGTTTGTGCAGCAACCTGCGGCAGGCCCTGCGGGGGAGCCCGGTCTGGGCTGGACGATCAGCCCTCCGCAACTGGTCTACCCGCACGCACCGCAGCATGTGCAGGCCAGCGAGCAAGGCGGCTGGCTGATCTTGCTGGAGCCTGCAGCCAACCCGCCCCTCATCAGCCCTGCGCAAAAGCCCACGCCCGACAGCGCGCAGACCGCGCTGCAAGGCGATGCGGCAAGGCTGCTGGACAATATGCTGCGCGCCCTGCAGCTGCAAGAAAAGCCGCGCGTCTTCAGCGCTGCGCTGCACCGCGCGCCGCCTGATGCCGACCTGAGTCACGCCCAGCCACTGCAACCCGCACTGGAGACCTTGCTGCGCGAGCTGCGCCCCGACTGTGTGCTGGTACTGGGCCTTGCCAGCGCCCGCGCCGTACTGGGCCGCCACGATGCGCTGGGCCGCCTGCGCTCCGAGCCGCACCGCATTGCAGGCGTGCCAACCGTGGTCACTTACGACCCCAATTACCTGCTGCGCGCACCGCAAGCCAAGGCAGGTGCCTGGGCCGATCTGGTGCAGGCCCATGCATTTACAAAACCGGTGTGACAGGGAAAAGACAAGCCCTGCTTACCCACTCTCCCATGCACGTTGCACGCGACATGTTGCGGTGCAACGTAGCATAATCATTGGCTTAGCTTTATTGAAAGACATCCGTGGAAACCTACCCTAGTTGGTAGCTTTCAGCTCCCGGTTCGAACTGCGGGGTTGAAAGCGTCCTGATCCCTGCAGAACCTCAAGAACAACCGGGAGTGAGCTGATGCTCAACATCTTTACGCTAGCCAATGGCCGACTCGTTCAGGAAGAAATCGAGTCCCTGGCCGACCTCGAACGCTTTCAGCCTATCTGGGTCGATCTGGAGTCGCCCACCGCCGATGAAAAGCGCTGGATCAAGCAGCACTACGAGCTGTCCATCCCCGAAGACGCGATGGACGACGATATCGAAGAGTCGGCGCGCTTTTACGAAGAAGACAACGGCGATCTGCACATTCGCAGCGACTTCTTGATTGATGACGTCGAAGACCCGCGTTCGGTACGCGTGGCCTTCATCATCAATCAGCACAACAAGAACCTGCGCAGCTGCGGCGTGCTGTTCTCGATTCACGATGAAGACGTGCCCGTGTTCCGCCTGCTGCGCATGCGTGCCCGCCGTGCACCGGGCCTGATCGATGAAGCCAAGGATGTACTGCTCAAGCTGTTTGACGCGGACGCTGAATACTCTGCCGACACGCTGGAGCGCATTTACGACGACCTGGAAAAAGTCAGCCAGCAAGTGCTTTCCGGCAACGTGACCGACGAAGCAGCCAAGGATGTGCTGGGTGCCATTGCCCGGCAGGAAGATTTGAACGGCCGCATTCGCCGCAATGTGATGGATACGCGCCGCGCCGTGAGCTTCATGATGCGCTCCAAGATGCTAAATGCTGAGCAGTTCGAGGAAGCACGCCAGATCCTGCGCGACATCGAGTCCCTGGACAGCCACACGGCCTTCCTGTTCGACAAAATCAACTTCTTGATGGACGCCACCGTCGGTTTCATCAACATCAACCAGAACAAGATCATCAAGATCTTCTCGGTGGCCAGCGTCGCCTTGCTGCCGCCCACGCTGATCGCCAGCGTCTACGGCATGAATTTCCAGTTCATGCCCGAGCTGAACTGGGAATATGGCTACCCCTATGTGGTCGCTCTCATGGTGGCCAGTGCGCTAGGCCCCATGCTGTATTTCCGCAAGCGCGGCTGGTTGAAATAAAGCTCCCCCTGAGCGGCTTTGCCGCTTCCCCCTCTCTCGCTACGCGGGAGGGAGACGGCACCTTCGCTGCGAGGCGGCTCTTGCTTGGTGCCCCTGGCCTAGATCGCGTCAGTTTTTGGAGTACTTAGAGACGCTTGCACAGGTCTTCAATCACGGCTTGCGCGTAGCGGCTGGCAATGCTCTGCACAAACAAAGGAAAGTCCACGTGCGCCGCGTCGTCGGCCTTGTCCGAGATGCTGCGCATGGCGGCAAATGGCAGGTCGTAATCGGCGCAGACTTGGGCAATGGCGGCACCTTCCATCTCTACGGCCAGCGGTGCAAGATCAGCCTGCTCCAGCCCTTGGCGCAACTGCTCTGCTTCTTCGCTGCCAGAGACAAAGCGATCACCGCTGACAATCAGGCCTTCGTGCACCTGCGGCGCGCCAAGGCCCAGCTCTGCCGCCCATTCCCCAGCCTGCTGCTGTACACAAGCCTGCACCGATTGCAGCAAGGCATTGGAGAGCGTCGCATCGCAGTCAAACACGGCACGGCCATAGCCTGGCACCTCAAAGCACGGAAACAGCGGCGATGCATCCATATCGTGCTGCACATACTGGCGTGCCACCACCACATGGCCCACATGCACGGTATCACCCAGTCCGCCCGCCACGCCGGTGAAGACGATGGCTTTGGCGCCAAAGCGCTCAATCAGCGCCACCGCCGTGGTGGCCGCGGCCACCTTGCCAATGCCAGACAGCGCGCAGATCACCTCTTTGCCATGCAGCTTGCCAGTCCAGAAGATGCGGCCTGCATGCCGAGCTTGCTGCGCGTTCTCCAGCAAATGGACGAGTCCGTCCTGTTCTTCGGCAAGCGCGCTGAGTATGGCTATCGGCATGGAGAAACTCTTCTTGGGTTCAGATCAAAGAGCCTATTGTGGCCGCTGCCGTGATCGCCGATGAAGACAAAAAAGGAGCGCATGGCGCTCCTGTGAAATTGCCTTGGAAAGACAAGATGAAATCAATCAGGCATCGCGCAACTCGCGGCGCAAAATTTTGCCTACAGGGGTCTTGGGCAGCTCGGTGCGGAAGACGATGTGACGCGGGCGCTTGTAGCCAGTCAGATTGGCATGGCAGTAGTCACGCACGATCTGCTCGGTCAGCGCCGGATCTTTCTTGACGATGACCAGCTTGATGGCCTCGCCTGATTTTTCGTCGGGCACACCGACCACGGCACATTCCAGCACGCCGGGGCAGTTGGAGACCACGTCTTCCACTTCATTCGGATAGACGTTGAAGCCGCTGACGATGACCATGTCCTTCTTGCGGTCCACGATCTTCACAAAACCGCGTTCATCCATGGTGCCGATATCGCCGGTCAGAAAGTAGCCGTCAGCCGTCATGGACTTGGCTGTTTCATCGGGGCGTTGCCAATAGCCAGCCATGACCTGCGGCCCCAGCACAGCCACTTCGCCAGGCTGACCCCATTCGGTCACCTCTTGCCCGTCGCTGCCCACCAGCTTGACGTAGGTGCTGGGCAAGGGCACGCCAATCGTGCCCGAGTAAGCAGTTGCCGTGACAGGGTTGCAGGTGACAGAGGGACTGGTCTCCGACAGGCCATAGCCTTCGCAGATGGGGCAGCCGGTCTTTTTAAGCCACAGCTCGGCCACAGCGCTTTGCACGGCCATGCCACCGCCCACCGAGACCTTGAGATGGCTCCAGTCCACCGTGTCGAAATCGGGGTGATTGGCCAGCCCATTGAACAGCGTGTTGACGGCCGGCAGGCTGTGAAAGCGGTGCCTGGACAACTCTTTCAGCGTCGCCTTGAGGTCACGCGGATTGGGGATGAGCACGGTTTTTCCGCCCGTGCGCATGGAGAGCATCATGTTCACCGTAAAGGCGAAGATGTGATACAGCGGCAGTGCGCAGATGCTGGTGGGCTGCTCGCCCGCAGGCACCTTTTTCATCGCCGGCTCGTTCCACGCTTCGGACTGCAGCACGTTGGCAATGATGTTCTTGTGCAGTAGCACCGCGCCCTTGCTCACGCCCGTGGTGCCGCCTGTGTATTGCAGCAATGCCATGTCGTCGGCCTTGAACACGGGGGCCGCAAAGTTGCCGCCGCGCCCCTTGGCCAGCGCGTCTTTGAAGCGCACAGCACCGGGCAGGCTGAAGGCTGGCACCATCTTCTTGACGGAGCGCACCACGTAGTTGACCAGCGCGCCTTTGAGAAAGCCCAGCTCGTCGCCCATGGCGCACAGCACGATATGCTCAATAGCGCTGCCATGCATGCCGTCTTGCAGCGTCTTGGCGAAGTTCTCGATGATGACGATGGCTTTCGCACCCGAGTCCTTGAGCTGGTGCTCCAGCTCGCGAGCGGTGTAGAGCGGGTTGACGTTGACGACCACATAACCGGCACGCAGCACCCCCGCCACTGCCACCGGATACTGAGGAATATTGGGCATCATCAGCGCCACGCGGTCGCCGCGCTGCAGGCCCAGCCCCTGTAGATAGGCGGCAAAGGCCTTGCTCTGCGCATCAACCTCGGCAAAGGTCAACTCCTTTCCCATAAAGGAGTAAGCGACCTTGTTGGCATGCTTGGCAAAGGCCTCCTCCATCAAGGCCACCAGCGATGGATACTGGGACGTATCAATGTCCGCAGGAACACCCTCCGGATATGCATTCAGCCAAGGACGGTCACTCATTCATCTGTCTCCGTGTCTTATCGTCTGATCAGACTATTCTGATAAAAAGCACGGTCGTTCGGTAGTCTCGTAACCCCTTAGAGAATTGCGTAAAAGTCATTTCCAAAAACAAAAAGCCCGCAAGAACCAGTCCTGCGGGCTTTAAGTATTTCAAGCCTCTAGCGCTTATCAATCAAGCGCAATTAGCTATCAAAACTGTAGTCTTACTTGACCAGCTGAGCCAGATCGCCAGCAGCGTACTTCTTGGCCATTTGATCCAGGGTGTAGCCCTTGATCTTGGAGCCCTGGCCTTCGCAGCCGAACTCGATGTAGCGAGCCTTGCAGACCAGCTTGGCAGCTTCACGGGCAGGCTTGAGCCATTCGCGGGCGTCAAACTTGTCGGGGTTCTCGGCCAGGAACTTGCGCACAGCGCCGGTCATCGCCAGACGGATGTCGGTGTCGATGTTGATCTTGCGCACGCCGTACTTGATGGCTTCCTGGATTTCCGACACGGGCACGCCGTAGGTTTCCTTCATCTTGCCGCCGAACTCGTTGATGATGGCCAGCAGCTCTTGAGGAACGGAAGACGAGCCGTGCATCACCAGGTGGGTGTTAGGGATGCGGGCGTGAATTTCCTTGACGCGGGAAATAGCCAGAATGTCGCCTGTAGGGGGGCGGCTAAACTTGTAAGCGCCGTGGCTGGTGCCGATGGCGATCGCCAGAGCGTCCAGTTGCGTGGCTTGCACAAACTGAGCAGCTTCTTCGGGATCAGTCAGCATCTGGCTGTGGTCCAGCTTGCCGACAGCGCCGATGCCGTCTTCTTCACCGGCTTCACCGGTTTCCAGGTTACCCAGGCAACCCAGTTCGCCTTCAACCGTGGCACCAATCTGGTGAGCCATGGCCACAACCTTCTGAGTCACTTCGATGTTGTATTCGAAGGAGGAAGGAGTCTTGCCGTCGCTCATCAGCGAGCCGTCCATCATTACCGAGCCGAAGCCCAGGTTCAGCGCGCCCTGGCAGATTTCAGGAGTCGTGCCGTGATCCTGGTGCATGACCAGAGGGATGTGGGGATACATCTCGGCAGCAGCCTGAATCAGGTGCTTGATGAAGGGCTCACCGGCGTACTTGCGGGCACCAGCGCTGGCCTGCAGGATCACGGGCGCGCCGACTTCGTCAGCAGCCGACATCACGGCCTGGACTTGTTCCAGGTTGTTCACGTTGAAGGCGGGGATGCCATAGCCGTTTTCAGCAGCATGGTCCAGCATTTCGCGCATCGAGATCAAAGGCATGGTGGGTTCCGTTCAAAATTTTGATAGGCAACGCCCCGGCGAGGGAATGGCTGTAGTGCCCTGCACAGCAGCTTGCGGCCTGAAGAATGACCAGGGCCACGCTTGGTAACCACTTGGTAACCCGTCATTTTAACCGGCAGACGGCATTTCCATGCGATAGCAGGTGGTGAAGCCTTGTGGTGCATCCGCCACCGCAAAGCGCCCGTCGTGGGCCTGCATGACGCGGCTGACGATTTCATGGCCCAGGTGCAGGCTGTCCACAGGCGGCACATGGGCAGGCGCGGCATCACGCCGCCCGTCATCGCAGACCTGCACCCATGCCAGACCAAGTGATGAATCACACCCGGCCTGCACCTCGATCTGCGTGCCCGGCGGCGTATGGCGCACCGCGTTTTCGACCAGATTGCGCAGGGCAGAATCCAGCAGCAGTGCATTGCCGCGCACCATGACGGACTCAGGTGCATCCACCGCCAGCGTGTCTTCGCGCAGCCATGCGCTCTGGGCCTGTGCAGCAGCCACATCACGCGCCACGGCAGCCCAGTTCACGGCCTGCAAGGGCGCATCCAGCATGCCGCGCCCAGCTCTGGCCAAGGTCAGCAGTTGGTCAAGCACATGCCCGGCATGCAAGGCATCTTGCCCAATACGCTGCAAAGCCGCCTGCATGGCTGCGTTATCGGTCTGCGGGCCAGACTTGAGAGCTTGCGCCTGCAAAGCAATGGAGGCCAGCGGCGTGCGCAGCTCATGCGCGACCTCGTTGGCCAGATTGCGCTCGCGCGCCAGTGCCTCTTGCTGGCGGTCAAGCAGCGTATTGATGGAGTTCACCATGGGCGACAGCTCACGCGGCACATTGGCATCTGATACGCGCTGATCGCGACTTAAATCGAGGGCTTCGACCCGCTGCGTGATCTGGTTCAGCGGCCGCATGCCCCGGCGCACAGCCACACCCAGCGCAATCACGATAATGGGCAGCAGCCAGAAGCCCGGCTCAATCATCTGCATGGCGATGTCATCAGCTAGGCTATCGCGCTCGGCCAGGTCAATCATCACTGTGACCTTGGCTTTTTTGTCTTGACTCCACTGGGTAAAGCTGCGCCAGGCCTTGTGCTCGGTTTCGCTAAGCGTGGCGAAGCCCTGATCGATATTGAAGTCCGGCAAAGGGGCCTGACCCGTGCGTGAAATCAGCAGGCCCTGAGCATTCCACAGTGCCACGCTCAGCGACTCCTGATAGTCGTGGGCGCGCAGTCCAGGCGGGCGTTGCGTCGGGGTTGTTTCCCGTACGGGCACGTCGTCCTGCACATGCCAGTTCAACGCCAGCGTTGCCACACTGGCCAGATGGCCGTCCGTCAGCTCATCGGCTTCCGTGACGCCCGTCTGGTAACCCCAGATGACAAAACTGCCCCAGACCAGCGCCAGCGCCGCCAGCACCCAGGCCAGCAGAGTCAGCTGCAATGAGCTGCGGCGCTTTTCGGTGGGCGCTGCGGCACTCATTCTTGCTCCTGCGGCATGAAGTAGCCCACTCCGCGCATGGTGACGATAATTTTCTGGCCCAGTTTTTTGCGCAGATGGTGCACATAGACCTCTACCGCATTGCTCTCCACCGTATCGCCCCAGCTGTAGAGATGCTCTTCGATCTGCGGGCGCGACAGCACCCGGCCGCGCGCCAGCAGCAAGGCCCAGAGCACGGCAAATTCACGCGGTGAGACCTCTACCTTCTGCCCCGCCTGCCTGATGATTCGGGCCGCCGGATCAACCTCAAGATCGGCATGGCGTATGACCGGTGATGCCTGACCGGCAGCGCGGCGCATCATGGCGCGCAGGCGGGCTTCCAGCTCGTCCATGTCAAAGGGTTTGACCAGATAGTCATCGGCCCCCAGGTTCAGCCCCGCAACCCGGTCCTGCACCTGATCGCGCGCCGTCAGAATCAGTACTGGCGTAAAGGCGTCGGGCAGTTGCGGCAGTCCGGGCCGGGCCACCTGCGCGCGCAAGCGGCGCACCACCTCGCTGCCGTCGCCGTCGGGCAGGCCGAGGTCAAGCAGTACGGCATCAAAGCGCTCTGCCGTCAGCGCGCCCCAAGCTTGCGCCACGCTGGCGCACACATCCACCGCATAACCGCGCTGCATCAAATTGCTGCGCAGGCCTTCGGCAATGCCTTCGTTGTCTTCAACCACCAAAATTCGCATGCCTGCATTGTGCGGCGCAAGCGAATATCCGCCAGCTTTGCAAGCACACCTATTTGCCGGAGGCTCCACGCCGCCCTGAGCCGCCACAAATTTGACATCACCTTTGCGGCATTTCGCCTTACCATCCAAGCACTTATCATTGCCACCGCCCGCTGCAGCGCCTTTATGTTCTTCTTCGATCGTTATCTGTTTGCTCTGATCAATGCCGACGCGCAAACCCCCTGGTTCAGCATCGAATTCGCGCGCCTGCTCTCGGCATGGGCTCCCAATATCAGCGCCATTCTCGTGATCATCGCTCTGCTATTTGGCTCACCGGCGGTGCGTCGCACAATGCTGCTGCTGCTGCTGTCCATGGCGACCGCCTGGCTGATCGCAAGACTCATACGCTGGGGCTTCCCAGCGCCGCGCCCATTTCAACTGAACCTGGGCACGCTGTGGATTCAGCATGGCGGGCGCGCCAGCTTCCCCAGCCAGCATGCCAGCGGTGCTTTTGCGCTGGCCATGGCGCTCAGTCTGGGCGTGACGCGCCACCGCAAGGCGCTGGTGGCTCTTGGCTGGACGGTGGCCATTGGCGTCGCCTGGAGCCGTGTTCACCTTGGCGTGCACTTTCCTTCGGATGTGATGGCCGGTGCGCTGGTCGGCATCAGCGCAGCCTTGCTCGTCTGGAATGCGGCTTTCTGGCTGCGCAGCCGACGCTATCTGCGTGTGGCGCCGCACATTAAAAAACTGCGTCTGCGCATCAAGGCCCAGTAAAAGCCAACGAGGCGAGGCAGGTGCCTGCCGCCTTAAGCGCTTGTTAAGAAGTGGTTTCTATCGTTGCGGGCATGCATTCGCCCTTTCGCAATCCCCCCTCAGAAACCACCACCTCACAGCTGCTGAGCTGGACCCTCATCGCCCTGGTCTGTGTCGTGGCCTGGGACTTCAGCGGGCTGGATCTGGCCATGGCGCGCTGGTTTGGCAGCAGCAATGGCTTTGCGCTGCAAAACAACTGGTTCATGGTCAACATCGCCCATGAAGGTGCGCGCAAGCTGGCATGGGCCATTGTGCTGGGGCTGAGCCTGATGATCTGGTGGCCGCTGGGTCTGCTGCGGCAAGTGCCTTATTCGCGGCGCATACAGCTGGTGGTTGCGTCTCTGGTCTCACTCATCGTCATGGCCGTCATGAAACGCATCAGCGCCACCAGTTGCCCCTGGGATCTGAGCGAATTTGGCGGACTGGCCCACTATGTCTCTCACTGGGCATGGGGAGTGACGGATGGCGGCGGCGGCCACTGCTTTCCGGCCGGTCATGCCTCGGCAGGCTTTGCCTTTGTCAGCGGCTACTTTTCCCTACGCCACACGGCAGCCCATGCCGCGCGCCTGTGGCTGGCAGCCGCTCTGGCAGCGGGCTTTGCACTGGGACTGGCCCAGCAAATGCGCGGCGCCCACTTCATGAGCCATACGCTGTGGACAGCATGGCTGTGCTGGACAAGCTGCTGGATCTGCGATCTGGCTGTGACGCGATACCTCACACGCCAGACCCGCAACGCAGGCGCTGCACCCAGCGCAGCCTACCCGGCCGACTGAAGAATCAGGCGCTATCAAAACAAAAGCTGCCAGCGCTTTATTGATAAGCGCTGGCAGCTTTTTTACTGGAAACCGGCACACCCCCAACAAGAGACATCCAGCAAGGGCAGCCCCACAGCAAGGATGTCGTACCCCTCCCGAGGAGAGAGGGGAAGGCGCGCCGCGCCTCAGGGTAACGTCAGTTACTCAACCCGGCAAATTTTGAGCATGTTCGTACCACCGGGCTGGCCCATGGGCTCGCCGCAGGTGATGGCGTACACGTCGCCAGATTGCACGATGCCGCGCATCAGCAGATGGGTCTTGGCCTGATCCAGAGCCGTATCGCGGTCAGCGCTGGTGTCCATCAGCAGAGGACGTACATTGCGGTACAGCGCCATCTTGCGCTGGGTCGCCAGACGAGGCGTCAGAGCGTAGATGGGGATGTGGATGCGGTGACGGCTCATCCACAAAGCGGTAGAACCGGAATCCGTCATGGCCACGATGGCCTTGGCGCCCAGGTGGTGAGCGGTGAACAGAGCGCCAATGGCAATGGCCTGATCGGTACGCTTGAACTGGCTGTTGCTGAAATCTGCATCCTTGACGCGGTCTTCTGCAGCTTCTGCAGCGGCGCAGATGGCGGCCATTTCCTGCACGGTTTCCAGTGGGTACTTGCCGGCAGCAGTTTCAGCGCTCAGCATCACGGCATCGGTGCCGTCCAGCACGGCGTTGGCCACGTCGCTCACTTCCGCACGGGTAGGCACGGGGTTGGTGATCATGGACTCCATCATCTGGGTCGCAGTAATCACCACCTTGTCCATGTCACGCGCCATGCGGATCATCTTCTTTTGCAGCGCAGGCACGGCAGCGTGACCCACTTCCACAGCCAGGTCACCACGGGCAACCATGATGCCGTCCGAGACCTTCAAAATTTCTTCAAGACGAGGAATGGCTTCAGCGCGCTCGATCTTGGCGATCAGGCCGGGCTTGTGGCCGTACTGGGCCGCTGCCACGTTGCACAGCTGGCGGGCCATTTCCATGTCGGTGGCGTTCTTGGGGAAGCTCACAGCCACGTAGTCAGCCTGGAAGGACATCGCAGTCTTGATGTCCTCCATGTCCTTGGCGGTCAGCGCGGGGGCCGTCAGGCCGCCACCTTGCTTGTTGATGCCCTTGTTGTTGGACAGTTCGCCGCCCAGCTTGACGATGGCATGCACGGCATCGCCACGCACAGCTTCCACCGTCATCACGATCAGGCCGTCATTCAGCAACAGCACGTCGCCGGGTTTGACATCGCGCGGCAGTTCCTTGTAATCCAGGCCCACGCCGTTGATATCGCCGGGTTCGGTGCGCGATGCGTCCAGCACAAAGCGGGCGCCGGGCTCCAACATGACCTTGCCCTCGGCAAACTTGCCGACGCGAATCTTGGGGCCTTGCAAGTCGGCCATGATGGCTACTTCACGGCCAGCACGCTTGGCGGCTTCACGCACCATGGTGGCGCGGTCCACGTGGTCCTGGGCCTTGCCGTGGCTGAAGTTCAGGCGAACAACGTTTACGCCCTCGCGCACCATTTGCTCAAGCAGTTGCGGATCGCTGGAAGCAGGGCCCAGTGTGGCGACGATCTTGGTAGCACGACTTACTTGCATGATGGAATGTCTCTCTCGCGATGGAATGTAATCGGGTTTCAATTCTTGCATGAATGCAGTTACATGAATGCATCATCAAAGGTGCTGTAACACATGACCTTTAGAGCACAGCTGCACAAAAATAGTAGCTGCTCGCGCCCGCCCCTGAATTGAATAAGATCAAATATGCGCTGAAACCTAGGTATTTCAAGCGCTTGCAGCTACTTTTTTAGAAGTGCAAGAGGGAGTTTCTAGCGAAAGAAGACATCCGTTGTGCAGCGCATCAACGACCGCGTCGAAACAGTTTTGCCCGGCGGGTTCAAATGCAGGAACGGGCGGATGCGTCGAAAGCGAAAAAGCCGCCAATTAAGGGTGGCGTCAGCGACTCTAAATCAGCCCGTGAGAGAGCAGATAAGTCACCAAGTGGGTCAGCATGGCTGACTCAAGGCCGTAGCGCCAGAACATGACGCCTGCAAGCAGGCCATAGACAATTTCACAGACCAGCAGTTGCGCCACGATGGCGGCAGACATGGTGCCCGTCACCGTCCAGCCCAGGTACACCGGAATGCCAGCCGACAGCAGAGCGGCAATAGCAATGGCCGACCAGCCAAGCAACCAGCGGGGGCGGCGTTTAGGGCTACCGAAGGCTTTCCACAGCAGCCACATGACCAGCGACAACATGCCAAAGCGCAGCAGCAGCTCTTCGGTAAAGCCGCCATAAAGAATCTTGGGCAGCAGCGGCAGGCCGTAGACCGGGTCGACAAACGACATGCTTTCGGGCCAGACCACCGCCAGCGTCACCAGCCAGGCAGCGCCGATCACGCCCCCAGCCACGCCCGGCAGGCTCAGCACACGCATGCCGCGCCAGGGTATGCGGCCCTCTACGACAGCATGGATCAACGGCGTACTCAAACCCACTTGCGGGCCCAGTTTCAGCCCTAGCCCTATGGCCAGCGCCAGCATGATGCCAAAGCCCATTACCGCAACCCAGCCCAGCGTCTCTGCAGACGCTCCGCCTGCCAGAGTGACTAGCCAGGCGGGCGGTGCCGTGTGAGCCAGAGCCACCGCGCCGGGCATGCCCATGACCCACAGCGCTAGTCCCATGCGCGCAGCGGGTAAAGGCTGGGTCGCAACAGGTAGCAGGACGCGTTGGGAGGTCAAGGGCATGGTGCGATCAACCTCGCAAATTAGCCACGCATCAGCGCTTCAATTTCATCCGCCTTGACGGGCACGCCTCGCGTGATGAGCTCACAGCCGCTTTCGGTGACGATGGCATCGTCCTCGATGCGAATGCCAATGTTGTGGAACTGCTCAGGCACGCCCGCAGCCGGACGCACATAGATGCCGGGCTCGATGGTGGTCACCATACCGGGCCGCAGGATGCGGCTGGGACGGTTGGCAATGGTTTCGCCCGAGATCGGGTCCTTGCGCTCGCTGACCACATCCAGCTCGGTCGGATCCACATAGCTGCCGCAGTCATGCACATCCATGCCCAGCCAGTGGCCGGTGCGGTGCATATAGAACTGAAAGTAAGCGCGCGACTCGATCACATCCTGAGCCGTGCCGTACTTGCGCTTGTCCAGCAAACCCAGATCGAGCATGCCCTGTGCCAGCACGGCCACGGTGGCATCGTGTGGGTCATTGAAGCGGTTGCCGGCCTTGGTGACGGCCACGGCCGCCTCCTGGCTGGCATGCACCAGGTCATACAGCGCGCGCTGCGGTCCGCTGAATTTTCCATCGGCCGGGAAGGTGCGGGTGATGTCGCTGGCGTAACCATCGAGCTCGCAGCCCGCATCAATCAGCACCAGCTCGCCAGGTCGCACGGGAGCTTTGTCGGCCTGATAGTGCAGCACGCAGGCATTGGCGCCGGCTGCCACGATGGAGCCGTAAGCCACATATTGCGAGCCATGCTGGCGGAATTCGTGCAGCAGTTCGGCATCCAGGTGGTATTCACGCACCTCTTCACCATTGCGAATCATGCGGGCAGAGCGCTGCATGGCGCGCACATGGGCACGCGCGCTGATCTCGCTGGCACGGCGCATGATGTCCAGCTCGTGCGCGTCTTTGACCAGTCGCATTTCATCGAGCAACGCACAGGCATCGCCTTGCTGAGTAGGACACAACACGCCAAAGCGCGAGCGGCCACGCACCTGACCCAGCCAGCCTTCAATCTGTTCAGCCAGGCCTTTATGCGTGGCAAACGGGAACCAGACCCGCTCGCGGTTTTCAAGCAGACGCGGCAGGCGTGCGTTGATTTCATCGCTGGAGAAAGCCTGATCCACGGCCAGCTTTGCCTTGGCCGCCTCGGGGCCGAGACGGTAGCCGGTCCAGACCTCGCGCTCGAGATCCTTGGGCTGACAGAACAGCACGCTTTTGCCATCGCTGGTCAGCACCAGACAGGCATTGGGCTCGCTGAAGCCGGTGAGGTAGTAGAAGTAGCTGTCGTGGCGATACAGATATTCGGTATCGCGGTTGCGGTGCAGCTCTGGGGCCGTGGGGATGATGGCGACACCGCCAGCGCCCAACTGGGCGGCCAAGCGTGCGCGGCGTTGAGCATAAACAGAAGTCATTGGCATATCGTACTGCTGCGCGGCCTGTTGCACATCAGCTTTGCGCTGAGAGCGTCAGTAATTGCGCATCAAAACACTGCTCGGTGTGCGTCAGTGAGGCGGTTGAATCATCGGGCACCACCGCCTCCGGCTGGCTGGCTTTCCAGCCCGACCACAGCAGGCTGCCGCCCGACAGAATCAGCAGGCCGCACACCAGCCATTCCACCAGTTTTTTGGGCAGCGCGGGCGGGCGCTTGGCACTCCACCAGGTCACGCCCGTCACCATAGGGAAGGCCAGAGCCGTCCAGCCCATAACGCCCCAGTTCAGTTGTCCTTCCACAGCCACCATGGCGGCGCGCAGCAGCGAGCAGGTGACGAACATGGCAAACAGGCAATGGCGCACCAGCATGCGATCAAGCGGCTGGCGGTAGAGGTGATAGACCATGGGTGGGCCGGGCGTGGCGAACAGGCCACCCAGCAAACCCGATGAGATGCCCGCAAACCACAGTGCAACAGGGCCAGAAGGCTTGTCCAGCGCTTTTTTCTGCATCAACAGCAAAAGCGCACACAGCACGATCACCACGCCCAGCAACATGCGCAAACCGTTCAGCGTATTGCCGCTGAGCCAGTGCAGCAGCAGCACGCCACCAATCACCCCCAGCACACTGCTGATGAGCATGGGTTTAAGCAGCGTCCAGTCCGCCTCAAAACGGTAGGCGCGCATATAGCTCACGCCATTGATGATGGACAGCAGACAGGCCACGTTGGCCGCATCGGCAATATTCATCAGGCCCGTGGCACCGGCCACACCCACAAAGATCAGCCCGAACGCAAAACCCGTGAGGTTCTGACAGAACGAGGCCAAGCCCACAAGGGCCATGAAAAAAACAATTTGCATGCACTCATCCGATGACGGCCATCCATGCAGCGGTGAAAAACGCACCCATCACGCCCGTCAGAAAGGGCAAAAGCATAGTCGACGCATGACATGTCCAGCATCCGTGCAACCCACAAGCAGCTCTCAAATTAATAGCTGAGAGCGCTTTATGCAAAAGCGCCAAAAGTACTTTCCATGCATCTATCAGCATGGTCTGCTGGCCCAAGCACAGCACTCATTGCCGACGCGACCCATGCCAGCACAGGGGTGCAAAGCTTTATGTTCTGGCATCTCCAAGTCCCATCCAATCTTCAACATCGCTTCCTGGGCACAGACCACTCTTTGCACTCATGAAATACAAAAGATGCCGCTTGATGTAAGGCTGTTGACGCATGAATCCATTTGAATACAATCGTTTTCAAGCTTCCGAGGATAAGCACCATGCCCGTACTCACCGCTTCAATGGAACCCCTGTCGGCTCGCATTCCCAGCGACATCTACCTGTGGCTGGCGCAGCTTCCCGTGGAAGGTGCCACCACCAATAGTGACAAGCTACGCGTGCTGCTGGGCCAACTCAAGCGCCAGCACGACGGAGCCATGGACTACCCCACCGCCCACGGTTGGGCGCGCGACATCACCGCCCCGCTTCGTGACGCCACCGTCCGCCTTGAGGGCAACACAGGTCGCAACTCCGAAGTCCTGAATCTGCTGCTGGAGCATGTGACCGCCAGTCTGGCCATGATCGTGAGCCACACCCCCGACAACGAGTCCCAAGCCGCCGAGCTGGAGGACATGCTGGTGCGACGCCTGTTTGGCCTGAGTGCCAGCCTGCTGCGCCAAGCGACCACTGAGAAAGCCCAAGCTTATGACCCGGCGGTCATCCGGCGGCATATGGGCGCAACCATCGAGCTGGCCCAAAGCATTCCCAACCCCGAAGGAGTATGAAATGGCAGATTCCCTGAAGACTCGTGTTGGCCGCGTCATCGCAGGCAGCGCCCATGCCTTGGTAGATCGACTGGAAAATCAAGCGCCGCAAGCGGTCATGGAGCAATCCGTTCGAGAAGTGCAAACCATCATTGGCGAAGTACGCTATGAACTGGGCCTGGTCAGCGCCAACCGTCACCTGACGCAGCAGCAGCACTCCAGCCTCAATGGTCAACATTCCAAGCTCGATGAGCAAACCCAGCAGGCGCTGGCATCGGGCCGCGAGGACCTGGCCCGTGCGGCCGTAGCTAGGCAGCTTGACATCGAAGCACAAATCCCGGTGCTAGAAACCGCATTGGCCGAGCTTGCGCGCAAGGAAGAAGAGCTGACTGGCTATATCGCCGCTCTGCTGGCAAAGCAGCGCGAGATGAATGATGCGCTGGAGAATTTCGTGCGCAGCCGTGCCGCCAGTGCAGCGCCCACCGCAACGCCCTCTGCCAATGCCCAGCAACGGCTGGAATCGGCCACCGATTCATTTGACAGACTCTATCAGCGCCATACCGGCCTGACGCCCACTGGCGTCGGCGCAACCCTGGATCAGGCTGCAAAGCTGAAAGACCTGGAAGAGCTGGTGCGCCAAAACAAAATCAACGAGCGGATGGCGCAACTGCGCAACAACCAATCGTGAGCCTGTTCACCACCCCCGAGACCCTGCCTTTTGGCGTGGCCTTCGCCATGATCGTGGGCATTGCTCTGATCGAAGGTGTGGGCATTCTGGCTGCCATGAGCCCCAGCCACCTCATCGATAACCTGCTGCCTGACGTTCACGGCGACTCGGGACTAGACCGCATGCTGGGCTGGTTGCACCTGGGGCGCGTGCCGTCGCTGGTGTTGTTGATCCTATTCCTGGCGGGCTATGCACTGTTCGGCTTCGGTCTGCAAATGGTGGCTCATGGTCTGATAGGCCACTATCTGCCCGCCTGGCTGGCGGGACTGCTGGCAGTGCCATCAGGACTGGCCACGGTGCGTGGCCTTGGCGCACTGGTCGCACACATCATTCCTCAGGATGAGACCAGCATCGTCAGCGAGCAGTCTTTGCTAGGCCGAGCGGGCGTGGTCTCCGCAGGCGCTGCACGACGCGGCCTTGCCGCCCAGGCCCGTGTGCGCGATGCCCATGGCCGAACTCACTATCTGATGGTGGAGCCGGACATCGACAGCGATATCTTCGAGGAAGGTGCACAAATTCTGGTGGTACGCAAGATCGGTGCCATCTACCGCTGCATCGCCAACCCGCATCCTTCGCTGCTGTGAGCAGGCAACCACCTTTTCCAAAAGCATTTACAACCTGACCTGGGGGAGTTCGCAAAATATGAACAGCATGAGCAATTTGGCAGACCTGAGCCTGATGACCATCATCGCCCTGGTGGCGCTGCTGGCCATCGGCATCATCTTCGCGCGCTTGTACAAGCGCTCAACCAAGGAAATCGCCTTCGTGCGAACCGGCCTGGGTGGGCAAAAAGTCATCATGGATGGCGGTGCCATCGTGCTGCCGATATTCCACGAGCGTGTGCTGGTCAATATGAACACCCTCAAGCTTGAAGTCCAGCGTCGCGAACGCGAGAGCCTGATCACCAAGGACCGCATGCGTGTGGACGTCACCGCCGCCTTCTTTGTGCGCGTCAAACAAACCGAGGAAGCCGTTAGCATCGCCGCGCAGACACTGGGCACCCGCACCATGAGTCCAGATGAACTCAAGGCACTGGTGGAAGACAAGTTCGTCGACTCGCTGCGCGCCACCGCCGCGACCATGACCATCCAGGAGTTGCAAGACATGCGCCGCGACTTTGTGCAGGCTGTACAGAATGCAGTCGCCGAAGACTTGGAAAAGAACGGACTGGAGCTGGAGTCCGTCTCACTGACCAGCCTGGACCAGACCGACAAAAAGTTCTTCAACCCCGACAACGCCTTTGACGCCGAAGGCTTGACGCGACTGACCGAGCAAACCGAAGCCCGCCGCAAGCAGCGCAACGATGTGGAGCAAGACACCGAAGTGCAGGTACGCACCAAGAACCTGGATGCCACACGCCAAAAACTCACGATCGAGAAAGATCAGGAATTTGCCACCCTATCGCAACAGCGCGAGATTGAAAACACGCGCGCTGAGCAGTCGGCATTGATTGCCACGCAACTAGCCGAACGCAGCCGTGAAGCCGAAGCCGCCAAGATCGAGGCGGAGCGCCTAGTGAGCCAGCAGCGCATCGAAGCCGAACGGCAAGTAAGCCAGCAACGCATTGAAGCAGACCGCGAGATTCGAGCCTCCGAGATTGAGAAAAATCTGGTGATTCAAACCCGCGAAATCGAGCTGGAGCGGCATACAGAGACCAAACGCGCAGAGCAGCGCAAACAGGTCGAAATTGCCCGCCAAGACACACAAATCGCGATCTCCACCAAGTCACGCGAGCAATCTGACGCCGACGCCGTCGCCAATATGGCGCGCGCCGAGGCCGTGAAGGCCGAAGAAGCGGTGAACACCGCCCGTCAGGTCGCAGTCGCCGAGCGGGAAAAGAACATTCAGCTGATCGAGGCCTCCAAGGAAGCAGAGCAGAACGCCATCTCCGTCAAGGTGTCGGCGGCAGCAGAGAAAGAAGCCGCAATGGATCGCGCCGAAGCGCTGACCATTGAAGCCCGCGCCCGCCAGGCCGCAGCACTGGCAGAAGCCGAAGGCAAGCGCGCTATCAATGAGGCACTCAACACCTTGTCAGCGGCCCAGATCGATCTGCAGGTGCGCACGCAGCTCTTGCAGCAATTACCTTTGATCCTGTCTGAGGCCGTACGCCCCATGGAAAAGATCGACTCCATCCGCATCGTTCAAGTGGCAGGCATGCCCGGCGGCGCAAGCACGACGGGCCAAGGCAATGCAGCTCAAGGAACATTTCCGGAGCAGGTCATGAACTCGGCCCTGCAATATCAAATCGCCAAACCTATCGTCGATGCGGTGATGAAGGATGCAGGCCTATCCAATGAGGGCATTACCGGCATGGCCCAGAGCTTGGCGGGCATGCTCTCCACGCAAGAATCGGCAGCTACTTCGTCCGCCTTGCTCCAAGGGTAAATCTGCAAGCCCGCTGGCTCAGCGCTTCATTGGTTGAGTTGCGCCAGTCTCTCGGGCGTGCCCACATCCACCCAGCGGCCGGTGTAGAGCGATGCGCCTACACGGCCATCCGCCATGGCGCGACGCAGCAGCGGGGCCAGCGGAGCGCGCAAGCCTTCAGGGTTTCCGGGATGTACCTCAAACCAGGGCTGCGCAAACAGCTCTGCTTTCAGTAGCGCGATGGTGCTGTAGGTGTAGCGCGGGCTGGCGTCATCTGCGGGCAGGTCGAGTGCCTTACCGTCTTCACTCAAGCCAAAGTCGCCGCGCAAGTTGTGCGCGGGGTTGGGCACCAGCCACAGGTGGGCCAATTCATTGCTTTGCGCAAAAGCCTGCGCAGCATCGGCAGAAAAAGTGAAGTCTGGCGCATACACATCGCCAGCCGCCAGCCAGAAAACATCACCTAACTGGGGCAAGGCGCGGCTGATGCCGCCTGCGGTTTCAAAGGCTTTTGCAGGCTCGGCTGAGTAAACAAGCGATAGCTGCTTGCGCTCATCCCCATTGCCTTGCAGCACAAATTGACTACCAAAGTGGGCAGGAATTTGCTCACCCAGCCAGCCAGTGTTGATGACGGCGCGCGACACGCCTGCGGCTACCAGCGACTGCATGTGGTGCTGCAGCAGCGGCACGCCCTGCACTTGTAGCAGGGGCTTTGGCGTGACATCGGTCAGCGGCCGCATGCGCTCGCCACGGCCTGCGGCCAAGAGCATCACTGGGGGTTGAACAAAGGGAGAAGTGGTGGTTTTTGCAGTCATTCGCGCTCAGTTTTCAGACGGACTTTTCAACAAGGCTACTGCCCGTTTTCTGAATAGCACTGTAGAGCATTGACCCGTACGCCGCCTGCGAAAACTCACCCTCCATTAAAATGATGGGCTTAGCAGAATTACACCCTCCTTTTGGAGCGCCCTGATGGCCAACACTCAACAAATGGCGAATGCGATCCGCGCACTCGCAATGGATGCCGTTCAACAAGCCAACTCCGGCCACCCCGGCGCCCCCATGGGCATGGCCGATATGGCCGTTGCGCTGTGGAGCCGCCACTTGCAGCACAACCCCGTGAACCCTCACTGGGCTAACCGCGACCGCTTCATTCTGTCCAACGGACACGGCTCCATGCTGATCTACGGTCTGCTGCACCTGAGCGGCTACGACCTGTCGATCGACGAGCTGAAGAACTTCCGCAAGCTGCACAGCAAGACCGCAGGCCACCCCGAAGTGGGCGTGACTCCCGGCGTGGAAACCACCACCGGCCCTCTGGGCCAAGGCATCACCAATGCCGTAGGCTTTGCACTGGCTGAAAAGCTGCTGGCTGCCGAGTTCAACCAGCCCAAGCACGAGATCGTGGATCACCACACCTTCGTGTTCATGGGTGACGGCTGCCTGATGGAAGGCATCTCGCACGAAGCCGCTGCTCTGGCTGGCGCCTGGAAGCTGAACAAGCTGATCGCCCTGTGGGACGACAACGGCATCTCCATCGACGGCAAGGTCACTCCCTGGTTCGGCGACAACACCCCCGCCCGTTTTGAAGCCTACGGCTGGAACGTGATCAAGGGCGTGGACGGCCACAACGTGGACGCCGTGGACGCCGCCATTGCCGCCGCCAAAAAGAGCGCCGACAAGCCCACGCTGATCTGCTGCAAGACCCACATCGGCAAGGGCTCGCCCAACCGCCAAGACACGGCCAAGGCTCACGGCGAGCCTCTGGGTGCTGAAGAAATCGCTCTGACCCGCACCGCGCTGGGCTGGACTGCTGCGCCTTTCGAAATCCCTGCCGAGGTCTATGCTGACTGGAACGCCAAGGACCAGGGCGCCAAGATCGAAGCCGCATGGGACAAGAAGTTCGCTGCCTACACAGCCGCCTTCCCCGAGCAAGCAGCCAACTTCACACGCCGCATGGCGGGCAATCTGCCCGAAAATTTCGGTGAAATCGCCGCCAAGATCGCTTCCGACGCGCATGACGCCGGTGCCACCGTGGCCAGCCGCAAGGCCAGCCAGCTGGCCCTGGAAGGCCTGACCGCTGCGCTGCCCGAACTGCTGGGCGGCTCTGCCGACCTGACAGGCTCCAACCTCACAAACACCAAGTCCACTCCCGCTTTCCGCGTGGACGACAAGGGTGCCGTGGTCAAGACCGAAGAAGGCCAGATCGGCCGCCACATCAACTACGGTGTGCGCGAGTTCGGCATGGCCGCCATCATGAACGGTGTAGCGCTGCACGGCGGCTACATCCCCTACGGCGGCACCTTCCTGACCTTTGCCGATTACAGCCGCAACGCCATCCGCATGGCTGCGCTGATGAAGCAACGCGTCATCCACGTCTTCACCCACGACTCCATCGGTCTGGGCGAAGACGGCCCCACCCACCAGTCCATCGAGCACGCAGCATCCCTGCGCCTGATCCCCGGTCTGGATGTGTGGCGTCCCGCTGACACCACAGAAACTGCCGTGGCTTGGACCGTGGCACTGAGCCAGAAGAACAAGCCCACAGCCATGCTGCTGAGCCGCCAGAACCTGGCTTACTCGCCCAAGAGCGAAGACGCGCTGGACAACATTGCCTGCGGCGCTTACGTGCTGAGCGAGCCCAAGGACATTGGCTTCAAGAAGAAGGCTCAGGCCATCATCATCGCTACCGGCTCCGAAGTGCAACTGGCTCTGGCTGCCCAAAAGCTGCTGGCCGAGCGCAAGATCGCCGTGCGCGTGGTCTCCATGCCCAGCACCACCACCTTCGACAAGCAGGATGTGAAGTACAAGAAGGCCGTGCTGCCCGCCGGCCTGCCCCGCATCGCCGTTGAAATGGGCGTGACCGACTTCTGGTGGAAGTACGGCTGCGCCGCTGTGGTCGGTATCGACACCTACGGTGAGTCCGCTCCTGCACCCGTGCTGTTCGAGCACTTCGGCTTCACGCCTAAAAACGTGGCTGACACCGTGCAGGTCGCTCTGCAAAACGCTGCCAAGTAAGCGCAAAAGGGGCCTCGTGCCCCTTTTTTCTGGCTGAAGTGGACGCTTTTGTACTCATCAGCCATCCGGACGAGGCACCCATCCCGCCAGTCCGGGCACAATCTGCCCCAGTTTTTGTTTTTTCACTATCCAACCATCTAGAGGCAACTATGACGATCAAGGTAGGCATCAACGGTTTTGGCCGCATCGGCCGTAACGTGCTGCGTTCCGCAGTGCAAAACTTCTCCGACATCGAAATCGTCGGCATCAACGACCTGCTGGAGCCCGACTACCTGGCTTACATGCTCAAGTACGACAGCGTGCACGGTCGTTTTGACGGCGAAGTTTCGGTTGAAGGCAACACCCTGGTCGTCAACGGCAAGAAGATCCGCCTGACCCAAGAGCGCGACCCCGCCAACCTGAAGTGGAACGAAGTCGGTGCCGACATCGTGATCGAATCCACCGGCTTGTTCCTGACCAAGGAAACCGCCCAGAAGCACATCGACGCTGGCGCCAAGAAGGTGATTCTGTCCGCGCCTTCCAAGGACGACACCCCCATGTTCGTGTTCGGCGTGAACCACGCCACCTACAAGGGCGAAGCCATCATCTCCAACGCATCGTGCACCACCAACTGCCTGGCTCCCGTGGCCAAGGTGCTGAACGACAAGTGGGGCATCAAGCGCGGCCTGATGACCACCGTGCACGCAGCGACTGCCACACAAAAGACCGTGGACGGCCCTTCCAACAAAGACTGGCGCGGCGGCCGCGGCATTCTGGAAAACATCATTCCTTCCAGCACTGGCGCAGCCAAGGCCGTGGGCGTGGTGATTCCCGAGTTGAACAAGAAGCTGACCGGCATGTCCTTCCGCGTGCCTACGTCTGACGTGTCCGTGGTCGACCTGACCGTGGAACTGAACAGCGAAGCCACCTACGAAGAAATCTGCGCCGAAATGAAGGCCCAGTCCCAAGGCGCTCTGAAGGGCGTGCTGGGCTACACCGAAGACAAGGTTGTTGCGACTGACTTCCGCGGTGAAACCTGCACTTCCGTGTTTGACGCCGAAGCCGGTATCGCCCTGGACAAGACCTTCGTCAAGGTCGTGTCCTGGTACGACAACGAGTGGGGCTACTCCAACAAGTGCCTGGAAATGGTGCGCGTGGTGGCCAAGTAATCTCTGATTACAAACCAAACATGCCTCTAGCGCTTATCTGATAAGCGCTAGTAGCTATCAAAAAGCCAGTATGGGACGCCATGCTGGCTTTTTTGTTGCCCAGGCGCAAGTCGTCACGCAAGCAGGCTGGGCAGCGGCTCGGATACATTTGTAACGCGCAGCGGGCAACGGACTTCCAGCCTCCTGAATGCGCAGCCATTTCCTTTCGACAAGGCCGCCATGTTTATCGCGATCCCTCTTGAGAACAAGCCTTCCTGGCGCTCTCCGCCCTGGATGACGGTGCTGCTCATCGCCGTCAACTGTTTGATTTTCTGGGGCTGGCAGGCTCCCGAAGAAACAGCGGTAGAACGGGCCGGGGCCCGATACGCCCAGACCATGCTGCCCACAATCGAGCTGCCCTTGTTTCTGAGCCATCTCAAGCAACAGGCTGCTCAAGGCAACACCCGCTATGAGCACAATATCGTCCAGGCGGCCGAGGGCCTTTACAAACGCAAGGCCTACGCCCAGCTGTATGCGCTGATGTGGCAGGAAAAGAAATTCCGCCAGCAGTTACTGGATGGGCTGCTCATCACGACCAGCCATCCACGCCATGCCCAGTGGAAAGAAGCGCGGGACGCCTTTGCCCCGCAAGAACCCCGCAGCCGCTTTACCGAGCGCTGGTCCATGAGCTATGAGCCGGGTGCGGGCTGGCAACCCCTGCAGGCTTTGACCTCCATTTTTCTGCATGGCAGCACCGGCCATCTGCTGGGCAATATGGCGTTTCTGTTCCTGTTCGGCTTCACGCTGGAGCTGGCGCTGGGGGCCTTCACCTATCTGATCTTTTATGTGGTCGGCGGCATAGGTGCCTCACTGTTCGCACTGATGTTCTATGCCGGCATGGGTGGTTACGGCCTGGGGGCATCGGGGGCGATTTCGGCCCTCATGGCCATGTACGCCGTGATGTACCGCATGCGACGCATACGCTTTTTCTACATGCTGCTGTTCTACTTCAACTACGCCACCTGGCCCGCGCTGATCATGCTGCCGGTCTGGATGAGTGTGGAGCTGCTGCAGCATCTGCTGGGCGGCAAGCAGGTGGCCTATATGGCCCACTTTGGCGGTTTGCTGACGGGTGCCCTGCTGATGTGGATCTATATGCGCCTGCAGGCCGTAGAAGCACCGGTCAACGAGCAAGAGCTTGCCAACGCCGCCACCCAACCGCTGACCGAAGCCGTGGCGCGTGCCCAGCGCTATACCGACGCCCTGGAGTTTGGCCGTGCGGCACCCGCCTGGCGCGAAGCGGCACGTCTGGCACCGTCGGACCTCGGCATCTTGCGTGCATGGTTTGAAAGCTCGCGGCATCAGCCTGGCAGCGAGGATTTTCATGCCGCGGCGCGGCGGATCTTCAAGCTGCCGGCGGCTACCGATACCGAACGCCAGCTCCAGTTGTCCAGCTATCGCACCTACCAGCAACGCGCACAACCCGGCATGCGCATGAGCGCGGACACCATGCATGGTCTGGTACGCAGCTTTGTGCGCTTAGGAGCCCTGCCCGAAGCGGAAAATCTGTGCCGGTCGCTGCACAGAGCTGCGGAGCATCCGCAATGGCCTGCCACCCTGCTGCTGCTGGTCAACGGCATGGCCCAGGCCGGGCGTGTGCAGGAGGCCAAGGCCTGGCTGCCCACGCTGCAGCAACTAGCACCCCAGGAAACGGTTACACGCTGGCTGGCCCAGCAGGGCTAGCGTGCAGCGGCACCACGATTAAGGTGTCGCACCGAGTTCTTCCAACTCATCGCGCAGCACCCATTCCGCCTCCTTGGTGCTGGCATGCTCGGGGAAGCGCTGCTTCATGCGCATATACACGTGCACTCCCTGCATGGGCTGCTCAAGCACCTGCTTGTAGGCCCGCACCACTAGCTCCAGCATGGACGGAATCAGGCTGCTGCCTGCAAAGCGCTTTTCAAACTCCTTCGCCAGAATCAGCACATATCGAGGCTTGCCCGCCTTCCATGCCTGCTGGGCCAGCTCGTAACTGAGCTGAGCCGAATCGATTTTGAAATCCGGCTTGCGCTTGACGCAGCTCACCCAGGCATCCAGCGCCTCGCCCGCACGCTGCTGGGCCATCAGCTTGGGGATAAACCGCTGGGCATGATCGGCCAGCGTATCCACGTGTTCGGTCAGCTTGAGCACCCGGAAATAACGGCGATGATCGGGCAGACTCTCGTCATCCTCGCGCAGCCATTCGCGGGCCTGATTCACGGCCTCGTCCATCTTGTTGTTCTGCACCAGCCGGGCAACCACGGCATCGCGGCGCTTGGCTTCCAGGGCTGCCGGATCGATCTGCACGCTGGCAGGGCCTTCAGGGGCCTGCACGGGCTCGATATCAAGCGCGGCATGATGCTGATACATCACATACCCGATCATGGAAGCCATCACCCAGGTGAAGTAAATCATCACAAAGCTCATCAGCGGCAGCACCAGTGCGGGTGCCGCAACCTTGAGCAGCATGGTCATGACCATGGGCGATCCCTGCTGTAACAGAAACAGAAAGAAGCACAGCAGCAGATAAGATTTTCCGATACCGAAAATTGTGGCCAACAGCTCAAGCGGATTGATGGCCGAACTCAGGCTATTGGTATTGATCAGCACCATCCAGGTGGCGGGAATCAGGAATGCCACCACCAGATTGGCAACCACGCCCAAGGTCAGGCTGCGGGTTGCAAGAAAACCCACAAATATCCCGAAGACAACAAGCACCCCGAAGAATTTCCAGGGCAGCCATTTCCAATCTTCATCGACCTGACTAGCTCGAAAATCGGAGCTATGAGTAATTCCTCGGGATGCAAGAGCCGAAACCTTGAATGCATAGCGGCTGACCGCCAGCATCAGGCCCAGACCCACAACAAAAATCCCAATCGGTCCGAACATCAGCCCATAGCTGCATGCAGACAGCACCAGCGCATAGAGAAAGGGCTCGGTCTGCAGAGGAAAAAGAAAGAAATTATTGAGTTTTTGCCAGAACGGAGGAATTTTCCACTCGGAAGAATCTCCTGAATGACGGACGCCGCGTATTGAATTCAATGCCTGTTCTCCCACTCTCTGTGATGAATCGACTGCACATTTTTTTGCAGTGACTTAATCCGCTCTGGTATTGCCCGATCTTTCTTGGAGGTCGAGTCATTTTTGGATTTTGAGCTAGAAAATAGCGTCGCACTGAAAACACCAGTAAACCGCCGGCATATTGATTTTTCGCTTGCCAGAAATTCGACAAATGCTTTTATCAGCGGCCCGAATAACTAAGGGCATTTCAGGCATGTGCTTTCATACCATCCGCCCAATACCGTGCAGTCATTGCCATACACACCCCAAGCACCAATACACAGGTCAACCACTGCCGATGTGGCATTTGCCCGCGCGCAAAAGTCACTATCAGTTGAATGCAGGCACGACTGCGCCAATTCTTTGCAGCGCTTAAAGTGACTCACGTTTTAGGAGACCCATCAATGATTCACAGCGCACAGGCCAAAAGCGGCAACATCCCATATCGCATCACCCTGACCGATGGCCGGGGCCACACCTGGTATGCCGATGAGCCCGTAGCGGATGGCGGTGCAGATACTGCGCCCAACCCTATGCAGCTGGTGCTTTCAGCGCTGGGTGCCTGCACGGCCATCACCCTGCAGATGTACGCAGGCCGCAAGCAATGGCCGCTGACGCAGATTGACGTCAACTTGCAGCTCAACCCCGAAGGCAAGCCCGCTGACGGCAATCAGATCACACGCAGCATCACCCTGCATGGCGAGCTGGATGACGAGCAGCGCCAGCGCCTGCTGCAGATTGCCAATGCCTGCCCGGTGCACAAGCTACTGGAAGGCAATATGAGCATCCCGACCACTTTGGCAGAAGCCACTCAGGCATGAAAAAAGCCCTGCAAGCGATTGCAGGGCTTTTTACTGTGGGACGTACTGACGCGTGTAACCTGATTACACCGTCACTTCCAGCGCGCCCACTTCCACATAGTGCTCAAACTCACGTTTGGCCAGAGAAGCGGTTTCAGGCTGCTGGTCCTCAGGATCCACCCAGGACAGTACATAGCTGGCAATGGCCGTATCAACCTTCATCTCGATACCTTGGGGAATCAGCTCGGATGGCCCGTCTCCCACACGGTGTTCGACCTTGCCTGTCACGCGAGCCGCAAAGTGCTCCGGGTACTGCTGCACTTCAATCGCAGAGATCTGATTACCGGGGATATGTTGTTCGCTCATGGTCTATTCCTCCTGCCGTTGTTAGGTCGCTGCGCACAGATGGCGCACATGAAAGCCACTGCTGGCGGCCTACGCCTTCAAAGTAGCCGACTCAAGACTGAGTCGCTGTCAGCCAATGGGCTGAGTAGTCACGTTGATGTAACTGCGTGCAAGGCGTCAGCGCATTTTGCCGTCTGATTGCATGAAAGCCCTGTTTGAATGACACTCGATACCCGTTGCCGTCAGGATTTGTCATGAGTGAATCAAAGAACTTACAACGTTTCCCCACCCGGATTGCCGATGTTGGCGGCATCCCCATCCACCGCGCCATTCCCCAGGCCGCTCTGCGCAAAGTGGGGGCATGGTGCTTTCTCGATCACGCAGGCCCTGCAGAACCGCCACCACCCGGAATGCAGGTAGGCCCACACCCCCATATCGGCTTGCAGACTTTTACCTGGATGATTGAAGGTGAAGTACTGCACCGGGACAGCCTGGGCTCCGAGCAAATTATTCGTCCCGGCCAGGTCAATCTGATGACGGCTGGCCGTGGCATCGCCCACTCCGAGGAAGCCCAGACCCTGGGCGTGCACGCGGCCCAGTTGTGGATTGCCCTTCCGGACAGCCACCGCAACATCCCTCCTCGCTTTCAGCACTACCCCGATCTGCCCAAGACGCTGATTGGCGACTTTGCGGTGACCGTACTGGCCGGTGAAGCGCTGGGCCTGAAGGCCCCTGCAGAAGTCCACTCGCCCCTGATGGGCGTGGACCTACTGGCCTCTGACACTCCCAGCCCCGCCCGCGCCAGCATGCCGCTACGCGAAGACTTTGAGCATGCGGTGATGAGCATGTCCGGCGAAGTGCGCGTGGAAGGCGAAATCCTGCCATCTGAAAACCTGATTTATCTGCCAGCAGGCACCAAGTCCGTGAACCTGGAATGCTCGCCCGGCAGCCGCCTGATCATCATCGGCGGCGAGCCCATGGATGAGGCCATCTTGCTGTGGTGGAATTTTGTGGCTCGAACCACCGAAGAAATGAAAGAGGCCCAGACCCAATGGGAAGCCGAAGCCGCCAGCGCGGATGACACCATCAACGGCCAGCCACGCCGTTTTGGCAAGCCTGTGGCCTCTGCCCTGAAGTCACTGCACTCGCCTTCGCTGCAAGGTGTGAGCCTGCGCGCATCGAAATAAGTCCTGCCAGCATCGGTTCAATTCGCACCAAATTGGTGCGAATTGAAACTTCAAAACTAACAATTAAGCACATTTTTAATGCTCTTAATTGTTTTTGGATTCTTTTAAACGCGCTCAGTACATCACAGACTTTGCCGCACAGACGTTATGCATGAAACGTTTGTACTCATGCAGATCTTGCTTTCATAATCCAGCCAACGCCCTGGCCTCGAAATGCGACCTCCGCTTTTTCGTCCAGGGCGTTACCACGCCCGGCTTTTGCTGCGCGTGTGAACCATCAAATCTGGAAGCAAGAAAGCACATCCATGCGTCAAGAACACGACTTCATCGGCATCAAAACCATTCCTCCCGACGCATATTGGGGCGTTCACTCCGCACGCGCAGTGGAGAACTTCCCCATCACCGGTCACACCGTGGCACTCATGCCCGAACTGATCCGCGCTTTCGCCTTTGTCAAAAAGGCCGCCGCCCAAGCCAATCTGCAAATGGGCGCGATTAATGAGACCCAGACCCATGCCATCACCAAGGCCTGCGACGATCTGATCGCCGGTCAGCTACACGACCAGTTTGTGGTCGACGTCATTCAAGGCGGCGCTGGCACATCCACGAATATGAACGCCAATGAGGTGATCGCCAATCGTGCCCTTGAGCACCTGGGATTGCCAAAGGGCAGCTACGACGTGATTCACCCGAACGATCACGTCAACGCCTCGCAAAGCACCAACGACGCCTACCCCACCGCCGTCAAGCTCGCCACCTATGCTGGCATTCAGAAGCTGTTGACCGCCTTGGCCGAGTTGCGTGGTGCTTTTGAAGCCAAGGCTGATGAATTTGCCTCCATCCTGAAAATCGGCCGCACACAACTACAAGACGCCGTGCCAATGACTCTGGGTCAGGAGTTCGCAGCATTCGCCGCCATGATCGCTGACGATGAGAAGCGTCTGCGTGAATCCGCCTACCTGATGTGCGAAGTAAACATGGGCGGCACCGCCATTGGTACGGGCATCAATGCGCCTGTGGGCTACGCTGATTCCGTGACCAAGGCTCTGGCCGAAATCTCGGGAGTGCCTGTCGTCAAGGCCAGCAACCTGATTGCCGCTACTGGCGATACCGGTGCCTTTGCCGACATCTCTGGCATCTTGAAGCGCGTTGCCGTCAAGCTGTCCAAGATCAGCAATGACTTGCGCCTGCTGTCTTCCGGCCCGCAAGCTGGCGTGGGCGATATCAAGCTGCCCGCCCGCCAAGCGGGCTCGTCCATCATGCCCGGCAAGGTCAACCCCGTGATCCCCGAAGTGATGAACCAGGTCTGCTTTGAAGTGATCGGCAACGACGCCGCCATCACCATGGCCGTGGAAGCCGGTCAGCTGCAGCTCAACGCCTTTGAGCCCCTGATGGGCTGGGCACTGCACAAGAGCCTGAGCCACCTGTGCAATGCCTGCAAGACACTGCAAGTGAACTGTGTGGAAGGCATTGTGGCCAACGAAGTGCTGCTGGATGCCCGCATTGCCGAATCGGTGACGCTGGTGACGGCGCTGAACCCGCTGATCGGCTATGAAAAAGCCGCCCAAATCGCCAAGACCGCGATTGCCAACGGCAAACGTATTGCTCTGGTAGCGGAAGAGCTGGGCATCATGAGCCAGGCCGAAATGAAGAAGCTGCTGGTCGCCGACAAGCTGACTCAAGCCGGTGCACTGACCACGGCCTGATCGCCGAGTCCTCCACAACGAAAAAGGGCATGTTCATCAAGAACATGCCTTTTTTTATTTGATATGGTTTTTGTAGCTTCCAGCGCCTGCATCTAAAGGGCTAGAGGCCAAAAACCTTCAAAATTTATGCCACAGATGCGCTTTCGTCGCTGAGGTCATCTACGCCACGCACGCTATCGCGCAGGTTTTTGTCCTTGACCTTGTCCAGATCGGTTTCCACCGCGCGCTTGAGTTTTTCAATGGCGGAATTGAAAGCGTCCTTGACCTTTTCAGCCTCGGCATTCACGGCGATGGGGGGCCTGCCTGTCGCTCGGGTTTCGAGCACACAACGCTTGCCGGGGCCGCCAGTGCTTTTGAGGGCATCTACGCCTGTGAGAAAGACCTCCACACGCACCACATATTCTTTCAGGCGGGCCAGCTTGGTATTGATCTCCTCCTGAGCCCATTGAGCCAGAGACTCTCCACCCTGGATGGAATCGTCGGCATGAACCTGTACTTGCATGCAAATCCTCCTAGTCACCAAATGCCGCAAACACTGCGGCGAAATTAGTCGGGGTGCCCTAAAGGCAGGCGAAACCATCGTAACGCCAGAACCTTGTTCTGCACATCAGGGCTTGTTACGCCAGCGATGGTCAGGGGCTTTATCCATTGTGGATGCGGGCTGGAGGCGATTTGAAAGAGATAGCAACAAGGGCAGTGCTTATGAGCGCTGGCCTTGCGCCAGAGCAAGGATTGCTGACCGGCAATTTGCAAAAAGTAAAGGTTTTTACGAGCGCAGTCGTCAGTTACTGCCAGCCTTTGGCTCAGGCTCTGTCACAAAGCCGATACGCGTCAGTCCTGCCGCATGCGCCCAGCCCATGACCTGCACCACGCGGCCATAAGGCACGCTGGCGTCGGCGCGCAATTGCACCTCGGCCTGCGGATTGCGCTGCCCCAGTTGCAGCAACTGCTGCTGCACCGCGGCATCATCAGCCACGGCACCTTGGATCCAGATTTCGCCCTGCGGGCTGACTTCCACCACCAGCGCATCGCCCTGCGCCACAGGCGCCTGCTGCGTGGCGGCCTGCGCCTTGGGTAGTTGCACGCGCAAGCTAGCGGCCAGCACGGGAGCGGCCAGAATAAAGATCACCACCAGCACCAGCATCACATCGACCAGCGGGGTGACGTTGATGGTGTTAATGGGCGTATCCGCGCTCTGGCGTGTACTCATGCGGCCAAATGCCATGGCGCTACCCTTTGCAAAGAGCTTTACGAAGCATCAACCCCAAACTGGGCGTGCAGATCATGGGCAAAACCTTCAAGAACTGCTTCCAGCTGGCTGGCTGATCGGCCCAGCAGGTTATAAGCCAGCACGGCGGGCAGTGCCACGGCCAAGCCTGCGGCAGTCATGACCAGAGCCTCACCCACCGGGCCTGCGAGCTGGGCGATATCGACCTGACCGCTGCCAGCCAGCGTCCCCAACGCATGGTGAATGCCCCAGACCGTGCCCAGCAAGCCGACAAACGGTGCCGTCGCGCCAATCGTGGCCAGCAAAGTCTGCCCCCATTGCAACTGGCTGGCAGCCGCACCCAGTGCAGTGCGCAGGCTGCGCATCAATCGCTGGCCTTGTGCCGCGCGCTGGGCCAGCGATCCATCAGCCGCTGCGCTGTCGGCCTGCGCCACGGCACCGGCCATGGGCTGCACCAGACCTTGCCCGTCCAGCTGCTTGACCTTGGCCTGCGCCTGCGCCAGATCGGGCATCTGCCAGAACGCATTCACCGCCTGCGGCACGTTGCGGCGCGCAGTGGCCATGAACCAGAGTTTGTAGAGGATGACCACCCAGCTGAGCACGGACATCAACAGCATCACCGCTGCCGTGCCCCAAGTGACGGTATCGCCTTCTGCCAGCCATTGCCACATTCCTGCAGACATCAATCACCTCACTCCCAAAAACAGCAAGGGGCCATCATGGCCCCTTTGCAATCCGCGTTATCAGCGCAGTTTCAGCACATCGTACATATCGTACTGACCGGTCTTCTTGTCGGCCAGATAGCCCACGGCGCGCAGACTGCCGTTGGCATAGCCAGCGCGGCTGCTGGACTTGTGTGAGATCTCGATACGCTCGCCCGTACCGGCAAACAGCACTGTGTGGTCGCCCACAATATCGCCACCGCGCACGGTGGCAAAGCCGATGCTGTCAGCCTTGCGCTCACCGGTGTGGCCAAAGCGCTCGTACACGGCGCGGTCAGCCAGATTGGTGCCTTGGGCTTCGGCAATCACTTCGCCCATCTTCAGCGCCGTACCCGAAGGTGCATCGACCTTGTGCTTGTGGTGAGCTTCGACGATTTCGATGTCGTAGCCACCTTCCTGCAGCGCCTTGGCCGCCATTTCCAGCAGCTTGAAGGTGACGTTCACACCCGCGCTCATATTGGCCGACAGTACGAGGGAAGTCTTCTTCGCAAACTCGGCAATCTGCGCCTTCTGTTCATCGCTGAAGCCGGTGGTGCCAATCACCACACCCACACCCAAGTCAGCCGCTACGGCCAGATGCTCCATCGTGCCTTCAGGGCGTGTGAAGTCGATCAGACAATCGGCCTTGGTCAGCGCTGAGCGCACATCGCTTTCAATCTTCAGGCCGCTGGGCTTACCCAGAAAAGCGGAAGGATCGGTGCCAATGGAGGGGCTGTCTGCGCGATCCAGCGCGGCGGCCAGCACACAGTCGCTGCTGTTCAGAATGGCTTCGATCAGCATCTGGCCCATGCGGCCAGATGCACCAGCCACGGCAACGCGCTGACGGGTGGAGGTATGGGAGGTGGCTGCGGTCATGGCGCTATCACTCGGTCAAATAAACAAGCGGCAGGGTTTCAATCCATGCCGTCATAAAAAGAGAGCATCCGTCGCTTGCTGCAAGCGGGGATAAGCATGTTTTCGTACTTAACGCGATTCCAGCGGAGGGTAGCTGGTAGCGGCTGGCGGCAGATTGGCAGCAGCCTGCTCTGCTTCCGCATTGTTGCGCGCAGGGAACTTGGCCAGCTGCGCTTCGCTGGCTTCCAGCGGAGGAATCTTGGGTGTGCCCTTCATGCCCTTGAGGCTGGCCACAAACTCGGATTCGGAAGGCATTTCGTCACCTTCGGCGCGCGCAAAGCTGTCGCCATTGAAGTAGACGGTGAGCTTGCGAACCTGCGACTCCACACCGGGGCGCTTGATGGTGAACACATATTCCCAGCGGTCGCCGTGGAATACGCTGGTCACCAGCGGTGTACCCAGGATGTCGCGGATCTGCTGGCGGCTCATGCCAGGCTGCAATGCCTCGACCTGTTCCTTGGACACGAAATTGCCCTGAACCACATCAATTTTGTAAGGCGTGATGACATTGGCGACGCGGTGAGCGGCACCATCGATACTGTTGCAGCCGGCCAGTGCCGCTGCGATTGCCAGCGTCAGGGTCAGAGCTGCGCGGCTACGGGCTTGAACATGCATGGGTAATGGCATAGGGATATGATCAGGTTCATTGTAGCGGCAGGCCCGGAGACACTTGAGGATTCCCTTTATCTGCGTGTAAAGCTTCTCTGCAAACGCGTGATTCCAGCCTTCCATGTGCCCGTAGTCCACCAAGAGATAGACACATGAAAAATATTGATGAACTCAAAAGCACGGGCCTCAAAGCCACTTTGCCGCGACTGAAGATTCTGGAAATCTTCCAGAAGGGCGCTCAGCGCCACATGACGGCTGAAGACGTGTTCCGCGTACTGCTCGATGAGCGCTCGGACATCGGCCTAGCCACTGTCTACCGCGTCCTGACTCAGTTTGAGCAGGCCGGCATTCTGATTCGCAGCAATTTTGAAAGCGGCAAGGCCATTTATGAACTCGACGAAGGTCAGCACCATGACCACTTCGTCTGCACCAGTTGTGGCAAGGTCGAAGAGTTCTACGACGCTGAGATCGAAAAGCGCCAGAACCTGATCGCCAAGGAAAAGGGCTGGGTGATTCAGGATCACTCCATGGCTCTGTACGGCCATTGCGCCGCATGCGCCACCCGCGCAGCCAAGTAAATCGCTGACTCTTCTGCAAAGGGCAAGGCATGTAAGTGCCTTGCCCTTTTACGTTTGCGACACATTTTTTCATGCGGACATCCATGATGCAGAGCCAACATACATCACTCATGTGAGGTCGAGGAGGCATTTCCAATGCAGCTGACGCATTTCTTTCCTATCAAAAGTCTGCTCTGCTTGGCCGCAGTCGCGCTGACAGCTTGCGCGCAACTGCCGCCTTCGTCACAAGGCAAGCTCAGCCCTCAGGCTTTAGAGATGGTGAACCGCAGCCATTTACCGGATCAAACCAGCGAACTGCAACGCCAGCAATGGCTGGACAGAATAACTTGGGGCGCAACCGACCATGATGCAGCCCAGCTGCAGCAGCAGGGCCTGAAGAAGTGGCTGGCGGCTCAGTTGACACCATCCACCAGTCCCATGCCTGCCGAAGTGCAGCAGCGCATTGACGCACTCACCATCAGCCAAAAGCCCATGGCGCAAATCCAGCGAGAGATTGCCGAGCAGCGCAAGGCCATTCGCATCACACAAGATGCTGATGAAGCCGCCCGGCTCCGGCAGGACTTGCAGCGCCAGCTCAACCAGCTGAGCTCAGACGCGCAAAAGCGCCATATCTGGCGCGCGCTTTATTCACAGCACCAGTTGCAGGAGCAGATGACCTGGTTCTGGATGAACCACTTCAACGTCAGTACGCGCAAAGGGGACGTGCGCATGTGGGTTGGCGACTATGAGGAGCAGGCCATCCGCCCCCATGCGTTAGGCAATTTCCGCGACCTGCTGGCCGCCAGTATGCGCCACCCGGCCATGCTGCTTTACCTGGACAACGCCAGCAATGCTGCAGGCCGTATCAACGAAAACTATGCGCGTGAGCTGCTCGAGCTGCACACCATGGGCGTGGGCAGCGGCTACACCCAGGCCGATGTGCAGGCCATGGCTCATGTGCTGACCGGCCTAGGCTTCAGCACCCGCGATGCAGATGCACCGCCGCCCAAGCTGCGACCAGAACGCCAGGCAGAGTATTTCCGCCAGGGGTTTTTCGAGTTCAATCCCACCCGCCATGACTACGCGCCCCAGGTATTACTGGGAAAACCGCTGGAAAAGAGTGGCATGGCCCAAGTCAACGAGGCGCTAGAGCGCATTGTGGTTGCACCAGCCACTGCACATTTCATAGCACGCAAGCTGGCTGTCTTCTTTCTGGGAGACAACCCAGCTCCGGCTACCGTGGAACGCACGGCACAGGCCTTCGCGCGCAGCCATGGCGATATTGCCGCCACCCTGGTCAGCCTGCTGACGACCCCGGAGGCGCAGCTGTTTAGCCAGCGCTTCAAGGACCCCATGCACTATGTTATGAGCTCCACACGCCTTGCATATGACCAGCGCATCGCCAGCGATGTGGGCCCCGTACAAGGCTGGCTGAACCAGCTGGGCCAGCCTCTGTATGGTCATGAAACGCCGGATGGCTACCCACAAGCTCAGTCGGACTGGTCCAGCTCTGGCCAACTGATGAATCGCTTTACCGTCGCGCAGCAGATAGGTACACGCGGTGCTGTACTGTTTCGCAGCAACGCCAAAGAACCTCTGGAAAAGCCACCCTACCCTGACTTCAAGCAGCGGCTCAGCGTGCAGGTACGCCTGCCTGCCTTGAGCCCTGCCACTCTGACAGCGTTGGCTCAAGCCAAGAACCCGGCGGACTGGAACACATACTTCCTGTCCGCCCCTGAAATGATGTTCCACTGAGTCAGCCCCAAGGAGTCCACTGATGCAAAGACGTCAATTTCTGAGTCTGGGCGCCGCAGTGCCACTGTCCTGCCACCTAGGCAAAGGCATCGCAGCCCCTCTGCAAAACAGCTCGCCCCGCTTTTTGCTGGTTTTTCTGCGCGGTGCCTATGACTGCAACAACCTGCTGGTGCCTACGCACAGCGACTTTTACTATCAGGCCCGCCCCGGCATTGCCATTGCCCGCCCCGGCGCAGCCGATGGAGCCCTGCCGCTTAACAGCGAGTGGGGACTGCACCCCGCGCTGCAAGCCAGCTTGCTGCCCCTTTATCAGCAAGGGCAGGCCTGCTTTGTGCCATTTGCGGGGACGAACGACCTGTCACGCAGCCACTTCGAGACGCAAGACTCCATTGAGCTGGGCCAGCCATTGGATGGCCGTAAAAGCTTGACATCGGGCTTTCTCAATCGTCTTGCACAAGTGCTGCAGGCGGACCGACGCAGCCTCGCCCCCATGGCATTCACGGCACAAATGCCGCTGTCCCTGCGCGGCAATGCGGATGTGGCCAATATGTCGCTTGCCACCGCGGGCCAGGGCGCAGCGCTGGGCGCTCGTGCCCAAGTGATTGCATCCATGTATCAGGGCACAGCGCTAGAAACAGCTGCCCATGAAGGCTTTGCTACACAAATGGCTGTTCAGCGCTCCGTGCAGGAAGAAATGGACAAGGCCGGGCGTGATGCCATCAGTGCCAAAGGCTTTGGACTGGTTGCTCAGCGCATGGCCCATCTCATGCGCGAGCAGTTTGACCTGGGCTTTGTCGATGTGGGTGGCTGGGACACCCACGTCAATCAAGGTGGTGCCAGGGGCAACCTTGCCAACCGCCTGAGCGACCTAAGCAATGGACTGGCGACTTTTGCAGAAGCGATGGGGCCAGAGACATGGAGCCACACCGTCGTCGCCGTCATCAGCGAATTTGGCCGCACTTTCCGCGAAAATGGCAACAAGGGGACGGACCACGGCCACGGGACAGCGTACTGGTTTCTTGGAGGAGGGCTCGCCGCTCAGGCGGGCGGCAGAGTCATTGGTGAACAGATCGAAGTCACCGAGAAAGCGCTGTTTCAGAACCGCGACTACCCCGTGCTCAATGAATACCGCTCTGTACTGGGTGGCCTGTTTTCCCGTATGTACGGGCTAAGCGCTCAGCAGCTGCAGCAAATCTTTCCGGCTTCAGCCGCCGGAAAGCTACAACTGGTTTAGAGCAGCGAACAACGCTCTTGATACGTCGTAGCGAAGCCGCGACTCCCGTAAACCTTCGGTTGACTCGGTCGTGTCAGCAGTTCTTAGAACGACTCGCCTTTTTCCATGGCCCGGCGGTGGCGGAGCACAAACTCCTGATAGGTATCAATACCGCGCAACTGCAAGATGGCGTTGCGCACAGCAGCTTCCACCAGCACGGCGATATTTCGACCAGCCACCACCTGAATCACCACCTTGCGGATAGGCACACCCAGCACATCCTGAGTCAGCGGCTCGGCGGGCAGGCGCTCGTACTCGCGCTCCATGGTCTCCTTACGCACCAGATGCACAATGAGCTTGAGGCGCATCTTGCGGCGCACCGCAGTCTCGCCAAAGATGGAGCGAATATCCAGCAAGCCGATGCCGCGCACTTCCAGCAGGTTCTGCAGCAGCTCGGGACACTTGCCTTCTACCGTGGTCTGGTTGATGCGATACAGGTCCACCGCATCATCGGCCACCAAGCCATTGCCACGTGTGACCAGCTCCAGCCCCAGCTCACTCTTGCCCAGACCTGATTCACCTGTAATCAGCACACCCATACCCAGAATGTCCATGAACACGCCGTGCATGGTGATGCGGTCGGCAAAGTGCTTGGACAGATAAGCGCGCAGCACGTCGATGACGAAAGCAGACTGCTCCTTGGTCGAAAACAAGGGGATATGCGATCGCTCGCATGTGGAAATCAACTCGTCGGGCGCTTCCTGGCCATCCGCCAGCACCAGCACAGGCGGCTCCAGCGTCACGATTCGCGCAATGCGGCGCAGGCAATCCTGCGAGGTGGCATTGGTCAGGTAAGCGATTTCACGCTCACCCAGCACCTGCAGACGGTAGGGGTGGATGTAGTTGAGGTAGCCCACCAAGTCGGCACCAGAGCGGGCCGAACGCACGGCCATCTCATCAAAGCGGCGTTCAGAGGCACCGAGGCCCGCCACCCATTGCCAGCGCAGGCTGGAGTTGCGAAATGCCTCGAACAGTACGTCCGCACTGATGGCGCTGGGTCTCATGGCAAGGCCCTGTCAGTCAAAAAGAAGGGGACAAGCCTCAGGCCTGAGAGGCAACAGAAGACTGCCAGCTATCGATCATGCTGTGCAGCAGCTGTGCATCCGAGGAGGATTTCAGACGCTCGCGCAGCTGACTATCGCTGAGCAGCTCAGCAATCTCGGAAAGGATTTCGAGATGCTTTTGCGTCGCAGCTTCGGGCACCAGCAAAAAAATCAGCAGGCCAACAGGCTGCTCATCGGGCGCATCAAAGCCAATGGGGCTAGCCAACTGAAACACAGCAGCCATGGGAGCCGTCAGGCCCTTGATGCGACCGTGCGGAATGGCAACTCCGTGCCCCAGCCCCGTAGAGCCCAGACGTTCGCGAGCGAACAGGCTATCGGTGATCAAGGCACGAGACAGACCATGCAAGCTCTCAAAGAGTAAACCCGCTTCTTCGAAAGCGCGTTTCTTGCTGGTGACATCAACGCTCACAAGCACTTGAGCGGGTGGAAGGATAGAAGCTAGGCGATTCATGGTGTGATCAACAATTATGCACCGCTGCGCTGGAAACCGTGGGGAAACCCTGATCACTATCAAAAACCGCCCCATAGGGCGGCGTGTTTAGCGTTGTAACAAGGCTACAGCCATGCAACAAGTTGGCGCAAACGCAGGGTTTGCGCCTCACTTTCATCAAACTGACAGCTCCGCCAGCTGCATGCCATCCGTATCCAGACGTTTGGCTCCCAAGCGAGGCGCCTGCAGACGGGTTTTGTAGCGCATGACGACACGGTCAAGCTTGTCTGCCAGAGCATCCACGGCAGCGTAGAGGTCAAAGTGCTGCGTTTCTACAAACAAATCTTGCCCTTTGACCCGCACCGTGCAGCCGGCGCGCTGGCGTTTGTCTTTTTCCTTTTGCTTGTGAACGGTGAGAAGCACCTTTACGTCGACCACTTGATCGAAGTGCCTAAGGATGCGCTCCAGCTTGGCCATGACATAACTACGCAGCGAGGGAGTGACCTCCAGGTGATGGCCGCTAATCGTCAGATTCATAACAAAACACTCCTTTGCTCTCAGTGAAATTCAGCGGTCTCACAGCCCTTGATGGCTGTGCCGCAGCCTTGCAGTTCTGAATGCGCATTCGTCTTTGCCTGTGAATCCACTATGCGCCCGGCCTCAACCAAAGGCAAAGAAAAAACGCTGATAACGCAGCCTCATATGGGGCCTTGCATGTCAGTTTGATGACATGCTGTTTTGGCTACACAATGAATGGCTTTGAGCTGCATGAGAGGGGGACTTCTTTATGCTTCCAAGGCTTGTATCGCGGCATACCTGCCCACGCAAAGACCGTGACCGTCCAAACGCCTGCCCACGCCAGTAAAATCGCCTTTTACGCAGCCGCTTATCGAGCCTGCGACGCTGGCAGCCCCCTGTGGCTTCAGGCGCCTGCTGACCGACTGCTCGCCTGAATTGCCTGACAGCCTTCTATCTCGACCATGACCACCCAGCCTTCTGCCCTGCACACTTCCAACATTGCCTCGCTGCCATTGCTCGCACGTGGCAAGGTCCGCGACAACTACGCCGTGGGCGATGACCGCATCCTGATGGTGGCGTCCGACCGTCTGTCCGCTTTTGACGTGATCATGGGCGAGCCCATTCCCGGCAAGGGCGTGCTGCTGACGCAGATGGCACTGTTCTGGTTCGACAAGCTGGGCCATATCTGCCCCAACCACCTGACGGGCGAAGCCCCTGAGTCCGTGGTCAAGCCCGAAGAAGTCAAGCAAGTCGAAGGCCGCTCCATGCTGGTCAAGCGCTTGAAGCCCATCATGATCGAAGCCGTGGTGCGTGGCTACCTGGCTGGCAGCGGTTGGAAGGAATACCAGGAATCGCAGTCTGTGTGCGGCGTGAAGCTGCCCGCTGGCCTGACAAATGCAGCCAAACTGCCCGAGCCCATCTACACCCCCGCCGCCAAGGCCGAGATGGGTGACCACGACGAAAACATCACCTACGAGCGCACCGTGGAAATGGTGGGCGAGCAACTGGCCGCCCAGATCCGCGACACGGCTATTCGCATCTACAAGGAAGCAGCCGAGATCGCCCTGACCAAGGGCATGATCATTGCCGATACCAAGTTCGAATTCGGTCTGACCGAAGAGGGCGAGCTGGTGCTGATGGACGAAGTGCTGACCCCCGACAGCTCGCGCTACTGGCCCGTGGAAGGCTATGCCGACGCACTGGCCGCTGGCGCCAACCCTCCCAGCTACGACAAGCAGTTCGTGCGTGACTGGCTGGAGCAGGCTCAGGTCAACGGCAAGCCATGGGACAAGAAGGCGCCATCGCCCCGCCTGCCCAAGGAAGTGATCGACAAGACCGCTGCCAAGTACCGCGAAGCGCTGGAACGCCTGACCGCCTGAGCAAGCTAAGCGCTGAATAAAGAATGGCCCCCGGACAAAAATCCGGGGGCCATTCTTTTTTGATAGCTGCCAGCGCCTGTTGTACCTGGGCTAGACCCCTGAAACACTACAAATCACCAGCTATCCAGTGCTGAGACATGCAGACCGTGGCAGCGCCACCGCAAACGGCTGCAACGACGTATCAGCGCCGCTGCGGCGGACTCATTAATGGTGGTGGCCGTGGCCACCGTGTACGTGTTTGTGGGCAATTTCTTCGGGCGTCGCTGCGCGCACTTCATTGACCACGGCGGTAAAGCGCAGGGCCACACCAGCCAGAGGGTGGTTGCCGTCCAGCTGTACCACAGGGCCCTTGATCTTCACGACGTTGTAGATCTGGGGCTCGCCCTGATCGTTGGCACCGCGCAGCTGGCCGCCGACCTTCACGCCCGCTGGGAACTCGCCCTTGGGGATGGTGCGCAGCAGGCTCTCGTCGCGTGCGCCAAAGGCATCTTCCACGGCCAGATCCACGGTCACGGTATCGCCCTTTTGCTTGCCGTCCAGAGCGGCTTCGACCTTGGCGAAGATATTGTCATAGCCACCGTGCAGGAAGGCGACATCGCCCTTGTCCAGCAGTTTGACGGCCACGCCGCCCGCGAGCAGCTCGTGAATCTTGTAGTTGATGGTGACAGCGGTGTCTTTGGTGATGTTCATGGCTTGGCGTTCGGTCAAAACAAAGCCGCCACGGCCCGCAAAGGTCGTGGCAGTCAGGCGCACATTGTGGCAGCGTTTAAACAACCGCCGCAGGGGGCGCGTTTTCAGGCCGTTGCCACTACAGGCGGCAGATCATCTTCGGTCGCACCGGGGTAGCGGGCAAAACGACGATTCTCAGCACCATGCACCGGGTCGTTGTCCTTCCAGGGCCAGCCGCCGAACTGGGTGCGGCGGTAGTCCTGCATGGCCTGCATGATCTCTTGCTGCGTGTTCATCACGAAGGGGCCGTACTGCGACACGGTTTCGCCAATGGGCTTGCCCTGCAGCAGTACCAGCTCCACCACGTCGTCGCCGGTGTTGACCAGCTCAACGTCGCTTTGCGCATCGATGTGCATGGCCAGATGCTGCTTCACGGCTTCGCCGCCCACAGACAGGCTCTTGCCCATAAAGAAGTAGAGCATGCGGTGAGTTTCAGCCCCTGCGGCCTTGGGCATGGTCCAGCGGGCACCGGGCTCCAGCTCCAGCGTCCAGATGGCGACATCGCTGCCAGCCTCCGAAGCCCAGGACTCGGGAGGAGGCGGCAAGGTCTTGTCCACGCCTTCCAGCGCGCCAGCCACCACGGTCACTTTGGTCTTCTTGCCTGCCGCATCGCTGAAGGTCACGCGCGGAATCTGCTCGTTCCAGAACATGGTGAAGTGCGGCTCCACCATCTTGTTCTTGGCGGGCAGGTTCAGCCAGATCTGGAACAGCTCCAACGGGTTGGGCTTGTCGCTGTTGAGCAGCGGGAACATCTCAGAGTGCTGAATCCCCTTGCCGGCCGTCAGCCACTGCACATCACCGCCACCAAAGCGCGCAGCCGCGCCCAGCGAATCGGCATGGTCGATGCGGCCCTTGCGCACCAGCGTCACGGTCTCAAAACCGCGGTGCGGGTGGCCGGGGAAGCCAGGAATCGGCTCGCCGTGGTACATGGAAAAGCCATCCTTGGCACTGAAATCGCTGCCCATCTCGCGGCCCTCCAACTCCACGGCCTGCACACCCATCTTGCCGTTGCTAGCAGGGTAGGTGTCATCGTGGTGAGCGCAGAACAGGAAAGGATCCAGACAAGGCCAGCGTGGGCCGAGTGGAGCGCTTTCGAGAATGGTTTTGCGATTCGTGGTCATGGAGTTCTCCTCTTGAGGGCCGCTGCCATCTGCAGGGCCTGAGTTTCAAAGATAAGGCCTGACCACCTGATTGAAAGACATCACTGGCAGGACAGTGTTTTCAGGTTTTGCAACAGCGACAAAGACCGCCACCGCTCAGTCACGCGGCGGCATGTTCAGACCTTTTTGCACGGCTGGCCGGGCCACAAAGGCTGCCAGCACACGTTGCAGTTCGGGGAAATCGCTCCAGCCCACCAGCTCAGCGGCGTTGTAACCGGCCTCCACCACCATATTGCGCACCCAGGGCCAGATGGCAATGTCCGCCAGCGTGATCTGCTCGCCCATGATCCACTCGCGGCCCTGCATACGCTGCTCCAGCACCCCCAGCAGACGCTTGGATTCATTCACATAGCGGTCACGGGGGCGCTTGTCTTCAAAATCCTTGCCCGCGAACTTATGGAAGAAGCCCACTTGTCCAAACATGGGGCCGACGCCGCCCATCTGGAACATCAGCCACTGCAGGGTTTCATAACGCGCAGCAGGGTCTGCAGGCAGCAGCGGGCTGCCGGTCTTTTCGGCCAGATAGATGAGGATGGCTGCCGACTCAAACAGCGCCAGCGGCTGACCGCCGGGGCCTTGCGGGTCGATGATGGCGGGAATCTTGTTGTTGGGGAAGGTTCCCACAAACTCGGGCGTGAGCTGGTCATTGGTCTGAAAGCTGACCAGATGGGCCTCATAGGGCAGCTGCATTTCCTCCAGCGCGATCGACACTTTCACGCCATTGGGCGTAGGCAGCGAATACAGCTGAATGCGCTCGGGGTGCTGAGCAGGCCATTTGCGGGTGACAGAAAAATCGGCGAGGGTGCGGGTCATGCGGCGGTCTCCTGAAAAGAATGCTTTGCCGCATCGTAACGGCAGAGCTTGCTCAGCGCAGCAGCTGCCAGAACATCTGCACACAGGGCGATGGTGCCTGCTGCATGCTCACCATGGCAATGCGCGAGTGGCGCGCGGCATCGGCCAGCGGCTGCAACACCACGCCGGGAGGGCAAATGCGCTCATACACACTGGGCACGATGGACAGGCCCAGCCCGGCGGCCACCAGCGCCAGCATGGTCGAGGTTTCGCGCGCTGGCTGGGCGATGTGCGGCACAAAGCCGGCTTCGCTGCACAAGGCCAGAATATGTTCGTGCAGCCCGCCGCCCAGCACGGTGGGGTGCAGCACAAAAGGCTGATCGGCCAGAGCGCTCAGCGCCACGGGTAGCGAATCTGCCGCCTGCCTGGCGGGCAGGGCCAGCATCAGCTCGTCGCGCCACAGCGTTTGCTCGCGGATGGGCACGGGAATGCGAAACGCGGGCGAAGGCCGCATAAAACCAATATCAATCTGCCCGGCAGTCAGCGCCGCAATCTGCTCGCCCGTGGTCATGTGCTGTAAATCCAGCTCGACCTCGGGGTAGCGGGTGCGGAAGTCACGCAGCATGGCCGAGAACTCGTCAAACAACGGCACCGAGGCGGTGAAAGCAATGCGCAGCCGCCCTGCCAGCCCATGGGCAGCCATGCGGCACAGCTCACCAGCCTGCTGGTGCAGCTCCACGATCTGTCTGGCTTTTTCCTGCAGCAGCAGGCCCGCAGGCGTCAGCGTGACCGCCCGGCGCGAGCGTTCAAACAGCTGCACCCCCATTTCCTGCTCCAGCAGGCGTATCTGCTGGCTCAGCGGGGGCTGGCTCATGTGAAGGCGCTGGGCAGCGCGGCTGAAGTTCAGCTCATCGGCCACGGCCAGGAAACAAGTGAGGCGGCGCAAATCCATAGGACGATTTTCGTATCAAGTCCAGACGCAAACGGTATTGGACGGAAAGACCGCGACTTTTCACAATCCCATCAGCCGCAAAAGCTATGACAAACATAGCTGCTTGCGCTTATTCAATAAGGGTTCAAGGCCATTTGAACCTAATCAAGAACCGAGAGACATGATGCAAGCCTTTGCCCTTTTCACCGCCCGCCGCGCCCTGCTGATCAGCGCTGTTGCCCTGGTCGCTGGCTGCGCCCAGCAGCCCGCCAGCCAGAGCAGCAAAGAGCCCGTACGCCTCATGACCTCGGGCGGCTTTACGGCAGCGCACAAGCTGCTGGCTCCGCAGTTCACGGCACAGACCGGCATTGCGGTTGAATCGGCCTATGGCTCCTCCATGGGTTCATCGCCCACCTCCATTCCCAACCGTCTGAGCCAGGGTGAAAAGGCCGACGTGGTGATTCTGGCGCGCGGCGCGCTGGATGATCTGGCGGCCAAGGGACTGGTCAAGCAAGGCACGCAGATCGATCTGGTGCGCTCTGCCGTGGGTATAGCCGTCAAAAAAGGCGCGCCCATCCCCGACATCAGCAGCGAAGACAAGCTGCGCCAGGTGCTGCTGAATGCCAAGAGCATTGCCTACTCGGCCAGCGCCAGCGGTACTTATTACGAAACCCAGATGCTCAAGAAGCTGGGCATTCACGATCAGGTCATGCCCAAGAGCAAAAAAATCGTGACTGAGCGCGTTGGCACCATCGTAGCCAGAGGCGAGGCAGAAATCGGCCTGCAGCAGGTCAGCGAGCTGCTGCCCATTGAAGGCATCAGCTATGCCGGCACGCTGCCTGACTCGGTTCAGCACTACACACTGTTCTCGGCAGGCACGGCCAGCACCTCCACCAACCCGCTGGGGCTGGAACAGCTGCTGAAGTTCTACACCTCGCCCGGCGCTGCCAAAGCCATTCGCGACACGGGTCTGGAGCCGATTGCCAAGCCTCGCTAATCCACCCTGTAAAAGACAAAGCCCGCAGGCAGGCCGTGCGGGCTTTGGTATTTCAGCTGGAGAGACTCAGCGCTTGACGCCTTGCGGCGCTTTTTGCACCAGCGCCACCGTCAGGCCCTGAGCCGTGACCGTGATGGTGCCGGGCTCCATGGCCAGCGCATCGACCAACGCCAAATCCTGATCTTGCAGCTGATAAAGCACCATCTGGCCCATGGCCTGCTCGGCCAGCGCCGTGGAATAAGTACCCAGCATGTCGCTGAGCGCGGGCGACAGGCCGTCAATGTTCAGCTGGTTGACCTTGATCTGGTGAGCGCGCAGCGTGCGGTCCGAGGGCTCGTAGCGCAGGGCAAAGTCCACATCCAGCAGACCGCTGAAACGCTCCTTGAGCACTTTGCCGCTCAGCTCAGCCGGAATGACGGCGTTGAGCATGTTGCGCTCGGGCCGCATGCTCAGCTGCGGCACCTGCAAATCCAATTGCAGCAACCCCGCCACGGGGAACTGCTTGGGGAAACGCCTTGCCAGCATCTCCTGCAGTTTCTGCTGACTCACACTTACGCTGCTGGGCACTGATTTGCCCGAGCAACCTGCAGCGACTATACCCAGACCCATTGCTGCCGACATCAACCATGCGCGCCGATTCATCACGACCACCCAACTCCGTAAAATCTGATTCAAAAACAATGGGAACGCTTGACAAACCAGTGCTTAACGCTATGGTTTTTGAATAATCCATTGTCTCTCGCTTGCTATTCCACAGAGTCTCGATGGGTGTTTGAGGTTCCCCATTTCTTACTATCTGCAGGTAAAAGTCTGTTGTTTAACGTCCTGCCTGCGCGCAGGTTGACGCAAAAGCCGCAGCAGCGCTCCATGCACAATGACTTACATGAATGCTCACCCCACTCCCACCCATGAGGCCCTGGCAGCAGCGGCCGCAGATGCCACCCTGCCCGATCAGGTTCTGACCCAATGGTTTGGTAGCGCCAGACCCGGCAACGCACAGGCTTTGCAGTACAAGAGCCGGTGGTTTACCAAGTCCCCAGCGTTTGATGAGGAGCTGCGCGAACGCTTTGGTGTGGCGGTTGAGGCGGCCTTGGGCGGCGGCCTGCAGCACTGGTCTGCGCAAGGGCCGTGGCAGCATCTGGCACTGGTGGTGCTGCTCGACCAGTTCACGCGCAATATCTTTCGCAACACGCCCAAAAGCTTTGCGGGCGACCCGCAGGCGCTGACGCTGGCTTTGCAGGCCATGCAGTCAGGTGCTGACCAGCAACTGCCCGAGGTGGTGCGCGTCTTCATGTACCTGCCGCTGGAGCATGCCGAAGACCCTGCCATGCAGCAGCGCTGTGTGGCCGCGTTTGATGCCATGCACCAGGCCGCCGAAGATGCAGAGTTGCGCGAGTACCTGGCCGGATCGCTGGACTACGCCCACCGCCATCAGGTGGTGATTGAGCAGTTCAGCCGCTTTCCGCATCGCAACGCAATTTTGGGCCGCACCAGCACGGCTGAAGAAGCAGCGTATCTGGCCCAGCCCGGCTCTGGCTTCTGACGACCTTTACGAGCCGTGCGTCGCCTCACGCAGCGCGGGCTCTTTGCGCGGCTGCGGCTGACGCGCAGGCTTGCTGCCCGCATCGCGGTAGCGCATGGCCCAGCGCTCTACCGTATAGAACGACAGGGCAGACAGGGCTGTCGAAATCAGCAGCCCCAGCACCACCGTCACCGGCCACGAGTAATCGGCCCGCAAATAGCGCACCACCGGGTAGTGCCAGAGGTAAATGCCGTAGGACAGCTGACCCAGCTTGATGAACAGCGGCGCTGTCAGCATTTCATAGACCAGCCCCGTGGGCTTTTGCACGGCCAGCAGCACGACCAGTGCGGCACACTCCACAACCGTAATGCCCCAGACCATGGCGTGCTGGTTGTCCCACTCCAGCTCCATGATCAGCGGCACGGCAAGCACAAACCACATGGTGTAGGCGCGCAGGGATTGAAGGCTCTCGATCCACTTAGGCTTTTCCAGCGTCAGCGCCGCCAGCAAGGCACCTGCCAGCAGGCCCGAGGCGCGGGTATCAAAGCGGAAGAAAATCTCGTAGAACTTCTGGTCCTGCATGACCCAGAAGATGCGCCACAGCGTGCTCAGCACCCACAGCGCCAGCAGCGGTGCCCACACCCTGCCCGGCGTGGCCTTGCGCAGCAGCAAGACCAGCAGTGGCGGCCAGATCAGATAGAAATGCTCCTCCACCGACAGCGACCACATGTGCAGCAGCGTGTCCGGGCTGTCGAAGAAAGCGATGCCGTAGTCGGCCAGGTAGAGGATGGAGACCAGTGCGTCTGAGTAGATGTCCGTCAAATCCGGCCAAAGAAACGGAGCCACCACGCAGTAGACGCCCAGAAACAGCGCCAGCGCCGGCATCAGCCTGAAAAAGCGGCGGCGGTAAAAGCGCCAGTAATCCAGCTTGCCATGCTGCTGGAACTCCATCAGCAGCAGCGAAGTGATCAAAAAGCCGCTGAGCACAAAGAACAGATCGACACCGAAGAATGCGCCATCAAACATAGGCGCATGTGCGTGCGAGAGCAGCACCAGCACAATGGCAATGCCTCTCAACCCATCAAGCGCTGGGTTGTAGCGCAGCTTGAAAGCTGACTCCACCAAAACCGGACACCTTTCCTTTCGCTCAGGCACAGGCCGAGCTTGCGATCCACAAAACACAGCCATGCCCATGCACGGCTGTTGCAGTATTCAGAGTTTGCGCAAAAAGGCAGTAACAGCTCTTTGCAGCGACCCGAAGTCGCAGAGCGTGCGGAGCACGCTCAAAGCGCCTGAACTGTGCAGGCCTCGCAGTCCTTCATCCCCCGCCATCAAGCAGCAAGAAATGGCGCGAGCCCGCAGCCAGGCGGCTGGTTATCTGTTGACAAGTGAACAGATTCGGGGGATTTAAACAGATTTTTTCGAATATCCAAAACCAAAAACCCCGGCGATTGGCCAGGGGCTGGATGTTCGAAAGCTGTTTTAACAATTAAGAACAAAAAAGGCCTGCTTCGCTACATCTGCAAGCGCTAGCAGCTATCAAATTTGATACTACAAAGATAATTTCAAAGACGCTTTTTGCGCCCGCAGACCGGGGCGCTTTGGTGCACATCGCGCCAGAGCAGCATCTCGGCAATCCGCTCGGACTTATCGTCGTCAAACCCAAGTTTCTGTGCGCGCTCTGCCGGGTTGACCCAGGTGCCGAACAGCATGTCCCACAGCGGCAGACCATAGTTCTGCGCATGGTGACCATGCTGATGGTGCACGGTATGCATCTCGGGGCGCTGCAGCACATAGCCCAGCCAGCGCGGCGTGCGCAGGTCGGCATGGGTGAACAAATCAAACGCTGCGGTCAGTCCCAGGGCCACGGCAGCTGCGGCCGGGCTGGCACCCAGCACCCAGTAGCTGGAGATCACGCTCAGCAGCATGGCCGCAGCAGAATCCAGCGGGTGGGCGTAAAACGAAGTCAGCACCTCGATGCGCCGCGCGCTGTGGTGCAGCTGGTGGAACATGCGCCACAGCAGATCAGACGCATGGGTGGCGCGGTGCCACCAGTAAAAGACAAAGCTGGTGATGAAAAAGCTCAGCAGCCCCACCAGCAAAGGGTTCCAGCGCGCGCCCACATCCAGCAGCGCGTGCTGGCGAATGCGCTCTTCAAGCACCCAGCCCAGCGCCAGCGTGCACACCAGCGTCAGCGCGCCCAAAGCACTGCTGTAAATCAGCCAGCGCCGGTCGCAGAGATTGCGCGACGCAGGCGCAATCACCTCGCGGGTGAACACAGCGACAAACATCAGCGCAATCAGTGGGTAGACCAGATACTCCAGCACGGCAATTACTCCCCTTGAGTTATGCCTTGCAGTCTATCGATGCTTGCAGCGACCGTGCCTTACTGGGGCAATACAAACTGCTCCAGCGACGTGTCGTTGGGCGCTGCCAGCTGCTTCTTGAGCATCTCGCCCATGGGCAGATTCAGATTCACGTTCTTGGGCGGGATGGGCTGCATAAACCACTTGGCGTAGAGCTTGTGAATTTCACCCGAGCGGATCATCTGCAGGATGGCTCCATCCACGGCCTTCTTGATCTGCGGGTCGTTCTTGCTGAACTGGATGGCGATGGGCTCGGCACCAATCACCTCGCCCACGATCTTGTAGCCCTTGGGGTTCTTGCTCTGGCCAATCACGCCGGCCAGCATGTTGTCGTCCAGCACAAAGGCATCGACGCGGCCGGACTCCAGCAGCAAAAAGCTCTCGAACTGGTCCTTGCTCATCAGCGTCTTGAAGTTCAGCTCGTTATCGCTGGCGTACTTGCGCAGAATCTGCACCGCCGTCGTGCCGGTGATGGCCCCCACGTTGCGGCCCTGCAGCTGCCTGAAGGAGGTGATGCCCGAATCGGCACGCACGGCCATGCGCACCTCGCTGACATAGGTGGTCAGGCCAAAGGCCACCTGCTTCTGGCGCGTGAGGTTGTTGGTCATGCTGGCGCAGTTGAAGTCCGCCGTGCCGTTGTTGATCAGCGGCATGGTGTTCTGCGGCGTCAGCACCATGTATTTGAGCTGGGCCTTGGGCGCAATGGCCTGCACCACGCGCTCGCACAGCTCCATGTGATAGCCGACGAACTTCTCGTTCGCACCCAGCGCATAGACCATGGGCGTGGCCGCTTCGCGCGTGCCCAGCACCACGGTGCCGCCGGCCTGCCAGCGCTGCAGCGTGGGCGATGCAGAAACATCAACGGTCGTATCAATGTTGGCACCCAGCTCTGGCTTCACAGGCTTGCCCGCTGCCATGGCCGAACCTGCGCACACCAGCGCTGCCGCCAGCCAACCCCATTTCAACGACTTGCTCATCACCCACACTCCCAAAACAAAAGCGCCGAGACCTATGGCCATCGGCGCTTATCACCAACCCAATCCGGCAAACACCTCATGTCCATGTACACGAGGCCCTTGTCCGATTGTCGTTGCTCACTTATTGCTTTCAGTGGAATGCTTATTCCGCACCGGGCTCCATACGTCGCGTTTCACGGGGCTGACCCCATCAGTTCGCGCAGGCGCTGGTGGGCGCTGCTGGCTTCATCGGCGTTTTGCTGGTGCTTGGCTTGCAGATAGCGCTCGGTAAACACGCCCAGATAACTCTCTAGCACCTGACCGGCATGCACATCGGGAGCGTCACCGACCAGCTCCAGGCACAGCGCCGCCACCTCGCTGGTGCAAAAATGGTCATCGCGCTTGGATCTGCGTAATTGATAGCGCGAGAGCAAATCCGGGTGCAGGCTGAGCACCGGAAATCCATCCAGATACGGACTCTTGCGAAACATCTTGCGCGCCTCGGACCAGGTTGCATCCAGCAAGATAAACAGCGGGCGCTTGCCCGCTTGCAGCGCAGCCCTGCCCGGCTCATCCAGCGACTGCACCACGCGCTCTGGCGACTGCGCATATTCACCGGGGAAGACGACGTAAGGCTGCCACTGAGGGTCGGCCAACAAGGCCTCTATCTGCGGGTCCACCTCGGTACGCGACCAGCCAAAGGCATAGGTCTCGCGCACCACATCGGCAATCAGCCAGCCGGTGTTGCTGGGCTTGAGCGGCTCGGCGTCATGCATCAGCAGGCAGAACGCAGCGCGTGTGCCCAGCTCAGGGCGCAGCGCGCACATGCAGTGACTGGGGCGCAGGCGGCAGCCCTCGCAGCGCTCGCCCTTGGGGCCGCCACGCGCCAGAAACGGCCGCGTGCTGCGCGCCAGCCGCGCCGTGCGCAGGCGCGATACGGCGTGGGGCGCAACGGCAGACTCCACGCTGCGCACATGGGTCAGCAGTACAGGCACATCGTTGGTCATCGTCATGGTTTCATCACCCCGGAAAGCATCAGCTCATCCACCCACAGCTTCCAGCTCAAACAGCGGCAGCTCGGCCTTGCGGCTCAGCCACACTCCGCCGCCCAGCTCCTTGAAATGGGGCTGCAGGCCACGGCGGTACAGCTCGGCACGGTGGCGGTACAGGCGCGAATCGGTCAGGTCTTCGTCGATGATGTCACGCTCGTAGTCTTCTTTGGCCACTGCTTCGATGTAGAGGCCGCCACGCGAGAGACGGCCCAGATTGGTCAGCGCTTTTTTCAGATCAGCCGGGCTCAGATACGGCAGAACGCCCTGGCAAATCACCAGGTCAAACGGCTGGCCATCCTTAGGTCGATAGTCCACCACCGAGCCCTGCTCCCAGCCATAGCGCTCGCACAGATAGGGGCTGAATTCCACGCCGTGATAACTCACGCCGGGAAAGTGTGCTTCCACCGCCTCGCGCCACAGGCCAATGCCGCAGCCAACATCGAGAACGCGCTGCACAGGCACGCGCAGATACGCAAGATACGAGCAGACAAACGCACCCAGCCGACGGGCGTGCTCGGGGTCGATCACGCTGGTCTTTTTGTCAAAGTAAAAGCGCTGGTAATACGCCTCGTCAAACCACTCGTTGCTTGCAGATTGCACGCAGCCTCCTTCAAAAAACAAACGGCGCCCGAAGACGCCGAAACTTCAAAAACCGACGCTGACTCAGCAAGGAGACAGCAAGCAAGGGCAGCCCCGCAGCGAGGCTGTCGTCCCCCTTCCGCGAAGCGAGAAAGGGGGAAGGCGCGCCGCGCCTCAGGGAATTAAATTCGTCCAATCACAGACCAGCCCTTGCGCTGATCCTGCTTGTTGTTTTCGTAATCCCACACCGTGCCGCAACGCTCACAGACATAACGGGTCACCGTCACCGAGTTGGAGCCGCGATCTTCCTTGCGGTTGCCGTGCTGCATCAGTTCGGCATGGCCGGGGGCTTTGCGCCAGTTGCGCTGAATGCCGGCGCAGCTGTCGCACAGATGGTCTTCGGCAGGATTGGTGGTGTTGGTCATGAAAAAGCTACTGGAATGTGGTGCAGAGCCCGGACGCATGCCCGCGCTGCAAAGCAGCCATTGTGCCGCCTGCCCCGGATTTTCACCGGCGACAGGGTCAGCATCACCGCTTGCAACTCAGTCTCTCAAGGCATTCAGCGCCCGGCCCCAAGGGCAGCGAGCAAGGGCCGCCCCGCAGCGACGGTGTCATCCCTGAGGGAGGAGGCGCACAGCGCCTCAGGAGCTCAAACCTTTGCCGGACGATGCAGCAAGCAAATTTTGTTGCCCGATGGGTCACGCAGATACGCCAGATACAGCGCACCCACGCCCTCGCCGCGCCAGCCCGGAGCCTCTTCAATCGATTGGCCGCCAGCCGCCAGGCCCGCTGCATGGGCCGCGTTCACCTGCTCAACAGACTGCGCGGCAAAACCCGTAGTCGCGCCATTGCCCGCTGTGGCGGGAGAGCCGTCAATCGGCGTCGTGATCGCAAATGTGCCCGTGGGGCTGCGGTAGAAAAAACGGTTCTTGTTGGCAACGCCAGGCGCAATGCCCAACTGGCCCAGCAGTGCGTCATAAAAGCGCTTGCCGCCTTCCAGATCATTCACGCCCAACATGATGTGACTAAACATGGTTGTCTCCTAGGTGAGCCCGGTTGCAGGCCGATAACGGGAAATCCGGGGGCCATCGTACCGGGCTTTTCGTGGAAGCAGTCGTCTTATTTCTTTGATAGAAAAAAGGGCTGTAGCGCTTTCTGAATAAGCGCCAGCAGCTATCAAAACCACAAAACACCATGGCATACCCCACTTGTTTTTGCCTGTGCAGATGCTGCGCCCGCACATTCAGGCGCGTCACCGCCCTAGGCCATCATTCCTGCTTGATTTAGACTGCTACAACTTGGTTACATATAAGAACCAATGACTGCTAGCACCACAACGGTGCACAAGGCAGTGACCACTCCAACCCCGCACCGTGAAATGGCAGACGATGGCCCAACCGTTTTTTGATCCCGTGCTGTTCATCAAGGAAGACTCGCCCACGGCGGTCGATCTTCTGCAGACTCCGTACTTCTGCAATATCGACGGATACCCCCACTACCGCGCCACACCGCCCGAAGGCCAGAAGCCGCTGGAGGCCGCCGCGATGGACCCCAAGGTCGAGATCGGCAACGAATACCACGTCCTCTCTGCGACCACCACACACCCCGATCCCAAGTACGGCAATCAGACCCGACTGGAGTTCCAGGCCAGCGAAGTCAAGTACCAAGCCTTGCCAGCCACACGCCAGGCGGCTGAAGCCTTCGGGATGACCTTGATTGAGCCAGGCCAGAGCATTTACATCACCAGTCCGCAGCCACGTCTTTCACTCGTCGACCTGGAGTTCGGCATGTTTGCTGGTCACCGATCGCCCTATGAAGGAACCGGAAACCGCTTACTGGGCAAGGTCTGTACCGATCTCGAACATCACGATTTCCCGCACATCTTCACCTCCATCGACCCGCATTTGCCGCTGGTAATTTCCGTGGGCAAATACTGGCCTCAGACGCAAAAAATCCGCCTGGCCGACCTCTGGCTGCCACGTGGCCACGCCCTGTACGTCCCGCCCAGACCCAAGCTGCTTGGGCAGACCTGCCTGGCTCTGCACGGCAACCGCAACTCCGCCCTGGCCTGCTGGCAAGGCACAGGGCGCAGCAGCGTCAGAACCCAGACACTGCTGCAGACCGAAGACAGCTATTTCTACTGGTTCTGGAACGAGCTGCCCTCCATCCACCCACCTCTTGATCCCACAGGAGCGTCCCATGCTTGATCGCCCCCCCCGCCTGCGCACCCTGGAGCCCGACACAGACAACGGCCTCTACCAAACCCTGCTGGAATCCACCTTGGCGATTCCCTTCAAAATTGACTGGGCCAGCAAGAAATACAGCTATATCGGCCCTCAGATCGAAGAGCTGCTGGGCTGGAGCCCCGAAAGCTGGGAAACCGTCAATGACTGGGCCGAGCGCATCCACCCCGACGAGCGCGAACAAACCGTCTCGCGCTGCGTGGAGCTCTGCATTGCCGGGGTCGATCACGAAGCCGAATACCGCGCCCAGACCAGCGACAACCGTTTTGTCTGGGTCAAGGAAGTCGTGCATGTGCTGTGCGACGAACAGGGCCAGACCACCGCCCTGATCGGCTTCACCTTCGACATCACCGAGCAGAAAAAAAACGAGCAATTACGGGCCGAGCTGGAGGCCGAAAAACTCTCCAACGCCCGCCTTCAGGAGCGCTTGCGCCTGACCCACGACCTGCACGACGGCGTGGGCGGCGAGCTGGTCCACATGATTGCCTCCGTAGAGCAAGGCAGCGCCTCTCTGACCCGGCCCCAGGTGCTCTCCATGCTCAAACTCATCCGCAGCGACCTGCGCCAGAGCATTGACAGCAGCGCCTCAGCCCAGGTGCGCGTGCCCGCCACACCACAAGAATGGCTGGCCCCCTGCGCCGCCGCTTCAACGACCTGTTCGAGGCCCTTGGCATCCACTGCGACTGGCAGTTTCCGCAAAACTGGAGCACACCGCCCAATGCGCTGCAATACCTGGCGCTGACCCGGCTGATTGAAGAAGCGCTGACCAACATCATCAAGCACAGCCAGGCCCGCCATGTGCGCCTGCTGCTGACGCAGCGCCAGCCTCATGCGCTGGTGCTGGAGATCGAAGATGACGGCGTGGGCTTTGACGTGCAGGCCGTGGATGCATCGGGCCTGGGCATAGGCATGCGATCCATGGCCGTGCGGGTTGCGCGAGTCGGCGGGATGCTGGGAATTGACTCTCAGGCCGGGCGGACGGCGTTGACGGCTCGGGTGGTGCTGGGGTCTGAGGATTAAAGTGTTTTTAGGCTGTAGCGCTTATTGGTTAAGCGCTGGTCGCTATCAAAATCTTTTAGCTTAGTCAGCGGCAGAGGCCGGGTCTCGCCCCGGCTGGCGAGTTACCTTTCTTGCTCGCACAAGAAACGTAACCCAAAGAATGCGACCCGATTGTCTGCGTCCCTGCGCTTCGCTCCGGGCAAACCTGCGTCACGCCATTCAGTCTGCGGTGCCGCCCAACTCGCTTCGCGCTTGCAGCGCTTCGCTCAAACAAACGGCGGCAAGTCAGATCACGATGCATTGGCACTCTGCGGTGCCAATGCCCACAGCCCGAACCGCATGCCGCAGGCGCAGACACACGGGTGAGAGCGGATTCGGATGGCCTGCATGAGTTGTGACGAAATCAACCTACAACGCCTATCCAGATTGCGGTAGCAGCTATCAATTTATTAAAGAAGCTATCCCGCATTCGGTATCTCACCCCTTGTGCCCACGCCTGCGACGGCGGCCTCTTGGGGCTGGCGGCTGCACCGCAGAGTGCAGCCGCATCGTCATCAAATCTGCGGCAATGTGTCTGAACGGAGAGCAAAGCTCGCAGTGAGTTTTGCCGCACAGCCCCAAGAGGTTGACGGCGCAGGTTGCCCCGCAGCGCAGCGAAGGGGTCGGGGGCAGTAGGGGTGCAGCTCTTTGCCTACTTTCTTGCGGAAGAAAGTAGGTCGGCTGGCGGGCCGAGACCCGCCCTCTGTCCACCAATCAGGCATGTCGTTCAAACAAAAAATTAAAGAAAATCGGCCCCAAACCAAAGTACATAAAGCGTAAGCAGCTATCAAAACAGCATCGCTTTGTCGCCAGCGACAGAGGCCGGGAGTCGCCCCGGCAGGCGAGTTACCTTTCTTGCTCGCACAAGAAACGTAACCCAAAGAATGCGCCCCGACTATCTGCGTCCCTGCGCTTCGCTACGGGCAAACCTGCGTCACGCCATTCAGTCTGCGGTGCGGCAAAACTCACTGCGCGGCATGCCGCTCCGTTCAAACACATTGCCGCAAATTGGAGAACGAAGCATTGGCACTCTTCGGTGCCAATGCCCGCAGCCTGAACGACGTGCCGCAGGCGCAGACACACGGGCGGGAGCGGGTACGGACGGCCTGCGAGAGCTATGGCGAAATTAGCTTCCAGAGCTTATTCCAATTGCGGTATCAGCTATCAATTTGATAAAGAAGCTATCCCGCTCCCGGTATCGCCCCTTGTGCCCACGCCTGCGACGGCGGCCTCTTGGGGCTGGCTGCTGCACCGCAGAGTGCAGCAGCATCGTCATCAAATCTGCGGCAATGTGCTTGAACGGAGAGCGAAGCTCGCAGTGAGTTTTGCCGCACAGCCACAACAGGTTGACGGCACAGGTTGCCCGCAGGCGAAGCCGGAGGGTCGTGGGCAGTAGGGGTGCGGCTCTTTGCCTACTTTCTTGCAGAAGAAAGTAGGTCGGCTGGCGGGCCGAGACCCGCCCTCCGTTACTAACTCATAAGAGACTTACTCAGAAAAATCCTATATCTCCCATCTAGCAAAAATCTCCTCACATCCGGCCTCTATATCTTTTAATCGACTTTTTGTCGATTTCGGAGCCTCGTAAATCTCACCTGTTGGATTATCAATTATTAATATTTTCTTTGGATCAATTTTATTCCCGCCCGTATAGTTATCCTCCAAATGCTTTTTCATTATTGTGGCAGTATACTCAGCCGAGTCTTTCTCTAGACTAGCACTTTGTGAGAAGTGAAATTTAATACACCCAACCACCTCTTCTGTATCTGCTGACAGCAGCATCAAATCCGGCTTTGCACCAACCTTTACGCCAGATATTTCAATTGAATTTTCTTGAAAATCAGACCCTTTTCTGATTAAGCAATTCTTAACTACTATTTCATCTTCTAGTTCAATAAAATCTTCAATGGCGGCACCTGATGCATTTTTTGTGCTCTGCGAAAAATTATTGTCTGACACATAATTTTTAAGCTCAATCGATTTTTCCAAAAGCTGCTGAGAAGATATATTTCCAGACAAATAGTCACAAATTGCATTTCGTGCATCTGTGTAATGCATGGCGGGAAATCCACCTTCCTCCTGAATGGTTTTAATAATGCTTCTTCTTCTCCGAGCTGAAGCTGTCAGATATTCACCAAGCTTATTTGCCGTAATCTTTGCTTCCATACATACCTCCTCTAAAAAAACACATTAAAAAATCAAACTTGAATTGCCTTATATGTCGCACGAGTTGTCGCTACATAAACCAACCTGGCCTCCAACGCCCCATCTTTCTTCACATCCTTGACACGACGCTCTTCATCCGAAGTAACGACGGCCACCACAGGCCACTCCAGCCCCTTGCTCGCATGCATGGTCATGAGCTTGATGGAATCGTGCTCAGGTTTAAAGTCACCGGGCTTCAGGCGCACGCGATGCGGCAAGCCCTTGCGGCGTAAGGCATCGGCGCACAGAAACATCTCGTCCTTATGGCGGCACAGCACGGCCATCTCGCCCCAGGCGTGGCCTTGGGCATGCTGGTCGGCCAGCAGCTCGGCCACGCGGGCGGCGCGTTCTGAAAACGTAGGCAAGTCGATGACGATGGGCTCGGGGCCTTCGCGGCCGCAGCTCAGGGGTTTGAGCAAGGGGATGCCGTCTTCGTCCTTGGCGTCTTCCGGGGTGAGCATGTCGCCCGCCACGCGGTGGGCCAGTTGCAGTATCTGGCGGGTGTTGCGGTAGTTGATCTTGAGAATGGTGGTGCGGCCAGACGCCTGTATGCCCACGCTTTTGAGGCTGAAGTTGCGCTTCTGGCCCCGGTCGTAAATGCTTTGCGCATCGTCATAAAGTAGCAGCAGACTGTTGGTAGTGGGGTCCACCATTTGCGTGATGAGCTTGAGCCATTCGGGCGCAAAGTCATGGCCTTCGTCGATCAGGATGGCGTGGTACTGGCCGCCGGGAATGTGTTTGGCATCCACGCCCTTGATGACGCTGCGCGCAATCTCGTCAAACTTTTTGCTGACATGCAGCGCATCCAGCTCTGGCGTGTAGAGGTTGTAGGCGGTGAGCTGGGCACGCGTCCATTTGTCCCAGTGCACCACATGCACGCGGTCTTGCAGGCCTTTGGCGGCGATGCTGGCGGCCAGCTTCACGCCCAGCGGCTCGTTGTAGCAAAGCACGAGGATGGGCTTGCTGCCCGGGCCTTGGGTCTGCGCCAGATGCTCGGCGCGGTAGCCGAGGATCATGGTCTTGCCTGAGCCTGCGACGCCGTGAATGACGCGGTGGCCGTCGCCCAGGCTGCGGGCCAGCTGCTCTTGCTGCAGGTCCATCACACGCATGATGTCGGGCAGCTCGTCTTCGTCAGGCTCCAGGCCTTCGCCAAACAGTTGTTGCTGCTGGGGCACGCGCACTTCGGGGAAGAGAATCCAGCGAATGCGGTCGAGCTGCGGCAGGGTGATAAGCGAGCGAAACGGGTAGGGAAACATGGCCCAGAGCCGCTGCTGAAAAGCCTCTGCATCCACGTCTTCCTGCATCTCGTCTTTGCAGATGACCAGATGCTCAGCAATCGCGTTGCCCAGCCCCGCATCGGTGAACTGTTTGCGGGTAATGCGGGTGAGCACCACGCCATGACCCCACGGGAAGGCGAGCTTGCCTTGGTGCGGGCCTTCGCCTTGCACCAGTTGCGGATCGGCCTCCAGCGCATTGACGACGCGAATCGCGCCATGGCGGGCCTGTGCCAGCGGGTTGATGGTGGTGGTAGGACGACCATCAGGAATGATGTCGAAATACTGCGGCGTGGCTTGCTTGATCGTCTCCAGATGCCAGTCTTTGGTCTCCAGAATCAGGGCCCCGCGCCGAGGGTGAATCACGATGAAGTCAGGCCGCGTCTGCATCGGGCCCACGGGTACGTCCCACCACAGCAAATAATCGTCTTCCAGCTTCTGCTGCAAGCGCTCTGCCAGCCGTTTTTCACCGCTGGTCATTCGCCCCGCGCAACTGCCGAGCGCGGGTATTAATACCGCCATTGCCCCACCTCTTACTTGTATCTTCTTGTTTCGAGAATGAGGGGTTTATAGCCGATTCAACCTTTTTGAATCTTGCAAAAACAATTAAAGCTGTCGCTCACATTGGCTGTAATTCGGTTTTGGCTTTGTTTCGGATATGGATTGCGGTTGATATTCGGGACGCGTTTTTTCTTCAGCAGCGGACGAGCCGTTAAAGAACGATTTCAAGTCAAATCCGCCTCTAGCCCAATCAAATCAAGCGTTGGCAGCTATCAAAATATATTCAACTTGGTTGTCAGAGGCAGAAACCTGGCCTGCAAAGCTTCAGCAAACAAATCGGGCATGTGACCCAAAGAAATCACATGCCCGATCTGCTCTCAATCAAGGCGCACAAAGCGCCAGCAGCTATCAATATTCCAGGCAAATCTTGCCAAAGTGCTTGCCCGCCGCCTGATGCGTAAACGCATCCACCATTTTTTCCAGCGGGTAGCGGCTGTCAATCACAGGCTTCCAGCCAAAGTTCTCCAGCGCCCGCACCATGTCTTGTTGCTGCTCGCGGCTGCCGACGATCAGGCCCTTGAGGGTTTGCTGCTTGCGCATCAGCTCCAGCGTTGGCACGGCACCGGCAATGCCGGTCAGCACGCCAATCAGCGCGATATGGCCGCCCACGGCGCAGGCGCGGATGGACTGGGGCAGCGTGCCGGGGCCGCCCACTTCGACCACGATGTCAGCGCCGCGCCCGCCGGTGGCGGCCAGCACCGCGTCGCCCCACTCAGGGGTGTCCTGGTAGTTGATGACCACGTCGGCCCCCAGAGCCTTGAGCTGCTCGGCCTTGGCATGGCTGGATGTGGTGGCAATGACTTGCGCGCCCATGCTCTTGGCCATTTGCAGCGCAAAGATGGAGACGCCACCCGTGCCCAGCACCAGCACGGTGTCGCCAGCCTGAATGCCGCCATCCACCACCAGCGCGCGCCAGGCGGTGAGGCCAGCGGTGGTGAGCGTGGCGGCTTCGGCATGGCTCCAGCCCTTGGGGGCGTGGGTGAAGCTGGTGGCGGGAAGATTGACGAGTTCACGCGCAAAGCCGTCCACACCATCACCGGGGACCAACTGGAAGTCCGACGGCACCTTGCGGCCCGACAGCCATTGCGGGAAGAAGGTGGAGACCACGGCATCACCCACGGAAAATTCGCTCACGCCTGCGCCCACGGCGGTGACGACGCCTGCGCCGTCCGCCATGGGAATGCGGCCGTCGGCGGCCGCGCCGGGGCGACGCACCACGCCCAGGTCGTGGTAGTTGAGCGAGCTGGCGTGAATGCGCACCTGAATCTCACCGGCCGCAGGGGCTGAAGGCGCGGGCAGATCGGCCAGCTTCAGATTCTCGAATCCGCCGGGGGCGGCAAGTTGCATGACTTTCATGGAGGCTCCTCAAGGGCGTGAAGTACAGATGCCGTGCATGGTGCCGCCAAAGGTTGCAGCGCGCCAGTACCAACATATTTGTTGGGTAGTATTAAAAATGTAAGTAATGCGCCAGCACTGACGGGCGGTAGGATGGCGCTATCTTTTGAACGAGCAGCGGAGGCCTCATGAAACGCTTGAACAGCAAAAGCGGCTGCGCCGTGGAGGTGACGCTGTCCGTCATGGGCGGAACGTGGAAGCCCATCATCCTCTTTCACCTGCTGCACGGCAAAAAGCGCTTTGGCGAGCTGGGCCGCAGCATTGGCGGTATCACCCAGCGCATGCTGACCCTGCAACTGCGCGAGCTGGAAGAGGCTGCCATTGTGCAGCGCACTGTGTATGCCGAGGTGCCGCCGCGCGTGGACTATGAGCTGACAGAGCTGGGCCGCAGCCTGCAGCCGGTGCTGATTGCCATGCGCAACTGGGGCCAGGGCTACAGCCAGCGTTTTGACGCAGCCGAGTCGCTGCATGACGATGCAGAAGTCAATGCCGAGACAACAGCCTCTTCCGCCCCAGATATTGCACAAAAAGTGGCCTAGGCCATTGATAGATAATCGATCTAAGCTATCAAATTTAAATAAGCACCCGCAAAAAAGCCCGCAGGCTGCAGCAGCTTGCGGGCTTTTTTTCAGGTCAGCAGGGTGTCGCTGGTGATCCGATTGCGATCGTCAAGGATGCGGGCACTGAACAGAGCGCCCAGACCTTCAATGTCATTGCGCCAGTTGCGCGAGCGGGCACTGCACTATTAATGGTTGGTAGCCGCGCTGGTGCGCTCAGCAGCAGGAATACGTCCGAAGCGGCCGCTGCGGAAGTCGTCCATGGCCTGAGCGATTTCTTCATCGCTGTTCATCACGAATGGGCCGTAACCCACTACCGGCTCGTTGATCGGCTCACCCGAAAGCCACAGCAGCGTGACGTCGTTATTCGCTTCAAACTGCACGGTGTCGTCATCACGATCGAGATGCACCAGCTGACCGGCGCGCGCCACTTCCTTGCCGTTGATAAGCACAGTGCCGTGCTGCACGACCAGCGCCAGCGTGTGGCCGGGCTGGGCCTTGAATTCAGCCTTGGCACCGGCTTTCAGCCGCATGTCCCAGACATTGATGGGCGTGAAGGTGCGTGCAGGACCCTGGGCCCCAGCGTAGTCACCGGCGATCACGCGCAGTGAACCCGCGCCATCAGGCAGTTCAACCTGGGGAATGTCGGCGTTCAGCAGGGTCTGGTAGCCGGGTGGGGACATCTTGTCCTTGGCAGGCAGGTTGACCCAGAGCTGCACCATTTCCATGGGGCCGCCGGTGCTGGCAAAGGCGTCGGAGTGGAACTCTTCGTGCAGAATGCCTGCACCAGCCGTCATCCACTGCACATCGCCGGGGCCGATGGTACCGCCCGCGCCAGTGGAGTCGCGATGCGCCAATTCACCGTCATAGACGATGGTCACGGTTTCAAAGCCACGGTGGGGATGGGTGCCCACGCCACGACGCTCGGTGGTGGGCGGAAAGTCTTCTGGAGCCGCGTGGTCCAGCAGCAAAAAGGGGCTGAGCGCCTGACCGTGGTCACCATAGCTGAACAGCGAGCGGACATGAAAACCATTGCCCACCCAGTGGGGACGAGGAGCTTCGTAAACACCCAGAATTTTTTTCAGCACGGCATTCTCCTTTGCACGACCAACAGAGCGCACGCCAGGCATCAATAAGTCAATCGCTTTTGAAGACCGTCAACCGATAGACGTTAACGATCAATTAAACATCGTACAAAGTATAAATTCAGAACAAAGAAGGCAAAAGTCAACAATATTCCTATTCACAGTTCTATTTTTAGAACAATGATTAAACGAATATCAAAATTTGACGGCTAGAGCCACCCTAAGTGTGCTGACAGCGACTTCGCTGCATTCGCGCGCAAGGTATTACCTGCTGGCAATTAGCAGCAATAGTGCAAAAAATAGCAAAAAGGCTGCATCGCTTTATTAACAAGCGATGCAGACATTAATTTTGATCAATCAGGCCAGCGCCGTCTGAATATCGGCAGCCAGTTTCTCGGGCTTGTCCTGGGGGGCGTAACGGCGAATCACCTGGCCATCACGGCCCACCAGAAATTTGGTGAAGTTCCATTTAATGGATTTGGTGCCCAGTACACCCGGTGCCTGCGCCGTGAGCCAGCGGTATAGCGGGTGCGCGCCGTCGCCGTTGACGTCGATCTTGTGCATGAGAGGAAAGCTGACGCCGAAGTTCAGCTCGCAGAAGCTGGCGATTTCATCGTCCGTGCCTTTCTCCTGGGCACCAAACTGGTTGCAGGGGAAGCCCAGTACCACCAAGCCCTGGTCGCCATATTGCTCATGCAAGGCCTGCAGCCCTTTGTACTGGGGCGTGAAGCCGCAGGCGCTGGCGGTGTTCACAATCAGCAGCGCCTTGCCCTTGTACTGCGACAGGGGCACGCTGCGGCCCTGAATGTCAGTGGCTTCAAAGTCGTAGAGGCTGTGGGCGGTGTTGCTCATGCTGGGGCTCCTGTCGCTGCTGCGATGTGAAGGGCCAAGCTTAATGCAGCTTATATTGGCTCTCACAGCCAGAAACAACCCTGTCTGCGCAGGCTAGGCAGACAATACCGGGGCTGCGACCATAGAAAAAACTATCACCGCAAGCAGAGCGCCTGTTTTTTGGGCATTCTTCGCAGTCTTGCCTTCTTGCGGCCCTTGGCGGGCCACCATGCAACGTGCGTTTGTCCTTGAACGAATTAAAAGAAAAATGGGTTCCGCGTGCCTCGGCACTGTGGTCGCGCGCTCGTGCTTCTGCGCTGGGTCAGCGCGTTGAGGCCCTGCCCTGGTGGCGTCGCTGGCCCACGCGGCGTGAGTGGCTGCGATTGGCAGTGGCGCTGCCGGTGCTGTTCATCGTCTATGTGCTGCTGCTGATTCCGTTCACGCCCAGCATCAGCGATATCCGCAAGGCCAAGCTCGATCAGCCGGCCCAAATCTTGAGTGCAGACGGCAAGCTGCTGGGCGAATTCAAGCGCAGCAACCGCCAGTGGGTGCCGCTGGAGCAGATCTCGCCCGCCGTGGTGAAGGCGCTTGTCGCTACTGAAGACCACCGCTTTTATGAGCACCACGGCATGGACTTCACCCGTACGGCGGGATCCGTCATTCATACGCTCAACGGCAATCCACAGGGCGGCTCCACCATCACCCAGCAGTTGGCGCGCAACCTCTACCCCACAGAGATAGGCCGCGCGCGCAATATCAACCGCAAGCTCAAGGAAGCGATCACCGCCTTCAAGATTGAGGCACTCTATACCAAGGACGAGATTCTCGAAACCTATCTCAACACCGTGCCCTTTCTCTATAACGCCTACGGCATTGAGATGGCAGCGCGCACGTATTTCGACAAACCAGCCGCCAAGCTGACGGTGCTGGAAAGCGCCACGCTGGTAGGCATGCTCAAGGGCAATGCCTACTACAACCCCGTCATCAACCCGGACCGTGCCATTGCCCGGCGCAACACCGTGCTGAGCCAGATGGTCAAGCGCGGCGAACTGAAAGACGAAGAGTTTGAGCGCCTGAAAAAGCGCCCCATGCGGCTGGACTTTGAGCGCCAGGAAGAGCCCACCGGCATGGCACCGCATTTTTCGCAGCAGCTGCGCAAATGGCTGATCGCATGGGCGGACAAGCACGACTACAACATCTACACCGATGGTCTGGTGGTGCGCACCACGCTGGATTCGCGCCTGCAGAACTGGGCGCAGCAGGCGGTGAACCGCCAGATGAACACGCTGCAAGGCATTGCCAACACCAACTGGAGCCACCGCGATGGCTGGAGCACCGACAACCCACTGGTGCTGCAACTGGTGCGCGAGAGCGATGAGTTCCGCAAGCTCACCCGCACGGGCAAAGCCGAAGCGGTGAGCGAGGAAGACGCCATCAAGAAGCTGCTGTCCGATAAGCCCTTCATGAAAAAGCTGCGCGAGGACAAGACCCGCGTGCAGGCCGGCTTTCTGGCCATGGACCCGCGTACATCCGCGGTGCTGGCCTGGGTGGGCAGCCGCGACTATGCGCTGGATGCGTTTGACCATGTGGCGCAGGCCCGCCGTCAGCCCGGCTCCACCTTCAAGCCCTTTGTGTATGGCGCGGCCCTGCAACAAGGTGCCAAGCCAAGCGACACGCGCAAGGATCAGGAAGTGGAGATCAAGCTGCCCGGCGGCGAGGTCTGGTGCCCCAGCGATGCCGTGGCCCCCACGGGCATGCCCATCACGCTGACCGATGCGCTGGCCTACTCCAAGAACACCATCACCGCCGAGCTGGGGCAAGAAGTGGGCATGGACCGCGTGATCAAGCTGGCGCGTGCCCTTGGCGTGCGCCAGAGCCCGCTGGAGGCTGTGCCCTCGCTGGCGCTGGGCTCCAGCCCCGTGACGCTGCTGGAGATGGTCAACGCCTACGGCAGCATTGCCAACTCGGGCCGCTACACCCCCCCACAACTGGTCACACGTATTGAGAACGCCGATGGAGAACTGCTGGCGGAGTTCACCCCACCCAAGCCCGATGTGGTCTGGGACGAGGAAGAGAACTACGGCCTGCTGGAGATGATGCGCGCCGTCATCGACAAGGGCACGGGCCGCGCCATTCGCAAGCAGTACGGCATTCGCGCTGATGTGGCGGGCAAGACTGGCACCACACAGGGCAATGCGGACGGCTGGTTCATCCTCATGCACCCACAGATCGTGGCCGGCGCATGGGCGGGCTTCAATGACTCGCGCATCAGCCTCAAGAGCGACCAGTGGGGTCAAGGCTCGCGCAGCGCCCTGCCCATGGTGGGCGACTTCATGTCCCGCGCGCTGCGCAGTCCCATGCTCAATGCCAAGGCCCACTTTACAGAGCCCAATACCTCGCACTGGTGGAGCGATCTGGTGGGCCGCCTGCGGGATAAGGTGCAGGAATGGAGCAGCAGCGATGAAGAGGTCAGCGACAAGCATGAGCGCGCCACGCCAGCCGCGCCTTCTGCCCCTGCGCCGCAAAGCAAGGGCAGCGATGCCGACATCATCGAGAGCACGCCTGCTGCGCCGCCCTCTGCCAACTCATCCTCCACCCCGCCAGCCAGCCCTGATCGCAATGGTCAGCCGCCCGATCTGGACAGCAGCCCGGGGCTGGCGCCCAGCGATGCATTGTCTGCACCAGTGCCCGCTCAGCCCTCAGCAGCCGCCAGGATGCCAGCACCATCCAACTGGAGCGATATAGGCACGGCGCTGCCGCCTGCAGCACCGCTGAATGCACCCGCCGATTCAAGGTAGGCACTGCCTTTCAGCCACATACGCTACTGGGCTGTCGAATAGCTGGTCCAATTGACGTCTGACATCCGCCAGGTTGCCTCTCACCCAGGGGCCCCCTGGCGGATTTGTTTTCGCTCAACATAACACTCACATGTTGATAGCGCAAAGCGCCTATCCGGAGCCGACATGACCGCCAATACGCCAACCCTCGTCACCTTTGCCATCTACCTGCTGGGCATGCTGTTCATCGGCTGGGCAGGCTACAAAGCCACGACCAATCTGTCTGACTACATTCTGGGCGGACGCAGTCTGGGCCCGGTGGTCACCGCCTTGTCGGCGGGCGCATCGGACATGAGCGGCTGGCTGCTCATGGGTCTGCCCGGTGCCGTGTTTACCCAAGGGCTGTCCGCTTCGTGGATTGCCATTGGCCTGTGCATTGGCGCATGGTTCAACTGGCGCTTTGTGGCGGCGCGCCTGCGCGTCTATACCGAGAAGGTGGGCAATGCGCTGACGCTGCCCGACTACTTCACCAACCGCTTTGAAGACCAAAGCAGCCTGCTGCGCATCGTGACCGCACTGGTGATTCTGGTGTTCTTCACCATCTACTGCGCTTCGGGCGTAGTGGCCGGTGCCCGCCTGTTTGAGAGCATGTTCGGCATGAGCTACCAGACCGCCCTGTGGGTGGGTGCCGTGGCCACCATGGCCTATGTGTTCATCGGCGGCTTTCTGGCCGTGAGCTGGACAGACACCATTCAGGCCGCGCTGATGATTACGGCGCTGATTCTGGCCCCGCTGATGGTGATCTATTCCGACGGCGGCATTGGCCCCAGCACGGCCATCATTGAAACCGCACGCAGCGGCGCTTTTGACATGTTCAAGGGCCATGGGGCGATTGCCATCATCTCGCTGCTGGCATGGGGTCTGGGCTACTTTGGTCAGCCCCATATTCTGGTGCGCTTCATGGCGGCTGAGTCGCTCAAGACCATCCCCAACGCCCGCCGCATCGGCATGACGTGGATGGTGCTGTGCCTTGGCGGCGCCGTGGCCGTGGGCTTCTTCGGTATTGCCTTCTTTGCCAGCCGCCCTGATCTGGCCGCAGGCGTGAATGCCAACAGCGAAAACGTGTTCCTTGAAGTTACCAAGCTGCTGTTCAACCCATGGATTGCTGGCGTGCTGCTGGCCGCCGTGCTGGCTGCCGTGATGAGCACCCTGTCTTGCCAGTTGCTGGTGTGCTCCAGCGCGCTCACGCAGGACATCTACAAAACCTTTTTGAACAAGAACGCCAGCCAGAAGCAACTGGTCTGGTTCGGCCGTGCCATGGTGTTTGCCATTGCCTTGATTGCTATCGCCATCGCTCAGGACCCCGACGCCAAGGTACTGGGCATGGTCAGCAACGCATGGGCGGGCTTTGGTGCGGCCTTTGGCCCGCTGGTGCTGATCTCGCTGCTCTGGAGCCGCATGACGCGCAATGGCGCTCTGGCCGGCATGATCGTCGGCGCAGTCACGGTGCTGGTCTGGCAGCACTTTCAGTGGTTCAAACTCTATGAAATCGTTCCTGGATTTGCGCTGTCTGCTATCGCAATCGTAGTATTCAGCCTGCTGGACAAAGCACCATCCGCCAGCATCGCTGCCAAACACAAAGAGGTAGAGGCAGAAATCGCCGCCCACGGCGAATAAGCGTTTTCAACCTCCGCACAAGCCCTGCATGGCCCACGCCTGCAGGGCTTTTTTCCAGGGTAGGCAATCAGAAGACGCTCATTCATCGACAGCAAACAGCCACTCTCGCGCTGTATAAAAAACAGGCACGCCTTGCAATTTTGATGCCTATCCGTCACACTTGCGGGTCGAAATTTCAGGCATTACCTGAGATTCTGAAAGGTTTAGTGAATGCTCAAGGCCGCTGCAGCCAAGGTGTATCAGACGGGTTTAGCGTTGATGTTGGGTGCCGCTTTTGCGCTTGCATCCCCCTCGGCGTTGGCGCGCAAAGCGCCTGAGGTCAGCACCACCGCCCCCGGGTTTGAAACGATTACGCTGGCCGATTTGCCGCGCGATGGCCGCACCACCTATGCTCGCATTCTGCAGGGTGGCCCCTTCAGCAGCGACAAAGATGGCTCAGTCTTCGGCAACCGCGAACGCATACTGCCGCGCCAGTCACGGGGCTACTACCGCGAATACACGGTACGCACTCCCGGTGCCAGAAATCGCGGCGCGCGACGCATCGTCTGTGGAGGCCTGGAGCCCCAGTTGCCAGACGCCTGTTTTTATACCGGCGACCACTACAACAGCTTTCAACAGATCGTCCAATGAATCTTGAAGACGGCCTGCGAGCCTTTCACCCCCCGGCTTTTGCCCTTTTGAATTCCGCAGCCGTGGTTTGCGCAGATCGCCTACAGGTCTGTCAGTACCGCTGCTGCCACCAGTATTGATGTTTTTAGAAAGAATCACGGAGATGGACACGCCACTTCGTAAGCCGTCGGATACCCCTTTGCGCAATGTTCGTACGAACATTGTTCAATCCATTCGCGCCTATCGCATCCCTGATTTACAAGCCGCCGCTGAGACTTTGGGCGCTCACTTTCTCTATGCCAATCTCGCGCATGCGCAGACCAAGGCCGATATCTTCGAGCTGCTGGCGACCCAGTTCTTCCTGCCTGCCCATTTCGGCAAGAACTGGGATGCGCTGTATGACTGCATGACCGACCCGATTCATAAATCCGGCCCACAACCCGGCTTTATCGTGGTGCTCGATCAGATTCCCACTACGCCCAAGTTCGACAAGGAAGTGCGCGAGCAGTTGCTGGACGTATTCCGTGACACGGCGGAGTTCTGGGCCGAGCGCAAGGTGAGTTTCCGCTGCTTTTACTCGTTCCTCTGAGCTATCGAAATACATAGCAAAACGCCCGCATCCAATGCGGGCGTTTTTGATTTCAGAGCCTGATAAGGCTCAGCCGTTCTTGGACTGAGCTGTCGCTCTGGTCTGCATCCACTTCCCCAGCAAAATCACCAGCACAGCTCCCCCCGCTGCCGCCGCGTAGTGCACCCATGGGTGCTCCTGCACAAAGCCTTGCAGCACATGGTCATTGGTAATGGTTTCACCAGCCACCCAGCCAATCAGCGCCGCGCCCAGAGTCACGATGATCGGGAAGCGCGCCATGAGCTTGATCATCAGCGTGGAGCCAAAGACCACCAGCGGAATGCTGATGGCCAGACCTAGAATCAGCAGCAGCACATTGCCACCAGCGGCAGCTGCCACCGCAATCACGTTATCCAGACTCATCACAAAGTCTGCCAGCAAGATGGTGCGTACCGCCGCCAGCATGCCTTGCTTGACGGCATTGCCAGAGTCTGCGGCATCATCTTCACTCTTGAGCAGGCCCATGCCTATCCACAGCAGCAGCAGGCCGCCAATCACTTCAACAAACGGCAGCTGCATCAACTTTGCAGCGATCACGGTGAGCGCAACCCGCAACAACACCGCAGCACCTGAGCCGAACATCACCGCCTTCTTTTGCTGCTCAGGCGGCAAACCACGCGTGGCCAGCGCAATCACCACCGCGTTATCACCAGAGAGGATGATGTCGATCCAGACAATTTTGAACAGGCCGATCCAGAAATCGGCTCCAAGCAAAGCATCCATGGGGAAATATTCCTGATTTCTATGTCCGAGCCACTGTGACCGGACAAACGCCTGACATTCAGTGTCAGGCGCGCATAGCAATACGGGAAAGTTTAGCCACCCGGTATCAAAATGAGCTGTCGGCGTATTGCTTCATGCATCATGGGAATTTCAGGCTTGTGAAGCACTTCAGGCGTTTTAAGCGCACGAAACGCGACGAATTTTTGAAATTACCAGTTTTCAGTGATTCCCAGAATTCCTGATATCGGTAACAGTTCGTGTCATAAATATAAAGTTGGATTCCTTCATGGCAGAGAGCTTTCCCATTCCCACTGAGTCCACCCTCCCCAGCCCCTTGATCGTGGTGGAGGATGAGCCCCTGATCCGCAATCGGCTGGAGAGCATTTTGCGCAGCCTGGGCTATGACAGTGAGGCTCTGATTTTTACCACCAGCCTGGCGCAGGCGCGGGCGCAGCTGGCAGAGCATCCGGTGGCCATGGCACTTGTCGATCTGGGCCTGCCTGATGGCAACGGCATTGACCTGATCCGCCAGCTGCGAGCCGCTGACCCCGGCATGGGCATTCTGGTCATATCGGCCTGGAGCACGGAAGACGCCATTCTCTCGGCCTTGCGCGCAGGGGCCAATGGCTATGTACTCAAGGAGCGCGACGATCTGGAGGTCATGCTCTCCATCCGCAGCGTGCTGCGCGGCGGCGCTCCGATCGATCCCTTTATTGCGCGGCGCATCATTGCTGAGCTGCAGGCACCAGCCTCCACCGAGGCGCAAAAAGACGTACCGCCCGAAGCCGTGCTCAGTGCCCGGGAAATTCAAATTCTCAAGCTGGTGGCCGACGGCATGACCAACCGCGAAATTGCCGAAACGCTGTTCCTGTCGCGCTATACGGTGGAATGCCATGTGAAGAATATTTACCGCAAGCTGGCCGTTCCATCACGCACCAAAGCAATCAGCGAAGCAAGAGCTCGCGGTTTGCTGAGCTAAGACCCCCGCCCTCACATGCTTCGCCTGCTACTAGCACTCATGCTGGGACTGAGCCATTGCATGGGGTGGGCGCAAGACGCAACGCCACGGAGCCTGTTTTGCGAGCCAAAAATCGTGGCTCGGCAATCCGCCAAGGCCTTGCAAGAGGGGCCACCACCCAGCGCAGCCACATTGCAATGGACGGATGTGGGGTTTCTGGACGATTGGAACCAGCGCTGGCCCGGCTATGACGGCGCCGCCTGGTACCGCGTGGACTGGGAAAGCCCCTGCGGACGCGATCAGCCCGTGGCGCTGGCCATCATCAACATGGCGCTGGCAGGCGAGGTCTTCGTCAACTCCGAGCTGATCTGGCGCGACAGGTCGCTGGTAGAGCCGCTGAGCCGCAGCTGGAACATGCCGCGCTACTGGCTGCTGCCCGAGGCCTTGCTCAAAGAGCAGGGCAATAGCGTCTGGGTCCGCATTCACGGCATCAGCTCGCAGACGCCGGGGCTGAGCCGGCTGCGCATCGGCCACCCGGAAGAACTCAAGGAGTGGACGACATCTGCCACCTGGAATATGCGCACGATCTACCTGATCTGCCTCACGGTCTGCGCCGTGCTGTCCCTGCTGTTTGCCTTTGCCTGGTTCTATAACCGCAACCAGAAGGTCTATGGCTGGTATTCGCTCAACCTGCTGTGCTGGGCGCTGATGCTGTGCCATATTTTGATGACAGAGCCCTGGATTTTTCCTAGCTCGCAGGCCATTGCTCGCTCCAACCTGCTGACGTTTATCGCTTTCACCTACACCTTCTGCCTTTTTACGCTGCGTTTTGGCGAGCTGCGGCTGCCACGGGTCGAGCGAGTGCTGGCTGGTTTCTGCGGCCTTGCAGCCTTGGCGACTCTGCTGCTGCCCGATGATCAAATGACCATAACTAGCTTCATCTGGCTTGTGATGTTCATTATTTGCGCTCTGGTCTGCCTGCTGTTTCCCTTGCGGGCCATGCAGACGCGTGCACCCATGCACATCATCTTCAGCGCCTGCTTTTTGCTCTATCTGGTCATAGGTCTGCACGACATTTTGCTGCTGCACAAGGCCCTGGAACACAATCACCCGCTGACCCCCTACACCACCCTGCTGAACATGCTGGTAGTGGCCTGGGTGCTGGGGCGGCAGATCATGCTCAATATGCGCCGCATCGAGCGCTTCAACCACGAGCTGAGCATTACCGTCACACAGGCCTGCGACGACCTGAGCCAGACGCTGGAGCGCGAGCACAAGCTGGCGCTCAGCCATTCCCGCCTGCAAGAAAGGCTGCGCATCTCGCAAGACCTGCACGACAGTCTGGGCGGCTCTCTGGTGCGCTCTATTGCGCTGGTGGAGCAAACCAGCACGCCCCTGCCCAACAAGCAGGTGCTGTCCATGCTCAAGCTCATGCGTGACGACCTGCGCCAACTGATTGACGCAGGCACCAGCGCCACCGTTCAAGTGCCCGAAACCCCGACGCAATGGCTTGCACCGCTGCGCCACCGCTTTGCGCGGCTGTTTGAGGAGCTGGACATTCAGGTGAAGTGGGAGCTACCCATGCACTGGAGCCGTACGCCCAGCCCCATTCAATGCCTGACACTGACCCGCGTGCTGGAAGAAGCCCTGACCAATGTCATCAAACACAGCCATGCCAGCAAAGTCCAGATACGCCTGGATATTCCTGCCTCACAAGTGCTGCAGTTACAGATCATGGACAACGGCGTGGGCTTTGATGTGCACAGCACACAGATCAACAGCATGGGAGTGGGCATGCGCAGCATGCTGGCGCGGCTGGAGCGTTTGCAAGGCACGCTGGATGTGCAATCCAGCCCCGGTGGTACAGCGCTAAGGGCTCACCTGCCGCTGCACGGCAAGGTATCGACGTCTATCCCTGCGCCACAGACACCCTCGTCACCCGAGTCCGTCTGGTCACTGCGCTAAGCTGGCCGAATGCCCATATTGATCGACGGAACCCCGCATGAAGACGGCATCTTCCCTCTGCAGCTCACGCAAGGTGCCCCCCACAAACTCAAGACCAGCCCCGGCCAGGGCAGCCTGAGCTTTGGCCCCAAAGAGCAACTGCCCAAAGCAGATTTGTGGCTGGCCGCCGATGCCTCCGTACTATGGCCTTGCTTTGACCCTTTTGCCACGCCCGCAGGATCGCCATGGCCGCGCAATTTTTACTATGCAGGCAATGACAGCGGCTTTTTTGCCTGGGCGCAGCGCCGCCCCATCGAAGGCTTTACCTGGTACCCGCAGCTGCAGCAAGATATGCATATCGATGCCAGCCAGTCGAAAATCCGTGAGCTGAGCATCCACCTTCAACAGGGTAATCGCGGCCACATCCATCTGAAACTGCCAGAGCAAGGCTTGCGACTGCATCTGCATGACCAACTGAGTCAGATCACGGTGACAGGCGGCCTGCCTGACAGCTTGAGTCTGAACCCCGCCACCAGCAAAAAACCCGCCGATGCACCGTTGCAGTTGCCGGATATGGGCGCTTTGAAGAAAGTCAGCGCACTGGAACTGAGCAACGGCGCTGGAAAGCAGGCTATTTCGCTGCAAAGCCTGCTGCAATTTTCAGAGCTTAAATCGCTTGCTCTGTGGGGTAATCACAGTGATTTAGCCCTACTTTCAAGCTGTACACAGCTCAAGGCGCTATCCCTGCGCTTGATGCCCCATCTGCAGGGGCTGCCCGCATTGCAGACATGGCCTGAGCTGGACTTCTTTGTCGCCTACAACGTGGAAGAAGCCACCGGCAAATGCCTGCGCCAGCAACTCAAGGACCGCGCCAAAGAACGCCCCTCGGCAGAGCATGCATCCATCAGCCAGTTGCGCAAGCCTGAATGGTGGGCCAAAGAATATGGGCGACCATTTACCAGCTGGCCCGCAGCCCGCGCCAAGATGGGACATGCGGCCTACGATCTGGCAGAGCAGCAACTGAGCGTAGCCCAGAGCCTTAGCGATGTGCAAACGACGCTGGTCGGCTTCACCAGCCGCTTCAACACCGTCAAAGGCATAGAAACCACTGAGCGTGAAGACCTGGGACAGGCCGTGAACCAGCTAGCGCAGCTGCCAGCGGCCCAATCACTGGGCCTGACGGAAGAGCAGGCCCAGCAATGGTTTGACGAAAACCGGGATTACTGAGCCGCGTCAGGGTCCACCTGCGCAATGATGCCGCCGCCTAGGCAGACATCGCCGTCATACAGCACGGCAGACTGGCCAGGCGTGACGGCCCATTGCGCCTCTGGGAAGTCCAGACGAAAGCCATCAGCCGTCGCCTTGGAAATCAAAGCGGGCGAATCCGGTTGACGGTAGCGGGTCTTGGAGCCGTACTCCTTGCCCTCAGCCGGTGCATGGCCTGCCACCCAGCTGACCTGATCGGCCACCAGTGCATGTGACAGCAGCAGCGGATGGTCATGCCCCTGCACCACGCGCAGGATGTTCTTGTCCAGCTCCTTGGCGGCCACGAACCACGGTGCATGCTCGCCCGCACCACGGGCAGCGCCCTTTTCCTTCACGCCGCCAATGCCCAGACCCGAGCGCTGACCCAGCGTGTAGAACGACAGGCCTACATGCTTGCCCAGCTTGCGGTTGCGGTCGTCAAGAATCAGGCCCGGCTCTTTGCTGATGTAGCGATTCAGAAAGTCGCGGAACGGGCGCTCACCGATAAAGCAAATGCCGGTGGAGTCCTTCTTCTTGGCATTGGGCAGACCAATCTCTTCCGCAATGCGGCGCACCTCGGTCTTTTCCAACTCGCCCACAGGGAACATGGCTTTTGACAGCTGCGTCTGATTCAGGCGGTGCAAAAAGTAGCTCTGGTCCTTGCTGTTATCCAGACCCTTGAGCAGCTCAAACAGCTGCGTATCGGGGTTCTGGCGCACGCGAGCGTAGTGGCCGGTGGCGATCTTCTCGGCACCCAGTCTCAGGGCGTGGTCCAGAAAGGCCTTGAACTTGATTTCGGCATTGCACAGCACGTCCGGGTTGGGCGTGCGGCCTGCCTGGTATTCGCGCAAAAACTCGGCGAACACACGGTCCTTGTAGTCAGCCGCGAAATTGACATGTTCAATCTCGATGCCGATCACATCCGCCACCGCCGCAGCATCCACAAAGTCGATATTGGACGAACAGAACTCGCTGTCGTCGTCATCTTCCCAGTTCTTCATGAAGATGCCGACCACCTCATGGCCCTGCTTTTTCAAAAGATAGGCGGTCACGGCGGAATCCACACCGCCCGACAAACCCACCACGACACGCTGCTTGTTGCTCATAGGTATGCGATTATCCCAGCGCCCGTCAACTGCTGCGGGTGTGAGGATTTGCCATGGAACTGCGCCAGCTGCGCTACTTTGTACGAATTGTTGAACTGGGCTCCATGAGCCGCGCCGCGCTGGATCTGGACATGGTGCAATCCGCGCTCAGCCAGCAGATCAGCCGCCTGGAGTCCGAACTCTCCACCCGCTTGCTGCAGCGCACACCGCGCGGCGTCATCCCCACCGAAGCGGGCCAGGCCTTTTTTCATGAAGCCCAGCTCACCCTGCGCCACGCCACGCAGGCCATTCACGCCGCCCAGCAAGCGCGGCTGTCGGGTGCCGTCAGCATGGGTCTGTCTCCCACCATCGCCAATGTGCTGGGCCTGCCGCTGATGCGCGCCATGCGCGAGCGCTACCCCGATGTGCGCCTGCACATGGTGTCTGCACTTTCGGGGCATTTAACGAGTCTTCTCAACGCCAGACAACTGGATCTAGCTATTCTTTTTGATACGCAGTCAGCCCGCCGCTGGAGCGTGCTACCGCTGCTGGAAGAGCGGCTCTTCCTCATCCAGTCGCGCCAGCAGCCCGTGGCGCCGCAGATCACACACGAAGCGCCCATCAGCCTGCAGCAGCTGCAGCAAGTGCCCCTCATACTGCCCTCGGGCAGCCATGGCCTGCGCAGCTCCATCATGGCCTCGTTCAGCAGCGCGGGCTTTCAGTCGCAGATGGCCATGGAAATCGACTCACTGACCCTGCTGATGGAAGCCGTGGACGCCGGCATGGGTGCCACCGTCCAGCCCTGGTCAGCCGTGGGCATGTACCGCGATGCCGCCGAACGCTTTCAGTGGTCGCAAATTGCCGATGAATCCGTGCGCCGCAAGGCTGCGCTGTGCAGCCTGTCAGACGATGAACTCTCCCCTGCCGCTCTGGCCGCACGCGTGGTGCTGATGGACTGCGCGCGCCAACTGGTGAGGTCAGGGGGCTGGGTGGGGGCTACGCTCACCGATTGAGATATGGCTCTGGCTCTGCCTCGGCCGCTGCAATGCAGCAAGAGCCAGAAATGCAAGTTCTGAATTGCAGCGTGCTTCTTACGTAATTTCCACAGCAACTTTGTTGTGCCGAAACGCTCTCACCTCATGGCAAACCTAGATCTTCATTACAACATTGCTGTTGCGGTCCCCTCGCTGCATCTCGTCATCCATCTCGCATCACACCAGCGGCAACAGACTACAGCCGGCGTGAGCGTGCTTTTTTAATATGAGCCTTGCCCAGGGCTGGATGCGACGTGCGCTTCAGGACAGCCAGCCAAAACCAAGGTTCATTTATGACATCTCTAGATATTCAGTTGCTGCTGACCGCGCTGGTCAGCGTGCTGGTGCTGGTCGCATTGATTGTGTCGCGCATCAAGATGCACCCGCTGCTGGCCCTGCTCGTCGTCTCCATTGGCGTGGGCTTTGCCACTGGCATGGAGCCGGGCAGCATCGTCAAACAGCTGAGCAACGGCGCAGGCAAGACATTGGGCGCCGTGGGCGTGGTCATCGCACTGGGCGCCATGCTGGGAAAAATTCTGGCCGATGCAGGCATCACCGAAAAAATCGCCGAAGCCATACTCAAACATGCTTCGGATCGCATGATCCCCTGGGCCATGACCCTGGTAGCCTTTATCGTCGGCATTCCCATGTTCTTCGAGGTCGGCCTAGTCGTCATGCTGCCGCTGATCTTCAGCGTGGCGCGCAAGCTCGAGAGCCAGGCCCGCTTCAAAGGCTCGGCCTATGTGTACGTGGGTGTTCCTGTGATCTCGGCCCTGGCTGCCATGCATGGCATGGTGCCGCCCCATCCCGGCCCTTTGACCGCCATTGCCACCCTCAAGACCACGGTCGGACCAACCATGCTGTATGGCTTTCTGGCGGCCATTCCCGCCATGGTTCTGGGCGGTCCCCTGTACGGTGCCTTCATTGCACCGCGCATGAACACCAAGCCTGACCAGACTCTGCTGGATCAGTTCACCATCACGGGAAATGCCGATGGCAAGCAGCCCGGCATTGCGCTCGGCGTTCTGGCCGCACTGCTGCCAGCCATTCTGATGCTGGTTCATGCCGTCGCGGAAATGTTGCTGCCCAAGGACTCCTCGGCCATGCATGTGGCCAGCTTTCTGGGCAATCCGCTGATCGCCATGCTGCTGGGCGTGCTGTTCGCCATCGTGGCACTGGTGCTGGCGCGCGGCGGTGATATGGAAAAGCTGCGTGAGGCACTGGGCCAGAGCCTCAAGCCCATTGCCTCCATCATCATGATCATTGCCGGTGGCGGTGCCTTCCAGCAGATGCTGACCAGTGCCAAAGTCGGCGATGCCATCGTGCACCTGACACAGCAGTTTGCCTTCCCACCGCTGATTCTGGGCTGGTTGATCGCCATGCTGCTGTCGGTCTCCACCGGCTCGGCGACCGTCGGCATCGTGGGCGCTGCCGGCTTGCTGGCACCGCTGGCCGGGGCCGATCCCAGCCTGAACCTGCCATTGCTGGCGTTGTCCATCGGCTGCGGCTCGCTGTTCTTCAACTACGCCAACCATGCCGGTTTCTGGATGGTCAAGGAATCCTTTGGCATGACCATGAGCGAAGCCACCAAGACCATCTCGGTGGTGCAATCCATCGTGGCGGTGGTGGGTCTGATCATGGTGCTGATCTTCAATGCGCTGCTGAGCGTTCAGTAAACCATTCCTGTCGCCTGCAGCGGCGACAGGCCTTGGCAGCAAGGCCTCATCACAAATCGTGATACCCCCATCCCCTCAGACCTCTGCACGGGTGAGGCGGCGCTCTCTACAGTTCGGTTCAACACTTGCTGACGCTCTCTGAAAAGCTCTGCTTTCCGAGCGATCAGCAAGACAAGACTCACCCACGTTGAACCGCCACAGGCCCCCGCCTGATGGCAGCCCATCATGAAAACTGAAGCCTTTGACACCGATGTGCTCATCATCGGTGGTGGCAACGCTGCCCTGTGCGCCGCTCTTATGGCTCGCGAAGCCGGCAGCCGCGTGCTGCTGCTGGAATCCGCGCCCCGCGAATGGCGTGGCGGCAACTCGGGTCACACCCGCAATCTGCGCTGCATGCACGATGCGCCGCAAGACGTGCTGACCGAGGCCTACCCCGAAGAAGAGTACTGGCAGGACTTGCTCAAGGTCACGGGCGGCATTACCAACGAGCACCTGGCGCGCATGGTGATCCGTGCGTCTTCCACCTGCCGCAACTGGATGCGCAAGCACGGCGTGCACTTTCAGCCACCGCTGTCTGGCGCGCTGCATGTGGCGCGTACCAATGCTTTTTTCATGGGCGGCGGAAAGGCGCTGGTGAACGCCTATTTCCGCAGTGCTGAAAAGCTGAGCGTGGAGATTCGCTACGAATCGCCGGTGGACCGCATCGAAATCGACAAAGGCCAATTCAAAGCCGCTTGGGTGAACGGTCAACGCATCACCGCCAAAAGCTGCGTACTGGCTGCGGGCGGCTTCGAGTCCAACCGCGAATGGCTGCGCGAGGCCTGGGGCCAGAACGAGCGCGGGGAATGGCCTTCGGACAACTTTCTGATCCGTGGCACGGCCTTCAACAAGGGCGTGTTGCTGCGCCACATGCTCGATGAGCAAGGCGCCGACCGCATTGGCGACCCGACGCAAGCGCACATGGTGGCGATTGACGCCCGCGCGCCGCTGTATGACGGCGGCATTTGCACACGCATTGACTGCGTATCGCTGGGCGTGGTGGTGAACCGCGATGCGGAACGCTTTTATGACGAGGGCGAAGACTTCTGGCCCAAGCGCTATGCCATCTGGGGCCGTCTGGTGGCCCAGCAACCGGGGCAGATTGCCTATTCGATCATCGACAGCAAGGCCATTGGCCGTTTCATGCCGCCGGTGTTTCCCGGCGTGAAGGCTGACTCGCTGCCAGAGCTGGCCCAGAAGCTGGGTCTGGATGTAGACACCTTCATGCAGACCATGGATGCCTACAACGGCAGCTGCAAGGTCGGCCAGTTCGACCACACCGCACTGGACGATTGCCACACCGAAGGGGTGACCCCGGCCAAGACGCACTGGGCGCGACCGCTGGATACAGGGCCGTTCTACGGCTACGCGCTACGCCCCGGCGTCACCTTTACCTATCTGGGTTTGAAGGTGGATGACACCGCGGCGGTTCGCTTTAACGACCAGCCCAGTCAGAACCTGTTTGTGGCTGGCGAAATGATGGCTGGCAACGTGCTGGGCAAGGGCTACACCGCAGGCGTGGGCATGTCGATTGGCACGGCCTTTGGCCGCATTGCCGGGCGCAACGCTGCGCTGGCTGCCGCAGGTAAACCCGCCGTGCGTGGCGCTGTGAAAGACGAGGTCTGAACCATGAGCATCCCATCCCTGCAAGACCTCGCCAACGAAGCCCAAACGCTGGCCACCGGCAAGATCATCCCAATCATTCCCGCACCAACAGAGACCGCAGCCGAAGGCGAAGTGGCGCGCCAGATGCAGATCTGCAATGCCTGCCGCTACTGCGAAGGTTTTTGCGCCGTGTTCCCGGCCATGACGCGCCGCCTGGAATTTGGCAAGGCCGATGTGCATTACCTGGCCAACCTCTGCCACAACTGCGGTGCCTGCCTGCACGCCTGCCAGTACGCGCCGCCGCATGAATTTGCCATCAACATTCCCAAGGCCATGGCCGAGGTACGCGGCCAGACCTATGCCGACTATGCCTGGCCGCCCGCCATGGGCAAGCTGTACCAAAAGAATGGTTTGACGCTGTCACTGGCGCTGGTGGCAGGCCTGTTCCTGTTCCTGGCGCTGGCTGTGGCCGCACAAGGTGGGCTGGGCCAGTTGTGGAACCACAATCTGGGCAATAACTTCTACAACCTGTTCCCGCACAACCTGCTGGTCAGCATCTTTGCGCCGGTATTTCTGTTCGTGGTGTTCGCGCTCTTCATGGGCGTGCGCCGCTTCTGGAGGGATGTGAAGCCCGCCACCAGCAATGTGGATGTGAGCGGCCCGGCCGCTGCCGAGGCCACACACGATGTGCTGCGCCTGAAGTATCTGGATGGTGGCCACGGTGACGGCTGCCACAACGAGGATGACGAGTACACGCTCAAGCGCCGTCGCTTCCATCACCTGACGTTCTACGGCTTCATGCTGTGCTTTACCGCCACCGGTTTGGCGACGGTGTACCACTACGTTTTCAACCTGCCCGCGCCGTATGAGTTGCCCAGTCTGCCCAAGATTCTGGGCGCTCTGGGGGGTGTGAGCCTGATGATTGGCACCGCCGGTCTGTGGCATATCAACCGCACCCGCCACCCGCTGCATGGCGATGCCAAGCAAAAGCCCATGGACCTTGGCTTTATCGCCCTGCTGTTTGTGGTGGCCGCCAGCGGCCTCGCGCTATGGCTGGGCCGTGGCACACCTGCCCTGGCTTTGCTGCTGTGCCTGCACCTGGGCGCGGTGATTGCGCTGTTTGCCACCTTGCCCTACGGCAAGTTCGCCCACGGCGTTTTCCGCACCGCATCACTTCTGCGCCACAACGCTGAAAAGCGCCAGCCCAGCCCCATCGGTCTGGGCGCTGACTGAGAAAAAACCAACGACCCCGGGCACATCGATCCGGGGCACCCCTCATCCCTACAAGGAGACATCCCATGCTGAATAAACGCTATTTTCTGCGTGCCACCGTTGTGGCCGCGTCCATGCTGAGTCTGGGCTCTGCGGCCCTGGCCGCGCCAGACTGGCTGCCCAACAAGCCCGTCACCCTGGTCGTGGGCTTCGCTGCAGGCGGTGCAGCCGATGCAGCAGCGCGCCTGATTGCCAAGAAACTGGGCGAAAACATTGGCCAGACCGTGGTGGTGGACAACAAGGGCGGCGCGGGCGGCAATATTGCCCACCAGTTTGTGACCAAGGCTCCCGCAGATGGCACGGTGCTGCTGTTCGGCTCCATCGGCCCGTTGACGATCGCCCCCCACATCATGAAAGTGGGCTACAACCCGTTCAACGATCTGGCACCCATCTCGGGCGGGGTGAACTTTCCCAACGTGCTGGTGGTGCACAAGGGCGCTGGCGTGAAGAATCTGGCCGAGTTTGTGGCCAAGGCCAAGAAAGCACCGGGCAGCGTGGATTACGCATCGACTGGCGCGGGCTCGGCCTCGCATCTGGCGGGCGAGCTGTTCAACCAGCGGGCGGGCATTGAGATGGTGCATGTGCCCTACAAGGGCGGAGCCCCTGCGCTGCAGGACTTGCTGGGTGAACGCGTGACCTCGTACTTTGCCGCGCCGCCCACGGCTTTGCCGCACATTGAAACCGGCAAGCTGATCCCGCTGGCCACCACAGGCCTGACGCGCCCGGCCTATATGCCCAACATCCCCACCGTGGCCGAAGCGGGCTACCCCGGCTTTGAGGCCTTGAACTGGTATGCTTTTGTCGCCCCGGGCAAGACGCCCACAACAGTGCTGGACCGCTGGAATCTGGAGATCGTCAAGGTGCTCAAGGACCCCGGCGTGGCCGAAGCACTCAAGCTGCACGGCCTGACGCCCCAGCCCACGACCCGCCCCGAGTTCGCGGCCTTTATGAAGAAGGAGTACGAGCAATGGGGCAAGGTGGTCAAGGAGCGCAAGATCACCCAGAACTGAGGATGATGCGCTGGTGCTCAGACAGTGATGGCTTTCCTCTCCACCGGTGCGGCAAAACCCACGCACAGACGGTTCCAGACATTGATGCAGCCGATGGCGTAGCTGAGCTCCACGATCTCGCGCTCGCTGAAGTAGGGACGCAGGGCTTCGAAGTCCTGCGGCGCGGGATGGGCCTTGCTCAGCTGCGTGCAGCGTTCGGCCCAGTTCAGGGCGGCGCGCTCGCGCATCTCGAAGAAATCCACCTCGCGCCAGGTCACCACGCTGTTGATGCGCTGCAGGTCCTCGCCGCGTGACAGCAGCTCGCGCACATGCATGTCCACGCAGAAGGCGCAGCCATTGATCTGCGAGACGCGCAGATAGACCAGCTCCAGCAGTTGCACGCCGAGGCTGGAACGGGCAAGCAGCGCGTTGATGCCTCCCTGGGCCCTGTAAAGCTCGGGAGACAGCGCACGGAAATCCAGGCGTGGCGTGGGGATGGCAATGGGGTTGGCGATATCGGCCATATGAAGACTCCTGAGGTATTGCAGGCCCGCCCCTGTGGCTGACCCATAGCTCTTAGACGCGCCAGCGGCCCGGTTTGTGACAGACCATGCAATCCATTGCGTGAGTTTCAATAAAGATAGCTGCTAGCGCTTTATTCACAAACATCTCAGGCATAAAACCATCTGAATCTATTGAATCAAAATCGCTTGCAGCTATGATTTTATCTGTTGTCCCATCCACCTGAAAGCCGTCACTCTTCAGGTGGATGGCGGCATCACGCCGCTCAATTTATCCGGGTTGCGCAGCGTGTAGATGCGCTGGATCAGCCCGTCTTCGACCAGCAGCGTCTGCACCGACTCCACCTTGCCATCCACGCAGCGCACCAGACCCGGCAGGCCGTTGACCCGCACCAGATGCAGGGTCTGCAGCTGTCCATCGCGGCGCAGGCGCCGGGCCGTGGCGAAGTACAGCAGGGCCAGGCGACGCCCGGTTTCCAGCACCTGACCAAAGGATGCGACCTTGCCCCCGCCGTCGCTGATCAGCGCGGCATCGGGGGCGAACAAGGCCTGAATCTGCGTCAGATCTCCGCCCTGCACGGCCTGGGCAAAGCGGCGCAGCAGCTCGGCATGGGCTGGTGCTGGCACATCGAAGCGCGGCCGCCCGGCCTTGACATGGACGCGTGCACGATGCACGAGCTGGCGACAGGCGGCCTCGCTGCGGCCCAGCGCCTGAGCCACTTCGGCATAGTCGGCATCGAAAACTTCGCGCAGCAAAAAGGCCGCGCGTTCCTCGGGCGTCAGTTGCTCCAGCACAAACAGCAGCGCGGTGGAAACATCGTGGGCCCGCTCCAGCACATCCTCGGCAGAAGGGGCCGTCTCGGTCCAGGGCTGGACCAGCGGCTCGGGTAACCAGAAGCCCACATAGTGCTCGCGCTCCACGCGCAGGCGCCGCAGCCGATCTATGGCCAGCCGCGTGGCCGTGGTCACCAGCCAGGCCTCGGGCTGGACGATGCCGGCGCGATCGCTGGCCTGCCAGCGCAGCCAGACATCCTGTACCAGATCTTCGGCCTCGGCCCGCTGGCCCAGCATGCGATAGGCCAAGCCGAACAGACGCGAACGATGGCGCTCAAACTCCTGCAACCTCGTATCGACGGACGGCACAGCGTGGGAAGTGGTGCTCAAATGAAGTCTCCTGCGAATAGGCCTGGAACCCGCCACCCAGTGTGACAGGCCTCAAGCCTTAGACGCAGAACCCGCAACTTTTGTGACAGCTCGCAGCGCTTAAAACTGACACAACCCAAGCCAGAGACGGCAAACAAGGGCCGCCCCGCAGCGATGCCGTCGTCCCCCTGGGGGAAGGCGCGAAGCGACTCAGGGGGGACCTTAATACCCCACCGCGCACCCATCCTTGCGCGAGTCAGACCCCGCGATGTAATGCTCGCCATCACGCAGCACCAGCTGCGCGCCGCCAAAGGCGAACACGCCATGGCCGGCCTCCACGCTGACTTCGTGGCCGCGCGCGCGCAACTGCTCCACCACGGCGGCGTCAAAGGCCGGCTCCACCGCCACGCCCTTGCCCCCGGTCACGCGCCAGCGCGGTGCATCGGTCGCGGCCTGCGGGTTCTGGCCGTAGCGCAGCACGCGCAAAGCCATCTGCAGATGGCCCTGGCTTTGCATGGGCCCGCCCATCACACCGAAAGCCATTTGCGGCTGGCCGTCGGCCTTCATGGCAAAGGCCGGAATGATGGTGTGCGAAGGGCGCTTGCGCGGGGCGACCTGGTTGACATGGCCGGCCTCGGTGGTGAAACCATGGCCGCGGTTCTGCAGGCTGATGCCCGTGCCCGGCACGACCACGCCCGAGCCGAAGCCCATGTAATTGGACTGGATGAAGGAGACCATCATGCCGCTGGCATCGCCCGCCGCCAGATAGACCGTGCCGCCGGGCCGGGGTGCGCCATAGGCTGGCAGACCGGCTTTTTCCGCATCGATCAGCTGGGCGCGTTCCCGCAGATAGGCGCGGTCCAGCAACTGCGCGGGAGTGACGCGCATATGCTCCAGGTCGGCGCTGTGCTGGTTCAGGTCGGCCAAGGCCAGCTTCATGGCCTCGATCTGCAGGTGCACGCTGTCCACGCCGTCCAAGGGCTGCTCTCCCGCGCCCAATTCATCGAGCATGCCCAACGCCATCAGCGCGGCAATGCCCTGGCCGTTGGGCGGGATCTCATGAATCACCGAATCGCCGAAGGGCTGCGATACCGTGCCCACCCAGTCGGCCTGATGTGCTGCCAGGTCTTGCTCGGTCATCACGCCACCGCAGGCCCGCGCATGCGCAGCCATCTTCTGAGCCAGCGCACCGCGGTAAAAGGACTCGCCCAGGGTCTCGGCAATCTCCTCCAGCGTGCGCGCATGGGCTTCGCTCTTGAACACTTCACCGGCTCTGGGCGCGCGGCCGCCGGGCAGAAAGCATTCGGCAAAGCCGGGCTGGTCGCCCAGCTTCTTGCCGCCCAGCTCCCACAGCGTGGCAATGGTGGGCGAGACCGCAAAGCCATGGCGCGCATAGTTGATTGCCGGCTGGGCAACCTGTGCGAAAGGCAGTTTGCCGAAGCGCTTGGACAGCGCCACCCAGGCGGACACGGCGCCGGGCACGGTCACGGCGTTCCAGCCTTTCTCCGGGATACCGCCGAGCTGCTCAAAGTACTCGGGCGTCCAGCCTGCGGGCGAGCGGCCCGAAGCATTGAGGCCGTGCAGTTCCTTGCCGTCCCAGACGATGGCAAAGCCGTCGCTGCCGATGCCGCAGCCCGTGGGCTCGACCACGGTCAGTGTCATGGCTGCAGCCAGCGCCGCATCCACGGCGTTGCCACCGGCCAGCAGCATGGAAAGGCCGGCCTGCGCGGCCAGCGGCTGCGAAGTGCTGACCACATTGCGCCCCAGCACCGGCGAGCGCTGCGAGGCATAGGGAAGCGTCCAGTCCTTGACGAGGTTTGTCATATCTAATTCCGATCAGTGATTCATGGGCCCGACGTTTAACACTGACGCTCCGGGCCAGAGGCATCGAGCAAGAGCCGCCTCGTAACGAGGACGTGCCCACCTCCCGCGTTGGGAGAGAAGGGGAAGGTGCAAGGTCGCTCAGAGCGGTGCTTTATTCCAAAGTGATGTGGTTATCCTTGATGACCTTGGCCCAGCGTGCGCTGTCGGCCTGCACCATGGCGGAGAACTGGGCAGGCGTCTGCGCCTTGGCGGGCTCCACGCCCTGCTTGGCCAGGCTGGCGATCACCTCGGGATTCTGGATGGCGCGGTTGAAGGCCTGGTTGATCCTGCCGACCAGCTCGGGCTTCATGCCGGCCGGGCCATAGACGCCGAACCAGGTGACCGAGGAATAGCCGGGCAGACCCGATTCGACCACCGTGGGCAGATTCGGGGCCAACGTGCTGCGCTTGTCACCGGTCACGGCCAGGGCCCGCAGGCGGCCGCTGGCCACATGAGGCATACCGGTCGGAATGGAGTCGAACAGCAGGTGCACTTGGCCGGCGGCCAGATCGGTGATCGACTGCGCCGTGCCCTTGTAGGGCACATGGGTGAGCTGAATGCCGGCCTGCGCGGCAAAGGCGGCCGTGTTCAGGTGCACGATGGTGCCGTTGCCGCTGGTGGCGTAGTTGAGCTTGCCGGGGTTGGCCTTGGCATGGGCAATCAGCTCCTGCACGCTTTTAACCGGCAGCGAGGGCGTGATCAGCAGCACGCTGGCCGCGTCGGCCGTGTGGGCGATGGGAGTGAAGTCCTTGTCCGCCTTGTAGGCCAGCTTGGGCATCAAATGCGGCGAGATGGCATGCGTGCTGCTGGTAGTGAACAGCAAGGTGTAGCCGTCGGCCGCCGCCTTGGCGGCTTCGGCCGTGCCAATGGTGCCGCCGGCCCCCGGCCGGTTGTCGAGGATCAGCGGCTGGCCCAGCTCTTGCGATACACGTTGCGCAATCACACGCGCCACCAGATCGGTTGCCCCGCTGGGCGGGAAAGGCACGATCACCCGTACCGGACGGTTGGGCCAGGCGGCCTCACCCTGGGCCAGAGCCGGCAACGCCAGCAGAGCACCGGCCAGAGCCGCTGCGGTCTGAAACCAGTGACGGCGCATCGTTGAAACAGTAGATCGTGCCCGCATGGCAACTCCCGGTGAGATGGCAGCTTGTTCGAAAGGGGTTGCCGCTGCCTGGCGACAATCAAACACGCCATCTTAAAAAGTCCAGACGTTTGCCGCTATCGGCAAATTTGCAAGCCGTCGTTGCCAAAAAAGCAAAGCGAGCACAATGGCGATTTGCACCCACCGCTTGCCATGCCCGATTCCCGCCATTTGCTGCTGCAAGACACTGCACTGCGCTACTTTCACGAAGTCGCGCAAGGCGGCTCGCTGACCGAAGCCTCGGCCAAACTGCATGTGGCTGCCTCGGCCATCAGCCGCCAGATTGCGGCGCTGGAGGCGCGGCTGGGCACGCCGCTGTTCGAGCGCCACCCGCGCGGCATGGTGCTCAATGCGGCAGGCGAGATCCTGGCCGATCACGCCCGCCGCGCGGGTCTGGACGCCGAACGCGCGCTGGACGAAATCAAAGCCCTGCAGGGCCTGCGCAGCGGCAAGGTGCGCATTGCCAGTTCCGACGCCTTCGCCAGCGAATTCCTGCCACGCCTGTGCGCGGCCTTCCAGCGCGAGCACAGCGGCATCGTCTTTGAGGTGACCGTGCTACCCACGCCCGAAGTCTCCGATGCCGTGCGCGCCGGCATGGCCGACATAGGCCTGTGCTTCAGCCGGACCCCCGAGCCCGGTATTACCGTCGCCTGCCGCATGGCCGCGCCCGTGTTGGCACTGGTGGCACCCGGCCATGAGCTGGCACAGGAACGCCGCGTGACATTGGCCAGGCTGGTGCGCTACCCGCTGGCATTGACACCGCCCAGCACGGCCGTGCGCCAATTGCTGGATGCGGCCTGCAACCGCCAGGGACTGATGCTGGCGCCGGCCCTGGAAAGCAATCACGGCAAGACGCTGCTGAACTTTGCGGCCCAGGGCGTCGCGGTCGCCGTGGCCAGCGAAATCGCCGCCCGCCATATGGTGGCCACGGGTGCGCTGGTGGCCGTTGCGCTCAGCGACCGCAGCATGGATCTGCGCGATATCGAGGTACAGACCCTGGCCGGCCGCACGTTGCCGCATGCGGCACAGTCGTTTCTGGAGCTGCTTCAGCTGCGCCTGCCTGCCGCCTGGTGAGCAGAAGACCAGACGCAGCAGCCTCGTCGACTCAAGAGGCCTTCGAGCGCAGCACCATCCACAGCGACAGCGCAATCAAGCCGCCGCCCACGGCATGGGCGGCGCTCAGCGGCTCGCCCAGCAGCAGCCAGCCCCAGAGCACGGCAAACACCGGCACGATAAACGTCACCGTCAACGCTTTTTGCGGGCCTTCATCGGTAATCAGGCGGAAGTACAGCACATAGGCCAGCGCGGTGCTCAGCAGACCCAGCAGCGCCACATTACCCCAGGCCAGCAGCGGCGCAGCCTGCAGCTCCGTCATGGCCTGTGGGTGCAGAAACAGGTGCACCAGCAATGCGGGCAGCAGCACCAGCAGCGCCCCCAACTGGCTGATGAAGACGGCAGCGCGCATATCCACCGGCGCATTGGCCCCCACAAGCCGGAGTGTGAGAAAGCTGGAAAACGCATAGCAGACCGTGGCCACAAAGCAGGCGGCCATGCCACCCAGCACGGCCGTGGTGATCTCTAGCGGCCCGGCTTGGGCCAGCACTGCCACACCACAGATGCCCAGCAGCACGGCAGCAATGCGGGCGCGGGTGATGCCCTCGGCAAACACCAGCGCCCCCACCACGGTGGCCACCAGCGGCGTGGTGGCATTGAAGATGGCGCTGTAACCCGAGGGCAGCACCTGCGCGGCCAGCGAGTACATCAGAAAAGGAATGCCGGAGTTGATGACGCCCAGCGCCAGCAGCGGCCACAGATAACGCCCCAGCCGTGGGCGGTATCCCAGAACGAACAAGGCAGCACCCAGGCCCAGCGTGGAAAACAGGCCGCGCCCCACCGCCGTGGGCACTGCGCCCAGATGGGGAACCGCTATACGCATGAACAAAAAGCTGCCGCCCCAGAGGGCGGCGAGTGCAATCAGTCGAATCAGGCTGCTCAAGGTCATGACTGGGCATTGTGCACAGCCTTGTGCCTTTCAGCCTGTCACAGTACCTTCAAGCAGCGATCAATGAATCTGCGCCAGCACATCGTCGAGCGTGGCACCGGCATCCTGCGGCACGGCCGGCGTGGGCTGTGGGAGCCGGTAGATGCTGGAGTCCGTATGAACCAGGCCCAGATCATGGCGCTGGCCAGCCAGATAGTCTTGCACCGACTCCAGCACGATGGGGCTGCGGTGCAGATGGGCCGTGGCCTTGAGCTCATCGAGCGTAAGCCAGACGCTGCGCACAATGCCATCGTCCAGCGCGCAGTGGGCGTGATGCATGCCCAGCTCGCCCGTGAAGGCAAAGCGCAGATAGGTGATGTCAGAGCCGGTGCGCGTGCGCACAAAGCGGTTCATATAGATGCCAACCAGCGCCGTGGGCGTGAAGCTGTAGGCGGTCTCTTCCAGCACCTCGCGCACGCAGGCATCGATGGGGCTTTCGGCAGGGTCGAGGTGACCTGCAGGCGTATTCAGCCGCAGTCCATCTGCCGTTTGTTCTTCTACCAGCAAAAAACGGCCATCGCGCTCGATGATGGCCGAGACGGTGACATTGGGTTTCCAGCGATTGGGCATGGGCGGCATTATCCTTGCCCTGCCCAGAAAACTGGTCAGATTATTCCCACCATATAGAGGGCACTCTCTCCATAACTGGCCAAATGTTGCTGCTGCGCTGCACTTGCCACATTCTCGGCCTTATAGCCTTGACGTTCCCAGTAAAGCTGTGAGCCCTGCACCGACACCAGCGCCGTGCGCTGCACACCGCGCTCCCGGGCCTGCGTCTTGACTGCCTGCACCATGCGCTGCGCCAGCCCCTGGCCTGCAGCCACTGATGACACGGCCATATCGTGCAGATACAACACGCTGGCGTCTGCATAGTCGGCAAAGTCACCGTTAAGCGGCGTAATGGCACCGGGGCGCGACCAATAGGCAGCCAGATAGGCCACCAGTTCGCCGCCCTGCTCAGCCGCCCAGGAGCAATGCCCCACGCCCTGCAAACGGCGCGCAAACACCTCGCCCGGCTCAGCAAAACCATCGCCATAGCACTGGGCCTGTATGCGCAGCACAGCATTCACATCTGCCACGCCCAGCGCACGCAGCTGAATTGGCATCAACTCTGACATTTCAAACTCTTAAATCAATAGCTACCAGCGCCTGTCAATAAAGGGCTAGAAGCCAATTTCACTTAAATTTACTATTGACAGCTTAGCAAGTCCCTCATGTCACTGTCTGGCGCAGGCACTATCATAATGATAATGATTCTCAATTGGATTCAGCCTGCCTGAATCCATAACATCGAGCTATCGACTCAGGAAAATGCCATGACACGTTTGATTCAGGCCATGCGCCAAAACAAGCTCACGCTGAGCAAAACCATCAGCTACTACTTTATCCACATCACCGTGGCCGCCTGCGTGGCCTATGCCGTGACGGGGAACCTGCTGGCCTCGCTCACCCTCAGCCTGCTGGAGCCCACGGTTCAGGCCTTTGCCTTTTTCTTCCATGAAAAAGCCTGGGAGCGCCGCCTGAAAAAACAGGAGCAGAAAGCGCTTGCTGCACAAGCCTAAGCACATAAAAGGCCCTTATGAATACCAGCAACCCTGCCACTTTTACGCATTGGCTGCTGCAGTCACTGGCCACGCTGGGCGATTGCAACGGGCAGCTTGCCGACCTGTAGAAATCATGTGCACAAGCCTGCATTGAGCCTCTTGATAAATTAAGGATTCAGCTGGTTTCTTTCAAGTCTCTTATTGCAAGCCGCTGAAAATTTCTGAGTGCAGCTATCAGAAACAAGGCCTATCTGTGGATAACTATCGCACAAGCCTCTGCCAAGTAAGCGCCCATGGGTTTGCGGCTATTTCCCAAAGCCAGCACGCGACCAACAATGCGAAGAACTCCAGGAGTTCCCATGCAGCTTGCAGATACCCAGACTTCGGCATCCGCCACGCCTCATGATGCGCAGTGGCTGGCCGCCCACTGGATGCCCTTCACCGGCAACCGCGACTTCAAGGCCAAGCCGCGCATCATTACCGCCGCACAGGGCGCGTATTACACGGATGCCGACGGTCGCCGTATATTTGATGGCCTCTCGGGCCTGTGGTGCAGCGGCCTGGGCCATGGCCGACGCGAGATTGCCGAGGCCATTGGCAAAGCAGCGCTGCAGCTGGATTACGCCCCGGCGTTTCAGTTTGGCCACCCTGCATCATTCGAGCTGGCCAATCGCATCATCAAGCTGATGCCCCAAAGCTCAAGCCACCGGCTAGAGCATGTGTTCTTCACCGGCTCGGGCTCAGAAGCCGCTGACACCTCGCTCAAAATGGCTCGCGCCTATTGGCGGGCCAAGGGCCAGGGCACAAAAACCAGGCTGATTGGCCGCGAAAAAGGCTACCACGGGGTGAACTTTGGCGGCATTTCCGTCGGCGGCATGGTGGGCAACCGCAAGACTTTTGGCCAAGGCATTGAGGCCGATCATCTGCCCCATACCCAGCCACCGCCGGGATCGTTTTACCAAGGCATGCCGCAGACGGATGGCAAGGCACTAGCCGAGCGCCTGCTGGATCTCATCGCCCTACATGACGCCAGCAATATCGCCGCCGTGATTGTGGAGCCCATGTCCGGCTCTGGCGGCGTGGTGATTCCGCCCGCAGGCTATCTGCAGCGCCTGCGCGAGATCTGTACCCAGCACAGCATTTTGTTGATTTTTGATGAAGTCATCACCGGCTTTGGCCGTCTGGGTGCCATGACGGCAGCCGAAGCCTTTGGCGTGACGCCAGACATCATGAACATCGCCAAACAAGTGACCAATGGCGCACAGCCGCTGGGTGCCTGCGTGGTGACGCCCGAGATTTACAACAGCTTCATGGCCGCAGGCGGTCCCGAGTACATGCTGGAGTTTGCCCATGGTTATACCTACAGCGCCCACCCCGTGGCCTGCGCCGCTGGCATTGCCTCGCTGGATTTACTGGAGAAAGAAGACGGCCCGGGCCGCGTCAAGGCGCTGGCCCCGTTCTTTGAGCAGGCCGTGCACAGCCTCAAGGGCGCAAAGCATGTGCTGGATATTCGCAACATCGGCCTGGCTGCCGGGCTGACGATTGAGCCCTTGCCCGGCGAGCCCGCAAAGCGCCCCTACGAGATTGCGATGAAGTGCTGGGATGCCGGCTTTTACGTGCGCTATGGCGGCGACACCATTCAACTGGCACCGCCCTTTATCAGCGAAAAAGCGGAGATTGAGCGCCTGATCAATGCCTTAGGCGATGCGCTGCAAACGACTGACTGAAATATCAAATCAATAGCTTCTTGCGCTTATGAAATAAGCACGAGAAGTTATTTTCATCCTCAATCAGGAAAGCTGTGCGGCAAGCGCTTCGTACTCCGCCACGGGTACTTCTTCCGCACGGCGCTGCACGTCGAACTCACCCGCGAAGCCCTTTTCTTCCAGCCACTTGCCCAGCGTATTACGCAAGATCTTGCGGCGCTGGCTGAAGGCCACACGCACCAGCTCTTCCAGTAGCTGGGGGTTGAGTTCCGCAGGCTTCTCACGCGGAATCATGCGCACCACGGCGCTATCGACCTTGGGCGGAGGGTTGAAGCTGCCCGGCGGCACAAACAGCACGTCTTCCATGGCGTAGCGCCACTGCAGCATGACCGACAGGCGGCCATAGGCGGAATTGCCCGCATCGGCCACCATGCGGTCAATCACCTCTTTTTGCAACATGAAGTGCTGGTCTTGCACCACATCCACCTGCTCCAGCAGATGGAACAAGATGGGGCTGGAGATGTTGTAGGGCAGGTTGCCCACCACGCGCAGCTTGGGCACGCCCAGACGCGCCGCCAGAGCTCGGAAATCGACCTTGAGCACGTCGGACTCGACCACATCCAGATCGTCGCGCAAACGCAGACGGGCCGCTAGGTCACGATCAAGCTCGATCACGGTGAGCTTGCCCAGACGCTCGACCAGCGGCTGCGACAGCGCCATGAGGCCGGGGCCGATTTCGACCATGGGCTGGCCCGCCTCGGGGTTGATGGCGTCAACAATGCTGTCGATGATGGCGCCATCCGTCAGGAAGTTCTGGCCAAAACGCTTGCGTGGAATATGTTTCATGAATGCGAAAGCGGTGCCTGAGCACCGCTTGAAAGCTGTGGGATTGTGAGTGCCCGATGCCGAATGATGACATTAGCAGGCACTTCAAGTGAACTGCATGGGCTTATTGAGGTGGCTCGCGGTACTCAACAAAGGCCTTGCCTCGCAGCTCTTTGAGCCAGGTGTCATAGTCTTGTTCGGCCTTGCGCTCACGCACGACGTTACGCACCATTTCGCGCTGCTCGCGCTCGGTCAGCTTTTCCTGACGACGCTCGATCAACTGAATCAGGTGCACGCCAAAGCGCGACACGACAGGGGCACTGATCTCGCCGGGCTGCAAGTTGTTGAGCACGCGCTCGAACTCCGGCACATACTGGCCGGGCGAAGACCAGCCCAGATCACCGCCATTGCGTGCGCTGCCATCCTTGGAGAACTCCTGCGCCAGTTGCTGGAAGGTCGCCTGACCCGCCTGCACGCGACGCTTGTAGTCTTCGAGGCGCTTTGCGGCCTGCGCTTCAGTCATGCCATCACCCACGGTCAACAGAATATGGCGTGCATGGTTTTGCGTGATGAAAGCGGCTGCAGCGCCGGCCTGCGACTTTTCCAGCACCTTGAGCACGTGAAAGCCCGCGCCGGAGCGAAACGGCCCCACTACAGTGCCCTTAGCGGCAGAGCCCACTTGCTGAACGAACAACTCAGGATATTCGCTGACGGGGCGCATGCCCATGGCACCCCCGCCCTGACCATTAGGCACATCCGAGAATTCATGCACAGCAGCCACAAAGTCAGCGTTGCTGCGAGCGGCCTCTGCTGCTTTCTTGGCCTTGGCTTCACGCTCGGCGACCACCGCAGCGCTGGCGTTTTCAGGCACGGTGATCAGGATGTGACCCAAATTGGCCATGGCACCCGCAGCAGCGGCATCGCCGGGGCGCTTTTGCTCCTTGAGATAGCGATCGATATCGGCTTCCGTGACCTTGACCTTGCCGTCCACATCACGTTCACGCACGCGCTGCATCTGCATCTGGCCACTGATTTCAGCGCGGAACTGCGCCTCCGAAATGCCATCGGCCTTGAGGCGAGCCAGCAAACCGGCCATGTCCGTATTGTTCTGGCGGGCCACATTGGCCACGGCCTGATCAACAGTCAGCTTGTCCACATTGATGCCGGTGTCCCGGGCTTCCTGCAACTGCACGCGCTCTACCACCAGACGCTCCAGCACCTGGCGAGCCAGCTCGCTCTGGGGCGGAAGCTGACCACCCTGCTCAGTCACGTTCTGCGCCACGCGCTCCATGCGCGCGCGTACTTCGTTGTTGGTGATGGGTTCAGAATTCACCACAGCCACGATGTAATCAGCCGAGCGAATACCGCTTGCTGCGGCCGGAGCCTGACGGGCCGAAGGCTTACCAGTGGCCTCCAGAGCACGCGAGAGCGACGCATCATTGCCAGCCTTGGCCTTGCCGGGAGTCTTCAGAGACTGAGCCTGCACACCGGCAGCCATCACAGCCAAAGCCATGGCCACAGCACATGCATTGGTTGTCTTGGAGAAAAAACGCATGAAAAAGCCTTGATTAATCGTAATTGGTAAAGCGGCTGGGCGGAGTCACCGCCTCACGCAGATATTGGTAGCGCGGCACATTTTGCTTGAGACTTGTCGTGGGATCCGCACCAAAGCTCAGGCGCGAGAAGCCGACGAACTCGACCTGGAACAGCAGACGCAGATTGGACTGGACGACCGAGCTTTGCAGGCGCTCCAGCACCACGCGGCCAATCCAGCAGCAGCCGTCGTATTCAAAACCCACGACGGTATCGACCAGCTTGTTGTCCTTGATCGAGTAGTTCAGACGCCCCACGGCATACCAGCGGCCACCACCCTGACCCCGGCCTGCACCCAGATCCTTGCCCTTGTCGCCCCAGAGATCATTGATGGGCCATTGCCAGCCCACATCCACCAGTTCACTGGAAGGCTTTCTGGTCTGCGTATCAAGCTGGGTACGGTAGCCAATATTGAAAGTACGGTAGTTACCAGGGCTGTAGCGCGCCGTGGCCGTGGTCCGAACCGTACGGCCAATGTCCTTGTTGTACTGGGTCGTGCCTTCCAGCGACCATTTATCGGTCCAGTTGAAGGCCGCACCCAGCAGAACATCAGACAATTTGCTGGTGGCCGCGACCTCTCCGGGCAGCAGCACGCGCTGATCGGACAAACGCACACGCTGGGCAATCGCAAACTTGAGCTTTTCCGCACCACTTTCCGGGTCGATAAAGCGTGAAGTTGCCCCCAGTGTCAGCAAATGGTTGTCGGCGATACGGTCCTGCCCGACGTAATCATTCTCGGAAAAAATACTCGCAAAGTTGAAGTCACTGCGGCTGGTGTCATACAGCGGCAGCATGCTCTGGTTGCGGTATGGCGTGTAAGTGTAGAAAGCGCGTGGCTCAAAGGTCTGCAGCAAATTTTTGCCAAACCAGGCGGTGTCGCGCTCAAAAAACAGACCGCTGTCCAGACTGAAAGTCGGCAGCGTGCGATTAGCGCTCTTGCTGCCATCACTCATCAGCTGATCTGTCTGATACATCGCTGTATGCAGCAATACCTTGGGTGTAATGAAGGCACCGGGCGACAAGAAGGGCCGGCTCAGCTGAGCCTGTACATAGCTGCGCTGACCGTTATTTCCGACTTGCCCAGCAATCGGCCGGATCAACTCAAAGCGAGTCGTATCTGCCACCAGCGTGAAATCCAGCCCATGCGGCAGGTCCAGCGGTGTGTAGCGGTACTGCAGCTGCGGCACCATGCTGTAGGGCGGCGCAATCGGCGATGTCAAATCCTGCTGCACCTGATAGCGCAGCACATTCAGGCTCAACACACCGTCGCCCTTGGCCCAGCTCAGATTGGCAGTGCTGGGCAGCAGGCGCTGGCGCAATGCCACGGGAGCTAGGCGGAAGTCACGCCAGTAATCGCCGTCGCTGACACGGTTCAGGTTCATGCTCAGACCCAGCCCACCCACAGGCGTGTCAAAGCTCGTGCGATGCTGCCACGAATAGCCCCAGCGATCCCGATTTCGCAAGTTGTCGCCGGGCATGTAGCTGGCATAGGTCTCGCCGGAGTAACCTGGCTCCAGATAGCGAAATTGCCCCGTCAGATTCACGCCGCGCTTGGTCATCAGCGTGGGAACGATGGTCATGTCGCGGTTGGGCGCGATATTCCAGTAATAAGGCTGCGAATATTCGATACCGCCCAGCTTGTCCATGCCAATCATGGGTGGCAGCAAACCAGACTTGCGCTTGTCCGATAACGGAAAGCTCATGCGCGGCACAGGCAGAACGGTCACGCCCTTGAACTGCAACCGAGCTCCTTCAGCCACACCCACTTCTTCGGCCATGTCCAGATGAATGACCTTGGCCTTGAGCATCCAGCTCGGCTCCCAGCTGGCTTCGTCATCGCGCTGACAGGTGGTGTAAGTGGCATCGTGAACAATCGAGTGGTCTTTATCGACAAAATCCACCCGCGACGATTCGCCATGACCACCATTGGCCAGAAAACGATAGTTGGCGTTATCAAACTGGCCCTTGAAGGCATCAACCTGTAAATCCAGCGCCGTGCCCTCGTAGACATTGCCGCCTTGATTGATATGGACCGAGCCCACGGCCTTGACCTTGTCGTCCGGAACACCATAGTCCAGCTTCTCAGCGCGAATCGAGGTATCGCCACGGCGCAGTTCAGCATCGCCATGTACCGAGGCCTTGATATCGGGCTGGCCAGACAGGCTGTCACCCTTGAGATAGACCGGCTGCTGGTCGCGTACGTCCTGCGGATAGCTTTCCTGCAACAGGCTGCTGGATTTGAGTTCCAGCGTCGGCAGTGCGTCACCGACGCTGGGCGCGGACGACTCAGCCGGTGCCGCAGGCTGCGCATACGCCTGCATGCCCGTGCCGGCCCATGCCAGTGCCACAGCCCATGCCAGAGGGCGAATCACCGGCCGAGTGCCTCCCACGCGCGTCAAACGAGCGGAGCTGGCGGGTTGAAAATCTCGTGGATGGGATGGGGATTGCACGATGATCAAAAGCGTCAAAAGCGCGCATGCGCAGGCATACGTCAACAGAAAACCGAGAGCCTAGCACCACTGTCCGAAGACGGGTTGGCATCGGTTTGTAAAATCCGATTATCCATGACCGCTTCAATCACCCCCACAGACGGCGTTGCCTGGGCAGATTCTGCCCGCCACGCTGCTTTCGACGCCTGGCTGGCTCCGCTCGCTGCAAAGCACCAGGTGCTTCCTACAACTCTGCGCCCCGCCTCGGCCGATGCGAGCTTTCGCCGCTATCTGCGGCTGGATCGCGCCGATGGCAGCAGCCTGATTATCATGGACGCCCCCCCTGACAAGGAAGACTGCGCGCCGTTCGTCAAGGTGCAAGGCCTGATGGCTCAGGCCGGTCTGTGCGTGCCCCAAATTCTGGAATGGGATGCCGTCAATGGCTTCATGTTGCTCAACGACCTGGGCAGCCAGACCGTCATCGAAGCACTGAACCCCGAAAAGCCCCAGGACGCCGAAGGCTGGTATCGCTCTGCCCTTGAGACCTTGCTGGACTGGCAACTGGCCTCCAAGGCCGGCAATACAGGCAATCTGCCGATTTACAATGAGGCCCTGCTGCGCCGCGAGCTGCAGTTGTTTCCCGATTGGTACATTGGCCAGCACCGCAAGTTCACGCTGGACGACAAGCAGCAGGCCTTGATAAGCAAGACCTTCGACCAGATCGTCGCCCACAACCTGCAAGCGCCCAGCGTCTATGTGCACCGTGATTTCATGATGCGCAACCTGATGCAGCCTGTGACCAGCGGCGCACCCCTGGGTGTGCTGGACTTTCAGGACGCGGTCTACGGCCCCATCACTTATGACATTGCCAGCTTGCTGCGCGATGCTTTCATCAGCTGGGAAGAAGACTTCATCATCGACATCACCATCCGCTACTGGGAAAAGGCCCGCAAGGCGGGCCTCGTCGGCGCCAACAGTGCCAGCGGCTGGGGTGATGACTTTGGAGAGTTCTACCGCGGCGTGGAATGGATGGGTCTGCAGCGCCACCTGAAAGTGGCCGGCATCTTTGCCCGACTCACGCTGCGCGACGGCAAGCCTAAATATCTGGCCGATGCACCGCGTTTCATCCACTACATCCGCACCACCTGCGATCGCTACCGCGCTCTGGGCCCATTCCTCAAGTTGATCGATGAGATCGAGGGAATCCAGACTCAGGTGGGCTATGCCTACGGCCGGATGTAAGCAACATAAAACAATAGCGGCTAGCGTTTTTTGAGTATGAATTTCAGTATCAAAAAGGTCTGAGGTCATTGTTCAAAGAGCGCAAGCCGCTTCACTTTTGAAGAACATGCCCCGTTTTCATTGCCCCACGCCCTTGCTCCTGGGTGCCGAGCTGGACCTGCCCGCAGGCGCAGCTCGCCATGTGCAAGTGCTGCGCCACCAGCCCGGCGATGTCATCACCCTGTTTGAAGGCCAGACCGGCAACGGTTTTACCGGTGGTGAATTCCAGGCCTCCATCACCCACATGGGCCGCAGCGATGTGGGCGTGCGCGTAGACAGCCACAGCCCTGTAGAGCGCGAAGCCCCGCGTGCCATCCACCTCGTCGTGGGCATGCCCGCCAATGAGCGCATGGACTGGCTGGTGGAAAAAGCCACCGAGCTGGGCGTGGCCAGCATTCAGCCCGTAATGGCTGCGCGCAGCGTGCTCAAGCTCAAGGGCGACCGCGCTGACAAGAAAATCGAGCGCTGGCAGTCCATCGCCGTTTCGGCCTGCGAGCAATGCGGCCGCAATCAGGTGCCTGTCATCCACCCCCCCCAATCACTGGCCGACTGGCTGCGCAGCAAAGATGCGCCTCCAGCCGATGCCATCCGCCTCGTGCTATCCCTGCGCGAAGGCAACCAGCCACTGCGACTGGCCGCTGGCGATGCAAAGGCCGTCTGGGTGCTTCACGGCCCCGAAGGCGGCCTGACCGCGCAAGAGGAAGACTGGGCGCTGGCACAAGGCTGGAAGCCTGCCAGCCTCGGCTCCCGCGTGTTGCGCGCCGAAACGGCCTCTGTCGCCGCCCTTTCACTGCTGGCACTGGAGTAAATCAATGAGCAGCTGTCACCTCTCTCTGGCCAAGCCCGAGTTTTATTCGCAGAACTTTCGTGTCGATGCACCAGAAGTTCTGCCCGAAAAAATCATCACCCCGCGTCGCTCGGGCTGCATCATCGTCAATGCAGCCGCAGAATCTTCTGCAGCGCTTTTAGGACGTACGTTTACAGCTCCTGAAGAAGGAGCTCCCACATTGCCCGTAGAGCGCGTGCTGGTAGCTGCAAGCTTTGGCCTGGTGCCCAGCTGGGTCAAGTCCGCGTCTGACGGCCGCCTGCGCGCGCTCAAACTGGTCACCGCCAAGATTGATAGCCTGACCACCGGCACGGCATTTCGCGACGCCTGGCTGGCTGGCCAGCGCTGCATCGTGCCGCTGCAATCGTTCCAGGTCGATGACGTGCGATCCGGCAAGCCCGTGCCTACCCGCATCACCCGCGTGGACAACAACCCCATGGGCGCTGCAGGCGTCTGGGCCCGCTGGGTGGGTGAAGACGGTGAAATCATCACCAGCTACGCCATCATCACCGTTAACGCCAATGCCCATGCGCTGATGAACCGCTACGGCCACGCCGGTAACGACAAGGCCATGCCCGCCATCTTGAACGAAGGCTCGTACGACGCATGGCTCAATGCCAAGGTCAACAAGGCCAAAGAGTTTCTGCGTGCCTACCCCACAGAAAAGCTGCGCGCCAACCCTGTGGAAAAAGGCCGCAAGCAACCACCTCCGCAGTTCTAAAAGACGCCAAGAGTCGTTATGCAGCAGGAAACTGCTGGTTCAACCACTGCTCCAGTCGCGCAAACACCGGCGCAGCCAGCTCGGGGCTTTCGTTGAAGATCTCGTGGTAGGCCTGGTCAAAGCACTGGGCCTGCAGCACGGCGGCTGGTGCATGCTCGGCCAGCAAGGCGCTGCCAACGGGGTTGACCAGTTTGTCCTGCCCTGCCCACATCAGCAGCGTGGGCACGCTCCAGTGGCGTGCCTTGGCCTGCACCCGGCTACCGCCGCTCCCCATATAGCCCGCCAGTCTGGCGCTGATGCGGTTGTGCTGCAGGGCGTCGTCATCATAGGCCTTGACCACAGCGGCATCGTGCGAGAGATAGCGCGACTGCACGCCATTGGCAATGCGCAGATTTGGCAGCAGCTTGGGCAGATATTCCATCAAGATTTTTTGCACCCCAGACAGATGCAATGCCAGCGCTGGCGATGAGAGCACCAGTGCATCGACATGGCGCATGCCTGCTGCTACAAAATCTGCAGCTACCAGCCCGCCAAGACTGTGGCCTAGCAGCACCAAAGGCTGTTGATACGGCATGGAGGCACGCGTGGCGTCCATCACCACGGCCAGATCGCCAAGCAGCCTTGTATCGCTGCTCAGCCCGCCACGCGGCCCGCCAGAGAGGCCGTGACCATAGTGGTCATAGGCCCGCACCGCAAAGCCCCATTCGTTGAGAGTGCGCGCCAGCGCTTCGTAGCGCCCACCATGCTCCCCCAGCCCGTGGACGATGAGCACCGTGGCCCGTGCCCGGGTGCTGGCTGCTACCGGCCAGTCACGCAGGCAAAGCTGCGTACCGTCGGGGGCGGCCAGATGGCTGATCTGCATGACTGGAAGAGCGGCATTCATGCAAGCAGCATGCAAGCCGCTGGGCGGCGCGTCAATCCGTAAAGACGCAGCCGCTTCGCTTAGCAACTCATCAAGTTGAATAGCAGCTACCGCATGAAGACATTGCGCTGCAGCCTAATTCGATACTGAAATCAGGCCTGTTCAGGTTCTGCCTGCGCACGCGCCATGGCGGCAATCACTTCGGCCACAGAAGCCGTGAGCTTCTTGGCGTAAGGCACATGCAGGAACTCGTTAGGACCGTGGGCATTGCTCTTGGGGCCCAGCACGCCGCAAACCATCATCTGCGCCTTGGGAAAGCCCTTGCTCAGCATATTCATCAACGGAATCGTGCCGCCTTGGCCGATATAGCCGCAGCCCGCACCAAAGTGCGCCTGACTTGCTGAGTTCAGCGCTTTTTCAAACCAGTGATCCATGCCCGGCGCATTCCAGCCGCTGGAGCTGGACAGGCCTTCCCAGGTCACTTTGGCTTCATAAGGTGCGTTGTCTTCCAGCAAGGCCTTCATCTCCTGCACACAGGCCGCAGCATCCACCAGCGGAGGCAGGCGCAGGCTGAGCTTGAAGGCCGTGTAGGGCCGCAGCACATTGCCCGCGTTCTGCAGGCTGGGCATGCCTTCCACACCCGTCACGCTCAGCGTGGGCACCCAGGTGCGGCGCACCAGTGCTTCGACCGGATCAGTGGTTGTGGGCAAGGAGATTCGCGCCGAGCCGCCGCAGTCATAGTGCGCCCAGGGAAAGCGGGCATAGGCGTCCTCGCCCAGAATATCCGCCGTGGCGCGAATTTGCGTCATGCGCTCGGCGGGCACGTCGCAGTGAAAGCTCTCGGGCAGCACGCGGCCGTTCTTGCTGTCTTCGAGACGGTCCAGCACCTGGCGCATGATGCGGAAGGACGATGGCACCACGCCCGAGGCATCGCCCGAGTGCACGCCTTCGCTCAAAATCTGAACCTTCAGCGTGCCGCTGGCCATACCGCGCAGGCTGGTTGTGAGCCACAGCTGGTCGTAATTGCCAGCGCCGCTGTCAAGGCAGATCACCAGACCCACATCACCCAGACGCGGACGTAATGCATCCACATAGGGCAGCAGGTCGGCCGAGCCGCTTTCCTCGCAGGTTTCGATGATACCGACGATGCGCGGATGGGGCACGTTCTGGCGCTTGAGTTCCTGAATCGCGGCCACGCTGGCATAGACGGCATAGCCATCATCGGCACCGCCACGGCCATAGAGCTTGCCGTCTTCATACTTGGGCGTCCACGGGCCCAGGTCGCTGCGCCAGCCTTCAAATTCGGGCTGCTTGTCCAGGTGCCCGTACATCAGCACCGTGGGGCTGGTCGATGCTTTGTCCGCCGTGCCCTCCACCTCAAAAAAGATGAGCGGCGTGCGGCCAGGCTGTTGAATCACCTCCAGCTTCAGGCCCGCAACTTTCTGCGCTTCCACCCAGGTGGCTGCATTGCGCAGCACGGTGGCGATATGGCCTTGCTGCTCCCAGTCGGGCGCAAACATGGGCGATTTGGCCGGAATGGTGATGTAGTTCGTCAGCTCGGGCAGGATGCTCTGATCCCACTGCTGGTTGATGTGCTGCAGTGCATCTTGCGGCTGCAGCAGATTGGCGGGAGTGCGTGCGTTCATGGTCGGCTCCTTCAATAACGGGGCGGCGAGCCATGACAGGCCCGCGCCATGCCCGTGATTGTGCGCCAATGGCAGCAAGCTACGCCGCAGGCATTGGCATAGTCGGTGAAGGCTTAACGCAGCGCCACCGCCCCCCGCTCCAGCTGAAAGCGCGATACCGCGTGCAGCAAGCCCTCGGCCTGCTGGCGCAGACCCTCGGCAGCCGCTGCGCTTTCTTCCACCAGCGCAGCGTTTTGCTGGGTGGCCTGATCCATCTGCGTGACGGCTTCACCCACCTGGGCCACGCCCGCGCTCTGCTCGTTACTTGCTGCGCTGATCTCACCCATGATGTCTGTGACGCGGCGAATGGCCTGAACGATCTCGCCCATGGTGCTGCCGGCCTGGTCGGCCAGCGCACTACCGTCTTCCACGCGCTCCACGCTGGCGGTGATGAGCTGCTTGATTTCCTTGGCCGCATCCGCACTACGCTTAGCCAGCGCCCGCACCTCAGTCGCCACCACGGCAAAGCCACGGCCTTGCTCACCGGCACGGGCGGCTTCCACCGCAGCGTTCAGCGCCAAAATATTGGTCTGGAAGGCAATGGCATCAATCACGCCAATGATGTCGGCAATGCGCGAGCTGCTGGCGTTGATGTCCTGCATGGTCTCCACGACACGAGCCACCACGTCGCCGCCCTGCTGGGCCACCTGCGATGCGTTTTGTGCCAGCTGGTTGGCCGTCTGGGCACTGTCAGCGTTCTGACGCACGGTGGCATTGAGCTGCTCCATGCTGGCCGCTGTTTCTTCTAGCGCGCTGGCCTGGCTTTCAGTGCGGGCGGACAGGTCGGCATTGCCCTGCGCAATCTCGCTGGAGGCATGGTGCATCTCCACCGATGCGCCTTGGACGCGCTGCACCAGCTCGCGCAGCGAGCTGCGCATGGTTTGCAGGTCAGCCATCAGGCCCTGGGCCGCCAGGTTGTGACCTGTACCTGTGTTACTGAGGTCTCCATCCGCCACACGGCGCAGGGCCTGGCGGGCTTCGGCCGGGTCGCCGCCCAGCTCACGGCGCACGGTGCGCACCATCACCAAAAGCAGGGCCACCGCCACCACCACGGCCAGCAAGGCCAGTACGCCAGACCACAGCTGCATACGCTGGGCTCTGCTGCGAGTTTCCTGGTGCGAAGCCTCGGCCGCATCGCGGGCCGCCTTGAGTTCCTGCAACACGGCTTCGCGCAGCGTGCGCCAGGCTGGGGTTTCCTCGTTCTTCAGGGCTGCTGCTGCTGCGTCGTAGTCCTCACCCGCCAGCTGCGCGATTTTGTCCTGTGCTGCGGACTGTGCCTGGCGTAGAGCCTGCATGTCGCCCACGGCTGCGTCCATAGCCGTGCCCTGCACGCGCTGGCGCAGATCGGCATAGGCAGCGTCATAGGCCTGGCGGGCGTTACCCAGATTCTGCACGGCCTGCTTGTCCGACGGATCCATCACGATATTGCGCAGCGCCTGACCGGACTGCAGGCCTTGCGCATACAGCTCTTGCAGCTGCGCCACCACGGCCTGGTTGTTCTTCAGGTAATCGTTGAAGTCAGACTGGGTACGCGTGAGCCCCCATTGACTGCTAAGCAGGGCAAAAACAAACAAGGCTGCAGGAGCAGCCGAGCAAAAAATCAGACGGGAACTAAAACGCATGGCAATGCGCGCGGACAAGAGTTGTCCGCGCGTTGATTCATATCAAAAAAGGGAGTGATTGATTATGAGTCAGGCGCTTACATTTTTTTGCAATGTGCCCGCCAAGCAGCATGAGAAGTACCCGCCATTTTTAAATTTCATAGCTGCTAGCACTTTTAAATCATGGGTTTTAGTGAGTTTTTAAACGAAAAACCACGTTACTCATGCGCAGGCAGCTACTGTTTAAAGAGCAGCCATCAGCCGTGCTCGATGTGAAACACCGCCGTCGTCGCCAGCAGATTGGGCAAGCTGCGCACGACTTGCCCGTTCTGCAGGCCAAAAGAGTCACGGATACGCAGGCGGTTCTTGGTGGCCAGCACCTCAAAGTCTTTGTACGTGCCCACGCGGATATTGGGCGTGTCGTACCACTGGTAAGGCAGGCGACGCGTCACCGGCATGCGCCCGCGCAGCACGGACAGGCGGTTTTGCCAGTGCGCAAAGTTGGGGAAGGCCACCACACCTTGCTTGCCGATGCGGGCGGTCTCGCGCAGCATGGTCTCGGCGTTACGCAAGTGCTGCAGCGTGTCGATCTGCAGCACCACATCAAAGCTGTTGTCGCCAAAAATGGCCAGGCCGTCTTCCAGATTGAGCTGCAGCACGTTCACGCCGCGGCGGGTACAGGCCAGCACATTGGCATCGTCCAGCTCCACACCGTAGCCCGTACAGCCACGCTCGCGCACCAGATGCTCCAGCAGAGCACCATCGCCACAACCCAGGTCCAGCACGCGTGCACCCTTGGGCACCAGCTCGGCAATGGCTTTCATGGTGGTCAGCTCGGTCATACAGCGTCTCCTGTGCGGTTGGCGGTTTTCAGTTCCTGGGCGATGCCCTCAAAATAGGAGCGCATCACGCTCATGTAGCGCGGGTCATCGAGCAAAAACGCATCATGTCCATGGGGCGCGTCGATCTCGGCGTAGCTCACATCGCGGTTGTTCTCCAGCAGCGATTTGACGATCTCACGGCTGCGCGCCGGGGCAAAGCGCCAGTCCGTCGTAAAGCTCACCAGCAAGAACTTGGCTTGGGCCACAGCCAGCGCCGGCGTCAGCTCACCGCCATGGCTGCGAGCCGGGTCAAAGTAATCCAGCGCGCGGGTGATGAGCAAATAGGTGTTGGCATCAAAGTAGCCGCTGAACTTCTCACCCTGATAGCGCAGATAGCTCTCGATCTGAAACTCCACATCCTGCGTGCTGTACTTCAGCTGAAGGCCATCTCGCAGCTGGCGACCGAACTTCTGGTTCATCACGTCATCGCTCAGGTAGGTGATGTGGCCAATCATTCGCGCAATGCGCAGGCCGCGCGCGGGCACCACGCCGTGCTCGTAGAAATGGCCTCCGTTGAAGTCCGGGTCCGTCACGATGGCGCGGCGTGCCACTTCGTTAAAGGCAATGTTCTCGGCGTTCAGATTGGGCGCGCTGGCCACCACCACGGCATGCCCCATGCGCTCGGGGTAGCGCAGCGACCATGAAAGCGCCTGCATGCCGCCCAGGCTGCCGCCCAGCACAGCGGCCAGCTTGTAAATGCCCAGACGGTCAAGCAGACGTGCCTGCGCATCCACCCAGTCTTCTACCGTGACCACAGGGAAGTCCGCACCATACGGTTTGTCCGTGGCCGGATTGATGTGCATGGGCCCGGTTGAGCCAAAGCAGGAGCCCAGGTTGTTGATGCCAATGACAAAGAATTGATTGGTATCAACCGCCTTACCCGGGCCGATCATGTTGTCCCACCAGCCCTCGCTCTTGGGCTGGCCTTCGTAGCTGCCTGCTACATGGTGGGAGGCATTGAGCGCATGACAGACCACGATGGCGTTGCTCTTGTCGGCGTTGAGCTGGCCATAGGTCTCGAAAGCGAGGTCGTAATTGGCAATGAAGCCACCACTTTGCAAGGGCAGCGCCTCGTCAAAGTGCATGGATTGCGGTGTGGCGATGAAGGACATACGAAAAACCCGGCATCGCTAAAAACGAGGCCGGGTCGGTGTACTTTCACTTCGCGGACGGGTCTTTAGCTGGATTTATAAAGCGCCCGCAAGCTTTGGCAAATCGGCGCGTGAAAGGCCAGTGTACTGCATCCACTACGGCAGACTCGAAAGCTGACTGTTACAGCAGTCCAGCCCTTTAGAGTCATACGCAGACAGCTATGCTTTTGGCAGCTTCACACTTTGGTCAGGAGTGCAGCAACACCCAGCACCAGGAAGATCACGGCACACACCCGGTGAATGGTCTTGATGGGCAGCTTCTTGGTGATCTTGTCGCCAAACCACACCACCGGCGCATTCGCCAGCATCATGCCCAGCGTGGTGCCAAGCACCACCCAGTAATAAGACAGTGGGTACTTGGCAGCCAGACCCACTGTGGCCAGCTGCGTTTTGTCCCCCATCTCGGCGATAAAAAACAGCAGCAGCGTGGTGCCAAACACGCCCCAGCGGCCCGCATCGTTGCCAGTGTCGTCATCGTCGAGCTTGTCGGGGATCAGCATCCAGCCCGCCATCAGAATGAAGGAAACGCCCAGAATCCAGCGCAGCATATCGGGGCCGAGCACCGTGGTGATCCAGTTGCCGACCGCGCCTGCCAGCGCATGATTGACAACAGTCGCCACAAAAATGCCCGCAACAATTGGCAAGGGCTTGCGGAACTTGGCCGCCAGCACCAATGACAGGAGTTGGGTCTTATCCCCCATCTCGGCCAGAGCGACGATGGAGGTAGATACGAGAAAAGCTTCCATGATGTGGGAACGGCCGGAGTAGGCTGATAACGCATTGACCACGCACCGACTCCGGCCTATTTGTCCATAGGTTTGCTCGGTACGTAATCAATGGTCTCGACCAGTCACACCCTGAATTGCTCACGGTGCCGCATGCGCCATAGATCGCGAAGATCCAAGTCTGTTGACGCATACATCCGGCATGTGGTTGCCGAACGGCCTACTCCCCAAAGACAGTAAGGCGTCATTCTAGCTGTTTAGTTTTGTAAGGCAACAGCGCATATAGATATTCAAATTTGTGTCTTTTAGGGTAATTCCCGCCCCTGCAATGTTGTTACCAACACGAAATTTCAAGCTTTCAGAATACGGCGGTATCGCTGATGACTCATAATGCTCAAGTCTTTGTTTAGAGATCATGTTTCTAGATGAGGGCGAGTGCGTTAGCGTCTCTACCGTTGTCATCGCTGGTTGACTCCCTAGGGCTCCATCGCGTTTTCAAGTTTTTTCAGGAGTCCATCATGGGCAACAAGCTTTACGTCGGCAATCTGCCTTATTCTTTCCGCGACCAAGATCTGGAGCAAGCCTTCAGCGAATTCGGTGCTGTGAACAGCGCCAAGGTCATGATGGAGCGCGACACTGGCCGTTCCAAGGGTTTCGGCTTTGTCGAAATGAGCAGCGATGCTGAAGCACAAGCTGCTATCCAAGGCCTGCACGGTCAAAACCACGGTGGCCGTGACCTCGTTGTGAACGAAGCACGTCCCATGGAGCCACGTCCTCCCCGTTCCGGCGGCTTCGGCGGCGGCTTCGGTGGCGGCCGTGAAGGCGGTGGCGGCTTCGGCGGTGGCCGTGGCGATGGCGGCGGTTACGGCCGTCGCAATAGCTATTAATTAGTTATCACCCATAATAAAAAAGGATCTTCGGATCCTTTTTTTGTTGCTAAACGTTATCAAAGCGGTTTTCGAGCATTTATTTTTTCCATTAACCTCCCCCATAATTCGACACACTGGGATTTCCCAGTCGCAAGCGTATAGGTATTTAGGATTTTGTGCGTGTTTTCTTGCAGCCGACGTCCTGAAGTCGATCGCAAATTAAAGGCATTGAGGAGCTAGGAGTTATTAATGGGCAATAAGCTTTATGTCGGCAACCTTCCATATGGTGTGCGCGACAATGATCTGGAGCAGGCATTCGGTCAATTTGGCGCAGTCGCCAGCGCACGCGTCATGATGGAACGCGACACCGGCCGCTCCAAAGGCTTTGGCTTTGTCGAAATGGGAAATGATGCCGAGGCACAAGCAGCTATTCAGGGCATGAATGGTCAGCCACTGGGCGGTCGCAGCCTTGTGGTCAACGAAGCACGCCCCATGGAGCCTCGTCCTCCTCGTACCGGCGGCTTTGGCGGCGGCTTCCGCAATGAAGGCGGATTTGGCGGTGGCAACCGCGAAGGTGGTTACGGTGGTGGTGGCGGCTATGGCAGCGGCCGTAGTGAAGGCGGCTACAACCGTGGTGGCGGCGAAGGCGGCGGTGGTTACGGTGGCCGCAGCGATGGCGGATTCCGCAGCCCCTACGGTTCAGGCCCACGTCATGGTGGTCGCGGCGGCTATGGCGGTGGCGATAACCGCGGCGAATAAATTTCGCACCTCATCGCAAATAAAAAAGGCACTGTTAAGTGCCTTTTTTAATACTCTTGATATTGAAATGTATAGTCAAATATCTCCAGCGTATTAATTTCAATCCTTTTTCAGATAACGGGGTTTTCTCGTTTTTCCCTGTGTCACCTTGTCCCAGATCCATGCCGGAAGCATCCGCATCACCCGCCCTGCAATACCCATCTGCCAGGGGATCACAACATATCGCGCCTTGCGCTCAATAACGCTACAGGCACGCCTCGCAAACTCAGATGGAGCGAGTAAAAAAGGCATGGGATAGGGATTGCTTTGCGTCAACGGAGTATCGATATAACCAGGCAACAAACTGGTTACAGACACCCCTGTTTTCTGCAGTTCTACACGTAAACTTTCGCAGTAGGAAATAGCCGCCGCCTTACTCGCTGAATATGCTGCATGCCCGGGTAAGCCACGAATACCAGCCACGCTGCATATCCCCACCAAGCGCCCAGAACCTCGCACCACCATGGGTGCAATAAATGGCTGAAAGCTGGCTGCCAACCCCATGGTGTTGCAAGCGAGCACCTGCTGCATCACATCAAGGTCTTCCCGCAGTGAGGTATCCACGCCCCAACTGATGCCTGCATTGGCAATCACAATGTCGGGCAGACCTTGCCGCTCCAGACATGCCAGCCCCGCATGGCAAGCGCTGTCGATTAGCGATAAATCCGCCTCATAGACTGCATAGCGCTGCTCATCCATGCCAATGGACTGCGCCCATTGCTCAATGACCTGAGTGCGCCTGGCAACCAATGCCAATGACCAGCCAAGTTGATAGTAGTGCAGAGCCAGTGCCTGGCCAATGCCGCTGGAGGCACCCGTGATATAGACCAGCCCCGGCTTTGTCATTATTACTTGGCCTTGCCCGGCTCAATCACACCCTTGACACGGCCCTGCATCTGCAATATCTGATCAAGGTGGTGGTATTGCATGCTGTCGCCGGTAAATTTATCGCTGCCACGGGTCATGACCACGGGCTTGTTGGTGCTGACACGCTCTTCATTGGGCCAGATTTGCAGGAACTCACTTTCAAGCTGCATGGCAGGCAATGCCTTCTGGTTGGCGCGTGCAGCTATGGGCTCGCGCGTGATGACGGCCTGACCAAACATTTGAATTTCCGAGCCATCGCCATTGCTCAAGGCACGATTGGAGCGGCCTACGGTTTTACGGCCATCCGGGGTAAAACTCAGCATGCGCGCATCGTCAATCTCCAGTGTATCGGTGTCCGGAAAGTGCTCGCCCGCTGTACCGCTCAAACGACTTTTGAGCCGCCCTGACACTTCGAAGTTCTTGATGACAAAGTCCTTCAAGAAATAGTCCGGGTCATGCTGCAGCACCCTCTCAGTGCCGACCGCAATGGGCTTAGGGGCGTTGCGCACCAGCCACCAGGTGCCTAGCGCCAGCAGGCCCATGATGAGTACCGGCAAGTACATCGAAGCCTTATCGCCCACACGGCGCCAATTCGCATTCATGAGCCATACCCCGCCAGCAGACCTGCGTAAGCGCCATTGGCCGCCAGCAACAGGTCGCAAAACTGCCGCACCGCGCCATCTCCACCGCAGCGGCTGCTGACCCAGTCTGCAACATGCAGAACCTCGTCGTGCGCATTGGCCGGGGCGCAGGCAAAACGGCTACGTCGCATAACGGGAAGGTCAGGCCAGTCATCCCCCATGGCTGCCGCCTGATCCCATTGCAAACCCAGCTCGGCCAGAATGGACTCGGCAGCAGGCACTTTGTCTTCGGTACCAAAGCGCGCATGTTCAATGCCCAGCTGCTTCAGGCGTAAACGCAGCGGTGCCGAATCGCGCCCCGTCACTACAGCAGGCGTGATGCCCGCCTTTTGCAGCATTTTCAGGCCGTGACCATCCAGCGTATGAAAGCGCTTGAGCACCTCGCCTTCGCCAGAGAAGTACAAACCGCCATCGGTCAGCACGCCATCCACATCAAAGAAGACGACACGAACCTCTTGCGCTTTGAGCAGCAGTTGCGGATCCCATTGCTGGCTGGGAGTCAGAGCAGGTCGGTTCATCAAATCACCTTGGCACGCATCAAGTCGCGGATATGCACCACGCCCCGCAGTTGTTTGCGCTCATCCGTGACAAGCACTGCCGTTACGCCGCGCTCTTCCATCATGCGAGCTGCAGCAACAGCCAGCAGGTCAGGTTTGATGGTCAAAGGATTGGCGTGCATCACATCTTGCGCAGTCTGGGTGCGCAGGTCTATGCCTGCCTCAACACAGCGGCGCAAATCACCATCCGTGAAAATGCCAAGCAGCTCGCCTGTAGCATTGACCACAGCAGAGCAGCCAAGCCCCTTGGCACTCATTTCACGCATCAGCGCTACGGTACTGACGTCTTGTGCAACCTGAGGCACATCCGCCCCGTGGCGCATCACATCTCGCACATGGGTCAGCAGACGACGGCCCAGCGCGCCGCCGGGATGCGAGCGGGCAAAGTCTTCGGCGCCAAAGCCTCGTGCATCCAGCAGAGCGACAGCCAACGCATCGCCCATGGCCAGTTGCGAGGTGGTGCTGGCAGTCGGTGCCAGATTCAACGGGCAGGCTTCTTTATCGACACGGGTGTCCAACACCCAGTCGGCGTGCTTCGCCAATGTGGATTGCAGGCCGCCAGTGACTGCAACCAGTGGCACGCCCATGCGTTTGATGGCGGGCAAAACGCCTGTCAGCTCATCCGTCTCACCGCTGTTCGACAGTGCCAGCACCAGATCATCGGCCGTCAGCATGCCAAGATCGCCATGGCTTGCTTCCGCCGGGTGCACAAAGAAGGAGGGCGTACCGGTAGATGCCAAAGTCGCGGCGATCTTGCGGCCCACATGCCCGCTCTTGCCCATACCCATGACCACCACGCGGCCCGGCAGTTGCAGCACGCGCTGCACAACTGCGGTGAATGCGCCATTGAGGCGAGCGGACATGGCACGCAAGGCATCCGCCTCAATATACAGAGCCTCACGGGCCAGGTTCAGAGCACGCGGTGCGTCGATCAGTCGCGAATGGGCAGCATCAGAATTCATAGTTGGATTTTAGCCAGCCCGCACCGACCAGCCTGTGGACAACATCCCTTTTGCCTGCATTTTGGGCCTGAACCCATACACTTACCTCCGTTCCGAACCCCTGAGACCGTCCCATGCAAACTTCTACCAGCGTCAACGACTATCTGCGTGACCACATCCGTACCGTGTCGAACTGGCCGGCTCCGGGCGTGCAATTTCGCGATATCACGCCTTTGCTGCAGGATCCCAAGGTCTTCCGCGTACTGACAGACGCCTTTGTCCAGCGCTATATGGACCCAGCGCTACGCCCCGATGTCGTCGCCGGCCTGGATGCCCGCGGCTTCATTCTGGGGGCGGTGATTGCGCACGAACTGAATGTGGGCTTCATTCCTATCCGCAAGAAAGGCAAGCTGCCTTTTACTACGGTGGAAGAAACCTATGAGCTGGAATATGGCAGTGCCACGGTGGAGCTGCACACCGATGCCGTCAAACCCGGCCAGCGCGTGCTGCTGATTGACGACCTGATTGCCACTGGCGGCACCATGATGGCAGGCAAGAAGTTGCTGGAAAAACTGGGCGCCATAGTTGTGGAAGGCGCTGCCATTGTGGATCTGCCAGAACTAGGCGGCTCCAAACACCTCAAGGACAGTGGTTTGCCCTTATTCACGCTAGTCGACTTCGCCGGGCACTGATCCCGGACGCAAGCGCTGGGACTTAGCGCAACTCGCCATACTGTGTCACTCCCAGAGAGCCGAGGCCAGACACGGCGAATTCGCCACCCTCTTCATGCCCGGAACCCGGGCCCAGCAAGGGGGCTCGGCGCGACGGATGCGTACCGGCAAGCGTCGCACCCGACTGCGCCACGGCTTGCTTGAAGGCATCCATTTCCAGCGAATCAATGGGCTCGAAAGCGCGACCGGCAAATGCGGGTTGTGCAGCGGCAACGGGGACTTGTCTCTGCGCAGTTACAGGTGCTGTCGCATGGCCGCCCAGTGGCGCGGCAAAATTCGGTGCCGGTGCGGCCTGAATCTGTCCGTTGACCCGCCAATACACGGCATGAACGCCCGCTTGCATGCGGGTTCTGGCCAGTTCGGCGATCAGGGCTTCAATGCTTCTTTGCTGCGAGGCATCTGCCGCATAGGCCGGAGCCAGATCAACCATGACGACAAAGCGCTGCCCGCTGCTGTCGAGCGAAAGCACCTTGAACTTGTAGCCCGCGGAGAGGATGCCGACCCGCACCATGGCTTCACGCACGATGATATGCAACTGCTCGCGCCTTGCAGAGCGCTCTCTGCGCTGCGTCTGGCGCGCGCTCGACTCATCCTCGTGGCGAGGCGCTTGCGTGCCACCGTCTTGGCGAGACCCGCGAGAAAACCATCGAAACAGGGACATGAGCACACTCATTTAAGCAAGGTTACAACAAGACACATTCTGCCTCCAGGGCAGAGACAGCTTGCGTAATTTGCTGAAATATTAGCCTGAGTCCGACATAGATCAAGCACGAAATCCAGAGCAAACGCTAAATATCACCCATCAAGTACTGGCGACGCGGCGTCGGCTATCACCGGCACGGCGGGCCAGCACCTGGCCTGCCATGGTGACCAGTGCCAGGCCCAGAACGGGCTGGCGATTGGCCAGCTCTGTAAAACGCATGGCCGTCAGGCACCACAGGCGGCTGGGTGCTGCAGCCTGGACCGTAGCGCGGCGCGGACGGTGGGCAAAGAATGCACCCTCGCCCACGATAGAGCCGGGCCCGACCAACGCGAGGCGAATTCTTTCTTTGGCATCCTGATAGTGGACGCTCAACGAGCCATATTCCACCATGTAAAGGTTACGATCCAGCGCACCTTCGGCAAACAACACCTCACTGGCCGCAAGCGTGATCGGCTGCAGATACGGTGCCAGCAACTCCCACTGAGCTGCCGTGAGCATGCTTTGTGCGGTATCAGTGGCAACTGAAGTTGTCATCGCCTGAATCAGCGCCGACAAGTCTTTAGATGTTGAAGCAGACATAAGCAATGGTTAGATCGCGACCGCCGCATGCAATCAGAGCAGGCAGCTCTTGATCAGCAACATGGCCACTCATGGATAGAAGAAATTCATTGTGCCATGGCACACCATTAACGCAGGGTGAATGCTAAGTGACTCTGGCAATCCCGCCAATCACTTACTAGGCTAAGTTACTTTAACTGACTCAAAGAGTCTGCATTGGCATGAACAACAGCAAAAAAGGATCGATAAATCGATCCTTTTTTGATAGCTACCAGAGCTCTACCCATCAAGACAGGCGCGGTATTTGACTAAAAGTTCAAGCCCGACTCAACCGTTCGCGCGCTTTTGCAGAATTTCGAAGGCGGGCAGCATCTTGCCTTCCAGCACTTCGAGGAAAGCGCCGCCGCCGGTGGAGATGTAACCCACCTTGTCTTCGATGTTGTACTTCGCAATAGCCGCCAGAGTATCGCCGCCGCCAGCAATGCTGAAGGCGCTGGACTCAGCCACAGCCGTGGCGATGGCCTTGGTGCCACCGGCGAACTGATCGAACTCGAACACGCCCACAGGACCGTTCCAGACGATGGTGCCAGCCTTCTTCAACTGCTCGGCCAGCTTGGCAGCAGTTTCTGGGCCAATGTCCAGAATCATGTCGTCGTCTTCAACTTCAGTGGCCTTCTTCACCGTGGCGGGGGCATCTGCAGCAAAAGTCTTGGCAGTCACCACATCGGTAGGCACGGGCACGTCAGCGCCGCGTGCCGCCATGGCGTCGATCACGGCCTTGGCATCAGCCACCAAGTCAGCTTCAGCCAGAGACTTGCCGATCTTCAGGCCAGCAGCCAGCATGAAGGTGTTGGCAATGCCGCCGCCCACGATCAGCTGATCGACCTTGTCGGCCAGCGACTTGAGGATGGTCAGCTTGGTCGAGACCTTGGAACCTGCCACGATGGCAGCCAGAGGGCGAGCAGGCGCAGCCAGAGCCTTGGTGATGGCATCAATCTCTGCGGACAGCAGCGGACCAGCGCAGGCAATGGGGGCGTACTCGGCGATGCCGTAAGTCGTGCCTTCAGCGCGATGGGCGGTGCCAAAGGCGTCGTTCACAAAGATGTCGCACAGCTTGGCCATCTTCTGTGCCAGTTCGGGCTTGTTCTTCTTCTCACCCACATTCACGCGGCAGTTTTCCAGCAGCACGACCTGGCCTGCAGCCACTTGCACGCCATCCACCCAGTTGGCAACCAGAGGCACGTCACGGCCCAGCAGCTCGGACAGGCGCTTGGCCACGGGAGCCAGCGAGTCTGCAGGCTTGAATTCGCCTTCGGTGGGACGTCCAAGGTGGCTGGTCACCATCACGGCGGCTCCGGCCTTCAGCGCCATTTCAATCGCAGGCACAGAGGCACGCACGCGGGTGTCCTCGGTGATTTCACCGGCGTCGTTCAGGGGAACGTTCAGGTCGGCACGAATGAAAACGCGTTGCCCCTGGACTTTGTCCTGGGCGCACAGATCGGAGAAGCGGATGATATTCATGCAGCAAAAAAGCGACCCGAAAGTCGCCCATACAAAGGTTGGAAAACAAAAAATCTGCCGGTATTTTAGGGTGTCCGACCTGTTAAGTGCATGCGTTTACCCGCTTACTCGACTCAAAAACAGGAGCATCACTCGCTCGTGGTAACTGGGTTTCAGACCATTTACCTGCAACTCACAAGAAAACAGGAGCACTCAACTCCTGTATATCTAGCGATGGGGCTACCAGCCCAAACCGATGTGCAACGGCAGATAGATCACCATGCCCAAAGCGATGGTCCCCAAAATGCTGCGCTTGTAAAAAAAGTACACCACTGCAGCCGCTAATGCAGGCAACCGCGCGTCGGCAAAGCTGCTGATGAGCTGGCCGTTGCTCATCACAATCTCGGGAGCAATCACGGCAGCAAGGGCCGCCAGCGGTGCGTACTTGAGGCCGCGCTTGAGCCAATTGGGCAGGGGTACTTCCTGCTCGGGAATCATGAAGAAGGCGCGCGTCACCAAGGTGATGATGGCCAGGCCAATGCAGGCAATGACGATCCAGAAGCTGCTCATCATGACCGTCTCTCCTTGTCCGTGACTGCAGGCAACTGGCTCGCCTGCTTTTGCAGCTGCTCGGCCACCAAGCCCGCTGCAACGGCAGCCGCAATCGCTACCAGAATATTGAGCTTGAGCGGCAATGCAAACGCCGCCACCGCCGCCGTGCAGGCCACAACGGAAGCCACCCAGGTCGCGCGATCATTGAGCATGGACAGCAGCACGCCCAGCAGCGCCAGCACGCCAGCAAAGCCCAGGCCCCAGGACAGCGGAATCTGATCGGCCAGAAAAATACCCAGCGTAGATGGAATCTGCCAGGCCACCCAGTTGGTCACTGCGGCGCCCCAGAAATAGGGCAGTTGCTCTGGCTGCGGCTTGGCATCCGGGTAGCGGCGCATGAAGTTCACAAAAATCACGTCGCCGCTGAAATAGGCAGCCGTCAAACGATGGCGCAGGCTCAGGTGCGAAAAATAGCTGCGCCACATGCTCGACAAAATCACAAAGCGCAGGTTCACGCAGATGGCCGTGAACCAGACCACCCACAGCGGCGCACCCACGGCAATCAGCGGCAGAACGGCCAGCTGGGCGCTGCCGGCATAGGCGGTAAAGCCCATGAGTAGCGCCAGGGGCACAGAAAGGCCGCTTTTGACCATGGCCACGCCGGTGACCAGGCCCCAGGCTGCAATGCCCAGCGCCGTGCCGCTCATCTCTTTGGCACCCAGCCAGAAGAAAGGGTCTTTGACTATCGATTTCGCACGCTGGCTCAGCGTAAGCGCCTTATCCGTCATACCTTTTCAGAGCCCTCGCCCAGCACCGCGCCTGCAGGCAGCTCAAAGCCACGCAGAAAATCGCCAGCAGCCAGGCGCTTGCCGCCCGCACGCTGGAGCAGCTGCATGTTGAGGACGCCGTTGCCGCAGGCCACGCGCACGCCTTGCGCATCGGCCGACAGCACGGTGCCAGCTTCGCCTGAACCCTCTTCGGCCACAGCAACCCAGACCTTGATAGCTTCGCTGCCCAGACTGGTGGAGCCTCCGGGGAAGGGGTTGAAGGCGCGCAGGCGGCGAGCGATGACTTCAGCGCTTTCATTCCAGTCAATCAGGCTCTCGGCCTTTTCAATTTTGTGAGCGTAAGTCACGCCTTCGGCGGGCTGGGGCATGCGATTGAGGCCACCACAGGCAGCCAGCTCCAGTGCTTCAACAATCAGGCGGCCACCGAGTTCAGCAAGCTTGTCGTGCAGGCTGGCCGTGGTGTCGTCGGCAGCGATGGGCAAGCGCTCGATCAAGCACATATCGCCGGTATCCAGCCCCGCATCCATCTGCATGATGGTGACGCCAGTCTCGGCATCGCCGGCTTCAATCGCACGGTGGATGGGCGCAGCACCGCGCCAGCGCGGCAGCAGGCTGGCATGAATATTCAGACAACCCAGGCGCGGGGTATCGAGCACCCATTGCGGCAGGATCAGACCGTAAGCGGCCACCACCATCACATCAGCCTGGGTGGCATCAATCGCGGCTTTGGCGGCAGCGGCTTCTTCGGGGTACTTGCCATCCAGGCGCAGGCTCATGGGCTGGGCGATGGCAATGCCATGCTCCAGCGCGCACTGCTTGACGGGGGAAGCCTGCAGCTTCATGCCGCGACCTGCGGGACGATCTGGCTGGGTCAAGACCAGCGGTACTTCAAAGCCTGCAGCCAGCAGGCGTTCCAAGGCCACGCGCGCAAACTCGGGCGTGCCCGCAAAAATGACTTTCATATGCTTTCCGTATATCTCGGCGAGAAGCTCATGCTCCGGCGCAGCTCACATCAAAAACGCTTGACAAGAGCCGCCTCACGGTAATGGCGTCGTCCACCTCCCAAAGAAGGAGAAGCGCGCAGCGCCTCAGGGGGAGTCGTTACCGGTTCGGTTCTCTGATGTACATGCTCTCATCGGTGAACATGACCTTCTGCACCACACCTTGTGGGTCTATGTGTACATGGGCACGACGAGCAAAGGTATTGTCCAGAAAACGGTAAGTCCAGATGTCACCTTTGAAGCTGTAGACCCTCTCGACTTTGGCAGGTGGGCCAAACTCGCGGTACACCGTATCTTGGGTATCTACGCCGTTGCGCAGTGCAAAAAAGTGAGCCGTATCCAGAACCTGCTCAACGCGCACCAAACGCTGCTGGGCGTCAAAGTCCATATGGTAGACCTGCTGCCCCGCCGGTTGCTGGCTATAGACCAGGCGCTGACCGCCATCCGGCAAAGGCACGACCAGCGTGGGCTTGCCCATGCCTTTTTCGACCTCGGCCTGCGGCATGCCGGGCTTTTGCCACTGCGGCACCATGCAGCCCGCCAGCCCCAAGGCCAGCAAACTGGCAGTCAACAGAATTCTGAGACGGGGCAGGGGCATGACGGCTCCAGTCAGTCTTTAAGGGCTTGCTTTTGAGCCTTGACCAGCTTGGTCTTGATGCGATTGCGCTTGAGGGGAGAGAGGTATTCGACAAAGACCTTGCCCATCAGGTGATCCATCTCGTGCTGAATGCAGATGGCCAGCATGCCTTCAGCTTCAATCTCGCGGCTTTTACCGTTTTCGTCCAAAGCGCGCACCTTGACCGAGGTGGATCGCTCCACGCCGTCATAAATGCCGGGCACGGACAGGCAACCTTCTTCACCCAGCTGCTTTTCTTCGCTGGCCCAGAGAATTTCGGGGTTGATCAGCGTCATGGGCTCGTTGCGCTCTTCAGACACATCGATCACGACAACGCGCACATGCGCATCCACCTGCGTGGCGGCCAGGCCAATGCCATGGGCGTCATACATGGTTTCGAGCATGTCTTTGACCAGCGTCTGGATGCGCTCATCCACCTGCGCCACGGGCTGGGCAACCTTGTGAAGACGGGGATCGGGGTAGCAAAGAATGGGAAGAATGGCCATGGTATCTCGGTAAATCTGTCGTTATTGTCCCAACTTTTGACGCTAAACGCTGGGCTCAACCCCAATAAACATTGATCTATCGAGGCCTTGCATCGAGAATTTCGTCACATTTGTAAGACTTGTAGGGTCGGTTATGCCAAGATCGACCACGGTGCGGCGACGTGAGGGACGCTGCAGTAAACGAATCCCGCAAGAAGGAATTTCATGACCGCATTTGCCACTGCACGCGCCTTGAGTATTGGGGCCAGCTTGCTTGCAGCCCTGACTACGGTCCACGCTCAAAGCTACCCAGTGACCGCCACTCAGCGCTCAACAGCCCAGCAAGTCGCTCAGCAAGGCATCCCCGAGACAGAATTGGCACCCAATGCGCCCGCTCAATACACCGTCAAGCGCGGTGACACGCTGTGGGGTATTTCAGGCATGTATCTGCGTCAGCCATGGCGCTGGCCCGATCTGTGGGGCATGAATCTCTCCAACATTTCCAACCCTCACCTGATCTTCCCCGGTCAGGTGCTGTATCTGGTGCGCAGTAATGGCTATGCCCGCCTGTCCTCAACAGCACCCAACGGGGACTCCGGCGTGGTGCGCCTGTCACCACAAGCGCGTGAATCGTCACTCAGCGACCTGGCCCTGCCTACGCTGCCCCCACACCTGATCGAACCCTTCTTGGCCGAGCCACTGGTGGTGGACAGCCTGACACTGTCGCAAGCCCCTCGCATCATTGCCACCATGGACAAGCGCGTGCTGATGGCCAAAGGTGACCGCGCCTATGTCCGCAACTCCGGCGGCGCACTGTTGAGCACCGCCAAGGGCCAACCTTTGAGCTACCGCCTCTTCCGCGAAGCAACACCGCTCAAGGACCCTATCAACGGCGAAATTCTGGGCTATGAAGCCAAGTATCTGGGCAATGCGGCCGTGGTGCGCGGTGAGACGCTGATCGAAACGCCCGAAGGCCAGCCCGCGCAAAGCACGCCCGGCACGGTTGACATCACCCGCTCCAAGAACGAGATCCGCGCTGGCGACCGCCTGCTGCCCGCCCCCGAGCAGCAATACCTGAGCTATGTACCCCATGCACCCCGCACCGCCGTCAATGCGGCCGTGGTGTCTATCTACAGTGACTCGGTGGGCGTCAATGCCGCCCAGAATCAGGTGATCGCCATCAACAAGGGCGCGCAGAACGGCATGGACATTGGTACGGTGCTTGAACTCATCAGCAAAGGCAATGTCATCGTGGACAAGACTAGCGCTACCCGTGACTCAGTGAGGCTGCCTGACGAGCAAAACGGCTATGCCATGGTCTTCAAGGTCTTTGACCGCGTCTCCTACGCCCTCATCACTACGGCTCAGCGCCCCGTCAACATCGGCGACGGCCTGCAGTCGCCGCAGAACTAAACCGGAGAGCAAGCATGGTGCAGTCACTTCACAACGATGCGCACCATGCCCCGCCCGATGCCGAAATACTGGCCTGGCTGCGCCTGCTACTGACGCCCGGCATTGGACGCATCACAGCCCGCAAACTGCTGGCCAAGGCCGGAGGTGCTGAAGAAATCTGGCAGTTGCCGCTGTCAGCCTGGGCTGAATGCGGCACACAGGCCCAGATCAAAGCCTTGGCGCAGTTACCTCCCGACTGGCCCCAGCATTGCGAGACTCTTACCCGCTGGCTGGCCACTCCAGCGACGGGCACCCAGCATGCACTGATCTACCTGGGCCACCCGCAATACCCGGACAGCCTGCTGCAGACAGAAGACCCACCTTTGCTGTTATTTGTGCAAGGGCCTGCGGCGCTGCTGAACTCAGACACTGCCTGGTTCCCCTACCCTGCCACTCTGGCCATGGTAGGTAGCCGTAATCCTTCTGCGCAGGGCATCATCAACGCCCGCGACATGGCGCATGCGCTGGCTGATCAAGGGCTGTGCATCGTTTCAGGCCTGGCCCGTGGTATTGATGCTGCAGCGCATGAAGGAGCCCTCCAAAGCAAAGCCAGCAAAGCGCCCCGCACGATTGCCGTGGTAGGAACAGGGCTGGATCAAGTCTATCCACGCGCTCATACCGCCCTGGCACAACAGATTGCGCTGCATGGTCTGGTGATCAGCGAATATCCACTGGGCAGCGAGCCGCTACCCCGACATTTCCCGCAGCGCAACCGCATCATCTCCGGCCTGTCGCAAGGCACGCTGGTGGTGGAGGCGGCGCTTCAATCCGGCTCACTGATTACGGCCCGGCTCGCCAGCGAGCAGGGTCGCGAGGTATTCGCCATCCCCGGCTCCATTCATGCCCCTCAGGCCAAGGGCTGCCACGCGCTGCTGCGCCAAGGTGCCAAACTGGTAGAAACAGCAGCAGATGTTCTGGATGAACTTCAAGGCTTAAACATGCCTGTATCGCCCACTGATAAAGCGCAAGAAGCTATTAAAAACGAAGTATCAGAGCAAGAACCTGAGCTGCTGCGAGCACTTGGCCATGACCCCATGACGCTGGACACACTGATGGCCCGCACCGGCTGGGATGCAGCCCACTTGCAAGCACAGTTGATGGAGCTAGAACTAGACGGAATGGTCGCCCGCCTGCCCGGCGGTATCTACCAGCGCATCACGCGCAGCTAAAAACAAAAACTGGCGCAACCCAATAAAGAGACACCGAGGGTGTCGTCCCCCTCCCGCGCAGCGAGAGTGGGGGAAGGCGCAAAGCGCCTCATGGGGCTATGCCAACCTTTCCGGGTTCGCTTGAATCTTTTGCAACGCATCACGCGTCGCACGCACGGTCAGCGCTTCGTCGTCATGCACCGTCAGCAGCCCGGCCTGCAGATAGGCCGCCATACGCTGCGCCTGAAGCAGATAGCAGTGGCTATCCAGCGATGCAAACAGGTGCAGCTGCTTGCGGCGGCTGTGCCAGACATACTGAACCTGCACGCGCGCACCGTTGTGGTCCAGCGTGAACCAGCGACCGCTTTCCAGCGTCTTGGCCCACTCCAGCATGGCGGGCTCCACAGGCGTATCAGTATTGGGAATGACGTGCAGCCCTGCCGTATCCACACCCAGCATCAGCTCGATGCTTTCGTTGGACAGCGCCATATCGTCCAGCTTGCCATCGTCGCTGATGTATTTTTCCAGCTCTGACAGGCGCTTGGCCATGGCGTCGATACGCTCCACAGGAATCGCTGCGGTCTTGGACATGAAGGCCTGGGCCAGCGTATCGGTCAACACCTTGATCGCGACCGATTGCTCATCGCCCATCACGCTCACCAGCTCCAGCCCTTCACGCAAGGTCTGCAGCAAGGTCGGCAGGCCCTGAATAACGCGGGAGCGCTCTTGGCGCGACGGCTTGGCGCTGGCAGACCAGACCAGCTCGCTCGCGGCCTGCTTGAAGCGCATGGCTCGCGCATCCTTGGCGCCATAGCGCACCGTAGCCATGGCCAGCACATCGGCCCAGGACTTGAAGAGGAAGTCACGCACCTCTTCACGCACTGGCATATCGTTGAGCATATTGCGCAGCTCGATGGTGTACTGAACTGCCAGCGTTTCCTTTTGCTCGACCTGCTGCGCCACGCTGGTGATCTTGGACGTGGTCTGGTTTTTCGTCAGATGCTTGGTGAGGAATTCCTCAAACTCGCGCAGCACCAGTGCAAAAACTTTTTGCCCGGTTTCCGGGTATTGCTCGATCACCTGCACCACGCGGCGAATCTCAATCTCCAGCGCGTTGCCGCTGATGCTGCTCGCATCAAAGCCCATGACGCAGGAACCCATGCGGTCAATCAGCTTTCGCGCCGGGTGATTCAAGTCGCTGAAGAACTGTGGCTCTGCCAGCGCCACGCGCAGCACAGGTACCTGCAGGCGCGCAAACCAGACACGGATCGAGGGCGGCAGGCGATCTTCCGAAAGAATACTCTGGAACATCAGCGCCACCACTTCGATGGTGGCTTTTTCGCCCTTGGTCCCAGCCTTTTCCTTCCAGTCAGCCGAGCGCTCGCGCACCTGATTGACCAGCTGGCCAATCGCTGCTGGGCTGTAATCCATGGCGGGCATAGCCATTACGGTTCCAGCCATCATCGGGGGCAGGGTGTTGAACTGGGTCACCATCATGTGCTGCTGTTCTTGCAGCGCCTGCATCAGTGCCGCCGACGCAGGCGGCATGGGCTGCATCGCGCCCCCCCCCGGCATCAGGCCCGAAATACCCACAGAAGGCTGACTTAGAACCTGTCGCAACTGGTTCATGGCATCCAGTGCACGGTGACGCGCACGGGCCAGCATGCCCAGCCCCGCACTGGCACCAGGCGGCAATTGCACTCCCATACCACCCGGCATTCCAGCACCCATGCCGGCAGGCATGTACTGATGAATCGCAGAATGCGCCCAACCCGCTTCAGCCGTGCTGCCATAGCCACTATTAGCGCCGCTGTTCGCGCCGGCACCCAGATTCATGGCGCCCGTAGATACTCCGCTTTCAGTGCGTCGCACACGCAAAGGCGCATCCGCCGCCTTGCTCACGCCTTTGGCATCCAGCAGCTTATGCAGAATGTTGTATTCAGACTCCATCAACGGTGCCAAGCCGTTTTGCATGGGCTCCAGAACTTGCAGCAGATGCTTGCGCTCCAGCCCACAGGCCATCCATTGCTCGACTAGATGCAAACAGATACTTTCGGCGCGGAACATGTCTTGGGGAGGCAGCTCATGGTCTTCCAGCGCCTGCATGCGCAAGCGCATGGCGTCAAAACCAGGCTGCAGGGTCTCCCCCATGGCCAGCGCCATGCGGGATGCCAGAATTTTGTTTTCAACGACATCGTCGCTGAGCAGCTCAAACGTCAGCGGTGCGGAAGTCGAAGTCACGCTCTCGCCGCTGCCCAGAGGGGGCTTTCGCGCCGCCTGCTGCAGAGCATCTACGCTGGCCTGCGCCCAGACATCTTTCTTGAGCTGAAAGTTCTGCCAGGCCTCGCGCCACTCCTGCATTTCTTTTTGCACAGCGACGGAGCTGCTCTGGTTAGAGAGAAACTCATCCAGTTGCTGAGCGACTTTAGGCAGGCTCTGACAAATGCCATGAACCCAACGCAAGCGCGCCTGCCAGCCCAGCTGTTGCCGGGCCGCAGGCGCGTTGTTAGAAGACTGCGAGAGAGTCATTGCCTAAGTGTAAGGCGGCGCAGGCACTTGTGCGCCCCGCCACCCCCTTAAAAGCCGTCAGACCACCGCTCCAGAGTTGGGATCGTTGGGGTCTTGCGACGCAGGCTTGCCAGAGGTCTTGATCAAGTCCTCGCGCTTGACGCCAAGCCACATGGCAATGGCCGCCGCAACGAACACCGAGGAATAGATACCGAACAAGATGCCAATCGTCAGGGCCAGCGCAAAGTAATGCAGGCTGGGGCCACCGAAGAAGAACATCGACAGCACCATGGCTTCGGTAGAGGCGTGGGTGATGATGGTGCGGCTCATCGTCGAGGTAATGGCGTGATCGATGACCTCGTGCGTATTGAGCTTACGGAACTTGCGGAAGGCTTCGCGGATACGGTCAAAAATAACCACCGACTCGTTGACCGAGTAGCCCAGCACCGCCAACACGCCTGCCAGCACCGAGAGCGAGAACTCCCACTGGAAGAAGGCGAAAAAGCCCAGGATGATGATCACATCATGCAAGTTGGCGATGATGGCCGCCACACCGAACTTCCACTCGAAGCGGAAGGCCAGATAAATGATGATGCCCAGAATCACCATGCCCAGCGCCATCAGGCCGCTGTGCATCAGCTCATCGCCCACCTGAGGGCCAACAAACTCGGTGCGGCGCAGCGTAACTTCAGCATCCTGCGCCTTCAGTGCAGCAAGCACTTGCTCGCTTTGCTGTGCAGTGGTTACATCCTTTTGCACGGGCAGACGGATCATCACATCCTTAGATGTGCCAAAGTTCTGCACGATCACGTCCTGGTAGCCCAGCTTGGAGATGGTGTCGCGAACCTTGCCAATTTCGGCAGGCTGGCTATAGGCCACTTCCATGACCGTGCCGCCCGTGAACTCCACCGACAGGTGCAGGCCGCGAGAGAACAGGAAAAAGACGGCCAGCGCAAAAGTGACGAAGGAGACCGCGTTGAGCAACAACGCGTACTTCATGAACGGGATGTCTTTTTTGATGCGGAAGAATTCCATGATCTTCCTCCTTAGTTGTTGCTGCTACGGTTGGCCACGGAACGGTGTCCGTCACCCTCGACAGGCTTCCAGACCTGACCAATGGAAATGCTCTTGAGCTTTTTCTTGCCGCCGTACCAGAGGTTCACCAGACCGCGCGAGAAGAACACGGCCGAGAACATGCTGGTCAAAATGCCGATGCAGTGGACCACGGCAAAGCCGCGTACCACACCCGAGCCAAAGGCCAGCAGAGCCAGACCGGCAATCAGCGTGGTCACGTTCGAGTCCAAAATGGTGTGCCAGGCGTTCTCGTAACCCGCGTGAATGGCCGCCTGAGGCGAAGCACCAGCGCGCAGTTCTTCACGAATACGCTCGTTGATCAGCACGTTCGAGTCAATGGCCACACCCAGCGCCAAAGCCATGGCGGCAATACCGGGCAGAGTCAGCGTGGCTTGCAGCATGGACAAGATAGCCAGCAGCAGCAGCACGTTCACCGACAGAGCAATCGTAGAGAACACGCCAAACAGCATGTAGTACACGCACATGAAGGCAGCAATCGCCACCATGCCCCAGACCACAGAGTGAATACCGCGGCTGATGTTGTCAGCACCCAGCGTTGGGCCGATGGTGTATTCCTCAATGATCTCCATAGGCGCAGCCAGCGAGCCAGCGCGCAGCAGCAGCGAGGTGTCATTGGCTTCCTGAGTCGTCATGCGACCGGAAATCTGCACACGACCACCACCGATTTCGCCACGGATCACGGGAGCCGTCACTACCTCACCCTTGCCCTTTTCGAACAAGATGATGGCCATGCGCTTGCCCACGTTCTCGCGGGTCACGTCCTTGAAGATGCGCGAACCCTTGGCATCCAGCGTCAGATTGACGGTGGGCTCCTGAGTCTGGCTGTCAAAGCCAGGCTGGGCATCGGTCAGGTTCTCGCCGGTCAGCGTCACCTGCTTTTGCACGATGATGGCCTGACCGTTGCGATCCAGATACTTTTCAGCGCCGAAAGGCACGGGACCAGAGCCCATTTCAGCCGCACGCGCTTCGGAGGACTCGTCCACCATGCGCACTTCCAGCGTGGCGGTACGGCCCAGAATGTCCTTGGCCTTGGCCGTGTCCTGCACGCCAGGCAGCTGCACCACGATGCGGTCCAGACCCTGCTGCTGAATCACCGGCTCGGCCACGCCCAGCTCGTTGATACGGTTGTGCAGGGTCACAATGTTCTGCTTGAGCGCTTGCTCCTGCACCTTGCGCAGGGCTTCGGGCTTGATGGTCGCCACCAGCTTGAAGCCAGTGCCGTCTGGTGCCGAAGTGGTGGTCAGATCAGGGAACTGATCTGTGATCAGGTTGCGCGCAGCGGTCAGCGTGGCTTCGTCACGTGCGCGGATGGTGACGCTGTTGCCATCACGGTTCACGCCGCCGTGGCGGATGTTTTTGTCGCGCATGGAAGAGCGCAGATCGCCGGCATAGCTCTCAGCCTTCTTGGTCAGGGCCGCAGCCATGTCCACCTGCAGCATGAAGTGCACGCCACCGCGCAAGTCCAGACCCAGATACATGGGTCTGGCACCAATGGCGGTGAGCCAGTCAGGTGAGCGCGACACCAGGTTCAGCGCCACGATATACATGGGGTCTGCAGGATCGGTCACCAGCGCCTTCTGGATCACGTCCTTGGCCTTGAGCTGCTCGTCGGGCGTATTGAAACGGGCGCGCAACGAAGTGCCTTCCAGCGACAGCGAATCCGGTTTGACGCTGGCCGCGCTTAAGGCGGACTCCACCTTTTGCAGCACCGCGTTATCCACCTTCACAGTGGATTTGGCCGAGGACACCTGCACAGCAGGCGCTTCACCAAAGAAATTGGGCAGGGTGTAGATCACCCCCACCAGCAGCGCGATCACGAGGATCGCGTACTTCCAGACCGGGTAACGGTTCATGATCGCGCTCTTTGTTTTACAGCAACGCACAACGGGTACGCGCACTCTGGTCGAGCGCCGTACCCTTGATGAGAAACACCGGATCCGCCGGGCAGGTCAATGACCTGCGTTCGAGACGATGTGCAATGCAGCAACGTCAATGGCGGTCTCGGCGGGTCTTGAACAGACCAGCTTACTTGGCAGAGCCTTTGGGCAGCACTTGCGTCACGGCAGAGCGCTGAATCTGGATTTCCACGCCGGAAGCAATCTGGATGTAGATGAACTGCTCGGCCATGCGAGTCACGGTGCCGATGATGCCGCCAGCGGTTGCAACGTCGTCGCCCTTGGCCAGTGCGTCAATCATGGAGCGGTGCTCTTTCTGGCGCTTCATCTGGGGACGAATCATCACGAAGTACAGCACCACGAACATCAGCACCAGAGGCAGCATGCCGGTGAGCGAACCCATGAAGCCGCCTTCAGCAGCGGCGGCAGGAGCGGTCTGGGCGAAAGCAGAAGAAATGAACACGGAAAAGACTCCGAAAGAGTGAATTTGTCAGGAACAGGTCCCGCCAAGCGCGCAATTGCACGACTTGAGCGGGTCAATAGAACATTGTATTCGGCTAGCTTGCACCCACGATTGGCATAGGCCGCTGGATAGCACAGGCATTCCCTGATGTGATTAGGCCTCCCCGCCCACACCAACAAATGCAGCAAAAAACATAGCTTCAGGCGCCTTACCTGCATTGGTTTCTGACTGTTTTATATTTGAATATCAGCCAATACAGACGCTAGAAGCTATCAAATCAGATAGCCCTAACGCGACACCACAGCCACAGCCACAGCCATGAACACAAAGGCCGGGTTACCCCGGCCTAGTTGTGATGCACCTTAACGCAATTAGTTCACTGTCGCCGGCTTGGCAGGCGTAGCAAAGGCCTCAGGCATCTCATTCCAGCGCGCCATCAGCGCCTGCCACTTGGTGCGTGCCGCAGCCAGATGGCGCTCCTTCACATGGCCGTAGCCGCGAATGTCTTCGGGAATAGAGGCAATCTCCACGGCCAGCGCCAGCTTTTCAACCGTCAAGCCGCTCAGCAAAGTGTTGAGGCAGTCGCGGTACTCCCCAATCAGGGCCCGCTCGGTACGGCGCTCCTCTGTGCGGCCAAAGGGATCAAACGCTGTGCCCCGCAGACCCTTCATGCCCGCCAGCAAGCCCATGGCCTTGTGCATCCACGGGCCGTAGGACTTTTTCTTCAGGTGCCCCTGCTCGTCCTTCTTGGCCAGGCCGGGGGGCGCAAGGTGGTGCACCACCTTGAAATCGCCCTCGAACATTGCGCTGATCTTCTGGTTGAAGGCCGCATCGGTGTGCAGACGCGCCACTTCGTACTCATCCTTGTATGCCATGAGCTTGAAGAGGTAGCGTGCCACAGCCTGAGACAGGCGCGTTCCGCCACCCAGAGACTCCTCCGTCGCGTGCACCTTGCCCACAAAGTCACGGTACTGCTGGGCGTAGGCCGCGTTCTGGTACGCCGTGAGGAATTCCACACGTTTTTCCAGCATTTCAGCCAGAGATGGCTTTTTAACGAACTGAATCACCTGCGTCGCCTGATACAGCGCACGCACGGCTTCCAGATCATGGGCACAGCGGCGGCCCCACTCAAACGCCTCCTGGTTACGTGCCACCTGCACGCCATTGAGCTCCATGGCGCGCATCAGCGATGCATGGGTCAGCGGCACTTTGCCCTTTTGCCAGGCGTAGCCCAGCATCATGGGGTTGGCATAAATGCTGTCGCCCAGCAAGGCCGAAGAGGCTTTTTCGGCATCAAAGCTGCCTAAGGCGTCATAACCCACCGCATCAGCCAGCGCCGTGGCGCAGCGCGCGCCAGGCGATTGCCAGTCGGGGTTGCCCACAAATGTGGCCGTGGGCGCCGCATGGCTGTTGAGCGCCACATAGGTACGCCCCGGCTGCATGACGGACAAGGTAGTGGGCGTAGCCGCCACGATGGGGTCGCAGCCAATGACTAGGTCGGCCTTGGCAATATCTACCTTGGTGGTGTAGATAGCATCAGCGCGGTTGGCGATCTGGATATGGCTCCAGGTCGAGCCGCCCTTTTGCGCCAGCCCGGCCGCATCCTGCGTGATCACACCCTTGCCTTCAAGGTGCGCGGCCATGCCCAGCAGCGAGCCGATGGTGATGACACCCGTGCCGCCCACGCCTGCCACCACAATGCCCCAGGCCTGCTCGGCCACAGGCAGGACGGGGTCAGGAATGCCGGGCAGCGCCGCCAGATTGCCTTTTTTCTCCTGCTTGGGCTTTTTGAGCGCACCACCCTCCACCGTCACAAAGCTGGGGCAAAAGCCGTTGACGCAGGAGTAATCCTTGTTGCAGCTGTTTTGGTTGATGCGGCGCTTGCGGCCGAATTCGGTCTCCACCGGCTCCACCGACAGGCAGTTGGACTGCACCGAGCAGTCGCCACAACCCTCGCAGACCAGCTCATTGATGACCACGGTCTTATCAGGCGTGGCCAGCGTGCCGCGTTTGCGGCGGCGGCGCTTTTCAGTGGCGCAGGTCTGGTCGTAAATGATGGCTGTGCAGCCCTGAAGTTCACGGAACTGGCGCTGAATCGCATCCAGCTCATCGCGGTGGTGCACGGTCACGCCTTCACCCAGCTTCACACCGTCGTACTTTTGCGGCTCGTCGGTGACGATGACCAGCTTTTTCACGCCCTCAGATAGCAGGCTGTTCATGATCTGCAGCACCGAATGACCTTCGGGCCGCTCACCCACACGCTGGCCGCCCGTCATGGCGACAGCGTCGTTGTAAAGCACCTTGTAGGTGATGTTGGTTCCCGCAGCAATGCTCTGGCGAATGGCCAGCAGCCCGCTGTGGAAGTAGGTGCCGTCGCCCAGGTTGGCAAATACATGGGGCTCATTGGTAAACGGGGCCTGACCCACCCAGGTCACGCCCTCGCCGCCCATTTGCGTGAAGGTACTGGTACGGCGGTCGGGCATCCAGGTCGTCATGTAATGGCAGCCGATACCGGCCACAGCACGCGAGCCTTCGGGCACGCGGGTGCTGGTGTTGTGCGGACAGCCGCTGCAAAACCAGGGTGTGCGGTCGCCGGTTGATGCTTCTTTGGCCAGCTGAAGCGCGGCTTCGCGGGCATCAAGCACGGCCAGACGCTGCTGCATGCGCACTTCCACATGGCCGGGCACACCCAGCTTTTTGAGGCGTGCCGCAATCGCTTTGGCGATGAGGGCCGGTGTCAGGTCGGCATTGGGGCGCAGCAGCCAGTCAGTGCTTGGGTTGGGCAACGACCATTCACCGCCGTGGTCGTCGCTGAACTTGCCCACCACATTGGGGCGCACATCGTCGCGCCAGTTGTAGAGCTCTTCCTTGACCTGGTACTCGATGACTTGGCGCTTTTCCTCGACGACCAGAATCTCCTGCAGGCCACGTGCAAAGTCACGGGTAATAGTGGCTTCCAGCGGCCAGACCACGTTGACCTTGTGCAGGCGAATGCCCAACTGGCGGCAGGTGTCTTCGTCCAGCCCAAGATCGATCAGTGCCTGGCGCGTGTCGTTATAGGCCTTGCCACTGGCGATGATGCCAAAGCGATCGTTCGGCCCCTCAATCACGTTGTGATTGAGCTTGTTGGCGCGTACATAGGCCAGTGCCGCATACCACTTGTAGTTCATCAGCCGCGCCTCTTGCTCCAGTGGCGGATCGGGCCAGCGAATGTGCAGACCACCGGGCGGCATCTGAAAGTCTTCGGGCAGCACGATGTTGACGCGATCCGGGTCAACCAGAACGGAGGACGAAGACTCCACCACTTCCTGAATCGTCTTCATGCCCGACCACAGACCCGAGAAACGGCTCATGGCAAAGGCGTGCAGGCCCATGTCCAGAATGTCCTGCACATTGCTGGGAAAGAACACCGGCGTACCGCAGGCCTTGAAGATATGGTCGCTTTGGTGCGCAGCGGTAGATGATTTGCTGATGTGGTCATCACCCGCAATCGCAATCACGCCGCCATGCTTGGCCGTGCCCGCCATATTGGCGTGCTTGAACACGTCAGAGCAGCGGTCCACACCTGGCCCCTTGCCGTACCAGATGCCGAAAACGCCATCGAACTTCTTGGTTTCGGGATAAAGATCCAGTTGCTGCGTGCCCCAGACAGCGGTAGCGCCCAGTTCCTCATTCACTCCCGGCTGAAAAACGATGTGATTCGCCTCCATGTGCTTCTTCGCAGCCCACAGCGACTGGTCGTAAGTGCCCAGAGGTGAGCCGCGATAGCCGCTGATGAAGCCCGCAGTATTGAGGCCCGCCTGCGCATCGCGCAGTCGCTGCAGCATGGGTAGCCGGACCAGTGCCTGCACGCCACTCATAAAGGCGCGGCCACGGTCTAGGGAATATTTGTCGTCCAGAGTCACAGACTCCAGGGCACGACGGACTTCATCGGGCAAAGGGGCATTCATGGCTTGTCTCCATGTGGGTTGCATCCCTGGCAGCTGGTGGCCACCAGAGCAGCATATTGCTTTCAGCATTACTGCGCCATATGCAGTGAACGCCAGTTGTTTTGCCAAAGTTTAAGGAAAACCTTCCGAATAGAGCTTTCTTTTTATTGCCGGGATTAACCTAGTTTTTGAAAGAATCTTGCTGTAAATTATTAAAAATGAACCAACTGGATCGTTTCGACTGGGCCATCTTGAATGAGCTGCAAATGGATGGGCGCCTGACCAATGCCGAGCTCGCCCAGCGCGTGGGTCTGTCCGCCGCGCCCTGCTGGCGACGCGTGCGCGCACTGGAAGAGTCGGGCTACATCACCGGCTATCACGCGACGCTGGACCGCCACAAACTGGGCCTAGGCGTGCTGGCCTTTGTGCGCGTCGATGCCGCGCAGAACACGGCGGACATCACGCTGCGCATGGAGGAAGCCATTCGCCTGCTGCCCGAGGTCACCAGTTGCCACTACATCAGCGGCGCGGGCACTTTCGAGCTGCAGGTCGTGGCCCGCGATCTGGAGAGCTTTTCCAGCTTTGTGCGCAACGTGCTGCTGCACCTGCCCAACGTCAAAGACGTGCACACGATTTTTTCGCTGGGCGAGGTGAAGTCCAGCAGCTCCCTGCCGCTACCCAATACCTTGACCCACACATAAGCCCGCTTGACGGCATGCACCAGGGGTTCCGCTTCACAAATGGAAGCGTGTACCGCTTGATTCATCTGCATTTCGGCATGGATTTGATTTGAGATTATTTCTGAACAAGCGCTAAATGCTCATTATTTAATAGCATTCAAAGCAGTAAAACTGCGCTAATCGCAATCTACTTCGTGTTCGGCCAGCCGGGGGACTACGTATTTGTCACATCAAGTTCCTGCGACAGAATCGGCCTCATGGCCCACGATGAATCCCTAGAAAGCGCCCCCCGAGCCCCCATTTCCGAACCGGGCCAAGCCCCTTCAGGCAAGCTGCTGGAAGATCCGTCGGCCACGCCCTCCGCCAGCGCTGCGCCGCCTGCCGCTACACCCGGCGTCTGGTCACCGCTGGCCACACCCACCTTCCGCATGCTGTGGATGATCTGGATGGCCGCCAACATCTGCATGTGGATGAACGACGTGGCGGCGGCCTGGCTGATGACCTCGCTGACCACCTCGCCGGTGCTGGTAGCGCTGGTGCAGTCGGCCTCCACCTTGCCGGTGCTGCTGCTGGCCCTGCCCAGCGGCGCGCTGGCCGACATTCTGGATCGGCGCCGCTATTTCATAGTCACCCAGTTCTGGGTGGCGGCCGTGGCCCTTCTGCTGTGTCTGGTCGTGCTCTCGGGCCAACTCACCCCCTATCTGCTGCTGGCCCTGGTGTTTGCCAATGGCATCGGCCTGGCCATGCGCTGGCCGGTGTTCTCGGCGCTGATCCCCGAGCTGGTACCCAAGCATCATCTGCCTTTTGCCATGGCGCTCAACGGCGTGGCCATGAATGCCTCGCGCATCATCGGCCCGCTGGTGGCCGGCGCTCTGATTGCCAGTCTGGGCAGCGCCTGGGTGTTTGTGCTGAATGCGATGCTATCCATCATCTCCGGCTTTGTGCTGCTGCGCTGGAAGCGCCAGCAGCCCGCGAACCCGCTGGGCCGTGAACACCTGGGCTCCGCCATGCGCGTGGGCCTGCAGTTCGTCAAGGAGTCGCCGCGCATGCATGCCGTGCTGCTGCGCACTATCTGCTATTTTTTGCTGGCTGCGGCCATCATGGCCCTGTTGCCGCTGACGGCCCAGCGCCTGGACCACGGCACGGCCGGCAGCGGCAGTGCAGGCACGTTCACGGTACTGCTGGCCTCCATGGGCGCGGGTGCCATTTTGGGGGCCATGCTGCTGCCGCGTATCCGCCAAATGCTCTCCAATGAACGCACGGTGCTGGCCGGCGTGAGCACGCAGAGCCTGGCCACGCTGATCGTGGCTTTCGCGCCCCATATCTCCATCGCCATTCTGGGCATGCTGCTGTCCGGCCTGGCCCTGCTGGCCACAGCCAATACGCTGGGTGTCGCGGCCCAGATGGCGCTGCCCAACTGGGTACGCGCCCGCGGCATGTCCATCTATCAAATGTCCATCATGGGCAGCACGGCCATCGGCGCGGCGCTGTGGGGCAAGATCGCCAGCCTCAGCTCGGTGCAAGCCAGCATGGCCATTGCCGCCATCAGCGGGCTGGTAGCGCTGCTGATCGTGCAGCGCCTGAACCCCGACCGCAATATGGAGGAAGACCTCAGCCCCTCCAAGGCCTTCACCCCGCCCACCACCGACACCCCACCGGAAGCGGGTCGCGTGGTCGTGACCATCGAATACCTGGTGGAGCCCACTCGTGCCGATGCTTTCAGAAAACTCATGCAGCACAGCCGCCGCAGCCGACTGCGTCAGGGCGCGCTGTCGTGGAACTTGCTGCACAGCATGAGCCATCCCGAGCGCTTCATCGAGCAGATCACCGATGAATCCTGGACCGAACACCTGCGCCGCTTTGAACGTGTGACGGCCGACGATGTGGCACTGCGCGACCGCAAACTGAGCTTCCACAAGGGCAAGGAGCCGCCCGAAGTGCGCCGCTATTTCACCGACTCGGTGTGAATTCGCAAGCAAAAAAGGAGCTGTCAGCGCTTATTAATCAATAATTTCAAGCATTTATCTGCTTGAAGCCATTGATAAACAGGCGCTGGCAGCTCCTTTTTTAGATGTCTCTGCTTAACGCAGGTGCGGCGCAGACCCTACCAGACTCTTGGGCCAGAAGGCCCAGAGCTTGAGCGGCTGCTTTACGCGGCCGGCCACGTCGCCAGCCTCAGGACCCCAGCCCATAAAGTAGTCGGCCCGGACCGCGCCCAGAATGGCGCTGCCCGTGTCCTGTGCAAACACCAGGCGGTTGAGCGACACCGTGGGACCGGGTGTGGACAGCCAGACCGGCGTGCCGTACGGGATGCTGTTGCGGTCCACCGCAATCGACCGACCCGGAGTCAGAGCCACGCCCTGCGCGCCCTTGGGGCCGAACTGGGCATCAAAATCATTGAGCGCCTCTTCGCGGAAGAACACATAGCGCGGATTGCTCCACAGCATTTCATTCACACGCGAGGGATTGGCTGCAATCCAGGCACTGATACCGGGCCAGGTCGCATCGCGCACCAGGTTCTGGTCCAGCAACCAGCGGCCCACGCTCTTGTAAGGCTGGTCGTTGGTGCCCGCATAGGCCACACGAACCATGCGCTGGCGGCCATCGGCCTCGGTCAGCATCAGCCGGCCCGAGCCTTGAATGTGCAATACCAGCATGTCCACCGGGTCACGCATCCAGGCAATGGCCCGGCCCGCCAGCGCGGCCTGCGCTTCAGCATTGGTGTCTATCTGCTGGCGCGTAAACCATGGCTTGCGCTTGCCAAAGCCTTGCGGCGTCTGGTAGAGCGGCACATTGAAGCCATTGCCCTGCACGCGACGCGCCTCGAACACGGGCTCGTAATAGGCAGTCAGCATGCCGTCGGGGCTACCCGTGCCAGCCTCGATACGGAAGGGCTGCAGGGTGTTCATCATCCAGCTGCGCTGCTCGCCCTCTGAAGCAATGCTCAGGCGACGCACATCCCCGCACAGGCCTGCAAACACGGTACTGGGGCGCTCGCAATTTTTGATCCAGGCATTCCAGGCTTCATTGAGCGAGTCCTGCGGAACACCGGGCAAATCCCCCCACTCCACTGGCACCCAGCGGCTTTTAGTGGGTACATTGGCAGTAAATGGTGGCTTGGACGTAGTCGCAGCCCCTCCGTGCGGAGCCATCTCTGGCACCGGCATCGGGTCGTTTTGCTGCTTGGTGGTGGTACAAGCCACCAGGGTTCCTACAATCAGCGCCAGTAAAGCATGGCGCAGGAGATGGACATTCATGGGTCTGATTTTGCTTGAAGCACTGCTAGCGTTGGCGATTCTGGCCGCTATTGTGTGGTGGACCATGTTCTCGGGTCGAAAAAAGGGTGAGTTACTCTCTTCAGAAAAGGCGACGACGCCAACGAAAACTCATAAGAGTTCGGTACAGGACAAGCCGAATCCAGATTAGCGCACGGCGCTGCAAACTCGTGGAAAGTTGCCATTTCATCCACAGACAGTGACAATCTTTTTCATCCCAAACCATGCGCTAGCGGGCGTCCTACGTTTTTTGTGGCTTCTTGGCAGTACGCTAGCGTCATTGCCGCATTCCAGCAGCGCTGGTTTTTGCACGACCGCTTAAGGTCACTCACCTAACTAAGGAGTTTTCTATGCGCAAGCAAATGGCTGTGACGGCCGCTCTGGCCTCTGCATTGTTGATCACCGGCTGTGCCAACACGGGTGGCATGTCGGACACCACACGTCGCACCGCCACAGGCGCAGGCGTGGGCGCACTGGGTGGCGCAGCCATCGGTGCCATCGCTGGCGGCCACGCCGGCTCTGGCGCGCTGATTGGTGCAGGCGTGGGCGCTCTGGGCTCTTACATCTGGTCCAAGAATCTGGAAAAGCAAAAAGCCGAGATGGAAGCCGCGACCCAGGGCACTGGCGTGGGCGTGACTCAGACCGCTGACAACCAGCTCAAGCTGGACATCCCCAGCGACATTTCCTTTGACACCGGCCGCTCCGACATCAAGGGCAACTTTGCCCCCATCCTCGATCGCTTTGCCGACGGTCTGCGCAACAACCCCAACGCAGAAGTGCGCATCATCGGTCACACCGACAGCACAGGCTCTGACGCCATCAACGACCCTCTGTCACTGCAGCGTGCTGAAAGCACACGCAACTACCTGACATCGCGCGGCGTTAACGGTGCCCGCATTCAGGTGCAAGGCATGGGTTCACGCCAGCCCGTCGCATCCAACTCCACTGCCGAAGGTCGCTCGCGCAATCGCCGCGTTGAAATCTTTGTGGGCGAACGCGCTCGCTAAGCCAGGCTTTGGCCCAGCAAAAAGCCCCGAAGTTCGGGGCTTTTTTCATTTCTGAGGCCTGTGTTTCAGGCGTGGCGCAGCAGGTTGGCCAATTCCACCGCAGACTTGACCTGCATCTTGTCAAAAACACGCGCCCGGTGCACTTCCACAGTGCGCACGCTGATGTCGAGCTGGTCAGCAATCAGTTTGTTGGGAACGCCCTCCACCACCAGTTTCATCACGTCTTTTTCACGGTCAGTCAGTTCACCTAGGCGGCTGCGCACTGCCTCGCGCTCCTGCAAAACGGCAAGATGCTCGGCGGACAGCGCCAGCGCCTGCTCGACACGGTCAACCAGCGCATTGTCTGAAAACGGCTTTTCACAGAAGTCGAACGCACCACGCTTGACGGTATCTACCGCAGTGGGCACATCGGCATGACCGGTCAGGAAGATTACGGGCATGGCCTCGATCTGGCCGCGCTCCAACATGCGATTAAAAAGGGAAAGGCCACTCATGCCTGTCATGCGCATGTCGAGCAGCAGGCAAGCAGGGCGGCGCTTCACGGGGTTGGTCTGCAGCACGGCCTGCTCGAATTCTTCGGCATTGCGATAGCACTCGCTGAGCAGTCTGCGCGAACGCAGCAGCCATGCCAATGCCTCTCGGACAGCTGCATCGTCATCCACGACATAGACGGTAGCGTCGGTTACAGGTTCCATGATGCCTAGTTTTCTGTGGGTTCCCAATGAGACGGAAGCGCGAAGACAAATTCCGTGCCCTGTGGAAGGTGCGGGCGGTAATCAAGATGACCGCCATGTTGCTCAACCACCGTTCGGCACAGGCTCAGGCCCAGGCCCATGCCTTCCGAACGGGTGGTGAAGAAGGGGGTGAACAGCAGCTCGGCGACTTCTTCAGAAATGCCCGATCCACAGTCCATGACGGAAAATTCTACCCAACGCCCGTTATCCCCCTCAGAACTGCGCCTGACTCTCAGAGTCAGAACACGGTCCTTCAGGCACGGAACATCCATGGCCTGCATGCCGTTGCGCGCCAGATTGAGCAGCACCTGCTCAACCATGGTGGCATCGCAGAGCACGCCAGGCAGCTCGGGCTCCAGCTCCAGCTGAACCGTCACATGGAGTTTGTGCGCCTGCAGATAAACCAGCGGCATGACGGCATCAATCAGTTCAATGGGCTGCACGGTTTCTCTGGATTTATCGCGCCGGCGCACAAAGTCGCGCACGCTCTTGATGACCTTTCCCGCACGGTCGGCCTGAACGCTGATGCGCTCCATGGCCATGCGCAAGTCCTTGAGGCTCTCACCCCCCGGGCCTGCAGTCTCATGCGCCAGAATATTGAGCGAGCCCGTGGCATAGCTGGATATGGCGGCCAGCGGTTGCGTCAGCTCGTGGCTGAGCATGGATGCCATCTCGCCCACTGTGGCCAGGCGGGCCGTGGCCTGCAGACGCTCATGCGAGGCGCGCGAGACTTCCTCCATGCGGCGCTGCTCGCTGATGTCGATGAAGGCACTCATCCAGCCCGTGTGCTGGCCCTGAGCCGTAATCAAGGGTGCTTCAAAAATCAGCACCGGAAAGCGCGATCCGTTCTTGCGCATGAAAACGCTCTCATGGCCCTGACGAGGGATGGGCAGCAAGCCTGCAAGCCGCTGATCGCGCCGACTCACATACTCCTGCGCCAGCTCTGGCGGCCAGTAAGGTGCCACATTCAGCCCCAGCAATTCTTTGGCGGTAAAACCCACCATATTGCAAAAGGCTGGATTCACATAGGTGATGCGGCCCTGCAGATCACGCGCCCGCATGCCTGTGACCAGGGAGTCTTCCATGGCCTTGCGAAACGCCAGCGCATCGCCCAGATCGCGCTCGGCGCGCAGACGGCGGCGGTTGTCGCGCACCAGCACCACCACCACCGAAATCAACGCAATAGACATGGCCGTGACCAGCGCCGTCATGACATTGGGGAACACGCTGGGCGCGTGATGCCAGCTGTCCATGCGCAGCACCAGCGTGTTGCCGGGCAAGTCCAGCAGTTGCTGGGCCGTAAACATGCGCGAGCCACGCCACGCCGCACCCACCATGGCCAGACGGGTGCCATCAGGCTCGGTAAATGACACCTCCTGAGTGCGCGGCAAGGACTTGGCGACCTGAGTCATCAGAATGCCCTGCAGGCTGTACGTACCCAGCACAAAGCCAACCACATGGCCGTTTTCCGTCAGCGGCATGCAGACCTGCATGGTCTCCGTGCCTAGCCCTTCACCCAGCAGCTGAAACTTGCTCGCAGAGTACGAAGGCCCATTGGCGCGCCGCGCCTGAGAGCAGATCAGCGCTTCGCTGGAGTGCAGTTCCAGCGCATGGTTTTCTTCTTCCAGCAGCAAGGTGCGATAAGGTGTTTCGGCATGCTCAATCATGCCTATGCTCTCGCTGCGCCATTCAATGCGCATCAAGTCCCGGCGCTGCTGCAGCAGATCAGCCGCACGCGCCCGCCATGCGGCATGGTTGCTGCTGTGTGCGTTCAGCGCCAGCAAGTCCTGCAGATTGCGGCCCAGCGCTGCGCGAATGTCGCCCACCGCATTGGCGGTATCGCGCTCCAGCTTTTCCTGCACCTGAGATGCTTCATAGCGCCCGGCCAGCCACACCATGGTGACCAGCATGCTGACCACCAGCGCCACCAACAAAGTCCATAGCGACCAGCGCTTCCAGGCCATACGCCAGCGCCGCCAGGGCCAATGGGCGGGGTGGTCCTCGGGCAGTTCGTCAAGAGTGGAGTTCAGCGATTCAGTCACAGCACGCGATGGGTCAAAGCCGGTAATTGTTGTCTCACTTGCTGCAGGCGGTCGCGGCTCAGTTCACCCAGCACCACGCCAGTACCGCTGGCCTGCAGCGCCTGCACCTCGCCCCAGGGATCAATCAGCAGGCTATGACCCCAGGTTCGGCGGCCGTTTTCATGCACGCCGCCTTGCCCCGGTGCCAGCACATAGGCCAGGTTTTCAATGGCCCGGGCGCGCAGCAGCACTTCCCAGTGCGCCTGGCCCGTGGTGTGGGTAAAGGCGCTGGGCACCAGCAGCAAATCAGCGCCCTGCGCGCTGAGGGCGCGGTACAGCTCAGGAAAGCGAAGGTCATAGCAGACACTCAAGCCCAGACGCCAGGTTTCACCACTTTTGGTCTGTATGTCACAAACCACGGGCTGCTGCCCGGCCTGCACCACGGCAGCCTCGGTGTAACTCTCTCGCCCGTTGTCGAACTGGAAGAGATGAATCTTGTCGTAGCGCGCCACGCACTCACCGCTGGGCGCATAGACCAGACTGCTGTTGAGCACATGCTGATCGTCATCAGCCGCCAACGGCAGCGTGCCTGCCACCACCCATCGCTGCAGTTCTTTGGCGGCCTGTGCCAGGAAGGCCTGAATCGGCCCCTGGCCAAAGACTTCGCGGTACGCCAGCTTGTCCGTATCCCTGGCGCCCATGCCGCAAAAATACTCGGGCAGCACCACTAGCTCAGCGCCCAGCGCTGCGGCCTGCTGCATCAGGCTGCGTGCCTGTGCCAGATTGGTGGCCACATTCAGGCCGGAGACCATTTGCAGGGCGGCAATTTTCATGGTTTTTCCTGTGAGGTTGCGGGGACAGATTCCTTGCCTGCATCACTGGCCGCAGGCTCTGTGGCCGGGCCGGACTTGGGCACGCTGCGGCGTGGCATCTCCGTTACTTGCGGGTCTTCCCAGCTGCCGTGAATGCGGAATTCCTTGGTGGTTGCAGCAATCAGCGGCCCGCGCAAAATCATCTGCGCCAAAAAGCTGCCCAGTCCCACCACCGGGTTGATGGCCGTGGCCACCAGCGAGGCTGTCAGTGCATTGATCTCGGGCACCACCACCACATGCAGGTCCTGCGTTTCCTTGTCGATATCGGCCGAACCCTCCATCAGCACGGCGGCGTTCACACCCTTCATCTGCATATTATTCGTCTTGGCAATACCGCGCTCAATGGTGACGTCGCCCCTCATGAAGTCAAACGAGAAGCCATTGCGAAACACATCGCGGAAATCCAGCGTCAGCCGCCTTGGCAGGGACTGCAGACTCAGCACTCCCAGCAGCTTGGCCAGCCCGGGGTCAGCCTTGAGAAATTGGCCCTTCTGCACCTCAAGGTGCAAGGCACCGGACATGGTCTTGAAGACCGGCGTCACAGGCGATCCCGTCCAGCTGATCTCCCCTTGCAGATCACCCTGACCATTGGCCACCACGCCGGGCATGTCAAAGCGATTGAGCAGCTTGCCCACATCACGCAGGTTGAGCTGGAACTGCAGCCGCGTCTGGCCCGGATGTTTTTTATCGCTGCTGCGCGTGCCCCATGAGCCTTGCGCTGTCAGAGTCGCTTCGGGGGTGCTGATATTGAAACGCGACAGCTGCCACTCGCGCAGCCCCGGCCCGATAGAAAGCCAGTGGTTACGCGCCACCACATCCAGACTGCCCAGCGAGCGCTTGCCCAGCTGAAAATCATCCACGCTGACCTGCAAGGCAGGCAGCTCACGCACATCGCTGACCTGGGTTGCAGCGGCATCCAGCCCCTCGTCAGGCCCATCGGGAATCGTCAGACGCGAGAGCTTAGCGATGACCAACCCGCCCGGCTCCTGCGTGGATGGCTCGCGGTACTCCACACGGCCCGCCAGCTCGCGCGCCTGAATCTGATTGACCCAGACCTTGTTGGCATGGGTGAGCTGCAGCGATGCATCGTGCAGCGACCGACCGTGGAGCCTGACTTCCTGAGCCTTCAGCGTCAGCTGCTGCGGCAAAAACTGGCGCCAAGCCTCATCTCCCATACTCGCCGCCGCACCGGCTACGGGCTCTTTGTCTTCCGGCAACAGACGGCTCCAGGCATCGAGGTCAAGCACCGGCACCTGCACGTTGGCACGTATGCCCGATGGCGGCAGGCTGACTTCCGCCTTGCCAGACTCCAGCAGCTCCAGGCTGCCGCGCGTGATGCGATTTTGCTCGCCGCTGATATCTCGCTCCAGCAGGGCGGCTGCGTGGCTGCTCCATTGCACGCTGATCTGATCGGTCAACGGCTTGGCCACGGGCGGGACGATGCGGTTAACGCGCAAAGGCAAGGCGCTGTCTGCAGCTTTGCCAAGCGGCGCAGGCAATTGCACGGCCATGCCTTGCAAGTCAGTTTGCACGCTGACTTCAGGCACGCTGTGCAAAACCTTGATCTGCACGCCATAACGCGCCTGTCCCTGCAGGTGCTGCGCCAGTGCCGACAGCTCGCTCATCTCTTTGGCATCGCGCAGGCCCTGCGCCGTGGCCACGCCATCCACACGCACCTGCACCTGAGGCGTTGCCGTATCCGCTGCGGGCTTCATGCCGCCCTCAATGCGTACATCGCCACCCAGCGCCTTGGCCTGCACGCCCTGAAGCTGAAAACCTGTTTCGGAGAACAGCACGCTGCCGCGCGCCTGACTGAGCACAGGCACATCGGGCATGAGCTGCAAGGTATTGCCCGCCAGAGTGACTTCGCCGTGCACCGTGCTGCGCTCCATATGCATGGTGGGCAGATGCAGCTTGAGGTTGAGCTTGGCATTGCCTGTAGCACGACTACTATCTAAAACATGAGCTGTTAGCGCAGACAGGGCGGAGCTTTGAACCACATTCAGCATGTCACTCAAAGCACCATGGGCCTTGGCATTGACCTCGACTTCGGTCTTGTTCCAGTCGGCCACACCGGCCTGCGCCTCATCCACCACAATGGGGGTGTTGCCAAGAAAGCCTTTGGCCTTGCGCACCTGCATGGAGTTGCGATCAAACACCAGCTCGCCAGAGAGTTTGGTCAGCGGTGGCCACGGTTTTTCACCGGGGTTGAGAAGGTAGCTGGGCACAAACTGGTAATTGACGTCATGCACCTGCGCGCTGATGTGAAAGTCGCCCTTGCCAGTCTTTTCAAACGGTATCTGCTCCAGCTCGCCCTTGACGCGGAAATTCACCACGCTGGCCTGGCCTGAAGTAATGGCCTCGCGCACATAACGCAGCGCATCGCTGCCCAACTCCTTGGGTAGGTAGCGGTAGATGCGCTCACCCTTGCCGCGGCTCAGCTGCCCCTGCAAATCCAGCAGCCCTGGAAAGCGCGGCTGCTCTTTGGTGCCTGCGCCTGTCTGCCAGCTGGCCTGCGCCTGCCCCGCCGTATCTTCATTGGCAAAGCGCAGTCTGGGCACCTGCACCTTGATGGTCTGGCCCTTGTCCTTGATCTCCCAGCGCACCGTGCTCTCCAGCTGATCAAAGGGCACATCGGGGTCTTCAAACACCCCGGGGAAACTCATCATGGCCTGCCCGGCACCGGGCGTTTTGGCCAGCGTCGCCTCGCCTCTATCCTGGTCCAGCGTGAACTTGCCGCTCAAGCCCCTGAAGCCCGGAATGCCCAGATGATCCGGCCCATCTGGCGACACTTGCGAGTGCAAAGCCAGCTGCGCAAACTGGCCCGAGGCCTTGTACTGCGCCAGCTGCTGCAGCGGCCCGCGCCATGAGAGCTTGAGGTCACTGAGCTGCCCGGCCGGTGCCAGCGCCTTGACCTGGGTCTGCACCGCTTCTGGGACTGGCAGGCGCTGCAACATCTGCGCGGCAATGGCCAGATCAATACCGTCGGCCTGCACATCGCCATGCTCACCCTGAGCGCCCTGCTCTGCCGCCCCGGCAGGGGTGTAGTTCAGACTGAAGTCACCCTTGGGCCAGTGCAGGCCGTCATCAGCGGTGAACTTCAATCCCTGTACTGAAAACTGATAGCCGTTCTGATCCGTGGCGCGCAGACGCCCTTGCAAGGCCTGCAACGCCAGCGGCTCGGGCTTGTCCTTCCACTGCAGCTGCAGCTGCTGCACTGCCACATCCGCCACCCCGCCCACAGGCTGGCCACGGGTCAAATCGACCCAGGCGCGCACAGAACCATTGCCCTGCTGCAGCTTCCAGTCCTGCCGGTCCAGGTACTGACCCAGTTGCGACAAGTCGATGTGCGGCAAGTCCAGATAGGCCTGACCACTCCAGCGCTCCAGCCGCCCTTCATGCACCGACAGCAGCGGCTCCTTGAAGCTGCCCATGGCCGTAAAACGCTGGCCCCAGTCCTCTGGCGGCGTCGCATCAAAGCGCAGCGAATGGCTCCAGCGCTTGTTGCGCATCACCAGGTCCACATCCTGCAACTGCAATGGCGGAGCCCCCAGCATCTCATCCACCCACTGCAGCTTGCCGTGGCGAATGGCGATTTCGGGCTGGGAAAAAATCCAGTCTGAGTCCGCGCCCTGCTTGGGGTCTGAGGCCACGGCAATACCGGCCACAAAAATCTGCCCGTCCGCCGCGCGTCGCACCGTCAGATCCGGGCCTTCTATATAAATCTGCTCAACACCAAGGGTCATTAACGAGTGGGCAGTCACCGCCACCACCACCTTGGGCAAACGCAAGGCCTCATTTTGGCTGGCAGGATCGTGCAGGGTCACATCACCCAGCTCAAAAGTAGGTACCAGCCCGGAGCTGTAGGCGCTCAGAGAACCAATGGAGACCGGTACACCCAGCGTACGTGAGGCCAGGGTTTCGAGCTCGGGACGCCACTCTCCGATTCGCGGCACAATCCAGAAATGGAGTACCCCCCACACGGTGGCCAGCAAAAGCCACAGGCTCAGGACCAGTCCTAATGACCACCGTGCCATGCTGGCCAGCCTATGGATTTGGCGAGATGGGAGTGGTTTCGGTTCGATCATCGGTAGCCTAGCAATGGCAGGAATTATGACCGGCGCCTCCGCGCACGTGACGGTAACCATACGTTGCCGAGCTGATTACCTGCCTGCCTGACACCATTTTTTACGGTCCGCATGCAGTCCTCAGAGCAAACCATGGCAGAAAACGCCCTCAATGTTTCTTCCCCGGCTCAGTACTCGCGCTTTGTCCAGCGCCTTCACCGCCGTTACGAAAACTGGTTTGACGCCTTGCCCCCCGGCACACCTGTTCGCCCTCTGATGGAGCAGGCCCTGGCCACGCTGCAATCGCGGGGCCTGGATCTGCCGGCGGCTCTGCGCGTGCTGCGCCAGCTGGTGATGGATCGCATCATTGCTCTGGACTGTGAACAAAATGCTCCTCTTTCTGTAGTAACCCGCGCTGTCACTGAGCTGGCTGAGCTGGCTTTAGACCGTGCATGCACTCAGGTGCGCGCAGAACTCGACGCACGCCACGGCGCACCGCAAGGCCCCGCAGGCCAGCCCGTACAGTTCTGGGTAATTGGCATGGGCAAGCTGGGCGCGCGCGAGCTCAATGTCTCCAGCGACATCGACCTGATCTACGTCTACGAGCATGACGGCGAAACCGCCGGTCAGCCCGATGGCCGGGGCGTGCTCTCCAACCACGAATACTTTGGCCGTGCCGTTAAAGGCATCTACGGCCTGATCGGCGACACCACCGAGCACGGCTTTGTCTTTCGTGTCGACCTAGCCCTGCGGCCCAATGGCAACTCGGGCGCACCTGCGGTTTCTCTGGCATCGCTGGAGGAATATCTGCAGATTCACGGGCGCGAATGGGAGCGCTTTGCCTGGCTCAAAAGCCGCATCGTCGCGCCGCTGGCCGATGTTCAGACGCCCAATGTGCAAGCCCTGCGCAGCGTGGTTCTGCCCTTTGTGTTCCGCCGCTACCTCGACTACGCGGTGTTTGATTCGCTGCGCATTCTGCATCGCCAGATTCGCGACCATGCCGCCAAGCGCAGCGCCGGTCACCCAGAGCGCGCCAATGACGTGAAACTGTCACGCGGCGGTATCCGCGAAATCGAGTTCATCGTGCAACTGCTGCAGGTGGTGCGCGGTGGCCAGTTCCCTGAACTGCGTTGCCGCCCCACACTCGAAGCGCTGGAGCGACTAGACCGCGCCAACCTGATGAGCAGCGAAATCGCTGATGCTCTGGCCCGTGCCTACATCTTTTTGCGCCAGGTAGAGCACCGCATTCAATACCTGGACGACCAGCAGACCCATGTGCTGCCCACGCGTGACGATGATCTGCTGTGGATTGCCCGCACTCTGGGCTTTACCGATGTCCGGGGCTTTTTGCACCAGCTCGACGAGCACCGCGAACTGGTGGCCCAGGAGTTCGATACCCTGCTCGGCGGCGATTCCCAGCAATGCAGCAAAGGCAGCTGCGGCAGCGCCAAGACAGCTGCCAGCGGCAACACGCCCAGAGACATTGAAGACCTGATTGAAGCCCTGCCCCCGGTGCTGGCTGGCCAGGTGGCGGACTGGCGCAATAACGCTCGCATCAACGGCCTGCGCGATGAAACCCGCGCCCGCCTGTTCCGGCTGGTAGAGCGCACCGCGCAATGGCTGGAAAGTGGTCAGGCCAGCGTAGAAGCTGCCAAGCGTTTCATGCAATGGCTGGAGCCCTTGCTGCGCCGTGAAAGTTATTTGGCTTTATTGCTGGAGCGCCCGGCAGTGCACGAAAGATTGCTACACCTTTTGGGTGCAGCACGCTGGCCTGCACGCTACCTCCAGCAACACCCCGGCGTGATTGATGAACTGGCCAGCGACGCCATTCTGAAAGAGCGCTTTGTGGCAGCCGACTTCGAACGCGAGCTCAGCATGCGCCTGGCCGCGCTGCAGTCCACGGGCGAAGATGATGACGAAACCCTGCTCAACTTGCTGCGCCGCGCCCACCATGCGGAAGTCTTTCGCACTCTGGCACGCGATATCGAAGGCCGCATCACCGTAGAACAGGTCGCTGACGATATGAGCGCCCTGGCCGACAGCGTGCTGCGCATCACCGCCCAGTGGTGCTGGGCACGCCTTAAGAACCGTCACCGCGATACGCCACGTTTTGGCATCGTCGGCTACGGCAAGCTGGGCGGCAAAGAGCTGGGCTACGGCAGTGATCTGGACATCGTCTTTGTGTTTGATGACGACGATGATCGCGCGCCCGAGGTCTATGCGGCCTATGTGCGCAAGCTCATCAACTGGCTGACCGTCAAAACCGGCGAAGGCGACCTGTTCGAGATTGACACCGCCCTGCGCCCCAACGGCAACTCGGGCCTGCTGGTGAGCAGCTTCGAGTCCTATGCCAACTACCAGCAGCAGCGCGGCAGCAACACCGCCTGGACCTGGGAGCACCAGGCCATGACCCGCGCCCGCTTTGTGCTGGGCAGCCGAGATTTCCCCTCGCCCGCAGGCGAGCCCGTTACCGATCTGCACCTGCACCAGCGCTTTGACGCTGTGCGCGAGGCCGTCATCACCGCCCCGCGCGACCCGGTCGCCCTGCGCGGTGAAATTGAAACCATGCGCGAACGCGTGCGCAGCGCCCATTCGGTACGCGGCGGCCTGTTTGATGTGAAGCACAGCCCCGGCGGTATGGTGGATGCGGAATTTGCCGTGCAGTACCTGGTGCTGTCACAGTCTGGCTCTCACCCAGAGCTGATTGCCAACGTCGGAAACATCGCCCTGCTGCAACGCGCCGAAGATGCGGGCCTGCTGCCCAAAACCGTGGGTTATGAAGCCGCCAAGGCCTACCGAGAGCTACGTCGTCTGCAGCACGTAGCCCGGCTCGACGAGCGATCCGGCCAGCTGGAGCCAGAGCTGGCCAAAACCCAGCGCGAAGCGGTACTCAAGCTCTGGAATACCGTCTTTCGCGGTGAGGCCGCCACGCAGCCCACGTAGAAAAGCAAGGAGACTGGAGGGGTGTGAGTGCTTTTTTTCAGCGTGCTGGCAGACTTCGTCAAAAAAAACCTACAGCCAGCGTCAAACTGTTACAAAAATGAAACCCACCGGGGCTGGAACTTCTGCAACAGTGTCTCATCTGATAGACAAGTGCAATGAAGTTAAAAGGTCTGCATCCACCCATTTCCAGTTGCGAAGCCCTTGGGTCTGCCCATTGAGAATCCCCGGAGCGCTTCTCCTCCCTCCCTCTCTTAATTCGTTTCGGGATGCTTCGCAGCTTTTTTATTCCGCAGCAAAAAGGCCACTGACAAGTGGCCTTTTTCTTTGGCTGCGCTCAATGCTCAATGGGGAACGGTATTCACAAAACTGGGCCGCGCCGCCAGCTTGGTCAGCAAGGTGTTCAGATTCGGGTGATCAGTGCGCCAGTCCAGCTCGGGGAAGCGGAAATCCAGCCAGGCCAAAGCACAGCAGACGCTGATGTCGGCCAGCGTCAAATGCGTGCCGCCGCAGCAAAACGGCTTCTCACCCAAGCCCTGAGACATCACCTTGAGCGCCGCCTTGACCTTGTCCATCTGGCGGTCCATCCAGGCTTGGCTGCGCTGCTCCTCGGTGCGACCGGGCCAGGTCGCCTCCAGCCGCATCAAAATGGCGGCATCCAGCATGCCGTCGGCCAGCGCTTCCCAGGTTTTAACCTCGGCGCGCTCACGGCCCGAGCCCGGAATCAGCTTGCCCACGGGCGAGAGAGTGTCCAGATATTCGACGATGACGCGCGAGTCGAACATGGCCTCCGTGCCCTCCATCACGAGACGCGGCACCTTGCCCAGCGGGTTGCCAGTGCCGGGCGAGAGTTCCACTTCCCAGGGGTTCTCTTCGACAAATTGATAGTCGAGCTTCTTTTCGGCCAGCACAACGCGAGCTTTGCGCACATAGGGGCTGGTAGTGGAGCCGATCAGTTTCATAGCAGCTATTCCATCGCACATAAGGTTCCGGCCGCCGGGCCGGGTGATGAGGTCGATTCTATGCGCAGCCCATATGCCGTTTGAGCAGCTCCAGCCTCTGTTACCAGCACCACAGCCATGGCAGCCGAGCAACCCAGCACCGCGTGCGACTGATGCCGCGCACCTACAATTGCGCCACCATGAACCTGTCCTCCCTCACCGCCATTTCTCCGCTGGACGGCCGCTACGCCGCCAAGCTGTCTGCCCTGCGTCCCATCATGAGCGAATACGGCTATATGCACCGCCGTGTTCAGGTGGAGGTGACCTGGTTCATCGCCCTGTCGGATGCCGGCTTTGCCGAGTTCGCCCCCCTGTCCGCCGAGTCGCGTGACTATCTGCACGCCCTGGTTGCCAACTTCTCCGAAGCCGATGCCGATGCCATCAAGGCCATCGAAAAGACCACCAACCACGACGTGAAGGCCGTGGAGTACTGGATCAAGGCCAAGTTTGACGGCCGCGCCGAACTGCAAGCCGCTGCCGAGTTCGTGCACTTTGCTTGCACCAGCGAAGACATCAACAACACCAGCCACGCTCTACAAATCCGCGTCGGCCGTGACACCGTGCTGCTGCCCGCCGTGGAAGGCATCATCGCCAAACTACGCGATATGGCCCATTTGTACGCCGACGTGCCCATGCTGAGCCGCACGCACGGCCAGACCGCCTCTCCCACCACCGTGGGCAAGGAACTGGCCAATGTGGTCGTGCGCCTGCAAAAGGCCGCTGCCAACATCGCCGGCGTGAAGATCCTGGGCAAGATGAACGGCGCCGTGGGCAACTACAACGCCCACCTGTCGGCCTGGCCCGAGTTCGACTGGGAAACCTTCAGCCAGAACGTGGTGGAATCCGCCGAGCCCAAGGGCCTGGGCATCAACTTCCAGCCTTATTCCATCCAGATTGAGCCCCATGACTACATGGCCGAGCTGTTTGATGCCATGGCCCGCACCAACACCATCCTGATCGACCTGTCGCGCGACATCTGGGGCTATGTGTCCCTGGGCTTCTTCAAGCAGCGCCTGAAGGCTGGCGAAATCGGCTCGTCCACCATGCCGCACAAGGTCAACCCCATCGACTTCGAGAACTGCGAAGGCAACCTGGGCATGGCCAACGCCATGCTCAAGCACCTGGCAGAAAAGCTGCCGATCAGCCGCTGGCAGCGTGACCTGACCGACTCCACCGTGCTGCGCAACATCGGCGTGGCCTTCGGCTACACCACCCTCGCCTACGCCTCGCTGATGACCGGCCTGAACAAGCTGGAACTCAACGAAGAGCGCCTGCAGGACGACCTGAACCACGCCTGGGAAGTGCTGGCCGAGCCTATCCAGACCGTGATGCGCCGTTATGGCGTGCAAGGCGCTTACGAGAAGCTCAAGGAAGTGACCCGTGGCAAGACCGTGCAGGCCGAAGATCTGCACCGCCTGATCAACGGTCTGGAAATTCCTCAGGCCGACAAGGATCGCCTGCTGGCCATGACCCCTGCTTCCTACATCGGCAAGGCTGCCGAGCTGGCCAAGCGCGTCTAAGTCGTAAAAAAGATAGCTGCTAGCGCTTGATAAAAAAGCACTTCAGCATCAAAGAGCTGCCAAAGCCAAGATTAACTGGCGCTGGCAGCTCTTGTTTTTGATAGTTTAAAAAGGACTGCCTGCGGGCAGCACTGCTCACCGCCATGGCCATCAAGTCCACCATTTTCAAAGTCAATCTGTCGATTGCCGACATTGACCACGGCTACTACGCCGACCACAACATGACGCTGGCCCGCCACCCCAGCGAGACCGACGACCGCATGATGGTCCGCCTGGTCGCCCTGGCGCTCAACGCCTGGAAGCTGCAAGACCTGTGCAACGGCGACGGCACGCTGGGCTTTGGCATTGGCCTGTCCGACCCGGATGATCCCGATGTGCACATCACCGATTACACCGGCCAAAAGCGTCTGTGGATCGAAGTCGGCCAGCCCGACGAAAAGCCCATCACCAAGGCCTGCAACAAGTCCGACCACATGCTGGTCTACCCGTTTAACCACGCCGCCCACATCTGGTGGAAAGGCCTGGAAGGCAAGCTGGCGCGCCAGAGCAAGCTCGAAATTCACTACATCGACTCCGAAATCGCCCAGCAACTGGGCTCTCTGGCCGAGCGCAGCATGCAGCTGCAAGCCACGATTCAGGAAGGCCAGCTGACCCTGTCCAGCAATCTGGGCATGGTGTTTGTCGAGCCTGTTCGCTGGAAGTAAACGCCTCGGCCTAAAAGCTTTGACCGCGTCGCTCTGCGGCGCGCTCGGCGTAGCGGTTAAAACGCCAGGAATCACCCTCGATCGTGATGCGCCTCCACACGGCACGCTTGTCTGCAGGCTCCATCGCCGTCCACAGCTGCACCTCATCAAAGCTGCGGCCGCAGCCCTTGCATTTTTCATCGCCCTGACTGGTGGAGCAGATGGCAATACAAGGCGTATCGGGCATGGCGTCAAACCAGACCAGCCAGGCCGCCATGGCATAGGTCGGAAAGCCTTCCACCGCCACCTCATGCTCGCGTGCATGAATCATCAGCGCATACACCTCGGCCAGCGCACGCACCTCGGGTGCCAGCAGCACGCCATCGGGTGATGGGGCGCGACCTCGCCAGTAGTTGATGGCAGCTTCGATGTCGGTGATGTGAATGGCGGTCATGAGGGGGAAAACGCTTGGACGCAGGAATCATAAGCCGCAGCCCCATGACTTGCCCCGGCAAGGTTGCTCCTGTTGCGATAGCAAGTAAATGGCCCGTAGCAATGGCTGCGAAAGCCATTCAATTTATAAAACCTGTGAACTACCTGGGTTTTGAGGCTTGCCTTCACCTGCCCGCTGTGTTGAAATCCCATGCTTCGAAGGGGAGTAGCTCAGTCAGAACCGCAATAGGGTGCTGGCAGCGAACTGGTCGTCAATACGAAGCTTCACGCTTCCGGCCATTCGGATTGCAGTCATGCTGCAGTTGAGCAAGACCTTTGATGGACCCGTGACGGTCGATCAAAGTGACTCCCCGAGCCAGGTTTTTCCTCGCCCGGATAGCTCCTTGACTTACGTCGCAACGGTCAATTGGCAGCGGTGGCAAGTGGGGTGTTCACCCCACGCTAGCTCCGATACATTGGACAACGAGGAAAACAACACATGGACTTGGACTTTCTAACCCACACGCCCTTCTGGATCGCGCTGGGCCAGATCATCATCATCGACATCTTGCTGGGCGGCGATAACGCAGTCGTTATCGCTCTGGCCTGCCGCAAGCTACCCCCGAGCAACGCCGCAAGGGCATCATCTACGGTACCGCAGGTGCCATCGTGCTGCGAATCATCCTGATCGCCTTTGCCATGGTGCTCCTGGCCCTGCCGTTCTTGAAGGTTGTGGGCGCCATCCTGCTGATCTGGATCGGTATCAAGCTGATTGCTCCTGATGACGAAGGTCACGACAACATTGAAGGCAGCGACCGTCTGTTTGCAGCCATCAAGACCATCATCGTTGCCGACCTGGTCATGTCAGTTGACAACGTGATCGCCATTGCTGGCGCCGCACAAAGCTCGGGCGAACACCAGATGCTGCTGATCGTGCTGGGTCTGCTGATCTCGGTGCCCATCATCGTCTGGGGCTCGCAGCTGGTTATCAAGCTGATGGAGCGCTTCCCCATGATCATCGTGGCCGGCGGCATGCTGCTGGGCTGGATTGCAGGCGGCATGTTCGTGACCGACCCCGTCTTCGTGAACACTGAAAAGTGGCTGTGGATGCCCAAGCTGGGCACGACCGATGCACAAGGTCTGGCTGAAATCTCCAAGACCCTGTACTGGTCCGCTCACATCGGTGGTGCACTGCTGGTGCTGGCTCTGGGCAAGTTCATTGCCAGCCGCCGCCCAGCACCTGCTGCTCACTAATTCAGTAAACGCCTGAAAAATTCGTGAAGCTCTGCGGAACTGTCTGCATCTTCACGAATCACAAACTCATCAAGTCGGCATATCTCTGCAGATATGCCGCATCCTTCAACCTTCGTTCCAGTTAGGACGCACTTTGAACCCCATCATTGTTTACGTGGATGACGCCACATACGCCCAGCCAATGCTCGAGGCACTGGCGGGGTCTAGCCAGGCGGCTTCCTCCCACTGGTTGCTGGTGGCCTGTGCTCCGCGCATGACCCATCGAGTGAGCAAGTGGGTCAGCCACCGCGCCCGCGAAAACTGGCGTGGCAAATGGGCAGACAAGCTGTTTACAGCCCTGATGCCTGTGATGGCGACTGCCGGTGGCAAAGTCACTCCTGTGCTGGCCAAAGGCCCGCTGACTGAGCTGGTTGCCGAGCTGCAACAGGAACACGGCGCCGCACAAATCATCGATGCACGCCGCCCCAAGCAAGATGTGATGCAAGCCGCTCCAGTCAAGCAAGGCGCACAAACTGCTGCCACAGGTAACCGCTGGAATCTGCCTGGCACCATGGCAGCTATTGCCGCCATGATGGGCTTTGTCATCGACGATTCGCTCTCGATTTAAGAGCTTCAACTGCTCTATATATAAGCCTTGCGCGGCAAAAGCCTCGCAAGGCTTTTTTCATGCCGTTTCAAGACATGCGCAGGCCGCTGAAACAGCCTGCTGCTATGCTGGTCAGCATGAAAATCCTCGTCAAATGGCTTCTTTGTGCGGCAGCGCTGCTCGGGCTCACCTATGTCTACAGTGGCGTGCAGGTACAGAGCTTTGGCTCAGCCATGATTGCTGCGCTGGTCATCGGCCTGCTCAACACCATCATTCGCCCCATTCTGGTCATCCTGACCCTGCCCGTGACCATCATCACCGTGGGCCTGTTCCTGCTAGTGGTCAACGGCCTGATGTTCTGGATGGCCTCAGGCATGCTGGGCGGCTTTCATGTCACCAGCTTCTGGGCGGCAATGCTGGGCGCGCTGATCTACTCGGGGCTGGGCCTACTTATTGATCGCCTTGTCGCTCAGCTGTTCTCTGAGTAATTCACTCACGGCACGCAGACGTGTGTCGATGATGGACGCTTCAAAGTAATCGACCCTGGCCCCGGCCTTGCGGGCCAAGTCCTGCGCGGCCTTGAAGCGGTCCACCGCTGCCGCATAGTCATAATGCGCCACCTGCGCCTCGGCCTCGGCGCGCAGCGCACGCAGCTCCTGCCCCTGACTGCGCCACACGCGGGCCAGCATCTGCCATGCCCCGCCATCACGCGGATGATCTGTCACCCAGGTCTGCAGCGGGCTGGCAATCGGGCCTGCCTGATTGAGCTTGAGGAGAATATCCGCCTTGAGCAGCAGCTCAGGCCTGCGCGGGGCCACACTCTCGACCACATCAATGGTTGCCAGACTCGGCCCCGACAGATTGCCACTGGCCGTAACTTTGGGTGCGGCTTGAGGTGCTTTGCTGGACTGCAAAGGCAAGGCGGCCAACGCAGCCTGCGCATTGTCAGCCTTGAACTCCAGCTCGGCATCCAGCCACTTGGCCTGAATATTCGCCTGCGCATTGCCAGCGGTGGCAGTCAGCAGGCGCTGCACCATCTCACGGGCAATGACCCAGTCGCGCAGATACAGGGCGCTGAGCGTGGCGGCATACAGCTGCGCGACCTGCTCGGACTGCGGCAATCCCGCAAAGCTGCCAGAGCGCGGCAAAGTGGCCCACTGCCGGCGTACCTCGGCTCCGGGATTAGAAATCACGCGCGCCCGTGCGGCCATCATCACGTGCTCCAGCGTGGGCGCGGGTTCAGCGGCCCGCTTGCCGGGTGGAATGCGTGCATCCATGTCAGCAATACGCTGCGTCGTCAGCGGGTGGCTGCGCAGATAAGGCCAGCTGCCGTTGTCATTGAGTCGGCTGGCCTGCTGCAGCTTGCCAAACATGCTCACAAAACCCTGGGGCGCAAAGCCAGCGGGCGACATCAGGCTGTAGCCCATGCGGTCCGCCTCGCTTTCCATCGAGCGTGAGAAATTCAGCTGGTTTTGCATCATGGCGGCCGGTCCGCCCATCATGATGGCCATGGCCGCATCCGGGCTGCGCGTGGCCGCCAGAGCGCCCAGCAACATGGAAGCCAGCATCAGCGGCGTCTGCTTGCCCTGCTGCGCCATCATGCGGGCAATATGGCGCTGAGTGATGTGGCTGGTTTCATGCGCGATGACCGATGCCAGTTCATCCCCGCTACTCACCACACCGATCAGGCCCAGATAAACGCCCATATAGCCACCGGGCAGCGCAAAGGCATTGACCTGCCTATCCTTGCCCAGGAGCAGCGTCCAGGCAAAGCGCTCCTCTAGCTCGGGGGACAGCTCGCCATTCTTGCGCGCCGCATCCTGCAAATGCAGCCAGATGCCCTCCACATACTCCTGCAGCACCGGGTCATCCAGATAGTCTGGGTCGCGGTACAGCTCGCGGGCGATGGAATCACCCAGCCGGCGCTCATCACCCGTGGTCAGCGACGACGCGCCATCGCCCAACGTAGGCAAAGCTGCGGCATACGCGGGAGACATCAACAGAGAGACACTCTGAATCGCTATCAAAACAGAAGCTGTCAGCGCTTTTAAGATATGGGCTTTAGGCAATTTTTGCATCAAAAGTGGCATGGCAATCACGACATTGCCAGCATTCAGGATTCTGAGCTGCCAGCCGTTCAACACCCCACTATGATGCCCTGATTGATTCGCACCGCCGCATGACGGCCTGTTACAGCGGGGTAAAGCCCGCATGCCTTGGTGTGCACCCCAGATATTTGAGCTGCCCCTTGCAAGCAGCCCTTACAGGAAAGTCCACATGTCCTCTCTCACCCACTTCGATGCCCAAGGCCAGGCCCATATGGTCGACGTAGGCGCCAAGCCCGCCACCCAACGCGTGGCAGTGGCCGAAGGCCGCATCACCATGAAGCCCGAAACGCTGGCCATTGTGCAAAACGGTACCGCCAAAAAAGGCGACGTGCTGGGCATCGCCCGCATCGCCGCCATCATGGCCGCCAAAAAGACCAGCGACCTCATCCCCCTGTGCCACCCTCTAGCCCTGACCCGCGTGGCCGTTGAGTTTGAGTTGCAGCCCGAATCCAGCTCCATCCTCTGTACTGCCACCGTTGAGCTGCACGGCCAGACCGGCGTGGAAATGGAAGCTCTGACTGCCGTGCAGATCGGTTTATTGACTATTTACGATATGTGCAAGGCTGTGGATAAGGGGATGGTGATGGAGGAGATCAAGGTTTTAGAGAAACGAGGTGGAAAAACAGATTTCAATCTTTGAATTATTCGTAAGGATCAAATGAGTAGAAATTTAATATTTCTGCATTTTTTAAATCAATACTAGCAACCCAATATTTATTATTATCAATTACCGGAATAAATCCTAAATCATCATTGTTAATATTTTGATTTATAAAATAATTTTTAATTTTTTCAGAGTTTTTCCATTTTTTTGCTTCACTTTTTATCGAATCATAAGATTTCTCATATGGTTGCCACAAATTGTGGTTAAAACTCAGCGAATATCCATTTAGAGCCATAAATATTAGTTTATGTTGCTCTGCCTCACTCTGGAATGGTCTCAGAGCTACTTTCAACGGTTTCCCATATGAGGCATTATGATAATTAGAAAGGAATTTAGATAATTCTTTTATGTTTACATCTGAGTATCTAACAACTCTAAACCTATCATATTCAAAAACAAATAATACTGGCCTTTTAAACCACCCCCAGAAGAGCACAAATATAAATAAAAAAACAATTACGCTATTAAATAAAAATGATAATTTATCTGTTTTTACTTTTGGATAAAAGTATTTTCCAAAATTATATACAGTGTAAATTGATATTAAAAATATCAACAAGAGGAAATTCTCATTTCCTCCAGATAGAAAATTAAATGGAAAACTATAAAATACAAATAAACTAAAAACTGAAAAAAATAAAAGAATTACTACTGCTAACAGTAAAAAGCAATGCTTCTTTGTAAGAAAAGAAAATTCCATAAAAAAAAACCCCTTGGAGTTACCCAAGGGGTTCCTTAAAAAACTTATTTGCCTGCAGTAATAGCAGCGCCGTCTGCATCCTTCACACTAGGATCAGCAGCAAATTTCACGTTACAGGATCCAGGCAGAAACTTTGCAACCTTGGCATCTGAATAACCACAGGCCCATTGATTGACTTGCACATTCACAACTGGGGTGGCACCAATGGTTGCAGCAGCAGTATATGCTGTACCAGTGCTATCGCGAGGCTCCAAAATCACAAATTGACCATCAGCATTGGAGTCAATTGCTTGGATTTTTGCAACAGCAACACCATCCGCACTAGTACCAACAGAATTCACAAATTTGGAGACCTTGCCTGCATCCGCAGTCTTGGTTTCACAACCCCAACCACCGGCACCAGGAGCAGCTGTGCCAGTCTGAAATTTCTCAGTAATCGTGGTACGGCAGGAGCTGACTGCCAACACCACTTCCGACATACGGGCCTTCTTGATGTAATCCTGATAAGCAGGCAGAGCCACGGCAGCCAGAATACCGATAATCGCTACAACGATCATCAGTTCGATCAGGGTAAAACCCTTTTGAATGGAACGCTTCATAAAAAAATCCCTTGGTTAATGAAGTAACGCTTATATTAAGCAAGTGGCGTGCCAATTTTTCGCTAGTTGCGAGTAGTCAAAAAGTGACATGTTTTGCTACATGCAACAAAAAACCGCGAACATTTCTGGCGCCTCTGACTGAAAAGATGACAATTTTGTCAGCTCAAATGTCAGAGATATTCACTCCACGATAAAGCGCATGGAGCTTCCGGCCAGTTCTACGGTGTCTCCATTGAGCAGCGGCACAGACAAAGGGCCGACGATCTGACCATTGAGCTTGAGTGACTCACTTTCACCTTCCAACTGGGTCAGCACAAAGCCATGAGGCTTTTGCGTGATGGAGGCGATGGCTACGCCGGGCTTGCCCAGGGTAGTGACAACTTTGAAGAGCGGAACTTCTTTGCCTTTTAGGCTGCCGCTGAGCATCCGAATCATGGCGTGGCGCTCTGGCAGTGCGGAGAGGGATCCCTGAATGGTGGATGCGAAGCTGGAAATTTCACCAAAGCCCGAGGGCGAGGCCAGTTTGGCGTAGTCGCTATCCACTTCTTCAGAAATATGGGCCAGCACCTTCTTGATAGCCGCGGCAGCGGGGGTATCTGGGTCGGCAATCACAGTGTCCAGAAAGCGAATTTTGTAGCGGCCAATGTCCAGCAGGTCGCCGTTGAGCAATGGTTGCCTCTGGATGGCTCGGCCATTGACATAAGTGCCATTGGTGCTGCGCAGGTCTTCGATGCTAACTTTACCGTCAGCGAGAATGATCACGGCATGCTCGCCGCTGACGGCCAGATTTTCGATCACGATGTCGTTATATGGACGACGACCCAAGGTCGTGCGCTCCTTAGTGAGCTGCACTTCCTTGATAACAGCACCATCGATTGAGATGACCAAAGTTGGCATGCTCGAAGCTCCTGAGGAAACGCCAAGTTCTACTTGGCTGCACTGGCTGGGATCGTCCACACTGTAAGTGCGATCGCGCACAAAGTCACCAATCGTAACGCTGGTGAAACGCTATCGCATATCACATCTTATTTCATGAATTAGATGGGATCAGGGGTTTTGATTGATTTTCTCAACGGGGCTCCTGTAAGCAGAAAACATGCCGGTTTTCCTGCCATGCGTTGACGGCTTAGGCCGCTAGATGCAGCAAGGCCCGCGTTCTTACGAATGGCGGGCCTTTTTTGTCAGTGATTCAGCCTGCGCTGAAGCTTTTTAAAAGGGCAGAGGTCACCTTTTGTGTAAACATCTCTCTGAAAGCTAGTCAGAAGGCCGACTACGTAAAATTTTACTCTAACCCATGTAAACAAGTAAGCGTTTTTTGGCAAGTTGTTTACATTGCGTGATTAGGTGCCCCATGAAGGATGTTCCAACACTAGCTAGGTGACGAAATCGCACCAAGCAGAGCAGAACAGCCAACCACTGAACAGCATCAAGCTAGCCCAGCACTTCTATCGCCCATCCTTGCTGTTGAAGTGCGGTCACGCAGTCCGCAGATACGCGTGCTTGGTTCACCGCTAGGCACAAGAAGCTAGTGGGCCTGGACATCCCGACATATAAGCCTCTAAATTGCGACAGGACACTTTCCTTCATCTTAGGGTCACGAACATTTAGGCCGGCGAGGACAGGTAGGGCCTCTTGCAAATCAAACCTGCGGCTTCGATACCCAAGCGACTCAAGCACTAGAGTGGCAAGGTGGGTTTCACCCTTCATTGAAGCAACTGTGCCAATTTCCACCTCCACACTACGACCATCCTTGGTGACACGGCAACGCTGCTGGTCGACTTCCTGCTCAGGCTCTTTTTCAGGAGGGGCAAAGACAGGAAGAGCCTGGAACTTGGCAAATGTCATCCCGGCTGGAAACAAGGGATGCAAGTATTGATAGAAGATAGCTACTGCTCTGGCCCGTCCGTCGTCACTGCCATCGAGGTCCGTCGCAAGAGCCAGAGTGTGAAATAGCTGAACGACAGCGGTTGAGTCTTGTCCCGCGTCCGCGAGACGTCGAACCAATTGAGAGCCGTCGCGCACGCCTTCAATGTGTGGAGACTTCACTGCACGCAGTACGAGTAACGTGGCTCGCTTTACATCTATTGCCCTCGAGTACATCGAACCTTCCCTGAGCTTCGCCTCGGAAGGTTGACGTAAAAGAGCCCAAAGGCGCTCTGAGCGTCCTCCAGCTTTGGATTGTTCAAGATAGGCTGGCCAGTAATCGAGCAGCGTGCGACCAGGCTCCTGCGTTGCGGCGTTACCTTGCTTGCGAGCACAAAGAGCCTTTACCGAGCTTTTGTCTAGGGTGGCATCGTCGAACCTGTCGAGTACACAGTGGGCGAAGTGCCCGACCACATCTGCGACGCGTGCTGCCGCGTACATCAATAGCATGGGCGGGTGGACATCCCCCGCTGCGCCAGTGACCGCTGCACCGCCAACCCTTACGGTCGATACTGCGGAGGCAATAGTGGGACCAAACCTCTTGCTGCTGCTTATTGGCAGTGCGACTGTGCCGGGGAAACTCAGTTTCGATGGGTCTGCTCCGCTACCCAGTATGCGTTGGTTGACGTCACCGAATCGCTGTACTAGCACCGATGCATTGAAAAGCTTGTCGAGCAAGGCCTCCTGCTCGATGGACGTATCCTGCATTTCATCGATGTAGACCATTGGAAATCTACGCGAAATATGCTCTTTGATGTCGGGGTACTGAGCAAGCTGGGCCTCTGCGATGGCGAACATATCCGCGTATCGGAAGATGCCGGCCGCTGTGAGTTCAGCTTTGACGTTCGCGAGGACGGGATAGGTCTTTGCACTCTCTTTCGGAAGGGTTCCTTCCTCAGAATGCAGCTCTAGGGCCGGTCCTCGGAAAACCAAGCCTCCAATCATCGGCTTTACGCCTTCACTTTTCTTTGCCCATCCCCACACTGAGGGGTTTTTTATCGCAAGAGCAATGGCTTTTTGGGCGAACACATCGTCATCGATGACATCGACGGTAATGCCGCTGCTACGCAATGCAGGTAAAGCCAGGAAGCGGTCAACGAAGCTATGAATGGTGCCGATGAAGTGTGGGTAGGCTAGAAGCCGGGCCCCTTCAGGAGTCGCCGCTAGTCTCTTTTGGATTTCATCACGAGCGACCGTCGTGTGACTGAGTACGCAGATGCCGCGCTGGTCATACGGCCACTTGCGTGCGTGCAACAAGAGCTTGGCGGCAAGGACAGTAGTCTTTCCACTACCAGGTGCTGCATTGATATCCCAAGTACCAGTTGCCAACAATACTGCTTGGCGCTCAGCGTCGGTGAAGTCGAGTCCGGGCGCTAGAGACTTCAGTTCAGCGAGGTCGTCTGGGGTAATGGCAGGGATGCTCATGCTGCACCAGGCTTTCCTGTAAGCCAGTTAAGTGCATGTTGCAAATACGGTGGAAGCTTTGCGAATAGCTGGTCACCGGACCCATAGTTTCCAGTCGCGACAAGGTGGGCTGCGTATTGCGCAGTGACAGCTTTAGATGCCTTACCAGCTGCAAGTGGCTCATAGATGGCCGAAGCGAGGGCATCTGCATTGGGGGCTGTCGACGTGAGCGCTGCCCATTTCACCTCGGCTTCGGCCAAAGCGAGCAGCTCGTCTTTTTCATCCAGGCTTTCGCCTTTGGCCTCTGCCTTTATCGCGAGCTGGATAGCAATAAACATCAGCTCTGCGCAGCCATAACGGGCCAAGTCGTACTCAAAGGTCCAGTGGTCAGATACGCAGACAATGGTGTTTCCGCCTGCTGCCCGCTTGACCTTCCCATCCACCACAGCCAGCAACTCAGCGGGTGAATAGTCAGATTCGAACCGCTTCTTCCCGTTTTCAGGCTTCTTGATGTACTTAACCGCTGTATCGGGAACGACATCTCGGTCGGTCAGGCATGCCACCGGGATAGGGATGACCTCATCCTCTTTTGCACGTTGGAGAATCCGCGCGTAGTGGTACAGCCCGACACCACCGACGTTCACCACAGCGAGGCCGTGCTTTGAGAAGGACATGCCGCAGGCCTTAGCCAAAGCAGGCAGCAACAGTGCTTCGGCCGGGCCTTCCACAATTGCGACACCTCTGGCGAAGAAGAGGTTAGCCTTGGTCGCATCCAGGAAGCGGCGCAGAAATTCGTAATCACTCATCTTCAGCTTCGTCTTGTCATGCGCCAGGCTAAACACTTGGGCTTTGTGGACAAGCGTCATCGAAGCGATGTTGGCTCCAGCTGCAAGGGATGGGCTGTGGGTGGTCATGATGACCTGGACCGGACGCTTCCCTTCTTGAGGGTGGTTGGACGTTTGCTCCAACAGCTCTTGTACTCGCTCCTGCAGCTGAGGATGCAGGTGTGCTTCGGGCTCTTCGATAAGGAGCAGTGCCAGCTCATCCCCATCTCTGAGCAATACAAGCTCGGTGGCCATGAAAAGTGCATTGTTGTAGCCGAGCCCTCGTGCACATCGCAAATCTGGATGAATGCCTGCCGACGGCAACAGGCCCAGTTCAAACTTCTCAAGGACAGGTTGAAGGGCCAAATCAGGCGCAATCTGGATACGCGATTCAAGCGTATCGCCCGCAAAGGCAAACTTCCCCAGGTAGTTCTGGTTGATATCGTCCTCAACACCCTTGATGACGGGATGTTTGCCAAGGTGATGCTGGGTAAACGCCATCAATCCAACCAAATTTTGGGGAGTCTTGTCGGCATCCGTCGCATCAAAATCGTTCTCTTCCTGGCCTTGGATGCTCCTATGTGCTCCAAGAATTTGTGAGAGCCGCGATTGACGTCCTGGCTTCAGTTCAGCCTCGGCATCCCGTAGGGGGCGCAAGTATGTAGCGCGTACCAGTTCACGGATGGCGCTACCGATTTCTGGTCCGTTGCCGTCTCTACCTGCGCGAGTGATTGCATCAACGCGGCCTCGCTTGTTGTCGCGTGGAGGTATCCAGCGGGCTTGGAGGTGAAGGATGAGGCTTCGCGTCCCGTCTTCTTCGTAGGTCAGCCACTCAAGTACCGCTGCTTCTTGGTCGGCATTCAAGCCAACCAGAGTAGCCTCGATGAACATCGACTGGGCGCGAGTTGAGCCCTGCGTGTGGAAGTCTTGCTCCTGCAGCCGAATGAACTCATAGCTCGTAGTCCATAGAACGTGGCGGATGGCGTCGATGATTGAGGTCTTACCCGCGTCGTTCTCGCCAATCAGAATATTTAGACCGGGAGCCAGGTTCCAATCTAGCTGCGAAGAGGTCTTACCGTCACCGAAAGCACGAAAATTCTGGGCACGGATTCGCTGAAGATGCATTAGGTCTCCCTCAGTAGGCGCTTGAGTATTTTTATGATGTGGCCTGTTACTGGCCATCCAACTGGGTGCAAGCTAAATGCTGGGTACACCCGCCTGAGTAAACCAATGTACAGCAGCTGCTCGGGAGCACTGCATGGTTCAAGATGGCTCAACTCTCAGGCCGGGTTGTACCAGAGAAAAACCGCAAAACGCATCCTGCTGAGGGTGGACTCCTTGCATCAGTTTTTTGCGCCTTCGGACATCTCATTTTCAAAAATCAGATAAAAAACACTTCCAAGTTATTGTTTTTAAAGGAACAGATATCACGCCACAAAAATTTTGCGGGACAGTGGTAGTAATGGTTATAAATTAAGCTGCGTGACATCAGGAAGGGCGCAATGGATATCGAGCAATACTTGGAGGACTCTGGACCTCAGCTTGCGTCAACCATCAGTGCTTGGCTTGAAGGCCACGGCGTCCTGCCTGACGCTGCGCGAAAACGAATTTCCCGAGTTAAAACTCCTGTTCGTTCTTTCCCTGTGCCCTTGTTCCCTAAGGGCACACGGTTCTTATATCTACAACAAGAGCGCGAGTCTCAGCGGTTCTGGAGTTCACTGCACCGAGACCTCCGAGCTACTGGCTCAGTCTACGGAATGGCGTTGGATGGCTTGATAGCTAGAAAGGGCGCCGTTCTTTCCGAAGACTTTGGCGTTATAAGCGGCGCAACCGCAGTCCCCATAAAAAAGCAGGTGACATCAGACACAGTCCTCCAAAGGCTCATGGAGTCAGGTCTGGTAGGTCAAGGTGATACGGGCAAAGGACAGCACATTCACGTTCGGCCATACGACTTGCTCGTACCAGACCTCCCCGGCCTGCATGCCCGTGATGCCGTTGAGCGAGTCATTCTCGACGGATTGCGAGAATGGGCTCGCAACATCGGACTGGCCTCTTACAACCAAATTGCTATTCGCGGTGAGACGTCACGCGTTCCGGTCCAGCAATTTCAGTTTGACCTTTCTGGGCCGAGCTATCTTTTGCCCCTCAGGCGCGGGAACCAGGCTGAGCCAGGATTTCTTGTGGCTGATGTTTTTTCAGATGGCATCTTGAATGAGCACCACATCCGTTATTTTTTACGGAAAGCGAGAGCTCTTCACGCAACCTTAAAAAATGGCACTGTGCTTCCAATTTTGGTCGCTGATGGCTTCACCAGCAAAGCCCTGACATCAGGTCACGCAGCCGGTGTGATGATGGCAACACCAACCGCATTGTTTGGAAGAAAGGTGAGTGGTGCGTTGCAAAGCCTCTTAGCGACTCTTACAAGAGTCGCGAGTTATGCCTCAGCAGAGAATTCCAATCGAATCGTTGACCTTGTAAGGTCATTGGCAGACATCGAGGGGCGCTCCCACAACCTTCGAGGTCCTCTTTTTGAGTTGATTGTGGCTTACCTGGCGCGCAGGGATGCTGTGTCCGTCGACGTTGGGGAGAGAGCCACCGACCCTAAAACCAAAGAGCAAGCGGATATCGACGTACTCAAAGTAAAGAAAAAGGGCGAAGAGCTCGTCGCTATCGAGTGCAAAGCCCGAGAGCCCGGGGGCATGGTGGATGTTGAAGAGGTTCAGCACTGGCTGAAAAAGCTGAAAGTTGTGCAGAGCCATTTAAGAAATCGCGACCGCGAGGCTCATATCAGCTTTGAGATTTGGACCACTGGCGTTTTTACACAAGATGCTCAAGCACTGCTCGAGAAAGAGAAAAAGCAGCGAACCAAAAGTCCAATCAGTTGGAAAAGCGGAGCAGAAGTGGCACTATACGCATCCAGCCTGAAGGAAAAAGCAGTCTCCGACGTGCTGAAACAGCACTTCCTTCAGCATCCGCTAACGAAAATGGCGTAGAGGCTTGACGGCTGACCTGTACGACGGATTCGAGCACCCAGTTGCTGTTACCTAGGTTAGCTCGAAGGCTCTACTGTTGTGCACCTGATGGAGATGCACTCCCACCCCATCGGAATCACAACTGAGCTCTCAGAGGCTCTTGCGATATGCGTGAGTACCTCGGTGAGTCTGCTTGATATCGCTGACAAACCAAGCGCCCGACCAAGCCGAGCTAAGCAGCTGAAGATGCAAGCGAGCCTCCGCCTAGCTTACTTACACTTCACAAACGGCAATTGAGCGTAATTGCGAATTGCGACATAGGTGCCATGACGACGTGCAGAAAATCTAAGCAGAGCTGCTCAAATTGATGCGTCGCTACATGCCACCTTGGCTAAACAAAATCGCAAATGCTCTACATCCGCACGCGATATCCCCTGCAGAAGGGCTTGTTCGATGCGCCGCTCTAGCTCCATCCCTTTTCGATAGGCAACCCGTCCCTGAGCCGTTGCAGCAAGAGCATGCGTGCGCTTATCTGCGCCCTCTTTACGCACCGCATATCCAGCAGCCTGCAGTTTGTCCACTAGAGCCATTGTTGACGCCCTGTTAATGCCCAAGCTTCGACCAAGCGTGGCTTGGTCAGCATCATCGTTGTAAACGAGATAAGCCAAGCCCAACATCCTGCTAGGCGTGAGCTGAAGGGGTCGAAGTGCGTCGGCATAGGTGTTGTGAAAACGAATCCATGCACGGGACAGATGGAATGCAAGGGTGTCTCCGGTGTCCCCCAGTTCACTGCCTTCTAGACACCCATTTGCTTCTCGTTGATTGGTCATATCCATTGAGATTACCACCAAGAATCATTGCTAGTGGATACCTCGTTGTCGTCCTTTTTTGACCCCAAAGCTCTCGATGCGGCTCACAAATTGCCCACAAATACGATAGGAAATCTCTAGGGGAATCCATAAAGCAAAAGCTCCTTCAACGTGTTGCTCTAATCGTATGTCAGACATACGATTCGAAAATTCCGATAGTGATTTCGAACTCGGTCAACACAGATTTGAAGGTTTCAATACGCATGTCTCAAGTGCTTCGTCCGGCTCTCAGTCTTGCTGAACCACTCGCAGCCATCGAACGGCGACGCGACGGTTCGCTGTTGCTAAGGTCCCCACACCAATTGGGAAATACAGCTCGCTGTGCTTCCGAATGGCTACATAAGTGGTCACAACTCGACCCCAGCCGGACTTTTGTTGCTGAACGCTCGGGCGATGGATGGAGGCGAGTTAGCTACGCTGAAGCCTTGGATTCCGCACAACGTATTGGACAAGCGCTTGTCCGCCGAAACTTGGGTGTTGACGCACCTGTGATGGTTCTCTCGGAAAACAGCGTGGACCATGCGTTGATAGCACTAGGAGCAAGCTACGTCGGCGTGCCGCTGGTTGTCGTCTCGACGGCATATTCGCTCTTGAGTCAGGACCATGAAAAGCTTCGGAATATTGCCAAGCAGGTGAGTCCAGGGCTCGTTTACGTCTCGGACCCTACGCGGTACCAAAGAGCATTACAGGCAATTGCTATGCCTGCCACTTCAATCGAAGAATTGCTTGCTGAGCCTTCAGATGGCACTGCCGAGCGAGCCAATGCAGAGGTTCAACCTACTGACATAGCAAAAATTCTGTTTACCTCAGGCTCAACGGGCGCACCAAAGGGCGTAATTAATACGCACCGAATGATTACGGCCAATCAGCAGCAGGTACTTCAGATTTGGAAATTTCTAGCAGAGACCCCACCCGTTGTTGTTGACTGGCTTCCATGGAGCCACACTTTTGGAGGCAACTTCAACTTCAACATGGTTCTGGCAAACGGCGGGACTCTGTACATCGATGGTGGCAAACCGCTGCCTGGCCTCTTCGACGTAACGTTGCGCAACCTTCGCGACGTCTCTCCGACGATGTACTTCAATGTGCCACGCGGATTGGAAATGCTCTTACCGCATCTCGAATCGGACGCAGAGCTTCGTCAAACGTTCTTCAAGAAGTGTCAGATAGTTTTCTATGCAGCGGCGTCACTTCCAAAGCATGTGTGGGCTGGCTATGAGCAGCTTGCGGCACAAGAGCGAAACGGAGACATGGCTCTGGTATCGGCTTGGGGTTCCACAGAGACAGCTCCAATGGCTACAGCCGTCCACTATCCCGGAAGCACCTCTGGAGTAATCGGCCTTCCTGTGCCTGGCTGCGAGGTCAAGCTTGTGCCAACGGCTGGGAAATTGGAAGCAAGGCTACGTGGACCAAACATTACGCCGGGCTACTGGAAGCAAGAAGAACTCACAAAACAGGCGTTCGACGAGGAAGGCTTCTACTGCATTGGAGACGGTCTCAAGTTTGTCAAGGACAGTGCTCCTGAACTGGGCCTGATGTTTGACGGCCGAGTCACGGAGGACTTCAAGTTGGTCACTGGCACTTGGGTGCATGTCGGCGCTCTGCGAGTTCGACTTTTAGAAGCAGCAAAGGGTCTGATTCAGGATGCCGCAATTACAGGTCATGACAGGAGCTGGGTTGGTGCACTCGTATTTCTGAACCCATCCATCGCTGCCAGCCTATCAACTATCGAAATTCAGACGAGGCTCCGCGAGGCCCTGCACGTTTTGTCATCTGGCGCGCAAGGAAGCTCACTCATCGTCGCGCGGCTGCTGCCACTTACAGAACCAGCGTCCCTTGATGCAGGCGAAATTAACGACAAGGCGTACCTCAACCAAGGTGCAGTCCTGCGTCACCGTGCTGCAGACGTTGAGCGCCTCTACGCAGACGCTCCTGAGCCTGAAGTCATTCAGGCCTGAAATCTCTTCTCCAGCTTCCCCTCTCCTTCCTCACTCAGTCTTCAATATGCCCTCTCCTGCTGCCCCTCAAACCATCAATTTGGTTAGCGAAGTTCCCTTTGACCCAAACGTCATCACCTACACACGATTTCTCACGAACTATGAAGCTGCGGAGTACTCCGGATGGGTTGATGAGAGCATGTCCTGGAAAACCCACTGCTACATCGGCGACTGGTCTCCACTCTTGAAAATACAGGTGAGTGGACCAGAAGCACTCCAGTTTTTCTCCGACATCTCGGTGAACAGCTTCACGAAGTTCGACATAGGTCAGGCCAAGCACGTCATCTTCTGCAACGTTGAAGGCAACGTCATGGGTGAGGGAGTACTCATGCGACAAGCAGAAGAGTCGTTCCTCTTCACAAGCGGGACAGGCGTTCCATGGGCCATCTATCAGTTCAACTCTGGCGGTCGAAGCTATGACGCAGTACTGACCAACCTCACAGACAAACAGTTCATCTTCCAAATTCAAGGTCCCAATGCGCTCTTTGTCGTGGAAAAGGCCATGAAGCAAAGCGTGCGGGACATCGGCTTTATGCGCTTTCGCAAGGGCAGCATCGAGAATCTGGAGTTCGACATCCTGAGGCAGGGCATGGCCGGCGAGCTGGGATATGAGCTACACGGCTCCGCAGAGCATGCAGTTCAAATCTACAACTTGCTACTTAACGCTGGCGAAGAGTTTGGAATCAGGCGCCTCGGCGGTCGCACGAAGTTGGTGAATCACGTAGAGGCGTGCTTCCCGACACCAACGATTGACTATGCTCCTGCATTTGAGGGTGCTCCCGATTTCCATGACTGGTTTGCCAGTCGTCGTGGCGTTGGCCCACTGAAATTCTTCCAGAACCATCGTGGTAGCGCGCTGGTGCAAAGCCCCCGGGACTTGCATCGCAATCCATACGAATTGGGCTGGGGACGCAACGTCAAATTCGACCATGAGTTCATTGGTCGCCAAGCACTCGAGAAGATGTCTTCAGAGGGGACCAGAGTCATTGTGACGCTCGTATGGAACAGTGAAGACGTCATGGATGTACACGCATCCCTTTTCAGGAAAGATGAGCGTCCATATCAACCCATGGAGTTGCCACGCGACTATCTCGGTACATTCCAGAGCGACCGCGTTGAGGTCCTTGGCAAAGTGGTTGGCGCTACGAGCTCGCGCTGCTACAGCTATCACTTCCGCGAAATGCTGTCTCTTTGCACTATCGACGCGGAGTTCGCTCAAGAGGGAACCGAAGTTGTGGTTATCTGGGGAGCGAAGGGCCAACGCGAAAAGGCTATTCGAGCCAAGGTAGCCCCCGCCCCCTTCAAGAAAGATAACCGTCGCGCAGATGTGGCGGACTTGCCTTCCTACATCTGATAGAGGAGATGCTCATGCAAACGCGAAAGTTCGTCATGCGCCTCTCCTGCAAAAACAGGCCAGGCATCGTTGCCGCCGTGTCTAGCAAGCTGTTTGAGGCCGGCTTCAACATCCTAGACTCACAACAGTTCGACGATACGGAGACAGATATGTTCTTCGTGCGTATCGCCGTCGAATGCGAGCAGCAGTTCACCCGGAATGACATGACGGCGCTCATGGTGCCGCTCGTTCAGCGCTTCGAGATGGACCTGGACGTAAGAGATACGGCGGTCCGCCAACGCGTCGCCATCCTGGCATCCAAGGCTGACCATTGCTTGGCAGACCTGTTGTACCGCTGGAGGTCTGGCGACCTGGATATTGACATTGTGGCCGTGATTTCCAATCACCCAGTGGAGGTCTACCCCAACCTCAACTTAAGTGGTATCACCTTCCACCATATGCCAATGACTCCTGGCGGCAAAGCTGAGCAGGAAGCGAAGATTCTGGATGTGCTGAAAGACGTCAATGCAGAGCTCGTGGTGCTCGCAAGGTACATGCAGATTCTCTCAGATGACATGGCCAGCAAATTGGCTGGTCGTTGCATCAACATCCATCACTCCTTTCTTCCTGGCTTCAAGGGCGCCCGTCCATACCACCAAGCGCACGAACGCGGCGTCAAGTTGATTGGCGCTACTGCTCACTACGTGACAGCTGACCTCGACGAGGGACCCATCATTGAGCAGGACGTCGAACGTATCAGCCATCGCCATGCGCCAGATGAGTTAGTTCGAAAAGGTCGAGATATTGAGCGTCGCGTGCTTGCGCGAGCAGTTCGGTATCACGTTGAAGGCCGGGTGCTTCGTAACGGCACGAAGACCGTGGTGTTCCCCGAGTGACTCAAGGTCCCTGAGCCTGGAAGTGGGGAAACACCCATAGACCTGGTCAGGGCCTAACTAGCAAGCACATAAACAGGAGACAAGAATGCAGAGAAGAGATTTGATAGCAGGTGCACTGGCCTGGACATCTGCAGCAATGCTGCCGACCTACGCTCAGGGAAAGCCAATCCGTATCCTCGTCGGCTTCCCCCCCGGTGGTTCATCTGATGTACTTGCCAGAGTTTTGGCGGAAGGCCTTAGAGACAAGCTCGATGGTCCGGTACTTGTGGAAAACCGCGCGGGTGCAGCTGGACGTGTAGCTGTTGAGATACTGAAGTCATCGCCCGCCGACGGCACGACCCTGCTGGTCACGCCCAACGTGGCTGTCACACTGTACCCGCACACATACAAACGACTTGGGTATGACGCAGAACGCGATGTGAAGCCTGTGGCACGACTCGCGACATTCCCGCAGCTCATTGGCGTTGGCCCCAAGGTTCCAACCTCCGTTAAGACAGTGAAGGACCTAATCACCTGGTTCAAGGCCAATCCGAATTTGGCCTTCTATGGGTCATCTGCTCAAGGCTCTACACCACACTTCGTCGGACAGATGCTGGGCAAAGCTGCCGGCGTCCATCTAAGCCACGTCTCATACAAAGGCGATGCACCAGCCGTTCAGGACTTGATTGGTGGACAAATTGCGATGAGCGTTAACCCTCCGGCGGCACAGATGCCTCATGTCAGCTCGGGCAGATTGCGCGTCTTGGCTGTCTCTGGTCCAGAGCGGATGAAGCATCTACCGGACGTGCCCACCCTCGCAGAGTCGGGCTACCCCATACAAACAACTGATTGGTTTGGTGTTCTGGCACCAAGCGCAATGCCTGCCGCTACCACCCAGAAGGTGGAATCCGCAATCAAAGCAGCCATGGCCACCGCTGCTGTTCGAGAGGGCATTGAGAAGCTCTTTCTGACGCAAGACTATTTGCCAGCAGCTCAGTTGGCTAAGGACATCCGTAGCGAATCAGCCCATTGGGCTCCAATCGTGAAGGAGTCAGGTTTCCTTCTTGATGACTAGGCATTCGCCAACGGGTCCACCTTAAAGAAGGTGGGCTCCGGCAATCTATACAGCGTGAAGAGCATATTGAATGGCAGCAAAGAAAATAGATGGGAAGACCGTAGCGGCGGAACTTAGAGCAAAGGTCGCGGCAGCGGCCCAGCAATGGACGCAGCGCCACGGCAAGGCCCCAGGGCTGGCGGTTGTACTGGTTGGAAATGACCCCGCCAGCGAGGTATACGTACGCAACAAAGTGCGGCAAAGCGAGGAGTGCGGAATCTCATCCTACGAGTACAAGCGCGATGCGAGCTGTTCCGAGCAGGAACTCTTGGCGCTCATTGCCTCACTGAATGCGAACGATGCAGTGCATGGAATCCTCGTGCAGCTTCCACTCCCCAAGCACATCAACACCGCAGTGATACTTGAGAGCATCCTGCCCGAAAAAGATGTGGATGGGTTCCACCCTGTGAACGTTGGTCGCTTGAGCAGTGGAATGGAGGGCCTGGTACCTTGCACACCTTATGGTGCGATGGCTTTAATCCAGAGCGTGCATCCCAAGCTTGATGGGCTTAATGCAGTTGTTGTCGGCCGCTCCAACATCGTTGGCAAACCGATGGCTCAGCTACTGCTGGCACGAAACTGTACAGTGACCATTGCTCACTCCAGGACGCGTGACTTGCCTGAAGTTGTCAGGCAGGCGGACATTCTGGTTGCAGCGGTCGGGCAGTCCGAGTTCATACGCGGTGATTGGATTAAGCCTGGAGCTTGCGTCATTGATGTCGGTATCAATCGCGTTAGTGCAGCTGATGGAAGTACACGACTGCTTGGAGACGTTGCCTTTGACGAAGCATCCAACGTGGCAGGAGCCATCACCCCAGTCCCAGGCGGGGTAGGCCCGATGACTATTGCATGTTTGCTGCGAAATACCCTCGTAGCTGCTACCCAGTCGCGGGGAGAGACACTGCCTGCAATCTAAAACGTCGCAGAAACTCTTCGAGTTAGTAGCCTGATTTCCGCTAAGCATGAAGCTGCTTCTGAGCGGAAGAACAAACAAGTGTGGGCCACCAGGCTGCCCACACCTGTTATGTCCCCCTTTCTCAGAAACTATGACGTAAGCCCGCTCCAAAGCCCGTCTGATTGACACCAGGCATAGGCGTTCCTCCCGCCTGAGCGCCACTGACTCCGAAAGCAGCATTGCCGCTGTTCTTCACATAGCCCAGCGATGCATAGACCGCAGTACGCTTAGACAGATTGTAAGTACCGCGCAGTACTACCAACTGTCCCTTGTCCGAGTTGTCTTTGTACTTGAGCTGGTTGTACTGAGCATCTACCGTCCATGGTCCCATTGGGTAGGTCACACCCACAAACCATAAATCATTGCGTGGTGACGCGACATATCCATCGTTCTTCCGGCGCATATAGCCCCCACCAATCTTTGCACCACTAACCTTCACGTAGCCATTGAGCATGGTGCGCTTGTCAGCCTTGTCGCTACTGGTCAGCCCAGCGAAAGCGCCGGGACCGCCTCGCAGCTCGTCGTGAGCCAGCGCAGCACCCCACGACGCCGTGTCGTACTTGACCATGGCGGACCACTCACGGCAGGTCTTGGAGTCAGTGCTGCTTTCGCCTGCGCAGTTAGTGCCACCGGGACTAGGACCAGCATTGACGGCATCGCGGCCGAAGCTATAGGTAGCTCCCAGCGTAAGACCTGAGAATGTCCCCTTGTAAGAAATCGCATTGTCGGTACGCGCATTGGGGAAATAGCTATCTAAGCTGCCCATTCCATGCAAGCTCGGGCCGATGACATCTGCATCGAGCACAGACCAGAACAGCATGGTGTATTGACGCCCCAATCCCAGTGAACCCCAAGGGCCGTTCAAGCTAACAACTGACTGGCGACCAAAACCGCGTCCTCCCTGGTTGAAGGCGCCACTGTCGGGGCCGATACCCATTTCCAATATGAAGGATGCACTCAGCCCTCCCCCTAGGTCCTCGCGACCGCGGAACCCTAAGCGGGAAGGAACGCTACCTGTCAAATTGGGCATGCGTGTAAGGCTGGTTTTTGTCGCTCCCACGTTATTCATGTACTCGACAGCGGTGTCCATGATTCCGTAAATTTGGACCGATGATTGCGCATGAGTGACCCCACCCAGGCTCACCAATGCGATGGTGCTTGCAATTTTTTTAATCAACTTTGTCTCCGTTTTATCAATCTTTGTACTTCTGAAAATCGTCTGAATTTGCTACTTGTGGATTCGTCCTCCTCTCCTTTAACTACTTGGATATCCACGTTCTGTCGTGGCTTCATGAATGCTTTTTGAGCGCGCTCCGCCCAGCCGTGCCACGGGCACAGCTGACGTGTTTTTTGCGGAAAACTACGGCTCAGACCTCTTGTGGAAGCTATCGAGACGCCTAGGCGTCGTTACGCCATGAAGTCGGCTGGCAATGTCCTTTTTCGGGCTAGCGCAAGTCCCGCATGAACTGTCGGTGTGTCAGGAGCGGCCCCATGAATATTTATTATTCATAACTTATTGAGTTACAAATTTTGTTTATTTTTTATAATTAATTCAACAAAAAAAAGGACTATTCTCCTAGTGCTTTCCCTTCAGGAAAAACGCTACCTCGATGCAAAGTCGGGTCTCAATGTGGTGTCACCGTAGGCCCTATTTCGACCATTTGCTCTATCAACGATTTCGCTGAACCCATGTCCAGGGTTCAGCATCAACTCACCTGTGCTCTGGCTCCACTCATGGAAGGTTGTCTCAGCACATGCAGGTAGTAGACAAGGGCGGCCAACGCCGCAAGCTGAACGGCTCAGTCCAGCAACTGGCATGACCAATGAGAGCGATAGGCCTTCATCGACATCGTGACTCTGCCAACTAAAGTCAGAGAGCAGACCATTTCGAGAGAGAAACAAGAAGGCCATCATGCGTGGCAAAAATTCCCGCTTTCAGGCCCAAATCTGACTTGTAGTCTTCATCCACAACGAAGTCGATTGCACTATCTCGAACCGAGAATATGCTCGGTCAGCACATTTGCGAATTGTTCAGGCGCTTCCACTGGAGGGAAGTGTCCGGCATCGACCTCTTCATGCCGGGCGCCCGCGATACCACTCTTAAATTCAATGCCTGCTGACGCGGGAACCAGAGGGTCAGTTTTGCCCGTAACAATCAGCGTTGGCGCCTTAATTTGAGGCAGCGTGTCGTGCAAATCGGTATCTCGTAACACGGCAACTGTCGATGCATAGCCTTCCCGAGGTGTGGTCAAAAACACCGTGCGCAGCGTATCGATATGCGGATTGCCAGTTGCTCTGAATTCCGCCGAAAACATTCGCTCAACCATTGATGTAGCCAGGGCGTTCAGGCCAACGGTGCGTGCTGTTTCTGCTCGCGCATCCCAACCTCCAGGTGGCGCGTGCATGTGACTTGAGGCACTGCACACAACCAGCTTTTCAATACGCTCCGGTGCTAGAGCAGCGGCTCTGGCTGCAGTCATTCCTCCGACGGAGATGCCACACACAGAAAATTTGCTCCAGCCAATTTCGTCAGCCAGTCTCAATAAATCGTTGGCGAGCAAATCCACAGAGTACTCACCAGGTGTGGCCATCGAACCACCGTGGCCGCGCAGGTCGTAGCGAAGCACTTGGAAGTGAGGTAGCAAGTAAGGAATGGCTAAATCCCAAAGCGAGTGGTCCGCTCCAATGGGGTGAACGAGGATAAGAGGTGCCCGCGAGGGATTACCTTCGAGCCGGTAGTAGTGACTAGCACCATTGGAAATGAGTTGTGGCATATGGCTTTTTTGGGTTGAGGAGGGGCTGCCCCACGGACTAAATCCGTGCGGTTAATACATGAATATGGTTAAGGTTCTAGCGAGTGCCGGTAGCCTTGCTGGGCACTACCAGATTCATACCTGGCAGAAGCAACTTGGAGTCGCCGCCGTTCAAAATGAGCTTCAGGTACTTCCAAGCAGAGCGTGAATGCTCCATCGTGATGGACTCTGCCCGAGTACCTTCTCGTCGTTTAATGGCATCAACGATGCTTCGATGTTGCTCTTGGGAGACCATGAGCACCGCACGCACTGCCGCACTGTCCGACTGCGTGACGCTCACAAATGCGTTAGGCGCAGCAAATGGCAAGACAACAATTCGCTCCAGCGAGCGCATGAGCATCGGGCTCTGCGCGGCCTCATGCAAAAGGTCGTGGAAGTAATCATTCAAGCGAACGTAATCAGTCAAGTCCGGAGAAGTCTCCAGCCGCGCAATAACTTCGTCCAGGTCATCAACACAGCTTTGCATCCTGGCTAGCAAGTTTGGCGATACCCCACGTTCAGCGGCGAGTCGTGCTGCCATCCCTTCAAGGTTGCCGCGAATGGCAATCGCATCGAACACGTCCTCCTCGGAAAAGCGGGCTACAGCGTATCCACCTGTGGGAAGTTCTTCAATCAAGCCTTCTTCACATACCCGAAGCATCGCTATGCGAGCGGGCGTCCGTGAGACGCCGAGGCGGTCAACCAGCATCTGCTCTAGCACCCGGGCTCCTGGCTGGAGAGCGCCTTCAATGATGAGACCTCTAAGGCCGAGTACAGCCCGAATGGTTTGAGGTTGCTGACCGCTGTCCTCCGCGACAGCCGAGAGTGTGGATGGTTGTGTTGCCATGCCGACATTGTGCGTCAAAAGGATGGCAAACGCACCATCAGCGTATACGCAACGTATACGTGATTTCCCTGAAATTGCCGATTTATAGCTTGAGACCCTAGTATTTTTTCTTCTTTGGGCATACATTTCGGCTCAATCCATCATTTACGTATACGTTGATGCAGGATTGACACCCAGAGCCATGACCTAGAAAAGCGAGACAGACATGAGACAAAACGCCCACATACTTCCCATACTGACGTTAGCCACGTGCTTGATTGCCAGCAATGCCCAAGCTCAGCAGGTAGTGAAGGTCGGTATCGTGGGGCCGTTCTCCGGCCCATTTGCTTCGTCCTTTGGAACCCCATTTCGTCAGGGTGTTGAGGCGTACGTCGCGCAGAATGGAGACAAGGCTGGAGCTACACGCGTTGAGTTCGTGTATCGCGACCTTGAGGGCCCTAATCCGGAGCGCGCGAAGGCTCTGGCGCAAGAGCTCATCGTCAAAGAGAAGGTGCAGTACCTGGGCGGCTTTGTATTCACGCCGAATGCCTTAGCAGTAGCTCCACTCATCCAAAGCGCGAAGGTTCCGACGGTCATTTTCAACGCGTCGACCTCGATGATTCTGAGTAAGTCGGACTACTTTGTCAGAACCTCAAACACGCTTCCTCAGGTCACGGTGCCGGTGGCCAAGTACGCGCTAGATATGAAGGTCAAACGTGTCGTGACGGCAGTGTCTGACTACGGTCCCGGGGTGGATGCGGAAAACGCATTTCGCCAAACCTTTCAGGCAGGTGGAGGCGAAGTGGTCGAGTCGATTCGGATGCCTCTGAACGCAACCGACTTTGGCCCATTCTTGCAAAAAGTTCGGGCGCTCAAACCTGATGCGCTGTTCGCATTCCTGCCCTTTGGACCACCCACCTTCGGTTTTGTGAAGGCATTTAACGACAACGGACTTAAAGCGGCGGGCGTGCGATTCCTTGGTACCGCCGAAACTCAGGAGTCCGACCTGCAGGCGCTTGGTGAGTCTGCATTGAAGCTCGAGACCGGCTACTACTACTCAGCTGTTCATGACTCCCCCAAGAACAAGGCCTTCGTTGCAACACTAGCCAAAGTCAAAGCAACTCCAAACCCAGCAACCGTCGCTGCGTTTGACGGAACGCATGTCATCTACAAGATGATTGAAGCGACTGGAGGCACTCCGAATGGAACCAAGGCCATCGAAGCGGTCAAGGGCATGGCTTGGGATAGTCCGCGTGGCCCAATGAAGATTGACTCGCAAACACGCGACGTAATCCAGAACGTATACATGCGCGTGGTAGAGAAGCAACCCGACGGTCAATATGTGAACCGAGAAACGAAGACCTATTCGGCGCAGCCCGACTACGGTCTGCAACTGAAGAAATAAATAGCGAAATCCATGCACAAGGCGCCGCTCTTAGGCGGTGCCTTGGATGAACACGCCCATACACAGCTCCCCACTTTTTAGTCAGGAGGCTCTCATGAGCCTTATTGCAAGCATTCTCATTGACAGCATCGCCTACGGAATGGTGCTGTTTGTCATCTCCATTGGACTCTCAATCACTCTGGGCTTGATGGGTTTTGTCAACCTGGCCCACGGCGTATTCGCCATGGCAGGCGGCTATGGCGCCGCATGGTTCATGAAGTCGCAAGGGCTTGGTTACGAGATAGCAGTACTCATGTCGGTATCGCTAGTGGCACTTGCCGCATGGCCTCTACAGCGATTGCTATACAGCCGCTTGCAGGACCGAAGCGACCTAGACCAAGTTCTTTTCACAATTGGCCTTGTTTTCGTCGGCATCGCTGGCATGGGCGTACTTTTTGGGAACGCAATCACCCCTCTGTCGCTGCCCGACTATCTACGCGGCTCCGTCGACTTGGGATTCAGAGTCGTTCCAGCACAGCGTATTGCAGCAACCATTGCTGGGGTCGCAGTTTTGGTCAGCCTGGTCTGGCTTTTCAACCGCACTCGCTTTGGAATCGAAACACGAGCTGCCGTCGAAGACGGCAGTGCCGCACGAGCCCTTGGTATTCGTACCTCACGTGTATACGTTCTTGCGTTCAGTCTCGGCGCTGGCCTAGCTGCTCTGGGTGGCGTCATTGGTGCAGAACTCATGCCGCTTGAGCCTTACTACCCGTTGAAGTATCTGGTTGTTCTACTGGCAGTCGTCGCAGTCGGCGGTGTCGGCAGTCCCCTCGGTCTGATGGCTTCTGCTCTGCTTCTCGGGACGGTTGAAACCACCGCGAAGTATTTGGTTCCCAGCCTCTCCTCCATCCTCTTCTTCGCCACGATGCTCGCCGTTTTGGCATGGCGACCAGCTGGTCTATTTGGGCGTACGCACTGAATACTATGGAACACGTTCTTGTTGCTCAAAAGCAGAGCCAAGCCTCTCGGGCAGTCTCTGTTCTCCCAGAAGTCGGGCTATGCATAGCTGGACTACTGCTTTTTTATGTCATGCCTGAGGACCTTGGGTTTGCTACCCGAATTCTCATCGGTTGCCTATTTGCACTCTCATTGGACCTAGTTCTCGGGTATGCGGGCATCGTGACGCTCGGTCACGCGGCGATGTTTGGCGTCGGCGCATACGCGGCGGGAATCTTTGCCGTGAAGGTTTCAGGGGACCCCTTGGTAGGTCTTGTCGTCGGCGCGGCGGCCGGGGCAGTGGTCGCCGCAATAAGCGGACTACTAGTACTACGCAGCCACGGACTGACCTCGGTGATGATTACTCTCGCCATTGCGCAACTACTGGCAGAGGTAGCGAGTAAATGGCGCACCCTGACTGGTGGAGATGACGGCCTTTCGGGTATCACCACCAGCCCTCTCTTTGGCAAATTTGAGTTCGATTTCCTTGGTCAAACCGGGTACTTCTACGCTCTGACAGTTCTGATTCTGGCTTTCGCCTTTTTACGTCGACTAGTACGTTCACCTTTTGGCTTAACGACGGTCGGTATTCGGGAGGACCGTGAGCGCATGTCGTCACTTGGCTGCCGCGTCAATCGACACCTAACCATCGTCTACGCAATCGGTGGCGCGCTAGCCGGCATCGCCGGTGCTCTGTCAGCACAAATAACGCAAGTCGTTGGTCTCACCAGTCTCGGTTTCTCACATTCAGCTGAGGTGCTGGTCATGTTGGTTCTAGGCGGAACCGGACGACTCTGGGGCGCAATCGTCGGAACGCTTGCCTTCATGGTCGTGCACCACTATGCCGCGGCGGTTGACCCTTTCCGCTGGATGTTTGTGATTGGCGGCCTGCTTCTCGTCGTTGTGTTGTTCATGCCTGGCGGCATCACTGGTGCCATCGCCGCTCTCGCGCAACGCTTTAAAGGAGCCAACAAATGAACAAATCAAACGAGAACGCGCTTGAAGTTCGCGGTTTGAACAGACGCTTCGGAGCTTTGCACGTCACGACCAACGTGGACATCACGTTGAAACGCGGTGCTCGCGCAGCTCTGATTGGACCAAACGGTGCAGGCAAGACAACCCTCATCAACCTAATTTCTGGCGCTCTGCGTCCATCGTCCGGAAGCATTGCTCTGCAGGGCATGGACGTGACATCGCTAGACCAAGCAAAACGAGCTCGTCTAGGACTATTGCGCTCTTTCCAAATCACCCGGCTGTTCAAACCCATGACGATTGGGGACAACGTCCGCCTAGCCATCCTGCAAAGCAGTGGGCGGCGACTTGGCATCTGGCGGGATGTACGTTCAGAAACGGACCTCGACGAGCAGGTCTATGGCGCGCTAAAGACGGTGGGGCTGCACGACCGTGAATCAGTAGGCGTCACCAAGTTGGCATATGGCGAGCAACGGCTCCTTGAACTCGCTCTCGCTCTTGCCACAAATCCAAGCGTTCTTTTGCTTGATGAACCTGCTGCCGGCGTTCCACAAAGCGAGAGCAATGTCATCGTCCAGGCTGTTGAGCGACTCCCCAAGGACTTGGCTGTACTACTCATTGAGCATGACATGGACCTAGTGTTCAGGCTTGCCAATGAAATCACTGTCCTTGTTGCAGGTAGCGTCCTCATGAAGGGCTCTCCCAAGGATATCGAAGCAGATGAGCGCGTTCAGCGCTTGTACCTTGGAGACAAGCATGCCCATTAATGAACTCAAGTTGCAAAGCGTCGTAGCGGGCTATGCCGGAACGACTGTTCTGGAGAACGTTGAGCTGTCCGTCAGGCGAGGTGAACGGGTTGGAATCATTGGCCGAAATGGCGCCGGTAAAACAACAACCCTAGCCACAGCAATGGGCTTGACCCAGCAAATCAGCGGTCAAGTGTTTTTCGACGGAATCGACGTGAGTTCGTTGCCCACTCCTGACCGAGCGCGTAGAGGTTTGGGCTATGTACCGCAAACACGGGACATCTTCAAATCGATGACCGTGCGAGACAACCTGCGCACGGGCCTTCAAGGAGGCCCAGATGCGCGTCTCGAGGACGCATATGCCATCTTTCCTCGCCTACATGAGCGTCGCGACAACTTTGGGAATGAGCTTTCAGGCGGCGAGCAACAGATGCTCTCCATCGCTCGTTCATTGATGGGACAGCCTGACATCCTGCTGCTCGATGAGCCATTGGAAGGCCTAGCACCAGTTGTTGCACAGGAGCTGATGAGTTCCCTAACCAAGTTCTCGTCGGAGCGCGGACTCGGCTGCATTTTGGTTGAGCAGCATGTCGCACTCGTCCTAGAGTTCGCGACCTCCATTCTTCTTTTAGAGCGAGGTCAACCGGCCTTCTGGGGCACAACTCAAGAGCTAAAGAACCAACCAGAGTTGCTCGGCAGCGCCATCGGCCTCAAGAGCAATGCCTCCTCAAGTATTGAGCGCTCAGCTCAATCGCAGCTCGCATAGCAAATTCATCGCCACGGAGAAAAAACATGTTTATCAAAAACGCCTGGTACATCGCAGCATGGGCCCACGAGGTTAAGGACAAACCGTTCCCTCGAACCATTTGCAGCGAAGACATCGTTATGTACCGCGATGCACACACCGGCAAGGTCGGGGCTCTTGAGGACCGCTGCTGTCATCGCGGAACGCCACTGCGCTTTGGCCAAGTAGTAGATGGAGGCATTGAGTGCGGCTATCACGGACTGGTTTTTGACTGCGCCGGTTCTTGTGTCCGTATCCCCGGCCAAGCAAAGATTCCTACAAAAGCCAAGGTTCGCTCCTATCCCATCGTCGAGAAAGACGAGTTCCTTTGGATATGGATGGGGGAGCCCGAAAAGGCTGACGAATCACTCATCATCGACTACCCCTTCCACAACGACTACAAGAAGTGGCCGCACAAACATGAGGTCTACCATGTGAAGTGCAATTACATGCTGCTCGTGGACAATTTGATGGACATGACCCATCTGGCTTATGTGCACAAGTCGACCATCGGTGGAAGCAATCCCAAAGCACTTGTCGAAGCGAAGACCAACGTCACTCCAAATCCCAAAGGCTTGCACTACATCCGCTGGATGCAGGACTGTCCACCTCCTCCGACATACAAGCGAGCCGCTCCGAGCTTGGGCGAGAGCGTAGACCGCTGGCAAGAGTTCGAGTACGTTGTGCCAGGCAACATCATGCAGTGGAGCGGAGCACTCAATGTGGGCTTGAATGCAATGGAGAATCGCGACCAGAGCAGTGGTTTCTCGCTGCGACTGTTTCATGGGTTAACCCCTGAGACAGAGAGCACATGCTTCTATTTTTGGTCAACGGCAAATGGCTATCGCCAAGATGACCCAGCGGCCACAGAAGAACTGTTTAATGAAATCAGCATCGCGTTTAACGAAGACAAGCAAATCGTTGAAGCTCAGCAAAAGACGCTAGAGGCAACTGGTGAGACCCGTCTAGTTGACATCGTCTCTGATGCGGCACGAGTTCATATGCGTCGCGCGGTGAATCGCATCATCGCCGATGAACAAACGGCATCTGACAATGGCCAGGTAAAGGAACTAGCGTGAGCTCCGAGTTGACTCTCAAGGTTCGGGTGGCTGCGGTCTCAGATGAGGCCGAAGACATTCGAAGCCTTGAACTTGTATCGATGGACGGAAGCCTGCTTCCGGCCTTTGCTGCAGGTTCGCATATCGACGTGCACTTAACGGAAAAAATTATCCGTCAGTACTCTCTATGCAATGCACCATCCGAACGAACGCGATACGTGATTGCGGTTCTACGCGACGCACAAGGGCGAGGCGGGTCTGCTGCAGTTCATGAGTTAAAGGTCGGCGACGAAATTCTTATTAGCGCGCCACGGAACCTCTTCGAACTGCGAACAGAAGGCAACTCAGTCCTAGTTGCTGGCGGAATCGGCATCACCCCCATCCTAAGCATGGCCCAAAGCCTAGCTGCAGCGGGGCGCTCCTTCTCAATGCATTACGCAACGCGAACACGCAAGCGCACTGCATTCCTGGAAAAAATACGCACCTCCACGTTTGCTTCTTCAGTTTCGCACTACTGGAGCCAAGAGCCGGACGGCCAAAAGCTAGAGCTCGAAGAATTGCTCCGTGCTCCAAAGCCAGATGACCATTTGTACGTCTGCGGGCCTCGCCATTTCATGGATTCAGTAATCAAAACTGCCAGTGATATGGGTTGGCCTGAAGGGAACGTTCACTATGAATTCTTCACTGGCGAAGTTGTGCGGCTGGATTCTGACGAGACCTTTAACGTGCAAATCGCCAGCTCTGGTCAATCGATTTCAGTTGGCCCTGAGCAAACGGTCGTCGAAGCGCTTGCGGCCGTCGGCATTGAAATCCCGACCTCTTGTGAGCAAGGAATCTGCGGAACCTGTCTAACAAGGGTTCTACGAGGCGAGCCAGACCATAGGGATATGTTTCTCACCCCAGAGGAACAGGCATGCAACGACAAGTTCTTGCCCTGCTGCTCACGTTCCAAGTCTAAGATTCTTGTTTTGGACCTTTAATGGAGCTTGAATCTCTGAGAGAAGGCCGGCTGCCGCCCGTCAAGGCCTAGTTCATCGAACACAACAACTTTGGCGGCGTGAGTAGGGCAAGGGATGATTCTCCGCATTAGCGGAGCACCTGAATTTTTCAGGCCTTGCCCGTCTTTCTGAGCTTCGATTTATTCCTCGAACGCAAACGTGCCGCCACTGAAGCTGTGAGCCCTAATCATTCCAAGGCAGCTGCTTCCTTGACTTCCAGCTCCATGGCACCACGGTCGTTTTGAGGAGCGACTAAGTCGGGGAGCGCACCATCTCGGCTCATGAGCTACAAAGCCATAGCTACATTCCAACGCTCACAGACGGGTCGCTGGCTTCAAGCTACTGCAGCGTTGCCACGGAACGCGCATGCGGCTGGCCCAACTCCGCAGCGACTCCTTTCGTCCTAGCCGCATCAAGGCCTGGTCCACTTCCAATTTATATAGTGCTACTTGGGTAGCAGGCGGGACAGCACCGAACTCTCGGGTGCTCTCTGACATACTCATCTATCAGTACAAAAGTACCCAATTTGTACTCATATATCGGTACACCTACAGCCTGCACTCCTTGGCACAGCGGTGCAATGAAGCGCTAGGACTGGCCGGCAATCACCATGAAGAAACGGGCGGTCCAGCACTACCTTGGCGCACAATTGGCGTATGAGTATTTCAGAGCGCAAGAAAGCAATATTGGATGCGGTAAAGGCTGCCCGCAGCCCTGTCCGGCCAAGCACATTGATGAACTCCATTGCGAGTTCACGAGCCTCTCTCAATCGCGATTTGAAAAGCTTGGCCGAGACTGGGCTACTGGAAACTCAGGGCAAGGGGCGTTCGACGCGTTACCTCGCAGGGGTCGACCCCAACGAGCCTCCAAAGGCCGGCCGGCAATGGTCTTCAACAGCAACGGCGTTGTTTGAGACATTAAGCACATCGTCGACTACGCGCCCACAGTTTCAGTACGATGCAAGTTTCTTGACTGACTACACCCCGAATCTGTGCAGCCTTCTACCGCCACAGCTAGCCCTGTATTTGTTCCATGCAGGCTATTACGGACAAGCGTGCCCTGTGCAACCCAAGCCTGGTTTAGCAGCACAGCAACCTTTTGAGGAACTTGCATGGTCGTCTGGTTGTCTTGATGGCATCTCCATGAGACTTGATGACGCCAAGCTGGTCCTAAACAGGCAACCTCACCCAGCCGGTCTCAGCAGGGATGCTTTGGTACTTCTCAATCACAAGGATGCCATCGACTACATCAAGGTCAATGCGCCGGAGCAGGACATATCCGTTGAGAGCATTGTCGACGTGCAAGCCTTGCTGATGCGGGACCTAGTGGATGCACCGCTCATAGGCAGCATCCGCACGCTGCCTATTTATGGCTGCGACTACGCTCCTTGCCACGACCCTGCAGTCTTGCATTCGCTGCTGGCGTCCATCAGCGACAAGGCGCGACAAATACACAACCCTATTGAGGCGGCGTTCTTCACCTGGGTCAATTTGTCGTACCTGCAAGCATTCAATTTCGGAAATGGCTCCACCGCTCGCCTGGCTGCCAACATCCCGTTGCTACACAAGAACTGTGCTCCTTTGTCGTTTCAAGGCGTGCCCAGAGATGACTATGAGTTGGCGCTCAGCGGTATCTATCAAAAGCAGGACGTGACAGCCGCGGCAGAACTCTTTGAGTTCGTATATCGCCAGTCCGCGCAAAGCTTTTACCAGTGAGCGCATCAAGGTTCTCGCTGGAGGTCTGCGAATGCTCAGAAGGAGCTAGTCAACTCGACCACCCATAGCAAGACTACTCACCAAGCTCGTTGTCGTCGACCGGCTTATCAGGGTGTTCATCGCGGTCTAATGGCTCACGGAGTTCGTCCAAACTTTCCTCTTGCGGTGGCTGGGAATAGTACGCTTGGTGAATGTCATCGAGGGATAGCTCTTGCGCTACGTGCGAGTTAGCCATGCCCGAAGCCAATCGAATACGGGCATCTCGTGACAACTCAACCACTCGTTGACTCTCACTGCTAAACCTTTCGATGTATCCCAGCCTGTAACGCTTCGATGATTGCAGAACACTCATGCGCGGTCGCCTCAAACGCATCGGGCGCATAGCCTGCAGGAGGCTTAGAGACTTCATCGCCGTGCGTGGAGGAGCGAGCAGTTGCTGCAAGAACGCATTTGTGGGTTGTAGGTCGTTCAGGTGGGTCAACACCTCCTCGAGAGTCTCGAAGCGACCACTTTGGGGATTGAAATACCTCCACGGATGCCCCTCATTCGAGTCGCATTCCAAGCAGTCGCGTGCAAAACTCTCGAAATCAGCGACAGGACATACCCCCACTGGCTGAGGTTTCGTGTTGTTCTTGGCCCGGCTGTCTTTGACCAGCAAAGAAAAATTCGCATAGCCTTGTTCTAAAGCCAACCGATTCTGGGCTGCATTGAGGGGGATGGATTGCTCGCGAGCCAAGCGTTTAGCTGAACGCTTGAGTTGCTCCAAACGAGCGGGGGGAAGGCGCTTGGTCATGATTTATTCCCACAGTCACCCTGACACAATGCGCCCACACATTGAGCCTGGATGACCCGTTGGTCAAACCACAACCCGGAACTACTACGCTGTCGCGAACAACTTGGCCACCGTGGGCGGGCGAGCCGGCGAGTCGGCTCCGCTTAAAAGTATAGGAAACGCCTGAGCAGACTTCAAGCAAATTACAGGGTCCTCAGCAACCGCTCAAAGGTTTACTGACGAAGAAATCAACTAGGACCTCAATACTCGCCTGGTTCCTGCTCGCCTGAGTCGATGTGCGGTCCCTCCAGATTGCTTACGAAAACTCCACAGCATCGCCCGCCAACTACTGAGCTAACGGGACCAAGCTGAAGACATGGTGCCAGTGTTCCTACCATGGCAGTCTGTATATTCCGGTTGAACTGGCCGGCTGTGGCTGACCAGGCTACTGCTCCTAACCGACTGAGTTCGGCCAGAAGCAGACACTCTGGGATGACCTCAACCTGTAAGCTACTCACAATATCTTCTATATAAACGATGAGGCCCAAATGTCCCGATACGCTCAGCTCACTTCCGTACTGCTTTCTAACCCAGCAGCGCAAGTCATTCTGACGTTCGACGAGCTGGACAGAATCGTGCCGGGCGGATTGCCAGCCTCGGCCAAGCAATATCCGGCATGGTGGGCAAACAACGCGTCAAGCCAGCCGCACGCAAAGTACTGGCTTGATGCTGGACGACGAGCCACGCCCAACTTCAAAGCAGGTCGGGCAGTCTTCACCCTGGATGAGTCCATTGAAACTGGTGAGCTGGCCGCGGCGGTAGTCGATGAGTCGACGCCGCAAGCCCTAACGGAATATGTCGAAAGCAGCTTGAGCCTCGAGCGCGACCTCGAAGACCAGATAGTTAGTCACCTTGACGTTCTGGAGCCTGGCCTGACGCTCGTTTCGCGCCAAGAAACCAGTGATGTTGGCAGGCTCGACCTACTCGCGAGGGACGCAGAGGGCCGCATGGTCATAATCGAACTGAAGGCAGGCGAGGCAAAGGACTCATCCATCGGACAAATTGCGCGCTATATCGGCTGGTACGCGCAGAAAGAAGGCCAACCACCACGGGCAATTTTGGTCGCATCGGGATTTTCGGAGCCAGTAAGGTGGGCGGCCAAGGCAATTCCGGGACTGAAACTGGTGACGTATCGAGTGCAGTTTGTGTTCGAAGCAGCGACAGTATAAAAAGGGAGATGCTTTACTTCAGCCAGTCGCTGTGGAACGCCTTCCATGACTGGTTAGGGTCGCATGCAGCCGCTGGTCAGCTCAAGCATACCGGTCAGCTCCGAACGGAATGAAGGTCAACGATGGCCAGCACCCGCAGGCAGTCACCACTGCTTAATTTGCTCTTTCAATTTGTCTGACAGCTCTTTAAGAGCCTGAGGTTCAGATAGTCCTGACGTTCGTTCTGTCAGCACGAGATGCGGGGATGCCGCGGCACCCCAGCCTTCGTCGTCGTCATCCAGGGCGACCCAGCTAGTTGCAGAGCGGCGTGTGGCATCCGCGAGCACTTGGGCACCTCGGGTCATCGCATCGAACTCGAACTTGTTCATCGCGCTGTGAAACGTAGCCCCAATCACTCGAGAGCGCAGGGCTTCAGGGAGGTAAGCCTTGGCCTGGGAATAGCTCAGCACGCGCACCCAGGAAGTAGACAAGACGATGGCGACTTCCGGGTATGGCGCCAGAGCTTCGACAAGGAGCTCCGCGTTCTCGAACAAGCGATGACCAGCATGGTCGACACTGAAGTACATCCCACCCCTCGGGTGGCGATACACAGGCTCCGGGTGCAGAACTCCGTCGTAGTCCAAGTACAGAATGGTCTTTGACATGTTTGCCTGGCTTACTGGCAGGTCAGCAGGTACAGATGAACGCCGGTTGGTGCCGCTGATTTCAAGGTTTAGAACTTATGCCTCGCAGCGTAAAGGCATGCCGAAGGCTTTGAAGCTCGTCCTTCTGAAAGCCAACACCCTCCTGGCAGAGAACCACGAATTGGCGCCGTTCTCGCGACCAGTTCTCGAATCCTGTGCCTGAGAGTCCGTCATCGAGCGCAGCCCACGAGTGAGCACATTTTGGATGCAGGTCCAGCCAACTGTTGATTTCCACCGCCCGATGCGCCCGCCGCGAGACTTGAGGTGTGGTCCAGTCCTGATGCAGCCCCTGTGCGACAAAGCCAAGACCGCCCAGCTCTAGCGTCCTCTCCAATAGGTCTCGGTCAAAAAACCAGCGCCAACTTGTGGAGAGCACATACCGAGGAGAGAACTCCTCATGCACCAGCCTGAGATGCGACACAGCGTGAGCGTCGAACAGCTTGGTCCAGAGCTCATCCCAAGCACACAGCGGTGTACCTGCCCGAGCTGCCTCATCCAAAGCAGTTAACGCGTCATAGCCACCAAATGGGTTGTTGAGGCAAATGACATCATCGAAATCCAGGAACAGGATGGGGCTCATACAGGCTCAGCTCGCTGCGGCTCCTGGCCGAGGAGTCGGAGTTCTCCTTCAGTTGCAGTACTCATGCTATCTGTGTGCAGGTTCATCCAGTCACGAAGCTTCTGCTGGACGCTGATGTCCGATATCCCCGTCTCACTCTCACAAAGTATCAATGTCGGCCAAGAACCTGGCGGCCCCGGAAAGAACTTAGGTTTGTCGTCTAGCACGACGTAGTCAGTGATGGCGTTGAGCTCCAACCAGGCACGTATCGCTACGTCTCGTCCTATTTGGGGATTGCCAATGGAACCACCGTACCAGCGGGCAATTGGAGCAAGGAGTTCTCCCAGCTGGGCGTCATTCAAGAAGATGCGCCAGGAGCTGCTGACAACCACTGCGATATTTGAATGCTTCTGCAGCAGGTCCGCGAGGATGCCAAGGTGCTGGAAGGTGCCTGGCCATCCCGCTCGAATTTCGTGCGGCTCAAGCGGAGGCCTCGCACCTGCAATAGCTCGGGGTGGATGCAGGACTCCGTCAAAGTCTAAAAAAATGACGCGACTGCATTGCTCTGCAAGCTTGTTAGGTCCGTACTTCGATGAAGTCATCAGTTCAACCAATCAAAAGGACAATAACTTGGGTGTGACACGTCGCCGGCAAGCAAGTCGATGCCAATGGACTCGAAATAGACTAATTTCGTGAACGCCTCTTTGCAGAAGCTCCGGAAATTTCGAACAGTGGTACCCAGTCATCCGACTCAGCCCTCACGACAGGCTTCATAGAGTGGCCGTCGAGATATTTGTCTGGAACGTCAGACGTCTTTAGGGCTAACTTTTCGCTGTGGCGCCCTGGGCGGACCCAAACCTCTTCTATGGGCTGCATGGCCAAGTTAGTCTGCTGTTTGGAGTAGGTGATGCAGTGCAACGCAACAATCAGATAGGACTCTTGGGTGCTTCGAAGCCTACGGAGTGCCTCTACATCCGGGAACATGGCCGTCACTCGCTCTGAAATCGGCTCCCCTCTGGGTTGGACAGTTGCAATGAACATAGGCGCCGCACAGTCTTTGACGACGCTGCCCCAGTACCCACCACCGTTAGGGAAAAAGACCTTCTGATGCGGGTAGGGAATCTGGTTTTCGGGCAAGCAAAGAAACATGAAATTCCACAATAGCTACCACTCTATTGTGTCATATATAGCACTACCATATACAGCAACCTTCTATATAGCACCGCTCTATATGAAGTCGACATATAAGGAGAGCTGCAACAACATGTCGGGATGTACATCCCGAAGCTTCCAAAGCAGAAAACGACGGTCTCAACAAAGGAGGTACTAGCTAAAAATCTCGTGCGCCTCCGAGCGGAACGGCAGATGTCGCAAGAGGACCTTAGCTACATGGCTGGCTTGGGTAGAACATATGTCAGCCACATCGAACGACGGGAGCGCAATGTCACCCTTGAAACGTTAGAGGCACTTGCGGCAGGCCTTGGCGTCTCTGTTCGTGACCTGTTTGATGAGTCCAATTAGTACTTTGGGTCGCCAATTGCGGGCGCTGGTATCAAACCATCCCGAGGCGCGATACGGGCCTGCCTGTACGCCCCTTTGCAGACACTGCATGGCGTCCTATTGGCACTCATGCAAATTAGATGCGTGCATCCCGATTAGCATTCTCTTGGCGGCGTCTAAGTCGCCTTTCTGAGCTACGGCTTCAGTGTTCGACTCATTTCTTCTGACAAATAGCCAAATTTCGGCCACTGTATCGCCCCGGCTTTTTGGCCCGACTGTCTGGCCACTAGGGCTTTCGCGTCCGAGCAGTTTTTAGCGGGTCGGCTGCTTCTTTGCTGATAGCAGCAGGTCATTCTCAGTAAAGGTGCCTTTCGCCATGCGCCCTTGTTTGTGAAGAAAGGTATTCAGTTTTAGGAAGGCGCGACCGAAGGCATTGAGCTGAAGCAACAGGCGATAGGTCCGGACCTCTCCATCCTTATCGATGGGGACAAGCTTTCCAGGGGGAGGCCTTTGCTCATACCACTCAGCGAAGGTTTCTCCGTAGTAGGTCGTACCCGTCTCTGGGTCTGTACCCATGTAGCATTCCGCTTCCCAGCTCCCTTCCAAGGACTCTTTGTAAGCCTCAAGGTCGCTGCCATAGTCCGCCCAGGGAATGAAGTGCTGAAGCAAGTCTTCGATGGTGCTGCCTGCTGCATAGAAAAGCGGCCAACGCTGAGTCTTACCACCGCCGGTCATCGTCACCTGATAGCGTGGCAGCGATTTGTTGGCCCAATCATCGAACTCCATCACAACTACTTTACGTTGCTGGAGCAGCTTCATCCAGGGAACGTCTAGACGCAATCGATTGAGTCGTTGGATGTAGGGTTCTGGTTGGACCATCTCAGCGAACTGAGGCGGAATAACACCCTCCATCAATCGTTGGCACGTTGGAATTGTTAATTTCCAGCCCTTGCCGGCACTAGCCAGGTTGTCCTTAGTGACCTGCTGCCAGTACATCTCCTTCTCATCTGGATGGTAGAAGAGCATGAGCACAGGCATTGTGTGATTCAGCCAGTACTCGACATGCTTTTGTTCGGGGCGAAAGATGAAGCTGGATGGACCAGCTTCTTCAAAAAAGCTTCGACCAGACTTGATTTGAAGTGCCAGAAGCTTTCCCGTGGGGTAGCTTCCGTCGGCATCAAATATTTCGACATGAGCGTCGATACCAAAGTCATGGACGAACTGCTCGCGAAAGAGCCATCCATAGCTAGCAAAGATTGTCGCAGCGTAGGTAACGCCAAACCGCTCTGTGAGTTGGATAGCCATTTGATATCTGAACCTCTTCTATTGACGGTGGAGCAGCTGCGGCGGCCCCTCGCAAGGGTGATTTCCGCTTTGAGCCATTGACCTACCTTCTCAAGGGAGTCCTTGGCCGCACGAACGGCATCACACCATCATTGGACGGCGTGATGCCTTCCAGAAGTCTCTTGAGCCGCGGATTCGCCGGTTGCGAAGCTTGTCAGTCCTCTATGCGCTCAACCATACCTACAAGGGTATGGCTGACTTTTGGAGCTCTTGCAGGGCGAGTGACGGTTCTCGTCTTAATAAGAACCCTCCATCGTTCACCTATGGTATTGCCGGCGGCCAGAAGTGCCTCCAAGTCCCGCCGTGCGAACTCACGAGCGACCGCGCCGACGAGAGGCGGTTCACCTTCGACAAGTCTCAGCTCAAATCGTCGGGCTGCAGGAAGTATGAAGATGCGGCCAGTGAGCTCTGTTGCCTCGCTATCCACAATGCTGGCCGCTCCGGCGCGCTCTCTTCCTCGGCGGACTGCATCCAGGTTGAGCTCAACCTCACGCTCTTCCTCGACAACGCGGACCACGGCCCTCTTGTCGTCGAGCACTTCGAAGAACTGGCCTAAAGAGTTCAGAAAGCGTGGGTCCATGCGCTCCAGCGCTTGCTCGAACTCATCACCTTCCTGTGCCGCAGCGGCCGACACTGTGTCCACAACGTGGTCAACTACCACTTTCAACTGAGTATCAGCAAATGCGTCTGTCTGAGCAGCTTCCTCAAGGAGCAAACCAACAGAACCTCTGACAACGTTCGTGACGATGAGGTCAGAGTTGGCTTGCATGGCAACGGGCCCACGGCGCCCAATGTCGCCAACTTCTTCGAGTGCGAACTGCTTAGTCACCATCTCCTGGAATAGCGTCACGGTCCTTGCTGCGAACGTGGCGTCGATGCCATGCGAGCCAATCACAGGGCCACCCGAGAAAAAAAGACCTACTGCGGCCCTATGGGTGGCTACAGCTACTACCTCATCGACCTTTGCCTGCAAAGCATCCCGTCTCTGAGACAGTTGCAGGAATCCGATGGGGTCGGCCTCCGGGGTACGTTCTTCCAGCAGGGAATTGATAGACCCTAGGTCTGCGCGCAACGCTTGAAGTTCAAGCCGCTTGAGCATCCTGTGCCTCCAATTGTTCTAGTATCACCAGTGCTTGTGCGTCATCGCTGAGCAGAGGCATTGTGACCAGCCCCTTCCACATGAACGTATCCCGTTGATGTGAGAACAGGCCGTACCAGTACATGGTGTCCTGCACGACATATCGTGCATCCTTTGCCAAGTCTACGAAGTACGCATCGCAAGAGTACGCCTCTTTCACTGCTGCTGTATCAAATAGCGCAATGTGCTCACCCAGAAAAGCGGCGGCTTCTTGAGCAGGAACCGGAAGATGTGAAAAAGTGACCAAGTCGATGTCGCTTGGAGGCCTGCTACGAGTGCGCTCGCAATCCTCCAAAAAGCTGCCGTCGATGATTTGAAAACCAGTCACGATAGCAATAGACCGCAGGGCCTGCCGGAAATCCAATAGCCCTCGCAAGATGCGTCTTCGCTCCGGCGAATAGCCGAACTGGACAACCATCTCGCTCATGGACGCCTTATAGGGAGACGCCTTCTGACGCTCGTCAGGGCCATCCCCAAGGAAAGGGGGCAGCACTCCAGACGCGTTGAACGATGGCAACACGTGTCTCTCCGTTCTCGTTTTGTTGGGCCGAGCCCAATGATGCCATGTAAACAAATGATTCAGATGTCGTGCTCGAGCCCTAGCCATTCAGGGGTGCCGCATCGAATGGGAATGCGTCGGAGTTGCCAGTGCCTTAAGCATGGCCTGGACCTTGTGTATGGAAACCCAAAACCACCCTCGCAAACCCGTCCTGCGCGAGCTGACCAGCTCAGTACCGCTTTCTAGGTCGTAAAGGATGGCGTAGGCCAACTACTTCCTGCTAATGGGAGGCAATGGCTGATTGAGAAAGTTGGCATCCAACCCACGCGTATTCGCGTTGTATGCCCACCGGACGAACTGTTCAAGCAGCCTCGTGTTCTCAAGCTCAAGCCGCTTATTTTCGGCCTCTAGTCTGTCCGCTCTTTGCCATGCGAGCTCCAATTCAGGGCTGGAGGCCACCTTTGGACTGCGAGGCTTCTCTGAAGAAAGTGTCTTTTTACGCAGAGTGAAGGCATCCCGAATACGAACGTGTTTGTGCAACGCCTGGCGCGTGTAACGAACGAAGAGATGCTTCTCAATCGAATCAATGAGGGCATCCCACGTCAAACCGCCTGACCAACCGTCCAATATGCCGACAATCCTTGCGATGTCCTCATCATCAAGATTCTTTGCTCGGCTCATTCAGTAGCTCCTTCTTCAACAACAATCCATTTCAGCAAGCGGTGCTCGTCGGACTTTTTTTCAAGGGCTGCGCGGGCTTTCACTGCATGCTGAAGTCGAGATGCTTGCTCAACGTGCGTGAGGCGAATAAGGGCACCCTCCGGAACCCGCGGGTTGTCCAAGATGGCGATAAGCTCTGACAGGCGAGAGTGGGTCAACGTCTGGTGCTGAACCCAGCGCGACGCACCATACTCCCCGTCGGCATCAGCTTCTTTCGCAGCTTCCAGCAGACTCGCTGTTTCCTCATGCGCTGCCCTTGCGTTGGCTTCGCCGACCTTGTCCCCCTTGATACACACCTGCTCGTTGCAGTTGTTGCAATCCTGATGGAGTGGACATGGGGACATGACGAAGTCGTGGACACAAATACCGAAATCCGTTGTGTGAGCCGCCTTAATTCCTAGCTTCTTGAACTCTGACCTCGGAACGAGGCTGATGCGAACCTGAGGGACCAAATCGGTCGATGAGCTTTCCTCAACTTCTCTCTTAAGCTCAACAATACGGGCCTGGACGTCACGGTCGGAGACATGGTTGTATGCCTCGTTTTGGCGAATGTCTTTACGACCGGACCACTTCGCAATGTCCAACTCACTCAAGCCTCCAGCTTGAGCGAGTGTGTTCAAGTAGTGCCGGAACTGGTGCGTCCGAATACCCTTGCACCACTGCCCTGGTGACGTCCGACTAACAGGCTCAGCGAAAAGGACTTCTCCTAGTTCCTCCATGAACAAGTCTTTCCCTCGTAGGTGCTCTAGGTGCGAAGGCAGGTACATCGCGCTCGGATTGTCCTCGTACCAACGAGCCACCTGCCGGGCTTCGGAGGAAGTGCCCTGCAACCTTCTAATCGCCTCCTGAACCACTGAACTCATTGATGGCACAACCCATTTGACCATCGGGTCTGCACCTTTCGATGGCCAGAAACGTAGCCCATACGCTTCAGGCGCTTCCTGCCGGGAGCTATGCACCTCACATCCTGTCTGGAGCCTCAGCACTTCATTCACGCGGTCCGGGGCCGAGCACATGATTGCGGCCACAGATGCCACAACAACGTCCGGGGTTTCAGATGCAGCACGGAATGCTCGAGCCAGCGCGTCAAGAGCGAAGGGGGAAGGGAGCATTTCCTGCCGGCGAGCTTCAAACTCTTCACCAACTCGCCCAGCCGTCTGCACCGGGCGCTCAATCGGGTTTACCCAACGCAATGGGACAGAAGCCAACCGGTTGTTGTCTATGAATGACGCCAACATTTCTAGCTGCTGCCCAGTCCGATAAGCAGTGTCCTTACCGTAATGAACAGTTATGAGCTGAGCTGCGCGATTGAGCACCTGGCCATGAACGAGAGTGACGTCATTCGAACCATATTCAGCCAATGCAGCACCTAAGGCCCGGGTTGCAGCAAGCCGAGAACCTATGGATTTTGTTGGACAAAAGGCATGTTGATAGCGGAAGTAGGACTTTGCGAAAGCGGCATAGGGCTCAGCCATAGGTGTCGGCTCGCTGTCATCGGCAGACTCCCACGTGCTGAAGACTGCACGCAGTGCCCCATTTTTGCCTTTGAGCTTTATGTGGTTCGTCACATCCCACTTCATCTCGTCGAACGGGAGGTCAGCCCCTAAAGCTGTCAATTCGTCACGACACATGGCAACGAACGCCACCAGATTTTTCTCAGCACTGAGTTCGCGACGTGGCTTGAATAGAACCAAGTTAGACATCCTTGGTCTCCTCGCTGGCTTCTACAGGGAGCAACTTTGTCTCTTCACTTGCCTTAACAGCGGGATTTTTTTTCTCCTCGCAAAGCCGAATCACTGCGGCAACGGCAAAGATAGTCCGGTCATTGATAGACGCAATTCGCTTGTCTGTGGTTTGAAGCTGCCTGTCACGGTTTTCAAGAAGGTGTGCCAAGACGCCTTCGTGTGGCCCATCAACCCATGCTTCGAAGCTTGAGCACGTGTAGCAAGCAATGGGAGCATTGAAACCACAGAAACCGTGTTTCCCACAGTCCCCCATAGGTGCACCGCTGCGGTCGACACGCAAGTCGATAATGCGATTTGAGGTGTCAACGCCCAACCCATCCACCAATTTCCCAGCAAACGCCTGGGCCAAAGGCGCAATTCCCATTGCAATTACTCGGTCGATTCGGTCGATGATTGCTGGAGAGCTGGCTGTATACACCTGAACATTCTGGGTATCACTGTGGTCAAGGAGGGCTGCGATTTCGAGCTCGCTGTAGCCTTCCTCTGCCGCCCGCGTCCCTGTCGTTCTTCGGAAGCGTGTTGGAGTAATGCTCATCACCTCTCCCGTACGCTCTGAGACGACCGACAGCCCCTCAAGCACGGTGGTGATAGTCTTTCCAATATCCAGCGCAGTCCGGTGAAATTCGAATCCGTTAGTACCACCCGCCGAGCGCTTTGTCGGAAACAAAGGTGCCTGCATCGGGTCCACCAAACGGCCCTCAAATTGCTTGCATACACCTTCAGCATAAGCTACAAGAATTTCGCCAAACTGCTCAAGGAGAGAGCGCTCTTTCAGTTCTGCACGGGCGTTCTTAGTGCGTTTCTTGGCGCGAGGCATGTGTATCGAGTACTTAAGTACCCCCTCAGCATTTCTCTTAACCCGTACATCGCAGACCTTTAGGGCTGCGTATTGCTGATTTCGCTGACCCAGCAAAATGTACAACCAAGCCAAGACGTAGTCTTCTTCAGACACTGACCCGCAGGCATAGGCTTGGTTCAACGCGGCGTGAAGGCCCTCCATCTCGTTGGTTGTGAATGGACCATCTATGGGGTCCCAGGTCAGCACAGCTATACCTTTTCGATTTCCCTTAAGTCGCAGCTGCTTCAGCAGTAAATCCACGCCCTCATCAACACCGGGATAACCCAGCTGAATCCATTTCCTCAGAAATCCGGCGAGAGTTCCGAGATACCAACCTGTCGACTCGTCAAGGCCCGCACGGTAATTGAGTAGGCTCACATCACTGATACTTGAGAGCTGACTCGGCGTCATACGAATGAAGTGCTGGAATCGCTGAAAAAGATTCCTCATATGAGCGGATGAATTGTTCTCGGCGTACCAAGACAGCACTCTTTTCGCACTCTCACGTAACTCATCTGAAATGTTCGTCAGCTGACTAAAGTTCAGACTCACGTCTGTCACGTCATCACGAAATGCCCAGATATCAGCACTGGCGTCAAACTCAATACCAGACTTGGTGCGCACCGGTCCTAGCGTACTCAAAGGACGGGCGGGGAGATTCTCAGTGGTAGGCAAGTCTTTTTTCATCAGTTTTTCTTATCTGTGGGCTTGAACGATTTGGCTTGCAGCGCTAGTGAGGCTTCATTGCTCTTTCGTTCGATATGCCTCTTCGTATAGTGACCGGCCATCCTCGATTGAGGGGACCAACCCATCGCCTGGCGCCGCATCCTTTCCTCATCCTCTGATGACACACCCTTTGTGTCCATTAGCTCGGAGAAATCGTCGTTCCAGGTGTGACGCAGCACATGAGGCGAAAGGTCATTAGTTAGTCCAGGCACCTTCGTCCGTAGCTCTCTGAAAAGCTTGTTGAGGGCCGGCTTTGACAGTGCTGCACCTGTACCGTTGGCCACAAAAAGGTAAGGATGGCGTCGCGCGCCCTTGATGCTCGAACGCGAACCCTTTTTATCCTTGCTCTTCCCAATGATGTAATCACGCGTAAGGTCCATTAACCCAGGACTAAGGGCTAAGAGCCTGCTTCTTGTCTTAACCAGTGGAGCGTTCCCGCGCTCATCCTCCGGGTTATCTGGTCGGCGGGTGATGACAACTTCTCCTTTGCGGAGATTGACGTCATCGACATAGACCCCCAGAAGTTCACCATTCCGAATACCAAGCAGAAGCAGCCACATGAAAATGAGCTGATTCCTAAGGCGAACATGCCTGCCCTTCCAAGGGTTTTCTGGGCTATCAGGGTTTATGACCTCTAGTATTCGGGCGCGCACCTCAGCACTGACACCTTGTCGGCCACCGGCGTCATGGTCGCGACCAGGGATGCGTGCATTCAGTTGGCCTACCACAGTCTCAGTCGCTACATTCAAAGCACGGAAGTGCTCGTGACCAACATCAAGCTTCAAGCGTCTGCCTGCGCTTAGCCATTCAATGTACTTGCGGATATATATGAGTCGAGTGGCCTTCGTTTCAGACTCGACTCGCTTTGAAGCTCTAGCTGAGGTGCGCATACGCGCTCTTTCAAGCGAAACAACACGAGACGCTGCCTGCGACTTTTTTTTGTTTCCTAGGAGTGCGTCAAGCTCTTCTTGCTTCAGCCCTGCCAAATTCACAAGCTCATCTACTTCACTCAACGAGAGAAGCTTTCCTTGCTCTAGGCGCTGATTCAGGTCGATACCCAAGTAACGAAAAACCTGCAGGCCGACCATCACGGCTCTAGCCGCATGCGCAATCGTGTTGGTCGCCAAACTGGTAGAGCGCAGCGCCGTCAGGATGAACAGCGTCACATCCCAGACTGGCACTCCAGTTTCTTCGCTTAGTAGCAGCGGAAGCCGCTCACCAGACTCCAAACGTATCGTTCTGACTTGATAGCCTACTGACATGTTTACATTTCCTCAAAGGTAGTCGATAAGTACACACTATCGGCCTTCGAAAAAAATGTTAACAAAGAAAAAGGCCCGTAGATTCGTCATCTCGGGCCTCTTGTTTACAAATCAGGAAAGGTAGGCTCTAGAACGGGATATCGTCATCCATGTCGTCAAAACCCGACGCTGCGCGCTGGGGAGGAGGGGCCATGGGAGCGGGCGCTGAGCGCTGCTGCATGGGTGCCGGTGCGGGGCGTTGCTGCTGCATGGGAGCTGGGGCAGGGGCCGCGCGACGTGGAGCTTCGTAGCTGCTTTCGCCATAGCCGTCGTCATTGCCGTAGCCGCCTTGACCTTGTGGCTGACCACCGCCTTGGCGGCTGCTCAGCATTTGCATGGTGTCAGCGCGGATTTCTGTGGCATAGCGCTCTTGGCCAGTGGCCTGATCGGTCCACTTGCGGGTACGCAGGCTGCCTTCTACATAGACTTGGCTGCCCTTGCGCAGGTATTGACCGGCGATTTCAGCCAGGCGGCCATTGAAGGTCACGCGGTGCCATTCTGTGGCTTCGCGGTTTTCGCCGGTGTTCTTGTCGCGCCAGCGGTCTGTCGTGGCGATGGTAACGTTGGCCACTTGGTCGCCGCTGGGAAAGCTGCGCATTTCAGGATCGCGACCCAGATTACCTACGATGATGACTTTATTGACGGATGCCATAAATTTGCCTTTTCAAAAAGTGGCTCGGGCGATTGATGATGAGTCCCGAGCCAATGGAGTGCGCATTTTGCCCCAAGCGGGGTATGCCGAGCACGGGATTACCCTATGCCCGTCACGCCTGTCAGCCATGGCGGCCCACAGGGCGCAGCGGAAGGCTGATCACCAGCCACAGCAACGTGAGCACGGCCGTCATGACAAACAGCCCCGGCACACCCGCCCACTTGGCCACTGCACCGCCAATAGCGCCGCCAGCGAACAAGCCCAGCGACTGCAGCGTGTTGTAAGCCCCCAGAGCTGCACCGCGCAGCGGCGCAGGCGCCATACGTGACACCAGGCTGGGCTGGGTCGCCTCCAGCGCGTTAAAGCCACAGAAGAACAGAAACATCAGCAGCGCCATGCACCAGATGGTGGGGATGGTGCCACTGGCGGCCAGCATGCCCAGCCCAATTTGTACCAGTAGTACCAGACCGATGGCACCCAGCAAAGCCTTGCGCAGTTTGCCCTTGCGCTCCATGGAGAACAGCATGCCCATGGCCACAAAAGACAGCAGCACCGCCGGCAGATAGATATGCCAGTGCTGCTCTTTAACCAGCCCTGACTGCACCAGCATGGCGGGCACGGCCACCCACATGGACATCTGCACGGTGTGCAGGATGAACACACCAAAGTTCAGGCGCAGCAGGTCACGGTGGCCTAGCAAGTCGCTGAACTTGCCCTTTGGCGCATTGGCATGCTGCTCAGGCTCAGGCGGCACCACCCACAGCACCACGGCAACACCGGCCATGGCCAGTGCGCAAGTCAGGCCAAAAATGCCCGACAGGCCAATCCATGCATTCAGCAGCGGGGCCAGCACCAGCGCCAGCGCAAACATCAGCCCGATGCTTCCGCCCACCACGGCCATAGCCTTGGTGCGCACACCGTCGCGCGTCAGATCGGCCAGCAGCGCCGTGACGGCAGCCGACACGGCACCTGCGCCCTGAATGGCACGACCGACCATCAGCCCGGTCAGCGAATCGGCCATGGCAGCCATCAAGCTGCCCGCCGCAAACACCAGCAGGCCGGCCACGATGACGCGCTTGCGGCCAAAGCGGTCTGACGCCAGGCCAATAGGCAGCTGGAACAGGGCCTGCGTCAGCCCATACAGGCCCATGGCCAAGCCGATCATGGCCGGGTCATCGCCGCCGGGGTATTTACGCGCTTCCAGCATGAAGACGGGCAGAACCAGAAACAGGCCCAGCATGCGCAACGCAAAGATCAGCGCCAGCGCGCCGCTTGAGCGACGCTCCAGAGAAGTCATGGTGGTAGAGGATTTTTCCGCGCCCTGCGTGCCCGCACTAGGGGATGTATTGATTTTGTTCACGCTCAAATTTTGCCAAGAGTCGGAGTCTTATGCCCACGTTAACTAAATCACTGCTGAGCAAAAGAGAAGAAATAGAACTGTAGATTGTCCGTGAACCTGAATCCTCTAGTCACGAGCAGGCCCGTCTGACTATCATGGAGAGTTTTCCCCGCCTGGAGCGCCCGTGTCCCTGAAGCCTGATTCGTCCCCTGCTCACAAGACCGTCGAAACCGACGACAGCCTGTACCTGGGCCGCTCGCTCGCGCAGACACGTATCGCCATTCGCGGCGCACGCACGCACAACCTCAAGAACATTGACCTCGACATTCCCCGCAACCAGTTGGTGGTGATCACGGGTCTGTCGGGTTCGGGCAAGTCTAGTCTGGCCTTTGATACCTTGTATGCAGAAGGCCAGCGTCGCTATGTGGAAAGCCTCTCGGCCTATGCGCGCCAGTTTCTGGGCCGGCTTGATAAGCCCGATGTCGATCTTATCGAAGGCCTGTCGCCCGCCATCTCCATTGAGCAAAAGGCCACCAGCCACAACCCGCGCTCTACCGTGGGCACGGTCACCGAGATCAACGACTACCTGCGCCTGCTGTTTGCCCGCGCCGGCACGCCGTTCTGTCCCGACCACAACCTGCCGCTGCAATCCCAGACCATCAGCCAGATGGTAGACAGCGTGCTGCAGCTGCCCGAAGACACCAAGCTGATGATTCTCGGCCCGCTGGCGCGCGAGAAGAAAGGCGAATTTGCCGAGCTGTTTGTGCAGCTACAAGCACAAGGCTATGTGCGCTTTCGCGTGGATGGGCAGATTTACGATGCCCAGTCGCTGCCCAAGCTGGAAAAGAACGAGCGCCACAACATCGACGTGGTGATTGACCGCATCAAAGTCCGCGAAGACATCAAACAGCGCCTGGCCGAAAGCTTTGAAGCCGCCCTGCGCGCTGGCGGCAACGACGCCGGTGGCCGCGTGCTGGCGGTGGAAATGGACAACGGCAAAGAGCATTTGTTCAGCGCCAAGTTCGCCTGTCCACTTTGCGACTACTCCTTGCCCGAGCTGGAGCCGCGCCTGTTCTCCTTCAACTCGCCCATGGGCGCTTGTCAGGCCTGTGATGGTCTGGGCAACAGCGAAGACTTTGACCCAGACCGCGTCGTGCCCTTCCCTACGCTGAGTCTGGCCAGCGGTGCCATCAAAGGCTGGGACAAGCGCAACAACTACTACTTCTCCATGCTGGAAAGCGTGGCCAAGCACTACGGCGTGAGCACCGAAACGCCGTTTGACGAGCTGCCCGAGAACGTGCGAAACGTCATACTCTGGGGTTCTGGCGACGAGGCCATGGCCTTCAACTATGTTTTTGAGAGCGGCGAGCGCAAGGGCCAGGCCTTTATCAAGAGCCACCCCTTCGAAGGCATCATCCCCAACATCAAGCGCCGCTTTCGCGAAACTGAATCCACCGTGGTGCGCGACGATCTGGCCAAGATGCGCACCATCCGCAAATGCCCAGCCTGCGAAGGCACACGCCTGCGCCGCGAGGCCCGCTTTGTGCGCGTGGGCGAAGGCGATCAGGCCCGCGCCATCTATGAAGTCAGCCACGCCACGCTGGCCGACGGCCTGCACTGGTTCAAGCACCTGAGCATGGCCGGCGCCAAGGCCGAGATTGCCGACAAGATCGTGCGCGAAATTGCCTCGCGTCTGCTGTTCCTCAACGACGTAGGCCTGTCCTACCTGAGTCTTGACCGCAGCGCCGACACGCTCTCGGGCGGCGAGGCCCAGCGCATCCGCCTGGCATCACAAATCGGCTCCGGCCTGACGGGCGTGATGTATGTGCTGGACGAGCCCTCCATCGGCCTGCACCAGCGCGACAACGACAAGCTGATCTCCACACTCGAGCATCTGCGCGACATCGGCAACAGCGTGATCGTGGTCGAGCATGACGAAGACATGATGCGCGCTGCCGACCAGATCATCGACATGGGCCCCGGCGCGGGCGTGCACGGCGGCCGCATCATGGCGCAGGGCACGTATGACGACATCAAGGCCAACCCCGAATCGCCCACCGGCCGTTACCTGAACGGCACTCAGAGCATTCCCGTGCCCAAGCACCGCACGCCCTGGCTGCCCGTGGTCAGCAAGACAGCTGATGGGGAAGAGGCCAAGAGCACATCGCAGTTCCCCACCACGGCAGCGCACAAGCGTGCCCGAAAAAATGCGGCAGTCGGGGACCTACAAGCCCTGCGCGTAGAAGGCGCACGCGGCCACAACCTGAAGAGCGTGACGGTGGATTTCCCCGTGGGCCTGCTGACCTGTGTGACCGGTGTCTCGGGCTCGGGCAAGTCCACGCTGGTCAACGACACGCTGTATGCCGAAGTCGCCCGCCAAGTACACCGCGCAGGCACAGAGCCCGCCGCGCATGACGACATCATCGGCATCGACTACTTCGACAAGGTCATCAACGTAGACCAGTCCCCCATCGGCCGCACACCGCGCAGCAACCCCGCCACCTACACCGGCCTGTTCACGCCTATTCGTGAGCTGATGACCGAAACCACCACCGCCAAAGAGCGTGGCTACGGCCCGGGGCGCTTCTCCTTCAACGTCTCTGGCGGCCGCTGCGAAGCCTGTCAGGGCGACGGCGTGGTGAAGGTAGAAATGCACTTTCTGCCCGACGTCTACGTGCCCTGCGACATCTGCCACGGCAAACGCTACAACCGCGAAACGCTGGAAGTGCTGTGGAAGGGCAAAAACATCTCGCAGATTCTGGAGATGACCGTAGAAGACGCCCACGCCTTCTTCAAAGACGTGCCCAGCATCGCGCGCAAGCTGCAAACGCTGCTGGATGTGGGCCTCTCCTACATCCGTCTGGGTCAGAGCGCGACCACGCTTTCGGGCGGCGAGGCCCAGCGCGTCAAGCTGGCGCAGGAGCTGAGCAAGCGCGATACCGGCCGCACGCTCTACATCCTTGATGAGCCCACCACCGGCCTGCACTTTGCCGACATTGCTCTGCTTTTGAAGGTGCTGCACCAGCTGCGCGATGCGGGCAACACCATCGTCGTCATCGAGCACAACCTCGACGTCATCAAGACCGCAGACTGGCTGATCGATATGGGCCCTGAAGGCGGCTCGGGCGGCGGCAAGGTCGTCGCCGTGGGCACGCCCGAAGAAGTGGCGGCCAACCCCGCCAGTGTGACGGGGCGCTACCTCAAGCCTTATCTGAAGAAACGCTGATTTGAATGAAAAAGGCTGCTAGTGCTTATGAATCAAGCGTCAGCAGCTATCAAATTTGAATCAATCCTCTAGGGCTGCAGACGAATCAGCTTGCCGTCCGGGCCATCTGTCAGCAAGTAAACAAGCCCATCTGCGCCCTGGCGTACATCCCGAATGCGGTCACCCGTCTGGGCGTAGAGCTTGTGCTCAGCCAGCACTTTGCCGTCCTTGATCTCCAGCCGCGCAAGGTGGCGGCCCTTGAGCGCACCAATCAGCAGATTGCCCTTCCAGGCCGCGCCATAGCGCTCGCCACTCACAAAGGTCATGCCAGAAGGCGCAATGCTTGGCACCCAGTAATGCAGCGGCTGCTCCAGCCCTGCCTTCTGCGTGCTTTCGCCAATCTTGCCGCCGCCGTATTCCTCGCCATAGGTAATCACCGGCCAGCCGTAGTTTTTGCCGGGCTGCGGCAGGTTGATCTCATCGCCGCCCTGCGGGCCATGCTCATGCAGCCACAGCTTGCCGTCAGGCGCGATGGTCAGACCCTGGCTGTTGCGGTGACCATGGCTGTAGATCTCTGGCAACGCGTCTTTGCGAGCCGCATACGGGTTGTCTGCAGGCACGCTACCGTCCTTGGCAATGCGGATGAGCTTGCCGTGGTGGTTATCCAGCGTCTGCGCATCATTGCGGCGCGAATAGCGGTCGCCCAGACTCAGGAACAACGTGCCGTCACGCGCCTCGGCAATGCGGCAGCCAAAGTGGGCGCTGCTTTTGACCTTGGGGCGCTGGCTGAACAGCACTTTTACGTCTTCCAGACTGCGCTCATCACGGGCAATGCGGCCCGTAGCCAGCGCCGTGCTGTTCGTGCCCTTTTCACTACCGGGCTCGGCATAGCAAAAGTAGATGCGGCGGTTGCTGGCGAACTGACTGTCCGCCACCACATCCAGTAAACCGCCCTGCCCGCCAAAGTCTACGGGTGGCACGCCGCTCAACTCAGACTGCTTTTGCCCCTTGCCATCCAGCAGCCAGAGCTTGCCTGCGCGCTCGCTCAGCACAAAGCGCTGGTCGGGCAGCGGGGCAATGGCCCAGCCATTGGCAATACCCGTAGCCAGCACCTCCTGCCTGGGAGCCGTGCCTTGCGCACAGGCGGCCAGCGCCAGCATGCCGGAGCCCGTCAGCGCTGCCAGCCTCAGACGTTGAAATGGTGAGCATGTCATCACAAACGGGCCTTCCATGGTGTTTTGCAGACAGTACCATGCAGGTCATGGATACCGCCAACCGCTCCCCCCTCGCCAGCCTCGCTCGCGCCCCTGATGCCGTCTGGGATTTCGTCATCGTCGGTGCGGGCATGGCCGGCACCTCTACCGCCTGGCAACTGGCTCAGTCGGGCGGCGACGCCCCCCCTTCCGTGCTGGTGCTGGAGCGCGAATCCCAGCCCGGCTATCACACCACCGGCCGCTCCGCCGCGCTGTTTGAAGAGCATTACGGCCCCGCGCAAGTGCAGGCCCTGACCCGCGCCAGCCGCACCTTCTACGATGCGCCGCCCGCTGGCTTTGCCGACGCATCCATCCTCTCGCCACGCGGCGTGCTCTACGTGGGTACGGCCGAGCAAAAGCCACTGGTCGATACCGCCTATGCCGAAGCCGCCATCCACTACCCCTGCACACGACGCCTGAACGCCGAGCAGCTCAAGGCGCTGGTGCCCGTGCTGAACACCGAAGTGCTGGTAGACGGTTTTCTGGATGACGGCGCACGTGACATTGACGTGCACGGCCTGCATCAGGGCTATATCCGCGGCCTGCGCCAGCGCGGGGGCGAGCTGTGGTGCAGCGCTGAAGTGCAGGGCATCACCCGCGCCAACAGCCTCTGGCACATCACCTTGCCGCAAGGCCGCAGCATTCAGGCCAAAACCCTTATCAACGCCGCTGGCGCATGGGCCGATGTGCTGGCCGCCATGGCGGGTGCAGCCCCCATAGGCATCGTGCCCAAGCGCCGCAGCGCCTTCACCTTCCCCGCCCCACAAGGCATGGACGCCACGCACTGGCCCGCCATCATCAGCGCCGATGAAAACTGGTACATCAAGCCGGACGCGGGCCAGCTGCTGGGCTCGCCCGCCAATGCCGACCCCGTGGCACCACACGATGTGGTGCCCGAGGAGCTGGACATTGCCACCGGCATTTATCACATCGAAGAAGCCACGACGCTGCAAATTCGTCGCCCATCGCACACCTGGGCCGGGCTGCGCTCGTTTGTCGCAGATGGCGAGCTGGTAATCGGCTGGGATGCATCGCCCACACCTGTCGCGGGCTTCTTCTGGGTTGCCGGGCAGGGCGGCTACGGCATCCAGAGTGCAGCAGGCTACAGCTTGCTGGCGCGCAACCTGTTGCTAGGCGAGGCAATGGACCCTTTGCTGGCTGGGCAAGGTGTTCAGACCGAGCGACTCTCGCCCAAGCGCTGCCAGCAGCCCGACTAGAAGTCTCGCTCTCAAAAGAAAAGCGGCTTGCGCTTGATTGGAGACAGTTTCAGATAGAAAACCACCTGAAACTCATAACCAACCCGCATAAGCCGCTTTGATTTTTTGTGGCTACACCCGGCTATTCACAGGGGTGTAGCACGCCAATTCATCAGTTCTCGATCTTGGCGAACTGAACAATCTTGGTGTACTTGGCAATTTCGGCATGGATGTACTTGCCAGCGTCCACCTTGGGGTCGGCCACCACGTTGCCGGTTTCTTCCATCTTCTTACGGAACTCGGGCGAAGCCAGGGTTTCGTCCAGCGCCTTCTTGAGCTTGGCGGCGATCGGTGCGGGCAGGCCCTTGGGTGCCATCATCGCGAACCAGACATTGATGTCCACGTTCTTGTACTGGGGCAGCTCGGACAGGGCCGGAATATCGGGGGTGATGGCCGAGCGCTTGGCTTCGGTCGTACCCAGGGCGATGACCTTGCCGGCCTTGATCTGGGGCAGACCACTGGAGAGCACGAACATGCCAAATTCGATGTTGTTGCCCACCAGATCGGTGGTCAGTGGTGCCACGCCCTTGTAAGGCACATGCATCATCTGCAGCTTGCCCTGCTCCTTGATCATTTCACCGGCCAGATGCAGGGCTGTGCCCACGCCGGAGCTGCCGTAGCTGAACTTCTCCGGGTTCTTGCTGACCAGGGCGGTGAACTCGGCGGCGTTCTTTACACCGGCCTTGGGCGAAGCCACCAGCACCATGGGCTGCGAGCCGACCATGCCGATAGGCGTGAAGTCGCCAATGTTGTACTTCACGGCCTTGTTGATCAGCTTGGCAATGGCCAGCTCGTTATTGGCACCCACCAGGACGGTGTAGCCGTCGGCAGGAGCTTTGGAGACTTTCTGCGCACCGATAACACCACCGGCGCCGCCCAGGTTCTCGACCACCACAGGCTGACCCAGGCGCGAAGCCAGGCCATCGGCCACAAAACGGCCCACCAGATCGGTGCTGCCACCTGCGGGGTAGCCCACCACCATGGTGATGGCGCGGCTGGGGTAGTTGTCAGCCGCAACAGCGGTACCGGTCAGGCCCACAGTGGCGGCCATCAAGAAAGCTGCAGACAAAGCAGTACGGCGCATCGTGTTTGTGTTTTGCATGGATCTATTCCAAATCTGTATGACGTCGATTGTGCGAAAAGCAGCAAAAACATTTGGTGCCGATCCGGCACATAGCCGTGCTATTTCAGCACACGTCAGATTCAAAAGCAGTATTCCGCTCAACGGCCCTATTGAAACCCGTGCGGGGCTTTTACCAAACACCACCCAATACACCGAAAAAGTGAGCGCTTGCGCATTAAATGGCAACAGTTGCCCTGAGTCCACCTAGGGCTTGGTGATATCCGCCCAGAACTGTTCAGCCGCTACGCCCAGATGGCGTTTGGGCCGGTAAAGGCGGATGTCGAAGTGCACGTCCAGGCTGTTGTCTCCGGCGATCGCCAGGCGCCCGGCCTGGCAATCGCCGCGCACCATGAACCAGGGCATCCAGGCCACGCCCAGGCCCTTGAGCACGTATTCGTAATTGGCGTCAGCCGAATCGCAGTCAATGCAGCGGCGCAGGCGCGGGGCCAGCGGGTGCTGGGTCAGGTGGTCTTCCACCAACCGCCCCAGCGCCATGTGATGGGAAAAAGCCAGATACGGCACAGGCGGTGCGCCCGGGTGTGCAGCCTGGCTCAGATCATGTATCGGGCGGCCATGGGCATCGGCTTTGGCCACGGGCACCAGCTTGTCGTGGGCCACGGTCAGGTGGCTGAACTGCCGGCCATCAAGCCGCACGGCAATGGCGGCGTGGTGATAGAGCAGGGAAAAACTCACCTCGCCGCGCTGCAGCATGACCACGGTTTCCTCGAGCGTGCGGGTGACGATGCGCATCTCCGCGCTTTGCAGCACGCTGCTGTAGCGCGCCAGCCAGTCGGCAACGATGGTGCGCGCCAGCGTGCGGCCCGTGGCCAGGGTAATGATGTGGGCTTGGCGGCCCGCCACGGCCTGCAGCTCGTCATGAGACTGGGCCAGGGTGCGAACCAACTGCTCTGCCGTGTCTTTAAAGGCCTCGCCTGCAGGCGTCAGGCGTACCGGGCCACTGCCGGACTCGATCAATGCCGTGCCCGCCCAAGCTTCAAGCGCACGAATGCGCCGACCAAAGGCGGGGTGGGTGACATGGCGCAGCTCTGCCGCACGGGTAAAGCTGCGCTCCTGGGCCAGGAGCAGAAAGTCTTCCAGCCATTTGCTTTGCATGGCCAGAATTCCGATCCTGGCTTAGCCGCGTGCTGCAGCCTGCAGCGTGGCGCGGGTGGCGATCGCGGCGTCGCGCGCTGCCTTGGCAAAGTCATCACCCTGACCCGCGTAAAGAATAGCGCGCGAGGAATTGATGATGATGGGGCCGCCGCCAATGCGGGCCGCCTTCACGGTAGCCACGGCATCGCCGCCCTGTGCGCCCACACCGGGAATCAGCAAAGGCATCGTGGGAGCCACGGCGCGCACGCGCTCGATCTCGTTGGGACGGGTTGCGCCCACCACCAGACCCAGCTGGCCGTTGGTGTTCCACGGGCCCTGGGCCAGCTTGGCCACATGCTCAAACATGGCGGGGTTACCGGGCACATCGGCCAGATGCTGCGCCTGCAGATCGTCACCGCCGGGGTTGGAGGTACGGCACAGCAGAAAGGCGCCCTTGCCTTCGTACTTGAGGTAAGGCGTGATGGAGTCAAAGCCCATGAAGGGCGACAGGGTCACGGCATCGGCACCGTAGCGCTCGAAGGCTTCCTTGGCGTACTGCTCGGCGGTGGAGCCGATGTCGCCACGCTTGGCATCCAGAATCACGGGCACATGGGGTGCCACGCGGCGCATATGTTCCATCAGCTTTTCCAGCTGATCTTCAGCGCGGTGGGCGGCGAAGTAGGCAATCTGGGGCTTGAAGCTATTCACCAGATCGTGAGTGGCATCGACGATGGCTGCACAGAAGTCGTAAATCTTGGACGCATCGCCCTTCATTGCGCCAGGAAAACGGCTGGGTTCAGGGTCCAGACCCACGCACAGCATGGAGTCATTGCGCGTGGACGCGTCGCGCAGCATGTCGAGAAAATTCATAAAGGGAGATTTTAATTGCTCGCCTCTTCCAAGCCCCGCTACAGGTCTTGCGCCAAGCCGCAAAACAAATCGCACGCACCAGCTCAGTGACACCGAGGAAGCGCCGCCGCGCACCGACGGTGTCGTCCCCATCCCGCGAAGCGAGTGAGGGGGAAGCGGCGCAGCCGCTCAGGGGGAGAAGATCATTCCGGGGGAGATAATCAGGTTATGCCCTCGTTCACGCCCAAACAGCTCATTCTTCTTGTTCTTCTCACCATCGTCTGGGGCCTGAACTGGCCCGTGATGAAACTGGGCGTGCAGCACTTCCCCCCGCTGTCGTTCCGCATGGTCAGCATGTGGATAGGGCTGCCGATTCTGGCCATCTTTGTCGCCAGCAAAGGCCTGCCGCTGACCATTCCGCGCAGCTACTGGGGACAGCTGGCCAAGCTCACCCTCTTCAACATGGTGCTTTGGCACTGCCTGATCATCATCGCCATCCCCACACTCTCCAGCGGCCGCGCGGCGATTCTTGGCTACACCATGCCTATCTTCTCGGCCGTCTTCGGCAGCCTGTTCTTCAAGGACAAGCTCGGCCCGCGCGCCTGGGCGGGCGTGGGCGCTGCTTTTTTAGGCGTTTTGCTGCTGCTGTGGCACGAAGTGGGCGCTTTAGGCAGCAAGCCCCTGGGCGTGATGCTGATGCTGATTGCCGCCGCTGGCTGGGCCTGGGGCACGCAACTACTGCGCCGTACCGAAGCGCCCGTGCCTCTGATGACGCTGTCGCTGTGGATGGTGGCCATCACCACCGTGGTGCTGACCGTACTGGCCTTTACTTTTGAGAGAAAACAGTGGCACGCCCCCGACCAGAGCGCGATGGCTGCTATCGCTTTCAATGGCGTTCTGGTGCTGGGCTTTGCCCAGGCCGTCTGGTTTTATCTGGCCCGCAGCCTGCCGCCCGTGGCCTCCACGCTGAGCGTGATGATGATCCCGGTGCTGGGCGTATTTGTCGGTGCCTGGTGGCTGGGCGAAGTGCTGCACTGGCAGGACTGGACGGCCGTGTGCCTGATGGTGGGGGCGATTGCTTCTGTGCTGTGGCCTAGCAAGAAGGCTTGAGGTGTTTTGGCTGCTTTGTGCCGATGGGGTAAGCGGTAGCAGCTATCGATTTTGATAAAGAGGCTATACCGCTTCCCTTGCCTGCCGGGGCCAGACCCAGCCTCTGCCCTGAAATCAAGCAAGCCTCAAAAATTGACTCAAACCGACACCCATCCCAATCACAGCAAGGGCCAGCAGCTACAAAAACAAAAGCGCACTGCGTTCCCACAGTGCGCTTTCTTCATCCAGAGCCGAAAGGTTTAAGCCGCAGCTTCCTGCTTGCCCCCACGGGCCTGCATGAACTTGCCCAGACCGACCACCAGCACCGCGCCAGCGGCAGCCGCCACGTAGTGCAGCCAAGGATGAGCCATGGTGTAGCCGTGCAGCAGGTTGTCGTTGACGATGGTTTCACCGCCCACCCAGCCGATCAGCGCTGCACCCAGCGTGATGATGACGGGGAAGCGTTCCATCAGCTTGATCATCAGCGTGGAGCCAAAAACCACCAGAGGGATGGAGATGGCCAGGCCCAGAATCAGCAGAACCATATTGCCCTGCGCAGTGGCGGCCACGGCGATCACGTTGTCCAGGCTCATCACCAGGTCGGCGATCAGAATGGTGCGAATGGCGACCATCATCGAGCCATTGCCCTTGGATTCGCCGTCGCCGTCTTCTTCGCCCGTCAGCAGCTGGTAGCCGATCCACAGCAGCAGCACGCCGCCGATGACCTGCAGGAAGGAGAGCTCCAGCAGCTTGGCTGCCACCACCGTCAGCACAATGCGCAGCACCACGGCTGCGCCAGAGCCAAACATGATGGCTTTTTTCTGCTGTTCAGGGGGAGTGAGCGTGCGGCGAGCGCAATCACGACGGCGTTGTCGCCGGAGAGGATGATGTTGATCCAGATGATCTTCACCAGACCGATCCAGAAATCGGCGCTATTGAGAAATTCCATTGATGACTCCACTGTTTTGAATATGAAAGCGCCGCTTGAGGCGGCGCTTTCTTTTAAGAGTGGAGGCAGTTTAGGGGCCTGAGCCCACTTTGCCAGTTCGTAATACTGCGTAAATTCAGCGCAGCATTACGAACTCTGCACAGGACTTACTTCTTCAGCAGGCCTTGCAGCAGGCGACCCATTTCGGATGGGTTGCGAGTGATGGTGAAACCGCACTCTTCCATGACAGCCAGCTTGGCATCTGCAGTGTCAGCGCCACCGGAGATCAGGGCACCTGCGTGGCCCATGCGCTTGCCGGGAGGAGCAGTCACGCCAGCGATGAAGCCGACGATTGGTTTCTTCATATTGGCCTTGCACCACATGGCGGCTTCAGCTTCATCGGGACCGCCGATTTCACCGATCATGATCACGGCATCGGTGTCGGGATCGTCGTTGAAAGCGCGCATCACGTCGATGTGCTTCAGGCCGTTGATGGGGTCGCCACCAATACCGACTGCGGACGACTGGCCAATGCCCAGTTCGCTCAGCTGAGCCACGGCTTCGTAAGTCAGCGTGCCGGAGCGCGAGACCACGCCGATGCGGCCCTTCTTGTGGATGTGGCCGGGCATGATGCCGATCTTGATTTCGTCAGGCGTAATCAGACCGGGGCAGTTCGGGCCCAGCAGCAGAGTTTCCTTGCCGCCAGCCGCCACCTTGGCGCGCATTTTGTTGCGCACTTCCAGCATGTCACGGACAGGGATGCCTTCGGTAATGCAGATGGCCAGGTCCAGGTCGGCTTCAACCGCTTCCCAGATGGCAGCAGCAGCACCTGCGGGAGGCACATAGATCACGGACACGGTGGCGCCAGTTTCCTTGGCTGCGTCTTTGACGGAACCAAAGATTGGGATGTCGAAAATCTTTTCGCCAGCCTTCTTGGGGTTCACACCGGCGACGAAGCAGTTCTTGCCGTTCGCGTATTCCTGGCACTTTTCAGTGTGGAATTGACCAGTCTTGCCAGTAATGCCCTGGGTAATGACTTTGGTGTCTTTATTGATAAAGATCGACATGTGTGTATCTCCGGGGCGTATTACTTAACGGCAGCGACGATTTTTTCAGCCGCTTCAGCCATGGTGTCGGCAGCAATGATGGGCAGACCGGAGTCAGCCAGAATTTGCTTGCCCAGCTGTTCGTTGGTGCCCTTCATGCGCACAACCAGAGGCACGCTCAGGTTCACGGCCTTGCAGGCTGTGACCACGCCGTTGGCAATGGTGTCGCACTTCATGATGCCGCCGAAGATGTTGACCATGATGCCCTTGACTTCAGGGTTCTTGAGCATGATCTTGAAGGCTTCGGTGACCTTCTCGGCTGTCGCGCCGCCGCCCACGTCCAGGAAGTTGGCTGGCTCGCCGCCATACAGCTTGATGGTGTCCATGGTGGCCATGGCCAGACCAGCGCCGTTCACCAGACAGCCGATGTTGCCGTCCAGAGAGATGTAGGCCAGATCGAACTTGGAAGCTTCGATTTCAGCAGCGTCTTCTTCGTCCAGGTCACGCAGAGCCACCAGATCGGGGTGACGGAACAGCGCGTTCGGGTCGAAGTTGAACTTCGCATCCAGAGCCATCAGGTTGCCCTTGGAATCGCAGTTCAGGGGGTTGATTTCCACCAGCGACGCGTCGGTTTCCATGTAGCACTTGTAGATCTTGGCGAAGATGTCTACGGCTTGGTCAATGGAAGCGCCTTCCAGACCGATAGCAGCGGCCACCTTGCGCGATTGCGCTTCGGTGATGCCGGCCAGCGGGTCGATCATTTCGGTAACGATCTTCTCGGGAGTGGAGTGAGCCACTTCTTCGATGTCCATGCCGCCTTCGCTCGAAGCGATCAGGGCTACCTTCTGTGTAGCGCGGTCAGTCACCAGCGACACATACAGTTCGTTCTTGATTTCGGCGCCATCTTCGATGTACAGGCGGCGAACCTTCTGGCCTTCTGGGCCAGTCTGGTGCGTCACCAGCTGCATGCCCAGAATCTGCTCAGACAGCTTCTGCACGTCGTCGATGGTCTTGGCAACCTTCACACCACCACCCTTGCCGCGGCCACCCGCGTGAATCTGGGCCTTCACGACCCACACGGGGCCACCAAGCTTCTGGGCTGCTTCAACAGCCTCTTGCACTGTGAATGCAGGAATGCCACGGGGAACGGGCACACCAAAATGGCGCAAGATTTCCTTGCCTTGGTATTCATGAATCTTCATGACTTTGTCTCTCTGAACTGAGGGGAAATACCCGCTTGTCACAGACTCTGTAGAGCCTGGCCATCGGGTTCTTATGACATGGCGAGGAGGAATGTACCATGCTGCACCGCGCAAAACGACCCCTCAATATGCGCAGAATCCACAATTTCGCGCATCTTTGTCGCGTTCACGAAATTGCTGCAATGTATTGAATTCGTTGAAAAAATCATGTCTACACGATATTTTTTCTTCCCGCAACTTTCTTATGTCTTATATAAAAGTGAAGGGCCTTGGGCCCCTCGTGGCGGGCAGGCTGGCAATGTGCTGACAACCGGCAATAGTCACAGCATGAACTAGGCCATTTGTGGGTGATTTGCCTAAAACACAGGCAACGCGCATCCCACCTCAGATTCAAGGACAATCGACGCCGGAAAGCGGCAATGGTGCCGCAGGCAGCGGCATGAAAACAATCAAATGCGCGCGCCGGTGCAGGAGAAAATGCAATGGCAAAAGTCTTTATCGACGGTGAAGCAGGGACCACAGGTCTGCAAATCCGTGATCGTCTGGTAGATTTCGCAGGGGTAGAGCTGGTCAGTATCGACCCCGCACTGCGCAAAGACCCTGCCGCCAAACGTGCTCTGATTGCCGGTGTCGATCTGGTCATCCTGTGCCTGCACGACGATGCAGCCCGCGAAACCGCCGCCGTGGTGGACTCCATCACCTTAGAGACTGGCCGCGCCATCAAGATCATTGATGCATCGACCGCCCACCGCACGGCGCCCGACTGGGTCTACGGCTTCCCCGAACTGCGCGCAGGCCAGCTCGACGCCGTGAAGACCGCCACCCGCGTCTCCAACCCCGGCTGCTACGCCACGGGTGCCATCGCCCTGCTGGCACCTCTGGTGGCTGCGGGCCTGATTCCTGCGGACTTCCCTGTCAGCCTGCCTTCCGTGTCCGGTTATTCGGGCGGCGGCCGCCCCATGATTGAAGCCTATGAGGCCGGCAACGCCGCGCCTTACGAGGCTTATGCACTGGGCCTGTCGCACAAGCACATCCCCGAAATCCTGCACTACACCGGTATGACACGCCGCCCCGTGTTCATCCCCGCAGTCAGCAACTTTGCCCAAGGCATGCTGGTGCAACTGCCGCTGCACCTCGACCTGCTGCCCAGCGCGCCCAAGGCCGTCGACCTGCACGATGCCCTGGCCAGCCACTACTCCGCCACCAACACGCCCGCCAACTGGGTCAGCGTGCTGCCCCCGACAGACGACAACAAGCTGGCCGCCGACACCTTGGCCAATACCAACAAGCTGGAGCTGCGCGTGTTTGCCAACGAGCAATACCGCCAGGCCGTGCTGATTGCGCGCCTGGACAACCTGGGCAAAGGTGCCAGCGGCGCTGCCGTGCAGAACCTGCAGATCATGCTGGGCCTGTAAGCCACCCGGATCAGTATCAGTACAGGAACGGCCCGCATGGGCCGTTTTTTTCGTCTACGCTTTGCTTCTGAAGCCAGAGCGGCCAGCGCACATCGATGGCTATATTTATGCAAAAAATGGCACGAAACCAAGTCAAGACAAGCGCAAACAGCTATGCATTCAGGAGTGTCTTCTGGAGCGCACAGGTATGACCAAAATGGACGCCACAGACAAAGCCACCCTCATCGGCCTGCTGGCCGTACTCTGCTGGAGCTGCACCATAGGCCTGATGCGCGCTGTGGCCGAGCCATTGGGGGCCGTGGGCGGTGCCGCAGCGCTCTACACCACAGCTGCCATCTGCATTGCCGTGGCGCGCGGGCGCAAAGGCTGGCGTGAAGTGGCCCGCTGGCGCGAAATGCACCCGGTTTATCTTTGGGGCTGCGGCGTGCTGTTTGTGATTTATGAGGTCTGCCTGTCCGTCGCCGTGGGGCTGGCTCATGATCGCGCTCAGGCCATGGAAATCGGCGTTATCAACTACCTCTGGCCCAGCCTCACCATCGCCCTGGCCGTGCTCTGCCGCCAGCAATTCGCGCGCTGGTGGCTGTGGCCAGGCTTGCTGATTTGCCTGTGGGGTCTGGCCCGCGTGCTGGGTGGCGAAAGCTTCAGCCTGCCCACGCTGTGGGCCCATGTGCAAGGCAACCCGCTGGCCTACGGCATGGCCTTTGCCGCTGCCATGCTCTGGCCCACCTACTCGCTGCTGGCACGCCGCTATGGCGCAGGTTTTAACGCCGTGGGTTTGTTTGTAACCGGCACGGCCCTCGTGTTGTGGCTGCAATGGTTCAGGCTGGATGCTGCGCCCGTCATGCAATGGTCATGGACTGCTGGCGCGCAACTGTTCATAGCCGGCGCGCTGACGGCGCTGGGCTACAGCTGCTGGGAACACGGTATTCAGCATGGCAAGCTGGCCGTGCTGGCGGCGGCCTCGTATTTCACGCCCGTGCTCTCAGCACTCATGGCCAGCCTACTACTGCAAGTGCTGCCGGGCTGGAGCTTCTGGCAAGGCGTGGCGCTGGTTACGCTGGGGTCGTTGATCTGCTGGTGGGCGACGCGCAGTCAATAAGGGGACGACTCTATGGCTAAAACAGGCATCCAGCGCCCAATGGTATTGCGCTAGCAGCTATTAAATCAGGAGTCACTCTGATGTGACAGCTACGCCGTCAGCCAGATGCCTACGCCCAGCACCACGACGTGTACGCCCATCAAAAGCCACAGCAGCGTCCACGATGGCTCGGCCATGTCTTCCAGTAAGCCGTGCACCTTGTCGCCCAGAAAAGCGCGCAGCGCCGGGTCGCCTTTGCTGGCCTCGGTGCCCCACTCGATGCGGGTCTGCCCCCATTCGTCCATCAAATCAGACAGCGGCAGGCGGTTGAGAACCGTGCGCACCACCCACTGCACGGCGCGGCCGTCGCCAATCCACGGTTTCAGGTGCTCCATGGCGGTGCCCATGGTCAGCAGGTCCGCCGTTTTGTGCATGGCCTTGTGCGCGCGGGGCATGGATTCCACGCGCTGAGCCAGCATCTCGGCCAGCCGCTGCGACAGGCCCTGGCCGTAACGCGCCACCAGCTTGCCCGTGGCGCGAGCACGCCCGATCTGCAAGCCGATAAAGACGTAAGCCGGAATGATGAACACCAGCAGCAAGGCCACCACCAGCGACGGTGAAAACAGCAGGGTAATAAAGGCCCCCGCTCCGCCCGCATGGGCCGCTGCGGGCATGCCCGGCCCGTTCAGCCGCGTGAAGTAGAACGCGGTCGTGGTGCAGCCCAGCACCAGCGCCAGTGCAAGACCGAGCATCAAGCCGCCCAGCAGGGATTTACCGGCACTCAGGCCAACGCGCAGGGCGGATGGGGAATCTGTATTCGAGGCGGCAGCGGGCATGCAGGGTCCTTTGCATCACAGAGTCAAACGGGTGGCTGAATCAGTCAGCCTCATCACCTTCGTTGAGGTCCGAGTATGGTGCCTCTCGCAAAACTCGCGAAGCCACGCCCGAGGAAAAGCCCCGCGACGCCATAAAGCGCAGCTGTTTGGCTTTTTCCTTGATGTCGGCGGGCGGCATGCCAAAGCGCTTGCACCACAACTCGCGGGCGCGCTCCAGCTCGGTGTCGCGCAATTGCTCGCTGGCGTTGCGCACCATTTCATCGTCCAGCCCTTTGCTGCGCAGCTCCTGCACCAACCGCGCCATGCCAAAACGGCTGGCCTTGCTATGAATGACGGAGTCCACCACCCGCTGCTCGCTGATGAAGCCGCGCTTTTCCAGCTCATCCAGAGTGGCGCGCAGATCGTCGCCCTCTTCCACATGCGGCGCCAGCTTGCGCTGCAACTCCAGCCGCGAATGCTCGCGCTGACTGAGCAGCTTCAAGGCGCGACCTTTGAGCGAGAGCTTGGCAAAGCTCATGAACACATCTCCACAACAAAAAAGCGCAGGGGTTACCTGCGCAAAGATGGCAAACTTTTCAAAACAGGCACGATTCAGTCGAGGGAAGCTAGCAAGAGCCGCCCCCAGCGGAGCTATCCGTCCCCCTCCTTGGCGCGCAGCGCTTAGAGAGGGAGGGCGCACCGCGCCTCAGGGGGAATTAGCTGATCACACCGTCTTCATCCACGGCTGCATTCTTGTCAGCCTTCTTGCCCTTGGCGGGCTTGGCCGCTTCTTCACCCGCAGCACCGGGCAGCGGGGCAATGCCCAGACCGTCGCGCACCTTGTTTTCAATTTCAAAGGCCAGTGCGGGGTTCTCACGCAGGAATTCACGCGAATTGTCACGGCCTTGGCCGATTTTTTCGCCGTTGTAGGCATACCAGGCACCGCTCTTGTCCAGAATCTTGGCAGTCACACCCATGTCCAGAATTTCGCCTTCGCGGCTGATGCCTTCGCCGAACAGAATGTCGAACTCAGCGGTCTTGAAGGGAGGCGAAACCTTGTTCTTCACGACCTTGACCTTGGTTTCGTTGCCGATAACCTCGTCACCCTTTTTGATGCTGCCGGTGCGGCGAATGTCCAGACGCACAGAGGCATAGAACTTCAGCGCATTACCGCCGGTTGTGGTTTCTGGCGAACCAAACATCACGCCGATCTTCATACGAATCTGGTTGATGAAGATGACCATGCAGTTGGTCTTCTTGATGGTGGCGGTCAGCTTGCGCAGCGCCTGGCTCATCAGACGGGCTTGCAGGCCGGGCAGGGAATCACCCATTTCGCCTTCGATTTCAGCCTTGGGGGTCAGCGCAGCGACCGAGTCAATCACGATCAGGTCCACAGCACCAGAGCGCACCAGGCTGTCGCAAATTTCCAGTGCCTGCTCACCCGTGTCGGGCTGGCTGATCAGCAGCTCGTTGAGGTTCACACCCAGCTTCTGCGCGTAACCGGTGTCCAGGGCGTGCTCGGCATCAATAAAGGCGCAGGTGCCGGCCTGCTTTTGCATTTCGGCGATGACCTGCAGCGTCAGCGTGGTCTTGCCCGACGATTCAGGGCCGTAGATTTCGATCACTCGGCCACGGGGCAGGCCACCTACGCCCAGCGCAATATCCAGACCCAGCGAACCGGTGGAAACCACCTGAATGTCCTGAATCGCTTCACCTTCACCCAGCTTCATGATGGTGCCTTTGCCAAACTGCTTTTCAATCTGGGCGAGGGCAGCCGCCAGCGCTTTGGATTTTTCGCTGTTGGCGTCGTTGGTCTTAGCGATGGCGTTCATTTCAGGCTCCGGGTAGGTTGGGTGACTGTCTGTGATTCAACCTGTTTTTGCATTCAGGCTGGATGCTTGAACAGTAGTTTATGGGCTTGTACCGGCCTTATGTTTAAATATTTAGTCAGTTTGCCTTACTATTATTCATGAGCGAAATTTCCCCGGTCACCCCTCCTCAAGACGTCTGGCGGCAAACCCATCTGGGCCGTCTGCTGGGCCACGCCATGCGCCGCTTCGATGCGCGGGTGCTGCAGCTCATGGCCCGCGATGTAGAGGTGCCGCTGGCACTATCCAACCTCGCTGCGCGCGACAAGGTGGGGGCCGCTCATATCCACATCACGCGGCATCTGTCGCTGGCGGGCGACCGCATTACGGATCTGGCCGAGAAGGCCGGCATGACCAAGCAGGCCATGGCCGATCTGGTTCTGCAATGCGAGGCCTGGGGCCTGGTCACACGCGAAACCGACCCGCACGATGCGCGCGCCAAGCGTGTGCGTTTTACCGAGGCAGGGCTTGCCTGGCTGCACGCCTTTCATGCCGCTGTCACGCAGGCTGAAGCCGAGTTTCGCGAAGCCGTGGGAGACGATGTAGCGACCGTTGTAGCGTTGGGGCTGGAGGCTTACGCCGACGGTTACTGACGCCCGCTGGCCGCTGCCAAAAATTCCGCATAGCAAGCAGAGCCCCTCTCTACAATGGCAGCAAAAGTGCAACCAGCACAGATAACAGCAGGAGACAGAGATGCGCATACTGATTGCCGAAGACGACCAGGTGCTGGCCGATGGATTGCTGCGCACGCTGCGCAGCTCAGGCGCCGTTGTCAGCCATGTAGCCAATGGCAGCGAGGCCGATACCGCCTTGCTGACCAGCAGCGAATTTGATTTGCTGATTCTGGATCTGGGTCTGCCCAAGGTGCATGGGCTGGAGGTTCTCAGGCGCCTGCGCGGGCGCGGCGATGCGCTGCCGGTGCTGATTCTGACAGCCGCCGACTCCATTGAGGAACGCGTACAGGGCCTGGACTATGGCGCCGACGACTACATGGCCAAGCCCTTTGCCCTGTCCGAGCTGGAAGCGCGTGTGCGCGCTCTGACACGGCGCGGCATGGGAGGGGCCAGCTCCACCATCAAGCATGGCCCGCTGGTCTATGACCAGACCGGCCGCGTGGCCACCATTGACGGCAAGATGATCGAGCTGTCTGCCCGTGAGCTAGGCCTGCTGGAAGTGTTGCTGCAGCGCGCGGGCCGTCTGGTCAGCAAAGACCAGCTGGTGGAGCGCCTGTGCGAGTGGGGCGAAGAGGTGAGCAACAACGCCATCGAGGTCTATATCCACCGCCTGCGCAAGAAGATCGAGAAGGGGCCGATTCGCATCGCCACCGTACGCGGTCTGGGCTATTGCCTGGAAAAAATCCCTAGCTGAACCGATTTCTCAATTCATAGCTGCTAGCGCTTATTCAGAAAGGGCTAGCGGCCAAAAATGCTTAAAACCACCGAGCAGCCGTCTTGAAGATCTTTCAGCGTGAGCAGCGCTCCCTCTTTGGCGAGATCCTCGACTGGATGCTCACGCCCCTGCTGCTGCTGTGGCCCGTCAGTCTGGCTCTGACCTGGCTGGTGGCACAGGGCCTGGCCAACAAGCCGTTCGACCGTGCGCTGGAGTACAACGCTCAGGCGCTGGCGCAGCTGGTCATCGTGCAGCGCGGCAAGGTGCAGTTCAATCTGCCGCAGTCGGCCAGCGAGATTTTGCGCGCCGATGAGTCGGACACCGTTTTCTTTCAGGTCAGCGGCACCAAGGGCGAATATCTGGCCGGCGAGCGCGACCTGCCCCGTCCGCCCGTCGCGGAGGAAGATCCGCCCACCGGCACCGTGCTGCTGCGCGATGAGGAGTACAAGGGCATTGATTTGCGCGTGGCCTATATCTGGGTGCGCATGCCCCTGCCTGGCGAGCCCAGCGCGCTGGTGCAAGTCGCCGAAACGCGTGAAAAACGCAGCGTGCTGGCTACAGAAATCATCAAGGGCGTGATGCTGCCGCAGTTCGTCATCTTGCCGCTGGCGGCTCTGCTGGTGTGGCTGGCGCTGGCGCGGGGCATCAAGCCGCTGCATCGGCTGGAGGAGCGCATCAGAGCCCGCAAGCCCGAAGACCTCTCGCCCATCAACCACAAGGATGTGCCGCTGGAGGTGGTGCCGCTGGTCGATTCGGTCAACGACCTGCTCCAGCGACTCGATGGCTCCATCGTCACCCAAAAACGCTTTCTGGCCGATGCGGCGCACCAGCTCAAAACCCCCCTGGCAGGTCTGCGCATGCAGGCCGATCTGGCCCAGCGCGAGGGCACGAATACCGAGGATTTGAAGCGTTCGCTGGCGCAGATCGGCCGCTCATCCATGCGCGCCACCCACACCGTCAACCAGCTGCTGGCACTGGCGCGCGCCGAAAGCGCCGTGCCCGCCATGCAGGGCTGCAATCTGGTGCGCATCGTCACCGATGTGTTTCAGGACTGCCTGCCGCGCGCCATGGACAAGCATATTGACCTGGGTTACGAGGGCGCCAGCGCCAGCACGCCCGGCGTCTGGCTCAATGGCAATGCCACGCTGCTGACCGAGCTGGTGCGCAACTTGGTGGACAACGCCATTAACTACACGCCATCAAGCAGCGAACACCCCGGCATGGTCACCGTGCGTGTGCAGGCCGATCACTTTGGTCAGGTGCTGCTGCTACAGGTGGAAGACTCTGGCCCCGGCGTGCCGCAGTCTGAGCGCGAGCTGATTTTTCAACCCTTTTACCGCGCGTTGGGCACCGAGGCCGATGGCTCAGGACTGGGCCTGCCCATCGTCATGGAAATCGCACGCCAGCATGGTGCGCAGGTGCTGCTGCAGGACACCAGACCCGGCCACACTCCGCCGGGCGCGCTGTTTACCGTGCGTTTCAAGGCCATGCCCGGACAGCGCTGAACAGTGCTGCTCAGCCCTTATGCGCCCAATTGGCAGTGACCCGAGTAGCGGAAATTGCGTATTCCGTAACTAAACAGTTACCCTAGAATGAATTTCACTATAGGTTGTGCCGTGAGTCAGCGCTAGCGCTCTTCGGATGTAATCAATTTGGAATCACCGGATCCTGGGAACATTTTCATGCAACGTCGCCATTTCATCTGCTCCGCCACCGCTGCGGCCATCGCCTCTTCTTTCTCCGGCCTGAGCATGGCGCAGGAGGCATCACGCCCACTGCGCATCGTCGTGCCCTTCCCTGCCGGTGGCCCTACCGACATGGTGCCACGCAACATGCAGGACGTGCTGATCAAGCTGCTGGGCGGCCAGCCCGTGGTGATTGAAAATAAGGCCGGCGCAGGCGGCTCCATCGGCATGGCCGAAGTGGCACGCACCACCGACGGCGTGACCTTCGGCATCGCCACCCTGTCCACCCACGGCGTGAACCCTGCCGTGTTCAAGAAGCTGCCCTACGACGCGATCAAAGACTTCGTCGGTGTGACCGAGATCGTCAAGGCACCCGGTGTGCTGGTGATCAACCCCAAGCTGATTCCTGCCAAGACCTTTGCCGAATTCGTGGCCTACCTGAAGGCCAACCCCGGCAAGGTGTCCTATGCCACGCCTGGCAACGGCACCATCGGCCACATGTGGGGCGCCCAGTTCCTCAAGAGCACGGGCACCGAGATGCACCACATCCCCTACCGTGGTTCCGCTCCGGCCATCAACGACGTGCTGGGCGGCCAAGTGCCCGTGTATTTCGACCAAGTGAACTCTTCTCTGCCTCACATCAAGTCGGGTAAGGTGCGTGCGCTGGCCGTGTCCTGGCATGAACGCCTGGATGTGCTTCCCGATGTGCAGACCTATGCGCAAGCCGGTCACCCCGATCTGAACGAGCCATCCTGGTTTGGTCTGGTGGCCCCCAAGAACACGCCCGCCGCGCAAGTGGATCGCGTGCAAAAGGCCATCATCGCTGCACTCAAGGACCCAGCCGTCAAGCAGCGCATGGCTGATCAAGGCCTGTACCCTTCGGGCACATCGAGCGCCGACTTCACCAAGCAGATCGCCAGCGAAGTGACCAAAATGAAGAAGCTGGCTGCTGCCTCCAATATTCAGATGGATTAAAAACAGGAGCTGCTTGCGCTTGTCGCAACTGCTTTTGAGAACAAAAAGGCCTGCATCTGCAGGCCTTTTTACGCTGACAGCTATCAAAAATTACTTTGAGCAAGCCTGCAACGCTCTGGGCAGCAGGTTCTTGCCCACCAGCAGCGCCACATCGTTCCTGAAGCTGGCTGTGGCCTTGGGCAGGCGCAGCGCATAGGTGGTCACTTCGGGGCGCTCCTGCACCACACGCGCGGTGCGCACGCCCTGGCGCGCAAAGCTGGCCAGTTGGCGCTGTGCCGCTTCTTCTGTAGAGAAGCGACCCAGCGACAGGCCTGGCTCCAGACTGCCGCCTGCGCGGTCAAAGTCGATGTTCATCAGGCGCAGTTCACCGCGTTTGCGGTCCAGAAACTCGGCATCGGGGAACTTGCCCATGTAGACCATCCAGCGGCCGTTCTGGTGACTGGGCACCAGCTCCCACTCGCCCTTGGCTTTGCTGGCCAGCGCGCGGCGAATGCTGTCGGCCTGACCTTCTTCAATATTGCCGGCCTGATAGCAGGTCTCGGGCTCCTTCGCCGCCTTGGCTTCCTTCAGCTCTTTCGCTTCTTTAGCCTCTTTGGCTTGCTTGGCCTCCTTGGCCGCTAAAGCAGCAGCCTCTGTCTTGCCGTCTTTGGCCTCGGGTTTGGCTTCTTGCTCGGGCTCTGGCTTGGGGGCAGGTGCGCTGTCGTCCACCACAGGCGGCTCAGCTTCTTGAGGTGCAGACTCGGAAGGCTCGCTGCTCTTGTCCTGCGGGGCATCCTGCTTTGGCAGCACCAGCGCATCGGGCTTGATCTGCTCTTGCGCACGCTGCGGCTCGGACTGCACTTCCGGAGCCAGCCCCATGCTGGCCAGATAGCCGTGGCTCCACATGTAGTAGCCCGCGTTACCCAGCAGCAGCAGCAAGAAAATGATTCTCAGCATAAAACTCCCTCGAATGCCGTCTTAATTTTGCAGCGGACTGCTAGCCGGGCGCACGCTGATTTCAGAACTGGTCACCGCCTGCAGGCCCGTGGCTGTGCGCACCATGAAGCCGCCATCCGCCGCCACACCTTCGGCCATGCCGCTGGTGCCGTCGCTCAGATTCACCTCTCGGCCTGCCAGCAGGTCGCGCTGGGCAAAGCGGCGCAGCAAGGGCGCAAAGCCGTGCTGGGCAAAGGCCTGCACCTCAGCCACCAGCGCCGGCAGTATGCAGGCCAGTGCTGTGGGGGCGTCCAGCGCCATATCCAGCTCCTGCAAACAAGCCGGGGCCGTGCGCATGCCGTCGCCGGGGCGCGAGCGCACATTGATGCCAATGCCAATCACCACATAGCGCGGCGCACTCATATCGTGCTGGTGGGTGCCGACAAAACTGGCGGTCTCGATCAGAATGCCGGCCAGCTTGCGGTCGCCTTCCAACCACAGATCGTTAGGCCATTTGATGCCGATCTTGGGCGCACGCCCTGCTGCGGGCAGGCGGGGCTGCAGGCTCTCGGCCACGCTCACACCCACAGCCAGCGACAGGCCCGACCAATCCTTGGGTGCCAGCGGCAAACCCAGAGAGAACATCAGCGAATCGCCCACGCCACTGACCCAATTGCGCCCCAGCCGTCCACGGCCTTGCGTTTGCTGCTCTGCAATCAGGAGTGCCGGATCGGTCAATCCATCACGCGCACGGCGCATGAGTTCAGTGTTGGAGGAATCGATGCTGGGCAGCACCTCGACCGTAAAGCCCGGTAACTGCGGTGCAATCGCTTCCCACAAAGCTTCGGCATTCCAGTGAATCGGCTGAGTCATTTCTTCTATCCAAATCTAAAAACTGGCGCACCCTACGTAAGGGATGCCGAGCAAGAGCCGCCTCGCGGCGAAGGCATCGTCCCCCTCCCGAAGAGAGAGGGGGAAGGCGCAAGGCGCCTCAGGGGGAGTTACTTCCCCTCCGGCATCGGCGGTCTCCAGCCCCGCTTGGGGGCCAGCATGGTGCCCCGGCAGTCGGCTGCACCGCAATAGCAGGCGTATTCGGCCTTGAGCTTGGCGGTGTAACGCTCTTCCACCATCAGGCCGTAGTCGTAGTTCAGCTCCTCGCCCACCGTAATATTGCGCAGCGCCACGATGTAGACACGGCCATCCATCTCGTCGGTATAGCAATTGGGCGCGCAGCTGTGGTTGATCCAGCGTGCGGAATTGCCCTTGTGCGTGGCGTCAATCACACGTTCATCATCGACCTGAAAATAAAAGGTGTGATTGGGCTGGCTGGGGTCATGCGGGTGGCGGTCCTGGGCCTGCTGCCAGTCAATGACCTCTCCCACATACTCAATAATGGTTTCGCCCTCCGCAATATCCTGCACGGCGAAAACGCCTTTGCCGTGCACGCCGGAGCGTCTGGCCTGTATACGGCGGCCTGTTGATGGTGCCAAGGATGTGCGGGGCATGTTTTCTCTGATACTTTGAATATGCACACATGTGCGCGTACGCGCGCGTGAGAAGCGAATTGTATGAGCCTGAGCACATGTTCAGACTCAGGTGGTTAATGACGACGAGAACACACAATGAATAAAACCCTGGTGATTGCAGAAAAGCCTTCTGTCGCACAGGACATCGTCCGTGCGCTGACCCCTGTGGCAGGCAAGTTCGAGAAACACGATGACTATTTCGAATCCGACAACTATGTGGTGACCAGCGCGGTCGGCCACCTGGTTGAGATTCAGGCGCCCGAGGAATTTGACGTCAAGCGCGGCAAATGGAGTTTTGCCAATCTGCCGGTCATTCCCCCGCGCTTTGACTTGAAGCCTGTGGACAAGACCAAGACCCGCCTGAACGCCGTGGTCAAGCAGGCCAAGCGCAAAGACGTCACCCAGCTCATCAACGCCTGTGACGCGGGCCGCGAAGGTGAGCTGATCTTCCGCCTGATCGAGCAATACGCCGGTGGTGCCAAAGGCAGCCTGGGCAAGCCCGTACAGCGCCTGTGGCTGCAGTCGATGACGCCTCAAGCCATTCGTGACGGCTTCAACAACCTGCGCAGCGATGCACAGATGCAGGGCCTGGCCAGCGCCGCGCGCAGCCGCTCTGAAGCCGACTGGCTGGTGGGCATCAATGGCACGCGTGCCATGACGGCCTTCAACTCGCGTGATGGCGGCTTCTTCCTGACCACCGTGGGTCGCGTGCAGACGCCAACGCTGTCGCTGGTTGTGGAGCGCGAAGAAAAAATCCGCAAGTTCGTCAGCCGCGACTATTGGGAAGTGCACGGCACGTTCAACGCGCAGGCCGGCTCCTACCTGGGCAAGTGGTTCAACCCGCAGTGGAAGAAGAGCGACGACGCTGAAAGCCGTGCCGACCGCCTGTGGAACAAGGCCGAGGCCGATGCCATCTCCGCCGCCGTGCAGGGCAAGCCCGCAACAGTGACAGAAGAAAGCAAGCCCACATCGCAAGCCTCGCCTCTGCTGTTCGACCTGACCAGCCTGCAGCGCGAGGCCAACGGCAAGTTCGGCTTCTCGGCCAAGACCACGCTAGCACTGGCCCAGAGCCTGTATGAGCGCCACAAGGCCCTGACCTACCCACGTACCGATTCGCGCGCCCTGCCCGAAGACTATCTGCCGGTCGCAAAGCAGACCTTCGACATGCTGGCTACCAGCGGCATGCGCCATCTGGCTCCGTTTGCCCAGCAGGCCATCAACGACAACTACATCCGCCCTACCAAGCGCGTGTTTGACAACAGCAAGGTGTCGGATCACTTTGCCATCATCCCCACGCTACAAGCTCCCTCGGGCCTGTCTGAGGCCGAACAGAAGCTGTACGACCTGGTCGTGCGCCGCTTCATGGCCGTGTTCTTCCCCAGCGCTGAATACCAGGTCACCACCCGCATCAGCAAGGTGCAGCAGCACTCCTTCAAGACCGAAGGCAAAGTGCTGGTCAAGCCGGGCTGGCTGGCCATTTACGGCAAGGAAGCCGCAGCTGAAGTCGAAGACGCAAAGGAAGGCGACAAGGGCCAGCCCCTGGTGGCCGTGCAACCGGGCGAACAGCCCCGCACCGACCACGCCGATGTGAAGGCCCTGAAGACCAAGCCCCCTGCCCGCTACTCTGAAGCGACTCTGCTGGGTGCCATGGAAAGCGCCGGCAAGCAGATCGACGACGAAGAGCTGCGCAGCGCCATGCAAGAAAAGGGTCTGGGTACGCCAGCCACGCGCGCATCCATCATCGAAGGCCTGATTACTGAAAAGTACATGCTGCGCGAAGGTCGCGAGATGATCCCCACGGCCAAGGCCTTCCAGCTGATGACACTGCTGCGCGGCCTGGAAGTGGAAGAGCTGTGCCGCGCCGACCTGACCGGCGAGTGGGAATACAAGCTGTCGCAGATGGAAAAGGGCGAGCTGTCGCGTGAAGCCTTCATGCAGCAGATCAAGGCCATGACCGAGAAACTGGTCAAAAAGGCCAAGGAATACGACCGCGACACCATCCCCGGTGACTACGCCACGCTGGCCACGCCCTGCCCCAACTGCGGCGGCGTGGTCAAGGAAAACTACCGCCGCTACGCCTGCACGGGTGCCACAGGTGCCAGCGAGGGCTGCGGCTTCTCGTTCACCAAGTCGCCTGCGGGCCGTACGTTTGAAACCGCCGAGGCAGAGCAACTGCTGCGCGAGCGCCGCATCGGCCCGCTGGAAGGCTTCCGCTCCAAGGCGGGCTGGCCCTTCACGGCAGAAGTGGCCATCGTGCACGACGAAGAAGCCAAGAACTACAAGCTGGAATTCGACTTCGGCGACGACAAGGACTCCGAGGACACCGGCGAGATCGTGGACTTTGCCAGCCAGCAGTCCCTGGGCCCCTGCCCCAAGTGCGGCTCGCCCGTGTTTGAGCATGGCGCCAACTACGTCTGCTCCAAGGCCGTGCCTACGCTGGATCAGGCCACGCCTAGCTGTGACTTCAAGAGCGGCCAGATCATCCTGCAGCAGCCCATTGAGCGCGAGCAGATGACCAAGCTGCTGCAGACCGGCAAGACCGATCTGCTGGAGAAATTTGTCTCCAACCGCACACGCCGCAACTTCAAGGCCTTCCTGGCCTGGGATGGTGCTGCTGGCAAGGTGAACTTCGAGTTCGAGCAGCGCGAGAGCAAGTACCCTGCACGCAAGACGGCTGGTGCAACTGCTACAAAAACAACAGCTGCGGCCGCAAAGAAGACGGGCGCTGCAGCCAAAAAAGTCGCGACAAAAACCGCCACTAAAACGGCGGCAGCCAAGACCCCTGCGGTCAAAAAGCCCCGCACCGTCAGCGCCACGCTGCAGCCCAGCGCTGACCTGGCAGCCGTGATTGGCGATGCAGCCACTTCGCGCCCCGAAGTCATCAAAAAGCTGTGGGATTACATCAAGGCCAACAGCCTGCAAGACGCCAAGGACAAGCGCGTCATCAATGCCGACGCCAAGCTCAAGCCGGTGTTTGGCAAGGATCAGGTCAATATGTTTGAGCTGGCTGGCATCGTGGGCAAGCACGTGAGCTGATCACCGCTGGCACCCGCAAAAAAGCCCGTGCAGCTTCTAGCTGCATGGGCTTTTTTATGGATCATGCGCAGTCGAAATGCGCAAAGTCTGGGGTGGTCATGACTTCGCGGAAATGCGCATAACTCCAGGGCCAGGTGGCAGGAATACCCTGGGCATCCAGATACCAGCTGCTGCAGCCCGATGCCCAGACCGTGTTTCTGGCGGCCTCTATGCGCGAGACCTCGTAGTCATCCATGGCAGTCTGCCCGACGCTGATTTGCTGATAGCGCCCCTCTCGCAATGGCTCCAGCAGCTGGGCGATGTAGTTCCACTGTGCTTCGGCCACATCAATGAGCGAGAAATTTCCGACCGGCCCGGAAGGGCCGTTGAGCATGAAGAAGTTCGGGAAACCGGGAACCGACATGGCCAGATAGGCAAAAGACCGCTCAGCCCATACCTCGTTGAGCACCCGGCCATTGCTGCCCACCACATTCATATCACGCACAAATCGATCTGCGTGAAAGCCTGTGGCCAGCACCAGCACATCCAGTTCATGCAGCACACCGTCGCGGGTGCGAATACCACAGAACTCCACGCACTCGATGCCATCGTTGACCAAGGCCACCTGTGGGTGCTGTATGGCCTGGTAGTAGTCCGGCGAAACAATCAGCCGCTTGCAGGCCGCGCGGTACTGGGGTCTGAGCTTTTCACGCAGCACGGGGTCTGTGATGCTGCGCTCCAGGTTCTCTTCCACGGCCGCCTGCAGATGGGCCAGCTCGGGGGAGTTGGCATCAATCACCGCCCGCGTGAAATGATCCACGATCGCCAGGTAAGACTCGCTGGCCTGGGCTTGTTTGAGCAGCTCTGGATCATCCCGCAACGCCTGTTTCTGCGCTTCCGTGAAAGCAGGGTTTTCCACCGGAAGAATCCACTGCGCAGTGCGCTGAAAGTGGGTGAGCTTGGCCGCACGCCCGGCCAGCGCCGAGATCAGCTGAGCCCCCGTCGAGCCATTGCCAATCACGCCTATGCGCTTGCCATCCAGCGCCGCACCGTGGTCCCAGCGCGCGCTGTGAAAGCAGTCACCCTCAAACTTCTGCAGCCCCTGCAGCTGCGGGTACTTGGGGTGGTGCAGCACACCAGCAGCCGCAATGACCACATCGGCCTCTTCAAACCCACAATCACGCGTGCCCAGCCGCCATGCATCACCCAGCCATTCACAGGCCGTCACTTCCTTGTTGAAGTGAATGCAGGAGGCAAGATCGTGCTGCTTCACCATGTGCTCGAAATAGGCCTGAATTTCCGGGCCGGGGGCCATATGCCGGCTCCATTCCGCATTGGGTGCAAACGAGTAGGTGTAGGCGTGTGCCGGCACATCACAGCTAAGCCCCGGATAGCTGTTGTCACGCCAGGTACCGCCTATGCGGCCCGCTTTTTCATAGATGGCTACATGTTGGTAGCCCGATTGGCGCAGCTTGATGGCCGCCAGAATTCCAGACATGCCAGCACCGATGATGACTACGCGCAGTTGGCGGTTGTGTTTCTCCGTCCCTGTCATTTCACGCGCCTCCAGATCAGATAGGAAATGCTGTTCGCAATGGGTAGCTTGTTGTACAAGGTCAGCTGGTCACCATCGATCTGGTAAATACGCGGCTGCTGCACGCCATTCCAGTTGGGAAAAGAGGAGACCTCGATGTGATGGATCACCGTGCTGTCTGCCTCCTGCACTTCGTAACGCCCTGCGTAGCCGGAAAAAAGATCAGAGACCGAGGCTTTTTCTTCCTGACTGGCCTCTCTGGCAATGCCCGACGCAAAAGGCTTGCGACCCGCCCATTGCATGTTCACGCTCATCATCCCGTCGCTGCCGTAGATCAGATAACCCTCGGGGTTCTGACCAAACGTCGCATGGCTGCTGCCATCGGTCATTCGGGTTTCGACAGAGAGCAACTTCCAGGAACCCACCAGCGCAGCAGCACTGCCTGCAGCCGCAGCCTGACGGCCCTGAGCCACTTTCTGCGGCTGCGCTTGCGCTGATATCAGGCCACTCGCCATAAGACTGAGCAACGCCCTTGATGGCCAGCTGCCCAGCCCTGTTTTCCATGTCTGAATCATCATTGCTGCGCTCCTTCAATTTCTGTGTACCTGCCGCCTTGCTGCGGTGACTCACAAAAACTATAGAGACAGTCAAAGAAAATTGCGTACACCGTATGGTGTATGAAATCAGTTCGTGAAAGCGCTACTGCCGAGTATGTTGCGCACCAGTTGCACCTGCCCAGAACAGCCGGTGCGGGCATAGATTTTTTTGGTCTGCGTACGCACAGTGTGCTCGCTGACACCCAGCACCTCCGCCGCTGAACGCAGGCTGTGGCCATAGACCAGCAGCAAGGCCAGCTCAGCCTCAGCAGCAGAAAGCCCAAAGACCTGCGCAATGGCAGTCGAAGAGCCGCCGTCAGCCTGACCTCCCGCACCGATCAGCAACCTGATTTTGGGCGACGCCGTTTTGAGCAATGGCATCTCCGGCAACAACTGCACCGCGATGCTGCGACCATCTCGCGCACCTGCTCCTAGGCCAATATGCCCCAGCGTGCGTGGCTGGTTTTTGGAAAGCGACAAAGCCTTCAGGCCCTGTGCGATCAACATTTGCAACTGACTGTTAGCGTCCACTTCCTGCACAGAAATTCGACTCTCATGGGTTTTGATGAAAGGCATGCGCGCCAGCACTTTCAGGTTCTGCGCCAGGGGCAGCAGATAGCCCTGGCCATCCAACAGCAGACTTTGCAAGCCGCCTCCCGTCCATTGCAGGCCCTGCAGCTGCGCCAGAACCAGCGCCTGATAACTGCGCAACGCCTGCTGCAGATGCGGCAGCATGGCGCGGCACTGCGCCAGGTCGGTGGCGGTGAAATTGCCCTGCTCCTTGCTGCGCCCGCACAGCAAAGAAGCCAGCCCCCTTCATCGCTACAGATCACGGCCCGCATGCCGTGCAGCGCGCCATGCTCATGCATGAACTCGCGAAAAAACGGTGTGCTGCGCAATACGTCCAGCGTAATCACCTTGTCCATGGTGGTCACATCGCCCGCCATCATTGGATGGGTATGCCAGGGGTCTTGCCGGAAATACGTCTGGCGATACTGCGCAATATGCCGGGGATCCGTGGCACCGTCATGCAGCCACACCAGAGTCTGGCCCAGCTGGGGAATACGGATGCTCATGCCCAGGTCCAACGCCTTCAATTGCTCGCGATAGCGCTGAAGAAATCCATGCCAGGGATCGGCCTCCAGCGGGCCCGCATAAATGGCCAGAAGCAGTGACTCGTCCAGCCCGTTTTCTATCGCCATGGTGTGCCTGAGCTCAAAACACCCAGCTTAAAGCCAAGTTGCGGCCAAACCGGCCTTCGATGCGTCATCGTGAAAATGAAAGCGCTGGGCTGCAAAGCCTGCAGCGCTTTTTCGTGGCCTGCGCATCTCAGGTAACTCCAAAGACATGCCTTTTTTGCGGCAATCCGCTATAAGCATTGATATGAATGCAAACGATGACCTGATCATGGCCACCGGCCTCGAAGCGCAAGCCCCCCACTTCAGCCGCCCCATTGCCCTGGAGGGCGCATCCAACTTTCGCGACCTGGGTGGCTACCAGGGCCAGGATGGTCGCCACTTGCAGTGGCGCAAGTTGTACCGCTCGGCCCATCTGGCCCATCTGACACAAGATGACCTGAACCAGCTCAAAGCCCTGGGCGTGAGCCGCAGCGCAGACTTTCGCGGCCTGGGGGAAAGCGCACATCTGGCCTACAACTGGCCCCAGCTCAGCCGCCATGCGTTGACCGTGGAGCCCACCGTGGTGCAGCGCGCCCAATCCATGATTGAAAAAGGCCAGGACCTGACGGCAGGCGACACCGTGGAGCTGATGCATGACACCTACCGCAGCTTTGTGAATGTCTATGGCCAGCGCTTTGCCGAGTTCTTCACTCTGCTGCAAAGCAGCGATGCGCCGCTGGTCTTTCACTGCACCGCCGGCAAGGACCGTACCGGCTGGGCCGCCGCCCTGCTGCTCACAGCCCTTGGCGTGGACGAGGAGCAGATCATGGATGACTACCTGCTGACCAATCAGCTCTTTCGCCGCCCCCCAGCCTCCATGCTGGGCCAGATATCCGAAGAGGCGCTGGATGCACTGTGGCGCGTACAGCCTTCCTATTTGATGGCGTCGGTCGATACCGTTCGCAACCAGTACGACAGCCTGGACAGCTATCTGACCCAGGCTCTGGGTGTGGACCGCGCGGCCCGGGAGCGGTTGGCCGATCTTTACCTCTCCGAGTAATCAAAAAGCATAGCTGCAAGCGCTTGATATTCAAGCGCTACAGGCATATTTCGCGCATAACCGCCTCTGACCAGCGGGCATCCGCCACGCGCTACCATGAAGCATGGCCCGCGCTGCTTGCGGGCAAGGAGTGGACTATGCGCAAATGGCTAACTCTGGCTGCAACCGTCGCAGCGATGGCGCTGAGCGCCTGCTCGGGCACCATGCCAAGCTCTTCCAGCAGCTCTGGCAGCACCAGCGGCGTAGAGGTGTTTGGCACCATTGATGCCGGCGTCACCCGCACCTGGTAAACCAGCCCAGATGCAAAAAGCCCGCAGCACTAAGGTGCTGCGGGCTTTTTTGTTGAGAGCGCTTAGCGGCTCACATTCGCATCGGCGACGGTCAGCGCCGTCATGTTCACAATGCGGCGCACCGTGGTGCTGGGGGTCAGCACGTGCACTGGCTGGGCGGCACCCAGCAGAACCGGGCCAACCGCAATGCCGCCGCCAGCTGCCTGCTTGAGCAGGTTGTAGCTAATGTTGGCTGCATCAATATTGGGCAGCACCAGCAGGTTGGCATCACCCAGCAGCGTGCTGTTGGGCATGAGCTTGGCGCGGGCCTTGCCGTCCAGAGCCACATCGCCGTGCATCTCGCCATCAACTTCCAGCCACGGGGCCTGCTCGCGTAACAGCTCCAGAGTCTGGCGCATCTTGACGGCGCTAGGCTGGTTGCTGGAACCAAAGTTGGAATGGCTCAGCAGCGCGGCCTTGGGCTTGATGCCAAAGCGCATCATTTCCTCGGCAGCCATGATGGTGATCTCGGCCAGCTGCTCGGCAGTCGGATCGTAGTTGACATGGGTGTCGACCAAGAAGACCTGACGCTCAGGCAGCAGCAGACCGTTCATGCAGGCATAGGTGGTCACGCCGCTGCGCTTGCCGATGACCTGATCGATGTAGTTCAGGTGCACATTGGTGTTGTTCCAGGTGCCGCAGATCAGGCCGTCGACCTCGCCCTTGTGCAGCAGCATGGAGCCGATCAACGTCAGGCGGCGGCGCATTTCGATCTTGGCAATGGGCTCGGTGATGCCCTTGCGCTCCGTCATGCGGTGGTAGGTCTTCCAGAAGTCGCGGTAGCGCTCGTCATGCTCGACGTTGACCACGTCGTAGTCCTGACCTTCCTTCAGGCGCAGGCCAAACTTCTCGATGCGCTGGGCAATGATGCTGGGGCGACCAATCAAGGTGGGACGTGCAATGCGCTCGTCCACCACGATCTGGGCGGCACGCAGGATGCGCTCTTCTTCGCCTTCCGCATAGGCCACGCGCTTCTTGGCGGCTTTCTTGGCGGCCATGACGATGGGCTTCATCATGGTGCCCGATGCGTAGACGAAAGTCTTCAGGTGCTCGCGGTAAGCGTCCATGTCCTCGATGGGGCGCTTGGCCACACCGGCTTCTGCAGCAGCCTTGGCCACGGCAGGAGCCACGATCAGCATCAGGCGCGGATCGAAAGGCTTGGGAATCAGGTACTCAGGGCCGAAGCTCAGGGCTTCACCCACATAGGCGGCGGCCACTTCTTCGGACTGCTCGGCCTGCGCCAGATCAGCGATGGCATACACGCAGGCGATTTCCATCGAGGTGGTGATGGTGGTCGCACCGCAATCAAGCGCGCCGCGGAAGATATAGGGGAAGCACAGGACGTTGTTAACCTGGTTAGGGTAGTCCGTACGGCCGGTGGCGATGATGGCATCGTCACGCACCGCCTTCACATCTTCGGGAGTGATTTCGGGGTTGGGGTTGGCCAGCGCAAAGATGATGGGCTTGGCGGCCATCTTCTTGACCATGTCCTGCTTGAGCACATTGCCAGCCGACAGACCCAGGAAGGCGTCAGCGCCTTCAATCACTTCACCCAGCGTACGCAGCTCGGTCTTCTGGGCAAACAGCGCCTTGTCCGGATCCATCAGCTCGGTACGGCCTTCGTAGACCACGCCGGCGATGTCGGTCACAAACACGTTTTCGCGCTTCAGGCCCACTTCCAGCAGCAGATTCAGGCAGGCCAGAGCCGCAGCGCCAGCGCCCGAAGACACCAGCTTGATCTCTTCAATCTTCTTGCCCGCAACCTTCAGCGCGTTGACCATGGCAGCCGCCACGGTGATGGCTGTGCCATGCTGGTCGTCGTGGAAGACGGGAATGTTCATGCGCTTGCGCAGCTCGCGCTCGACATAGAAGCACTCAGGCGCCTTGATGTCTTCGAGGTTGATGGCGCCAAAGGTAGGCTCCAGCGCGGCAATGACTTCAACCAGCTTCTGCGGGTCTTTTTCATCGATTTCGATATCGAACACATCGACGCCGGCGAACTTCTTGAACAGAACGCCCTTGCCTTCCATCACCGGCTTGGAAGCCAGAGCGCCAATGTCGCCCAGACCCAGCACAGCCGTGCCGTTAGAGATCACGCCCACCAGATTGCCGCGGCTGGTGTACTTGTAGGCCGCAGCGGGGTCCTTGACGATTTCTTCGCAAGGTGCAGCCACGCCGGGTGAGTAAGCCAGTGCCAGATCATGCTGGTTGGCCATGGGCTTGGTCGCCGTGATGGCCACTTTGCCGGGCTTGGGGAACTCGTGATACTCCAATGCGGCCTGACGCAGCAGAGCACGTTTATCAATCGAGGTAATGGGCTTGGTTTCGGACATCAGCGGTCTCCAGCTCGCAAAGTAAGTCATCCGCAGTAAGGACTCTCTATGGGTGCACTACCCGGCCCCTGTGCTCTTGCGGACGATGAAATCGGATTTTGGATTGTAGGCCGAGCGCTATCAAAAAAAGAGGGGTTGCAGCTCGGCGTTTAAGGTCAAACAGCCATGACTGTTCAATAACAATGCAAACGAAATCATAGCATTATGCAAATAATGCATGACTCGCAAGGATATGATCCTTGCTGACCTTTATTTCCCTGCATCTCTGAAAGCTACCGCCCATGCTGCCCCGCCACAACGACCCGATTGCCGCCATTGCCACCGCCCCAGGGCGCGGAGCCGTGGGCATTGTGCGGGTCTCCGGCAAAGGCATTGGAGCATTGGTGCGGACGCTGTGCGGCAAGGATCTGAAACCGCGTGAAGCGACCTATCTGCCCATCAAGGATGCAGCAGGCTCACCCATTGATCACGGTCTGGCAATCTACTTCCATGGCCCGCACAGCTATACCGGCGAAGACGTGCTGGAGCTGCAGGCCCACGGTGGTCCTGTCGTGCTGCAACTGCTGCTGGCACGCTGCCTTGAGGCTGCGCAGACTGCTGATACCGATGGAAAAACCGTGCTGAACGGCCTGCGTCTGGCCCAGCCCGGTGAATTTACCGAGCGCGCTTTTCTCAACGACAAAATCGATCTGGCCCAGGCCGAAGCCATTGCTGACCTGATCGACGCCAGTACCGAGGCCGCTGCGCGCAGCGCCAGCCGCTCGCTGTCAGGCGCTTTCTCACAAGAAATTCATGTGCTGCGCGATGCCCTGGTGCATCTGCGCATGCTGGTGGAGGCCACACTGGACTTCCCCGAAGAAGAAATCGACTTTCTGCAAAAAGCCGATGCCTTTGGCCAGCTCGAACGCCTGCGCGCCCAGGTTGCCGCCGTGCTGGCCCGCGCCCATCAGGGTGCGCTGCTGCGCGAAGGTATCAAGGTGGTGATTGCCGGCCAGCCCAATGCCGGCAAAAGCTCGCTGCTCAATGCCTTGGCAGGGGCAGAGCTGGCCATCGTCACCCCGATTGCTGGCACCACGCGTGACAAGGTGCAGCAAACCATTCAGATTGAGGGCGTGCCCCTGCACGTGATCGACACCGCAGGCCTGCGCGACAGCGACGACGAAGTGGAACGCATTGGCATTGCCCGCGCCTGGGACGAGATTACAGCGGCCGATGCAGTGCTGTTTCTGCATGACCTGACCCGCGTGGAGCAGGCCGACTATGCCGCCGCCGATACCGAGATTGCCGCCACCCTGCAGCAAAAGCTGCCAGCTCTGGTGCCCGTCATCCATGTCTGGAACAAGACCGATATGGCGCAAGCTGATGTGCAGGCCCGCCACACGGCCCAGCTGGCTTCGGATTCGGGCCAGATTGCTCTGTCGGCCCGCACAGGCGATGGTCTCGATGCTTTGCGTAAGCGCCTGCTGGAAGTCGCTGGCTGGCAATCTGCCCCCGAAGGTCTGTATCTGGCCCGCGCCCGCCATGTGGAAGCGCTGCAGTCCGTAGAAGCACATCTGGAGATGGCCGATGAGCAACTGGCCGCACAGGCTGCGCATCTGGATTTGCTGGCCGAGGAACTGCGCCTGGCCCAGATTTCGCTGAACTCCATTACCGGCGAATTCAGCTCCGATGATTTGCTGGGTGTGATCTTCTCCAGCTTCTGCATCGGCAAATAAGCGCTCTCTTTCTCCCATCAAGCACCCATAAAAAAACCGCCACCCGAAAGGATGGCGGTTTTTTGTTTCAGCGCTCGGCTTACTTGCCTTCAGCAGCCTTGCCAAACTTGGGCAGGTTGAACTGAGGTGGTACGCCCATGCGCTTGTTGATGATCCACTGCTGGGCGATCGACAAGATGTTGTTCGTCAGCCAGTACAGCACCAGACCCGAGGGGAAGAAGAAGAACATCACGCTGAACATCAGCGGCATGATCCACATCATCTTGGCCTGCATGGGATCAGGAGGAGCGGGGTTCAGAGCCGTCTGCAGCAGCGAGGACAGAGTCATCAGCAGCGGCAGAATGAAGAACGGGTCAGGCATCGACAGATCGTGAATCCAGCCAATCCAAGGCGCGTTGCGAATTTCAACGCTGGATTGCAGCACCCAGTAAAGAGCCATGAACACAGGCATCTGAATGATGATGGGGAAGCAACCACCCATGGGGTTGACCTTCTCCTCGCGGTAGATGCGCATCATCTCCTGCTGCATCTGCTGAGGCTTGTCCTTCAGGCGCTCGCGCATTTCCTGAATCTTGGGGTTGATAGCCTTCATCTTGGCCATCGACGAGTAAGCCTTGGCGTTCAACCAGTAGAAAGCGATCTTCAGCAGCACCACCAGTGCCACGATAGACCAGCCCCAGTTGTTGATGAAGCTATGCAGCTCAGACAGCAACCAGTACAGAGGCTTGGCCAGAATCGTCAGCCAGCCATAGTCCTTGACCAGCTCCAGACCAGGCGACAGCTTTTCCAGCATGGGCTCGATCTGAGGGCCGGAGAACAGGCGCGAGTTCACGCTCTTGGTCTGGCCGGGTTCTACCGTACCCACGGGCGTGATCATGCCCACGGCGTACAGGTTGTCGCCCACCTTGCGCACGAAGTTGTCGCGCTGTGTGCCATCGGCCAGCAACCAGGCGCTCGCGAAGTAGTGCTGCACCATGGCCACATAGCCACTGGTGGAGGACTTATCGACTTCGGCCTTGCCGCTTTCAATGTCCTTGAACTCAACCTTGTGGTATTTCTTGGCTTCGGTGTAAACCGCTGGGCCCGTGAAGGTGGAGTAGAAGCTGGACTCGTGCTCAGGCTTGTTGCCATCGCGCACCAGCTGCATGTACAGCTGGGGGTTCACAGCGGCGGTGCCGGTGTTGACCACATCGTGCTGCACGTCCACAGCGTAAGAGCCGCGCTTGAGTGTGAAGGTCTTGACCAGCTTCACGCCACCCATGTCGGCGGACTCGAAGCGCACTTGCACGCTGTCTTGGCCGTCCTTGAGTTCACGTGCGCCGGGCATCACGGTCATCGGTGTCTTGTGGGTGGGGAAATTGCCACCAATCAGACCCGTCTGGCCCATGTACACGCGCTTGGCGTTCTCTTCAAACACCTGCATGAGCTTTTTCTCATCCACGGTGTCGGAGTACTTGAGCAGCTCGGAATGCTTGATGGTGCCGCCTTCGCTGTCGAAGGTCAGGCTCATCACATCGCTGGTCACGGTCACGTTCTGACGTGGCGTGGCGGGTGCAGCAGGCTGAGCCGCAGCGCCAGCAGCCGCGGCGGTGCCGGGCACATCACCGGCAGAACCGGTGGCTGCCGCCTGAGGCACGCTGACATCAGCGGGCTTGACGTCATCAGCCGCAGGCGCACTGACGGTTTGCGGCGAAGGGAAGAAAGTGGGCTTTTTGCCGTTATGGATTTGCCACTTGTCCCAGAGCAAAACCATGGAAAAGCCAAATATCACCCACAGTATGGTGCGGCGAATATCGTTCATGAAGACTTCTTAGGTGAGGAAGGTTGGGTGGTCGCGGAAGAGTCCGAAGCGTTTTCCAGAAAGGAAAACAGCCTGGGCTTTTGCTGTGGCACGGGATCATGCCCTCCGTCACACCACGGATGACAACGTGCCAGACGGCACAGTGTCAGATAAGAGCCTACAGCAGCGCCGTGTTGCTCCAGCGCTTGAAGGGAATAAGCCGAGCAAGTCGGCTCAAAGCGGCAGGCCGAGCCCAGCCAGGGGCTGAGCAGCAACCTGTAGCCGCGCACCAGGGCCATGAGCAATCGCTGCATCATGGCTGGTGCTCCGCCTGATTTACTATTAAATCAGTAGCTGCTTGCGCTTGATTATCAAGGGCTTGAGGCTTTATTTTCTTAAAACCCGTCTCACCCTCAGTCGCTTGACGCGGCTGCGTCAGGCGGCGTGCGGCCGAGGCAAAAAGCTGCTGCAACTCCTGACGAACGGCTGCACTGAGCAGCTCCGAAGTTGCACTGACGAATTGCTTACGGTCAAACCCCGAACGCAGTCGCACCACATAAGAAGCACGCAACAAAGCCGCCTCGTAATCCGTGGCCACCGCGTAAATCTGGCGTTTGATGGTATGGCGCGTGACCGAGCGTTTCGCCCAGCGCTTGGGCACCATAGCGCCCAGCCAAGCCTGCTCTCGTACGACACCAATGCCAAACAGGGCCTGCGGATCATTCGATCCGGGCCCTGTCTTGGGGTTGGCAACCATCTCCGCCACCTCAGCCACCAGCTCCATACGGTGCAAGGCGAAATGAGGCGTGCGGGCAATCGTGCCCGCTGACATGGTGGCCTGGAATTGCGGACGCGTTTTCAGCCTTTGCATAAGAGAACCTCCAGTCAGAGGCCTTCAGCGCAGCGAAGGTGCAGACCGCTAACCAACTCTGGCCTTAGACGGCCAGACGCTTGCGGCCCTTGGCGCGACGTGCGTTGATCACGGCACGGCCACCCTTGGTCTTCATGCGGACCAGGAAACCGTGGGTACGGGCGCGGCGAATCTTGGAAGGTTGGTAAGTACGTTTCATGTTGGTTCCTTGAGAAGGTTCAGTATTTGCGTCGGCAAGGCGCTATATCCGCGCCCGACCATCCAGGTTTTGCGCCGCACACTCTCACCGTCAAGTCCGATATTTTTTCACATGTCGAGCATGTCATCAGGCTTGCAGGAAATAAACGGTACAAAGCACTCGCCTCAGCGCAAAAGCCACTGGGCGCGCGCGCACAAAAATTGGCACCCGGTTCATATCACCCTGAACACATTCAGGGAAACCTGCGATTATCACAGTGTTGGGCCTTTGATGCAATGACCTTTGAAATCGCCATGGACTCACGGGTCATTACGGCCCGCGCGCGGTCGCGTCAGAGATTCTTTACAAACAGCGGACTGCCAATCTATTAGGATGTGCAGCCTATCACGCACCGGAGCCGGGGATAGCCTTCTGATATTTTGTGGATAACTTCCGCAAAAGCTACAATACAAGCCCCGCAACTGTTCCTCCTATCCACAATTAGACTTTTGACAATGACAGAGGAACCAACCAATGATGCAGGCCAGGCCCTGTGGCAGGTCTGCGTGGAGCAACTGGGCCAGGAAATGCCCGAGCAGCAATTCAACACCTGGATCAAGCCGCTTACCGCTCTAGTTGCAGAAGATTTTTCCAAGGTCACCGTCTATGTGGCCAATCGCTTCAAACTGGACTGGATCCGCGCCCAGTACGCAGGCCGCATCTCGGCCATGCTGGAGTCGCTGTACGGCCAGCCAGTCACCCTTGAGTTAGCACTTGCTCAGCGAGAAAGCGTTGTGCGTACTTATGTACGCCCTCCTTCATCTTCACAACAGTCGGCACCCCAGACACACAATGTGTCGGTGCCCACGGTGACGAATGAAGAAGCCAGCGCCCCGGTTTTTCGCACGCGCCTGAACCCAGCTCTCACTTTCGAGACACTGGTGGAAGGTACGGCCAACCGCATGGCACGCTCGGCGGCCATGCACGTGGCGGGCTCGCCCGGTCATCTGTACAACCCGCTGTTCATTTATGGTGGTGTCGGTCTGGGTAAGACCCATCTGGTGCACGCTGTGGGTAACCAGTTGCTCAAGGACAAGCCGGACGCCAAGATTCTCTACATCCACGCAGAGCAATTTGTGTCGGATGTGGTCAAGGCTTACCAGCGCCGCACTTTTGATGAGTTCAAAGAGCGTTACCACTCGCTCGATCTGCTGCTGATCGACGATGTGCAGTTCTTTGCCAACAAAGACCGCACGCAGGAAGAATTCTTCAACGCCTTTGAAGCCCTGCTGGCCAAAAAGAGCCACATCGTGATGACGTCGGACACTTATCCCAAGGGTCTGGCCAATATTCACGAGCGCCTGGTTTCGCGCTTCGATTCGGGCTTGACGGTCGCCATCGAGCCGCCCGAGCTGGAAATGCGCGTGGCGATTCTGATCAACAAGGCCCGCGCCGAGAACGCCGACATGCCCGAGGAAGTCGCCTTCTTCGTGGCCAAGAACGTGCGCTCCAACGTGCGTGAGCTGGAAGGCGCGCTGCGCAAAATTCTGGCTTATTCGCGCTTCAATCAGAAGGAAGTGTCGATTCAGTTGGCCCGCGAGGCGCTGCGCGATCTGCTCAGTATTCAGAACCGCCAGATTTCTGTGGAAAACATCCAGAAAACGGTGGCTGATTACTACAAGATCAAGGTCGCCGACATGTACAGCAAGAAGCGCCCGGCCAGTATTGCCCGCCCGCGCCAGATTGCCATGTACCTGGCCAAGGAGCTGACGCAAAAGAGCCTGCCCGAGATTGGCGAGCTGTTTGGCGGCCGCGACCATACGACGGTGCTGCATGCGGTACGCAAGATCGCAGGCGAGCGCCAGACCAATACCGAGCTGAACCAGCAATTGCATGTGCTGGAGCAAACGCTCAAGGGTTGATGAAAACTCCCCCATGGATGTCACTCACACACGGCAAAATGGGGAATTCACGCGGCATGAGGGAGCGTCCGCTCCGCCCTGCGGACGCCGCCGCGTCAAAACAAATGCGCACTTAATTCACTGAGGTTGACATGATCGTCCTGAAAGCCACACAAGACAAAGTTCTCGCGGTCCTGCAATCGGTGGCCGGCATTGTTGAACGCCGCCACACGCTGCCCATTCTGGCCAATGTGCTGATCAAGAAGACAGGCAACGCGCTGCAACTGACGACCAGCGATCTGGAAATCCAGATCCGCACCACCGCCGAGCTGGGCGGCGACGCTGGCGACTTCACCACCACCATTGGTGCCCGCAAGCTGATCGACATTCTGAAGACCATGCCCGGCGACCAGACCGTGAGCCTGGAGACGCAGCAAGCCAAGATGATTCTCAAGGGCGGCAAGAGCCGCTTTACGCTGCAGACCCTGCCCGCAGAAGACTTCCCGCTGGTGCAGGAATCGGCTGCGTTTGGCCCCGCTTTCAGCGTGCCGCAAAAGGTGCTGAAGGACTTGCTGGGTCAGGTGTCCTTCTCCATGGCGGTGCAGGACATTCGCTACTACCTGAACGGCATTCTGTTCGTGGCCGAAGGCAACACACTGAGCCTGGTGGCCACCGACGGTCACCGTCTGGCCTGGGCCAGCGCCACGCTGGATGTGGAAGTGCCCATCAAGCAGGAAGTGATTCTGCCACGCAAGACCGTGCTGGAGCTGCAACGCCTGCTGTCAGACGCCAGCGGTGACAACCAGCCCGTCATCGAGATGCAGTTCGCCAGCAATCAAGCCAAGTTCACCTTTGGCGGCATGGAGTTCGTGACCAAGCTGGTCGAGGGCAAGTTCCCCGACTACAACCGCGTCATCCCGCGCAACCATACGAACAGCGTGACTCTGGGCCGCGCACCGCTGCTGGCATCGCTGCAGCGCACGGCCATCATGACCAGCGACAAGTTCAAGGGCGTACGCCTGTCGGTCGAACCCGGCACGCTGCGCGTCGCATCCAATAACGCCGAGCAGGAAGAAGCGATGGATGAACTCGATATCGACTACGGTGGCGACACCATTGAGATCGGTTTCAACGTGACCTATCTGATCGACGTGCTCACCAATATGAGCCAGGACATGGTCAAGATCGATCTGCAGGATGGCAACAGCTCCGCGCTGGTCTCCATCCCTGAGAACGAAAGCTTCAAGTACGTCGTGATGCCCATGCGCATCTAAGCAGACCGAACGCAGCCAGCCATTCCATTGCCTGAAAAACATGAGCAGCTACCGCTGGTCAGATATGGTTTTCAGGCAAGTATTCATTTGAAAGTTATGCAAGTCAGGCGCCAGCAGCTTCTGACTTTGTAGCAGCAAGGTAATTTCATGACCGAAGACAACAAGCCAGATACCCAGACCGCCGCAGATGCAGGCGGCTATGGCGAAGGCTCAATCCAGATCCTCGAAGGCCTGGAAGCCGTGCGCAAGCGCCCCGGCATGTACATCGGTGACACCTCGGACGGCACCGGTCTGCACCACCTGGTCTTTGAGGTCGTGGACAACTCCATCGACGAAGCCCTGGCTGGCTACTGCGACGACATTCTGGTCACCATCCACGCTGATGGTTCGCTCTCCGTCATCGACAACGGCCGTGGCATTCCCACCCGCGTGAAGATGGACGACAAGCACGAGCCCAAGCGCTCTGCCGCTGAAATTGCGCTGACCGAGCTGCACGCGGGCGGCAAGTTCAACCAGAACAGCTACAAGGTCTCGGGCGGTCTGCACGGCGTGGGCGTGTCCTGCGTGAACGCGCTGTCCATCTGGCTCAAGCTCACCGTAAGCCGCGACGGCGTGCGCCACGAAATCGACTTCTCGCGCGGCTTTGTGCAAAACCGCCTGATCGAGGTGGTGGACGGCGTGGAAGTCTCGCCCATGCGCGAAGTGGGCGCATCCGACAAGCGCGGCACCAAGGTGCACTTCCTGCCCGACCAGGAAATCTTCAAAGAGAACTTCGAGTTCCGCTACGAGATTCTGGCCAAGCGCCTGCGCGAACTCTCCTTCCTGAACAACGGCGTGCGCATTCGCCTCAAGGACGAACGCGACGGCAAGGAAGACGACTTCTCCGGCGCCGGTGGCGTGCAAGGCTTTGTGGAATTCATCAACGGCACCAAGAAGGTGCTGCACCCCACGACCTTCCATGCCGAAGGCACACGCCCCGCCGAAACATACGGCGGCATTCCCGGCACCGAAATCGGTGTGGAAGTGGCCATGCAGTGGAACGACAGCTATGCCGAGCAAGTGCTGTGTTTCACCAACAATATTCCCCAGCGTGACGGCGGCACCCACCTGACCGGCCTGCGCGCCGCCATGACCCGCGTCATCGGCAAGTACATCGCCGACAACGAACTCGCTAAGAAGGCCAAGGTCGAAGTCACCGGCGACGACATGCGCGAAGGCCTGTGCTGCGTGCTGTCCGTGAAGGTGCCCGAGCCCAAGTTCTCCAGCCAGACCAAAGACAAGCTGGTCAGCTCCGAAGTCCGTGCGCCTGTGGAAGATATCGTCGGCAAGCTGCTGGCCGAATTCCTCGAAGAAAAGCCCAACGACGCCAAGATTCTCTGCAACAAGATTGTGGATGCGGCTCGCGCCCGTGAAGCCGCCCGCAAGGCCCGTGAAATGACGCGCCGCAAGGGCGTTCTCGACGGCATGGGCCTGCCCGGCAAACTGGCCGATTGCCAGGAAAAAGACCCATCGCTGTGCGAAATCTACATCGTCGAGGGTGACTCCGCCGGCGGCTCTGCCAAGCAAGGCCGTGACCGCAAGTTCCAGGCCATCCTGCCCCTGCGCGGCAAGATCCTGAACGTGGAAAAAGCCCGCTACGAAAAGCTGCTGTCCAGCAACGAAATCATCACCCTGATCACGGCCCTGGGCACCGGCATCGGCAAGGTCAGCGAAGACTCGGGCAAGAGCAGCAGCGACGACTACAACGTCGACAAGCTGCGCTACCACCGCATCATCATCATGACCGACGCGGACGTTGACGGCGCACACATCCGCACCCTGCTGCTGACCTTCTTCTACCGCCAGATGCCCGACCTGGTCGAGCGCGGCCACATCTACATTGCCCAGCCACCGCTGTACAAAGTCAAGAACGGCAAGGAAGAGCTGTATTTGAAGGACGGCCCGGCCCTCAACAAATACCTGCTCAAAATTGCGCTGAACAACGCCAGCGTGACGACAGGTGGTGCCAATACCCGCACCATCGAAGGTGAAGAGCTGGCCAAGCTGGCCGACATGCATCTGGCCGCAGAAACCGTAATTGAGCGACTGTCCAACTTCATGGATGCCGAAGCCCTGCGCGCCATTGCCGATGGCGTGCAAATCAAGCTCGACACCATCGAAGAAGCCCAGATCTGCGCCCCCATTCTGGAAACCAAGCTGCGCGAACTCACCACCACCGGCGTGCCCGCCGATGTGACGGCCGAGATCGACCCCAACAGCGAGCACCCCATTCTGCGCATCAGCCGCCACCACCACGGCAATATCAAGAGCTCCATCCTCACGCAGGAGTTTGTGCGCAGCAATGACTACGCCGCCCTGTCAGCCGAGGCTCAGCACTTCAACGGTCTGCTCAACGAAGGCGCCAAGGTGCACCGCGGCGAAGGCGAAAAAGCCAAGATGGAAAAGGTGGGCGACTTCCGCCAGGCCATGACCTGGCTGATTGCCGAAGCCGAGCGCACCACCGGCCGCCAGCGCTACAAGGGTCTGGGTGAAATGAACCCGGCCCAGCTGTGGGAAACCACCATGGACCCCAACGTCCGCAGCCTGCTGCAAGTCAAGATCGGCGATGCTATCGAGGCAGACCGCGTCTTCACCATGCTCATGGGCGACGAAGTGGAACCACGCCGTAATTTCATCGAAGACAACGCCTTGCGCGCTGGCAATATCGACGTCTAAAGTTGTGTAGGTGGATGCAATAAGCGGGATTTTTGATGGCAAAAGTCGGGATTTTTATGACTAATTAAATCTCGATTGAAGCAAGCTGCCTATGCCCGCCATTGCTAAACAAGATTAGGTTCTACGTCTCATAAAAACAGCTGCCTTCGCAGCTGTTTTTACGTCATCTGGGTGCTGTTCGAACTCTCATCTTTGGTTCACAACCAGAGTCCGAGTCCTCGCTACATCAATGTCTTCGCATTGAAAAGCAAAACAAACACAAAATATGCCTGCACAGCTGGCGAGATACCTTCCAAGGAGACAGCTTTGTTCAAACCGACATTTCATCACTTCCGACGTGCTGCTTGCGAAATCGCAAAACATGGCGATAACGACACGTTGCCGTTCGACATTGACGTTAAATTTTGTGGTGAGAAGGCTGACGCTCTTGCCTCCATCGCCTACGGCTTTTATTCAAAACTTCGAGACAGTCAAGATATTCAAGAGAACCGTGAGCGCATTACAGAGCTACACGTTCACAGTGAACGGCTGCTCGCCCCTTCTGGTCCTGCCGGATTCCGGGTAGTAACGAAGATTCATCTGTTCTGGAACATATACCTTAATGGATTGGCAATCGCCATTGCAGAGGTACTTGAACCACATCGCTCCCCGAATGCCCACTCATACCGCTTCCTACCATCAGGTAATGAACAGCTTTTCGATGAAAATAGGTCATGGCGTGCCTTCAAGGAAGCGACCATAAGTGATGTAACCAATGCTGGTGATGAGGCGGTTGTTGTTCAAACAGACATCTCGAGCTTTTACGAACACATTTCTCATCACTACATCGAAAACTTCATTCAAGCCCTAGGCGGCGATGCAGGGCCTGTTTCGAGGCAAGTCAACACCATTCTTAGCAAGCTCTTCGCAGGACGCTCCTTTGGACTCCCGGTCGGTGGCCAAGGAGCACGCATACTTGCGGAATTATTTCTGGCTCAAGTAGACGCGGCGCTTACGACTCATGGAGTGCAGTGGCACCGCTATGTTGACGACTATGTGCTGATTGCAAAGGACACGACAGAAGCATACCGAGCGCTTGGCCTACTTGCGCAAGTCCTAATGGACTATGGCTTGAGCTTGAATAAGACCAAAACTGTTTTCCTCTCGGCAAAACACTATAAAGACTACGTGGCTTCACAACTCGGCGGCGAAGACGTAGAGGCAGCAAAGCTACGCAGCATCGACCTGAAATTCGACCCATACTCGGATAGTCCTCATGAGGACTACGAGTCGCTCGTGGAAACCGTCGAAACACTTGAAGTACGACAGCTTTTGAATCGTGAGCTGGAGAAGGCACTACCAGACTCTTTCTTGGTAACCCAGATTGGTCGGACTATGCGGCTTCATCAGCCAGTCGCAGCACTCGATATAGCTGCAACGCTGTTAAAGCAGCAAAACCTGCATGCGTTCCGCTCATCGTTTTCCACCATCATGAGAGGAATTGCCAACCTCCGAAACGATGCACGGTTTTCCAGCATTCACTCGCGCCTCGACTCATTGCTTGATGCCATCCCAACTCACTCTGCGCATCTATTGAAGGCAGACACCAATCTGCTCCACTACCTGCGTTGCTTGCGCTTTCAAAGTACACCGACACGCACACAATTCGTGCGCCATCTCTTCGATACGACGCCATTGGATACAGTACGTCGTAGTTGCATTGATTGCTGGCGTGGTTGGCGCGACAGAGCGGCGTTTAACCATCTGCGCAACCGTTGGCAACAAATGACTCCCGAGTGCCAGCGACTCTACTGGCTCGCATCCTATGAATTTGACGATGAGGGAAACAAGGCACGAATCCAAGCGAAACGTGCGGTACAGCAATACTGGGCTCTCGGGGTAGAGCAGCCCAGCGGCGAAGAAAAGAGCAAGGCAGAACACTTATTTGCGTCGGTGTTCATAAAGTGGGCTGAAGAGGTAAGTAATGCAGTTTGACCCACGCACAGTCGCGCACGAAATTCCAGGCATTTTCGATGAGATATTTCCTCAGCTAACGCCAAGCATCGTCACGCATCTCAACAACTCCGCGTGCTTCATTCCAGTCCAACCACTTCAACAGGAGCTGCTACGTCAGTCAGAGTTGCAGCGGGCTATGCTTTTCGAACTTGGCTACACCGCAGGTGAACGATTGATACGAGGGGAGACTTCTATTGATTGGCCCAGCTGCTTTGAGGACACACTCCGCCGGCAGCGTGCTTATTTTGACGCAAAGCTACCTGACCAACTGACCGCCTGGGACCAAGCCTTAGCCGAAACGGTTGGAAAAAATCTTGCGAACTCGATGGCGGAATTAAGTCGTGCAAGTGGGCACCCTGTTCTCATTCGGCCTCAAATTCCAGGTCTTGAATGGATTGCCAGTGGTCACGGAGATTTCGCTCTCGGAAGTACTTTGGTTGAGGTAAAGTGCACCGCCAAACGCTTCTCCTCTGCCGACTATCGTCAAGTGGCTATCTATTGGCTGCTTAGTTACGCAACATCTCTCGAGGGGCGTGGTTCTGAGTGGCAAGACTTCGTGCTACTTAACCCACGGAGAGGTGAGAAAGTTTCGATGAAGTTCGATACTTTCTTGTCAATCATCAGTAGCGGTCGCACGAAAGTAGACATCCTCCAACTCTTTCAAGCCCTTATCGGCTCCCGTCTCACACGCTGAAGCACCAGAGCAGCGACAAGCAAATACGGGCATCTTTCTTGCGAAAAAACCTAGTCAATGCAGGGTTGTGCCATCCGCGATGGTGAAAACGTTGGAATTGGCCGGCTCAGGCCCTTCATACGCGCTAAGTATTAGCTGGACTCAGTTGAACGATGAGAGGTTGAGGTTTTTAATCAACTGGAAAGCAAGATTTCGCTGAGGCTGCGTAGCGCATCCTGCGGATGTACTGCAGGGGCTGGAGCACCATGCAAGGGAGTTGTTGCCACATCGTTGACTGCTTGAGGACGACGCAGCAAGCTGAGTGCCTCGGCATTCAAGCGGGGATGGACAGACGCTTTCGGCAGCATTACCACTTTGCACTTCAGACTCTACCCCTACGCCCCCCGCCTACAGCGGAAGGTGGAGAACCTCAAGGTCGAGCCGTGTTCCGCCAACCTCCAGAGCACGAGTCCGCACCGGAATGGCCGTACTGTGTCGAAGAGACCGAAGAATGGTGCCAGTCGGTCACGATGCGGAAGTTGCGCCGAATATAAAGTCACTAAGTAAACATGAGAAACGAAAATTATCTCTATAGGTGATGGCCGTTTGGGCTCAATTGCCTGTGACTGCCTCCGCAGGCCGAGGCTCACGGGCCAGGGAGATAGTCTTGAAGTCATCGCCAAGGAAACTGAATTTCTTTGAGAAGAGCGACGCAACCTTCGTGTCCGCGGTAGCAAAGAAGATTTGGCGACCAGAGTTCACAGCAAGGTCCCGTAGGTAGTCCAAGAAGGACAACGCGTTCAGGTCATCGATGTGGGCTATGGGGTCGTCAATAAGTAATATGGGAGGCGCATTTGTCGCAGTGCGATTCCTAGCTAGGAAGATTGATAGCGCGAACGCAGCGCGCTGTCCGGTACTCACCTGAGCCAGGGTTCGTGTTTCCCGTGTCTCGACTGACCTCAGAAGCACATCGGAGCTACCTACGTATTCGTATTCCTTAGGTGAATGGATGCGAGAAAAGACTTCGTTGATTTGGCTGCCAATTGCCTCCAAGACCTCTTGGGTAGCACTTTCGAGCGAAGCGTTGGAAACCAGGTCACCCAATAGATTCTGGGCAGCGCCCAAAGCATCCGCTTCACCACGAGCAGTGCTGAGTTTTAGCTGCTGAGCCTCAATTGCAGGAGGAAGAACCCGCAGCTCTTCCGAGTTGCTCACCTCACTGTGCCAGGCATTAACAGCCTCACTGCAGGCTGATGCTACAGCGGCAACACGAGCTTGAAGTTCAGCGAGCGAGGCATCATCAGACACATGCAGATAAGAACGTAACCTCTCAACGTTGTCCGCAGCCGGGATGAACTCGTCTTTTAGTGTGATGAGCGACGCGAAGGAGTTGATGGGCTGAACACGTGTTGACCAACTATCTGAATCGATGGCTCGGCAGATTGCACGGATTTCCTCAGCTACAGCGTCAATCTGCCGCCGAAGGGCCTCAAGCTCATTACGCTTGCCTTCCGCCGCCTCATTCTGGGAACGCAGCACTTCCGCTGCGCCATTGGTCGCATGACCGCTTGAGGTCGACTCAAAGAAATGACTGACTCGGCTCCAGAGACGGTCGTGCTCATCGCTGGTAAGCCCAGCCTCTCTCAGAGCCTTCCCCTCCTGGGTGAGTCGCTGGAGTTCAAGTCGAGCTTTGTCAGCTTCAAGCCGCAGCCCAGCAAGCTCATCCAGTATCTCTTTAGGAGTTTCGCCCTTCAGGCCCACAAGGCTCGCAGTGCTCTGGCAATACTCCAAGCCAGTCGCAATCTTCTTGGCCTCGTTTGCATCATGTTCAGCTTGGCTCGACACGTGAACGAGAGCATTGAGCTCTGCAGAGGAATCGTTGCCAGAATTCAGTTCTTCGATGAGGTGAACCAAAGCGCCATCCGGATGGACTGTTTGACAAACGGGGCAAGCATTCGGGTGTTGAGACTGCTGGAGCACCTTGAAGGCAGCGCTCTTAAGGCTTTCGAATGCGGCGGCACGCGCTGACGCTGCTTTCCCATGCAGGTCCAGAGCCTTCTTCGCACCTCCAAACCTCTCCTCGGCATCGCGTACAGCCTGGTTGGCCGATTGAAGTGCCACCCCGATAGGAAGCTCCGCATAGCGAACCGGAATTTCTGGGGCCTCGCCTGAAAGTTGGCTCTTGAGCCGCTCCGCAAGTGCGTCCACTACACCACGTGCGTCAAAGTACCGAGTCCGCACATCTAGGAATCCCGAAGACTCGTAGACGAGCCTACGGCTAAGCAGCTCAGCATTTCTTTCATGCGCCTCGATATGTTCTACAAGGTCATTTTCCAGCTTATTCAACTCTGAGAGACGCTCTTGGTGGGGCCGAGCGGCTTCAAGCGCGGTGTTAAGTTCGGTGAAGCGATACTCGATGTCACTTAACGTCCGAGCAGCATCGCCTAAGGAGGAGAGGGCTTGGATATGTCCCAACGCCGCCAACAGTTGCGGTTCTTCGTCTAGCTGAGAAACACCGGCGTTAGGGGAACTCTTCCATCCGAGAGAGACGAGCACGGCGCGATACGACTCCGCAAGGGTCATTGCGATTGAAGGCCTGCTCTGCAACTCTCGCAAACGCTTCTCAAGCTGAATCAAGTCCTCTTGTAGCTTATCGGCGTTGGCCTCTGCTTTGTCGAACGCCTTTTCCACGTCCCCGTGGATTTTCTGGAGGTAGTCAAACGTCGTCGCAGCGGTCGCGCCTACGAGCAGTCGACTAAGCTCGGTGGCGACATCCGCTGGCTGGAGCTGGGCCGAAAGGCGGAAAGCGGCGTCTGTGTCCAGGAAGTTGTACTGCGAGAAACTATCGACGATGGCGTCGACGGCGAACTCTTTGCGGTTGTACCAAGCTAAGCAACGAGCCTTGAGACGCGGGCCGTCTGACGTGGATTGGAGGTCAATGCCATCTCCACCCTCGTTAGGCGCAAGCTTGCCCTTGAGGCGAACTACTCCAGTGTTCTTACTTCTTAAATTGTTCCCGCAATAAAACCGTTCGATAGCCTCAAGCAATGATGTTTTGCCAGTGCCGTTTGCGCCCGTGACGAGTGTGACCTTGCCAAAATCGTAGGTCTTACCGTCATGCACAGGACGAAAACTGCTGATGGTCAAACTGAGCAGTTTGGACTTCGCAAGCGGTATGTCTGCGCGATTAAGGTCGCTAATGCGTTGACGACTACTTGCCGGCGTTCCTGCCTCGCGTTTGGCAATCTTCGCCACCACCCCCGTTCGAGGGGTGACGCAATCGAGCAGAAGTTCTAGCTGACCTGAGGCAAGCCTGCGTCTCCAATCTGCGAGCACATCAGGCGACACGCTGCCATCCGTCGCCTCGAAGAGTTCGGCAGCGCCCAGCAGCGATTTGAGGTCTTCCGCTGATACGACACGCTTTCGCGCGTAGTCCCTGTCTTCCTCAATCGCTGCTTTCGCCGCAGCGAACTGAGGATTTGATGTGGAGTTTGGACCAGCAACGAGATAAAGGTATTTGTTCCAGCGCAGGTCACCTGGCGAATCGAAAAAGTCGTCGCCGAGAATTCGCTCCTGAAAGTCGCGTAGATGCTGCGAGCGTTGCACCACCTCATCAGCAAAGTCTACGTAGGCTACGGCGTAAGCATGTGGCCCAAACCTCTTTTCTCCACGCACAACGCTCTCATCCACAGCTTTTAGTCCGACGAGGAGGTGTGAGAGCGAGTCACGAGCCGTTTGCATTTCTAGCATCTCACTATCCCCCTGTGATGGACGTCATGCTGGACCCATCGAAAGCAATGTCTGTTTGCGCCTTGATATCGGCGAACTTTATGTTTCCGGCGGCTGTCCGGAAACATACTGCCACCCGATTTTTGTGAGCTTTGTTTTCCTTACGGAGCAACTCAAATGCTGCGTCGCCAATGTTCTTCACAACGTCGGGCGCCGGACTCTCACCTAGATAGGCGACCAGCGCTGGACGAACTCCTGCCTTGGTCACGTTGGTGTTAGGCGAGTCTGGACTCCAGGATATAGAAGCACCTCCACCTCCTAAGTCCTTGATAGGTAAAGGTAGCTTTTCATTCCGAAGGATGTTCCCAAGAACGGCGACCTTCCCAAGTCGTCTCTGCCGATTTTCCTTAGCGACTGCGTTTCGGTCTAGTTGCAGGGTCGCTCGCCCAACAACTTCAGACTCCTGGATTTGACAGACGTCCAACTTGTCTACGCGATGCCATTGCTCGCTTATCTTGTGAGGACCACATGAAAGAGAGATAGCTCGTTCTACATACAGGCGGTTTTGGACGTCCTGGAGGTTCTCGAACCCAGCTGCAAAATCCGGGTCCGCGTTGATGATGGAGGACCACCCTGTTTCGGGGCAATCATTAGTTTCAACCCAGGCTGCGGTGGTTTCATCCCAGATGAGGCGAGCATCGACTATCGGCCCCACCAAGACGTCATGCACAGCAGGGCCGTCCTGCACCACCTTCGGTACGGTTAGCGCGAAAACAGCCTCGTCATAGTGGAAGTGCAATACGTGGCGCTTCTTATCATGCCGCGTGTAGTAGAGACCCTTTGCCTCATTGCTGATGACCTCGGCATCCTTGACCGAGCACCGACCGTCTGGCAAGTACCAAGCCGACCCGCTCTCGTTATCCCACTTTGCGGGCGTCTTACTGTCCGCTTCATACTGCTCCATGTCTTGAGCCCAGTTCAGGCAAACAATGTCGCAGTTAGTCAAATTTGCGCTGCGGCTGAAAACATCTGTTCGATACCGGCGATAGTCGTCGTGCTTAGGCTTCGGATTCAACTGCACGTGGATGAGAATCGTACGGTCAGACAGTTTTTTCGTGGTCGCTGCGTCCACCCTCCACATCTCTAATGAGAACTGGCACCGTTCCTCCCGAAGAAACTTTTGCAACTTCTCAAATAGTATCAATTTGTTGCAGCATAAATCAGAGCAAGGTTACCGACCAGTACATCGAGACTGTGAAGGGAGGAATGACGCGTCCGTATTCGGACTGCTTGTAATCGCCACGCAGCAGGTCCGCTACTGACCAGATGAAAGAAGAAAGTACTTGGTGATTCATAACTTCGCCTACAGCGAGGCATTATTTTTTCTTGGTCAATTTACAAAAGTCATTTTTTAATACTGCACCGCAATTTAAAAGCAATGACTTTAAATATTCAATTTATCTCAATAATAGTTCATCTCAATATAAAAATCTTAAATTCAATCCATTTAATTACTACTCAGAAAATTCTCAAGATGAAAAAACAATCATCTATTAAATAGAATGAATTAATATTTCAGCAAGATTCATTAATGATTCATCTCACATTGGAACGGAAAATCGGCATTGCATTGCTGTAGCACCTGACCAAGCCGCTTTCATCAAGCTCACTACAAACAAGTTGCAAGCACTCACTTCAACTTATCAACAGACCTAATGTCGGTAGTGAACAACGGATTTTTACCGCGTCTTGACTTTTGTAATGCCTCTAAAAAATAACATTAGAGAAAATTCGAGGTGTAACGTCCTATTTAAGTCGCATTAGAAATCTTTAATCACTCAAAATAGGACGATTAATCCCATCAAGCCATACTGGTAATTTTTTGTCGTTCTTGATGTTTTTTTGGTTATCTCATCCAATGACATATAAAACCAATCCCATCAATCTATAGGAGCCTCATCAGATACCACCCTTCCTTGTTGATTTTTTAAATTGAATATATGCAAGCTGAAATGAAACGAACCAAATTCGACCACTCTTGCGCCTGTGAGCCTTGTTCTCACAGGCCCAGGTTTTTACAACCCCAGAACGGCTGGAGGTACGTCCATACCTCGTAGCTTCAACCGTTCTGTAGCCTTGGAAAGGATTTGCCATGTTGGCTACAGGCACGTATGGGCGGCGCGGCCGTCTTGGACAACTCGAGACCGGCATCCGCCTGGTTTCACCCACGTATGGGCGCTCACGCATACGCACGTACAGTGCCAGCAGCGGCGAAATCATCGTCGACAGCCAAGCCGAACGCTTGGTATCCCAGATGCTGGCCATCGACCCCAGTGTCAGCAGCTATCGTCCCCAGCCTTTCACGATTGACCTGAACGCTCAAAGACTGCTGACGACTCGAGAGCAAGTCAAAGAAGTTCTGGACCGCTATAGCCGGCACCTGGGACCTCGCCTCTATACCCCCGACTTCTGCATCCACTGGCAAGGCGCCAGGAAAACCGCCGTAGAAGTCAAAACCGAGTCCTACCCTGGCGACGCACGCGACCAGGAGCGTTGGACCCGTGCAGCAGCGATTCTGGCCGCCTATGGCTACGAATTTGCCAACGTGGTGGTGCCGAACCGTATGTTGGGTCCGCTCAAACAGAATGTGCAGCTATTGCAACAGGCCAAGCGTTTGCAATGCAGCTTACTGAGCCCTGAGCTTGCCAAGCAACTCGACCGCCTGGAGGGTCGCGCACTTACCTTAGGTGAGGTCTGCGCCCATCTCGCCCTTCCGCTGCCGCTGGCACCGACACTGCTGCTCTCTGGTGCGGTTTCCCTGGACCTGTTGCATCACCCGATGCACGCCGAGACACCCGTCGAGCTGGCCTATGGCGAACTTGAGCATCTGCGCCTTGTGGAAAGGATGTGGTGATGCTTCAAGGACTCAAAAAGGGTGACGCACTCACCGACATCACATCCAGCATTGAGTACTTCGTTGTGGACTCTCAACTGGTCGATGGCTGCATTGCCCTGCTGGACCGCAGCAGCCGCGAGCCCAAGTTTTGGCCGCTGCATGAGGTTTACGAAGGTATTTCCCAGCAGCGCATCAAACTGCACCGAGCAGACACGGCCTTCGTGCCGGTACACGCTCATGACAGTCCAGCATTTCTACAGCGCCTGAACTGGGCCACGAAATGCCTGCGCCAAGTGCTCGACACCACCGACGAGCTGGGGATGAGTTTTGACAGAGCTTTTCATCTGGTGCGTGACGAACATCGAGGCCAGCCGTTTCCCACCCGCTCCTCGATGTACCGCTTCAAAGCCCGCCATCTGGCCGGTCTTCCCGTGCTCAAGGGCGACAAAAACAAGGGCTGCAGAAAAGCGCGTTACCAACTCGAGGTTTACGAGCTCATCACGCAACACGCCCCCTTGTACTGCAGCCCCCATTCACGCTGGCAAATGCCCGCGTTTGTGCGATTTATCAACCAGCAAGCCAGAGACAAGGGCTACATCGAAGCCACCCAAAGCGTTAGCTTGAGACATGTGCGTGACACCTTGAAGCAGCAGGGCTACATCGACACAGGCTCCTACCGGATGGAGCGCAAGAACGTCGCTGCAGCGCGCTCTATGGGTGCCCGCCGTATTCACACGACCTACCCGTTTGAACGCGTGGAGATGGATGGCGTGCATCTGCCATTCCTGGTGCAAACAGACCATGGCGTGAGCTCCAACATCTGGTGTGTGCATGCTATCGAAGTCAAAACCGGCATGGTTCTGGGTTGGAAACTGGTGGTGGGAAGCCCGTCAGAAAACGATGGCCTCGACTGCATTCAGTCGATGCTGTTTTCCAAGAAGACGGCATTTCGACTCTTGGGACTGAACTACAGCTTCGACATCTATGGCACGCCGGGCCTGATTGTTTTTGACAACGGCGCCGAAGGCAAAGGTGAGCGCATGGAAAAGCTCTTGCTGCTGGGTATCGATACCGAACATTGCCCGGCACGCCATCCGCACAAAAAGCCCTATATCGAACGTCTCAACCGCAGTTTGAAAACCGCCCTTGAGACGCTTCCCGGCTGCACCCGAATGGATGGTATCGATGGCAAACGCACCATGGCTGCCGAGCGCGAAACCCCCTTGAGCTTGCTCGAAATCGAGCAGTTCATGGTGCGCTGGTATTACGAACAATGGGGCAACCAAACACTGGAGCGGCACCAGTACACCGACCCCGAGTGCGGAGTCACCCCCATGGAGCGCTGGAAGTATTTCACCGAGACATCAGGCCATGTCATGCCCATACCAGTGACTCAGGACGAATGGCGCAAAGTGACCTTGGTGAGAAGCCAGCGCAAGCTGTCTTCCAAAACAGGTATTACCTATGAAGGCCTCAGCTACAAGGGCTCCAATCTGCCGCATCTGCTGCAACGCTTTCACGAAGCTCCTGTCTCGGTTTATGCAGACCCGAGGGACTATCGCTTTATCTATGTCGATGACGGCAGCCAGTTGGTCGAGCTGGCAGAAGAGTTCGTGCATTCTGACTCTCCAGCTTTCACGCTGGAGCAATGCAAAGTGCAGCGCAAGGCCCTGCGTGAGCAGCTCAAACCTGGCGAAGCGAGCCAGTTTGAACGCGACATTTGGAGCCAATCTCTGCAGACAACGACCAGAAAGACTCCCGAAAAAACTGCGCAAAGAAATCGCACTACGGCCAAAAAACACAAGGAGTCGCAAGCTATCCAGCGCGCGATTGCGAAGCCGCTAAAAGCCTCGAGCCTGCTTGGTGAATCGGTCAACAAGGTTCATGACGCAACGATGACTTTTGACAACCTGCCGACTTTCGATGTCGTGGACCGCCGTAACGAGGGTGGCAAAGCATGAACAACGCCCAAGAACTTCGCCAAGCCATTGAACACTGCGTGATTCAGCATCCTGAATTTCGCAAACACGCCGACAGCCTGCAACAGCGCATTGACGATGCCATTGCCGGCTATTCGCCGCGTATCGAGTGGCTGATTGGACCGCCCCAAGTGGGCAAACATGTGCTGTGCAACATGCTGTCGCGCCAATACCCATCGCAACGCATCAACGGCAAACTACAAATCCCAGTGCTGGCGGCCAACCTCCCCTCCAGCATCACCCCGGAAATGCTGCCCACTATGTTGCTAAGCAAGCTGGGCCAACCTCTACCGCAAAAAACCAGCGAAAACGATGTGATGTTCAAACGCCTGTGTGACTGGCTTCATCTGGCCGGAACCAAGGTGGTGATTTTTGAGAACGCCAGTTACCTGGTCAACCCTAGGGCTCGCATGCAACCACTGGGTGCCGGTGACTGGTTCAAATCGCTGGTGCACATCACCGGCGTGACCGTGGTGCTGATGGGTCTTCCTCGTCTTGAGCAGCTTTTTACCTGTAACCCAGAGCTTCGCTCATCCGCCGCTGAAGCCATTTTTAGACATCACACTGGATGTCTGTCAGCGGCATTTCAACGGACGCCTTGGTGCACAGGACCAGACAAACGCCCCTGCGGAGCAAAACTTCAAACATTTGGCAGTGGCCGCCAAGCAGATGGGCGTCTCGCGCGCCCTGCTTATCAAGGCCATTGCTCAGGGGGAATGCGCGCATCGAACTATGCGTTACGGCACAAAAGGCGAGACCTTCGAGGTTTCACTAGAAGAGATTTCCCGTATCCAGGTCGCCCGCCAAGACTGGATTGACGAGGTCTCGGCATGCACTCTAACCGGCGTTACGCCAGCCATTCTTCAAAACATGGCAGCTGCAGGAATTCTGCAATCGGACCTCAAGTGGCGCGGAAATATCTTCAGAGCCGGGGCGTTTTATCAGCCCTCGTTGGTACAGCTCCATAAGGCGCTGAAGGAGTTCAGCAATCCATTCAAAACGGATGAAGAAACGGTGACATGGTCTGCACTGACCAGCCGCCGTATGGGCGATAAAGCGGCGATTGCATCCGCCATGATGGCCGCCTCCTTGGGTGAAATCCGGGCAGTCAAAGTCGGCAAAAAGCTTGGCGACTATGCGTTCTTGCTCTCCGATGTGCGGCGTTATTTCGGCACCCCACTGCTGGAATCGGGGATGTCCATTGCCCAGTTGTCCAAAGCGACCGGGTGGAAGAATGAATCCATCGCCCACTGGATAGACGAACAGTTGCTCGAGGCGGAACAAATTCAGCTGCGCGGCCAGCTTTGCCGAGTCATTACGCCCGCGCAATTGCTGCGTTTTCGGCGCAGCTACATACCGCTGGCGGACTTGGCAAAGGTCATGGAGAGCAGGCCTTCGTCTCTCATCGACAAGCTCGCAGATGTCGATGTCGTTGGTGCCAAAAAACTTCCCAATGGAGCTCAGCGTGGTGCCCTTATACGCATGGCGGACCTTGGCAAGTGGGCCATGGTTGGACTGCAGGTTTCACGTGGCGGACTGTTCAAGCTGCAGGACTATTCATGAGCATGGTGGAGACCCCAAATGACACCTGAATTCAGCGAATACCAGCCACAGGCAACGATTCCGAAAGATTTTCCTAGGAGTGCAGAGCGCGGTGCTGCAGGCGGTGCGGCTACCAAGTTCCTTGCGAGATACATGGACGGGAAGTATGTGGTCGGCGATACCCCGGCCGAGCATCAGGAACGCTACCTCGCTTGCTGCTCGCTCGTTTCTGACCTCATTGCCTACTGTCGTAGAAAGCAAAAGCAGGACGTGGCCTGGACCGCTCAAAGCTTGCGCCAACGGGTCATAGAAGGCCTCAAAGAATCGCCGCAGCTCGAGCTGACAGGCAAGGAGTTGGCTTGGGTTCTGCGCGAGCTATCCATATGCATGGACTGGACGACTCCGGAAGGAGAGCCGCGATAGCTACATGCGTCTGGCTAAGCCAGACGCATTGCCCACCATCACTTGGTACCGAATTCCCCATCAGCGAAGTCAGCGTCCAGTTTTCTGGTCCAGGAGCACGCAATGCAAAGAGTGAATATTCAGGCAATCGAGCAGCAGGCCACCGTAACGCTCGCGGCATGGAGCGTCTTTGAAGTACAGCTCCCGCATGAAGCTGCGCCCACTTGGCATCTCTGTGGGTTCCGTTTAGAGACAAATCGCGGCAAGGTCAGCTCCGCGATTTCTGCGTTTGACCCATACACGGCGCGGTGCATTACACGCAGTGGCAATGTCTATGAGCTGTATGGCAACCCGGGCGCAAATGCCGATGCGCTAGCCACTCGTGGTGTGTGGCTTCGGATGAACCAGGTTCAGCATGACCTGGATGTCACTCCTGCGTTCTTGGCATACCTGCAGCAAGGCGGCCAGTCATGAATCAATCTCAACGTCCCGTGATTTTTCTCGATTTCGACGACGTCATCTGCTTAAACAGACCCTACGGCGGCTATGACGCCAAGCTTGCAATCCACGATGAATCCTCCGAGGTTTGGGCCCGCTTGTTTGACGCAAAGGCCAAACAGCACCTGGAGATGCTCCATGAAAAATTCACGCCCTGGTTCGTGATTTCCAGTAGTTGGTGGTGGCTTTTTGACAGGGAAGAGCTAGTCGAAGTCATGCAGCGCAGCGGGCTCAGCTTTGTCTCGGACAGCTTGCACTCCGCATGGGCAACACCCAAGCAATCACGCCAAGGAATGCGTGCGACAGAAGTGAAAAGTTGGCTTGCGCTCCACCCTGAGTTTTCCAACGCGTGGGTTGTCATCGACGACAAACTTTCAGGCACTGGCTTCAAGAATTGGAGCCGTGAAGCCTTGTCATACGTAGTTCTCTGCCAGCTGGAAGTTGGTCTTCAAACTTTGGAAGTTGCACAACTACATGATGCTCTCGAGCGCAGGATGAACATCAAGAGTTAGGAATTCGCTGCCGTTTTAGATACGGCTCAGCAAAGAAACAGCATGACCTCACTAACATGCTAGGGGTCAAGGTGTTAAGTAACTAAGGAATCCAAGTGTTCGAAGCCGCAGGCGATGAAACACTACAGTCATAAAACAAGCAGAAGAAGGGAGCAGCGTGAGCACGACCGTGTTTTTTGAAGCAGAGCGGTTCAGATTCTTTCGGCCACTGGCAGGCTCCAGGCGCGAACTCATTGCCGCCTGCCTGCGGGTGGCCTTGGCTACAGGTGCGCGACTCGCAAGCTATCCGAGAAGCGACAGGCCGACTTACACGACAAAAGACATCAGCTCAACTCTGGCGAGAAGCGGTACAGACAACATTGCACGCCTCCGATGAGGCCAAGAAGTCCATAGGCAGCTATCTCATCGACATCCCGGGCCGCACAATGACCGACGTGATGGCACGCTTGAATCTTCTCAGCGGACTCAACGGTCACCTGCAAAGGTAGAAGTCTCCTTGCTTCCGGTGCGGTATTGAAAGTCGGTGCTCAGGGGAAGGTCCGGAGACAGTGCGAAGCAATCTGGATTACTGAGCCAAGCAGGGGAGTACCGGAATGCCGAGACCTCCTTTTGCCCCTGTCTGGAAAATTGCAGTTCGCCCACTTCCAGTCCCGTGTCGCCCAGATAGACGAGCAGCGTCCGCGTTGTGCTGGTTTTTGCTTTTTTTGTCGTTGCCATTACAGGGCTCCACTGTCCGGGTTGGTTTTGCGTACCCGGATGCGTTTGGCTACCGCCTTGTTCATGAGCGCTAGGCCGAGCGCATCATTGGTGGTGTTCAGTGCCTTGTTGAGTTCGGGCAGGAGGTTCAGGATGTTCAGGACCCGAACCACAGCGCCCCACGACACCCCGGGGTCGCCCTGTTCCAGCCGGTAGAGAGTCTTTTTTGAGATGCCCGCCCGCTCCGCCATGGATGACGTAGAAAGCCCTCGGCGTCGGCGGGCCAGCGCAAGGTCATCTCCGGCAGCAACCAGCGCACGCTCGACCGGTAAGGGCATCGGTCTTTCGGTGATGCGGCCGGAAAGCTTGGGGGTCGCCGCTGCTTTCACTTTATCGGTCATATCTGAACCCTTATCGAGTAAAAAGGTCATATTTGACCGTCATACGAAATTTCTCAGCTGGATACCAGTGCGTTGTTAAAAACGGCCAGATAAGGGACAGTATTTAGATTAAGAAGTCATAACTGACTCTTTGTTGTAGAGTCGGGCGCGAGACCTCAAATGGAGATTGCCACGCCCCCCCTAGCTCAAAGCCCCTAGATGCTCGGACCAGCTGTTCTCTTCGGCTTGCTCCCGCTTGACCGCAGGCAGGACTCGTGACCTAGGTAGTGCCTGCGCTTCCTGGTCGAAAGAGCGCCCTGCACCGTGTTGACTCCGCCGAAGATTTCTTCGGCAAAGAAAAGACCACAGCAGCTTGCGCTACCGTGGTCTGGGCGTGTCCGAATTTTTGTGTAAACGGTTCGGACTATCAGTTGATAGAGATGCGGTCTGCGAACTCAATGGTAAAGCGTGTCAGTGCAGCTTTCCAATCCCGGATGGGCATGCTCCACTTCTGGCTGATGTTGCGCAAAGCCAGGTAAAACAGCTTGGTCAGCGCTTCGTCGCTAGGGAAGTCTCGTTGCAAGAGACAGCCATATCCGACGGGTACTTCCAATGATGCGCTTGTACCATCCTCGCTTTTGCTCAAGTGCGTATTCCGGTTGAATTGACCGCCTGTTCCGGTTGCGACTGACCAGGCTGCTGGTCGTGACCGGCTGAGTTCGGACGGGAGCAGTCCTTCAACGGCTCCCGGCAAGCGACTGCTTCGGACCTGAAAGCGGCGGCGCTATCGTCCAGTTTTGCAACTATCAGAGGTCACTCAGACTGCGTCACCAGCTTGGACAACTCATCAATGCCTACCGGCGGTTTTGCAAGCCATTGCAATGCAAATACTTTCTTGGCCAGCCGTTCGGAAACACGTGCAATTTGTTTTGCTTCTCCGGATAGGCGGGCAGTTAGCAGCGGGTCCCTGGTTCCGGTTGCCAGAATGCTCTTGTTAATTACCCAGGCGAAAGGCTCAACCTTGGCTCTGCGCAAATCCTCTTGTAATGCCTCAGCCTGCGACACAGGCGTCGTTTCGGGAAGTGTGACGAGAATGATTTTGGTGTACTCGGGGTCTTGCAGCCTCATCAATGGGGTAACAACCCGAGCGGAGGTTTTTCCTTTAAACTCCTGCATCATTTGACGGTGATAAGCCCCCGTGGCATCCATGAGCAACATGGAATGCCCGGTCGGTGCAGTATCCAGAACAACGAAGGAATTGCGCGCTTCACTCACCACGTGTGAAAACGCATGAAATACAGCGACTTCCTCTGTACAAGGTGAACGCAAGTCTTCCTGCAACAAGGCGCGCTCTTGTTCGTTCAATCCCGCGCCCTTGGACGCCATGATTTTCTCGACATAGCGCTGGGTTTCAATGGTGGGGTCGATGCGGTCCACACGCAGACCGTCAACGGCACCGTCCAGGGTAGCCGCCAAGTGTGAGGCCGGGTCAGTCGTGCTCAAATGCACGGACTTTCCGCGCTGGACCAGACCCAAGGCCAGGGCAGCCGCGATGGTCGTTTTTCCAACCCCGCCTTTTCCCATCACCATGATGAGTCCTTTGTCGGCGTGAGCCAGCTCGTCCACCAGGGCATCCAGGCCCATGCCTTGCTTCATCGTGGGAAAGTGCTCGGCTGTCATGCCTGAAACAATTGACGTGCCGGGATGAAGAAGTGCCCGTAAGGCCGGTAAGCCAACCGTGTCAAAAGCTCGCAGCGGGACTTGGTCCTGATGCAGCGCACGCAGGTTCTGAGGCATTTCATCGATGGCTTGCTGACCCAGCGATTCCATAGCACTGGCGACAGCGTCTTGTTTGTCGGTCGCTCTGAACAAACCGTTGACGATGAGCCACTGGTTACTCAAACCCAAAGCCTTGAGCTCCTCGGATGTTCGTGACGCTTCCACTATCGCCCCCTTTTCTGGGCGGGTGACCAGAACAACCGTCGTGAGGGCTGGATTGGACAAGGCATCGAGGGCCGCTTTGAACCGAAGTTCCTGCATCTTCAGGCCCGAGTGCGGACCCAAACAGGAGGCACCGCGGTCATTTCCAGCCAGGAATCCTGTCCAGGCCTTTGGCAGGCTCAGCAGGCGCAGGGTGTGTCCCGTCGGAGCCGTATCAAAAATGACGTGGTCGTAGTCCTGGTTCTCCTCAGACAACAGTACAGAAAATTCGTCAAAAGATGCAATCTCTGTCGTGCATGCCCCAGATAGCTGTTCCTTCACTGTTGAAATCTCAGCATCAGAGGATTCCTGGCTCATCTGCTGAATGACTCGTTGCCTGTAAGCCTCGGCAGCGACATCCGGGTCAATATTCAATACGGACAGGCCAGGCGCACCGGGCACAGGTGTTGGCTGGTTGCTCAGTGGAGCGCCAAGCATTTCATCCAAGTTTGAAGCCGAATCCGTACTGACTAGCAAGACCTTCTTGCCTGCATCCACCAATTGCAAAGCAACGGCAGCGGACAGAGATGTTTTGCCAACGCCCCCTTTGCCCGTGAAGAAGATGTGCCTTGTAGGATGATTCAATAGACTCAGTGTTTCCGGCTTCATGACTCATTTCAGTTGGTTGAGCGAGGTAATTCCCGTCTTATACGCCCCAGACTTCTCCTGGACCTGACGATGACCGAGTAAATGACCACCTTGTCCAGCGACTACTGCTTCAACATGCGTTCATGGCCCTCCATGGCATCTTTGCCATGGTCTGAGAGTTGGGCATCAAACCATTTGTGCAAAGCGGCGACCAGGTTGGCATCTACAGTCTTGTAGGTCAACTCAGCACCTCCTTTGACATCTTTGTAGGCGATGGCTATTTGACCGGGTTTAGCGGCCTTCAACTCCGCCAATCCCGGCATGTCTTGACCATGAATGTGGCTGGGACCGGAGAAGTCGCCTTGGAGAAACTGTGCACGAATCTCTTGCAAGTGCTTGCGAACCAGTTTCTCCTGCGCTTTGTCGGAGGGCATCTTGGCCACCACACGCTGCACGCCGCCTTCTGCATTCTTGGTGAAAATGTGGGTCGTGGCAGGTAGGCTGAAGGGCATGACATCTTTGCCGCGCGCCGACACCTCCGCTTGCCGTTGAGCATCTGCCATCATTTTCATGTGTGCCGCATGGTCCATTTTGGAGTGGTCCATCATCATCGGGGTCGTGGTCTGGGCCTGTGCCATTGCAGCAATCAAGGTGATGACGAAAGTCAGTCCAAGGCGTTTGTTCATGGTGTTTTTCATATTGAAGTTGTACTCATGCCCTGTATTTCTGGAGGCATCCAAATCGAAGCCATAGAGCTGTTACTTATAAAAGGCGGCCTTGCAGCGAAGCGGAACTTCAGGATGTCAGCTCGCAAGATTGCGTCGGGTCGTTCTGCGACGGGCAGCCTACCGTCCAGCAGGCTTTGGACAATTAAATCGATGCTTGATTCACGCGCTTTGATAGCTCCGCAGCCGTCTCTTTGCGCTCACTGTAGCGGTCTACCAAGTAGGGGGACACATCCCGGGTGAGTAACGTGAATTTCATCAATTCCTCCAGCACATCCACGATGCGGTCGTAGTAGCTGGAAGGCTTCATGCGGTTGTCGTCACCAAACTCCAGGAACGCCTTAGCAACTGAAGACTGGTTGGGAATGGTCAGCATGCGCATCCAGCGGCCCAGAATACGCATTTGGTTCACTGCATTGAAAGACTGCGAGCCGCCACAGACTTGCATGACTGCCAACGTTTTTCCCTGGGTGGGCCGAATCGCACCTTCGGACAATGGAAGCCAGTCAATTTGCGTTTTCATCACACCTGTCATGGCTCCGTGACGCTCAGGTGAGCACCACACCATGCCCTCACTCCATCGCGTCAGCTCGCGCAGCTCCTGAACCTTGGGGTGATTCACTGACGCATCATCTACCAATGGGAGCCCGGTGGGGTTGAAGACCTTCACCTCAGCCCCCAACGCTTTGAGCACCCGCGCAGACTCTTCAATCACCAGTCGGCTAAAAGACCGTTCACGCAAAGAGCCATACAGTAAGAGGATGCGCGGTGCACCGCACAGGCAAATGCCCCCAGCATGGCTTTCACCGAAAAAATCACGGGTACGCCCGAGACAAGAAGCGCCATTCCTATGCCCAGCCCTGCAAGCAGGCCAACACCCCCACCCACAATGGTCACCATGCTGGCTTCCGTCAGGAACTGACGCAGGATGTCACGCTGCCGAGCCCCCACCGCCATGCGAATGCCGATCTCCCTGGTCCGCTCGCGCACCGTCATCAGCATCACGTTCATGACTCCGATGCCGCCAACCACCAGTGAAACGGCCGCAATCAATCCCAGCATCACGGCCATGCTCTGGCGCGTTGCTGCTTCTGCCTGAATACGAGCGGCTGCATTGCCGATGCCGAAGTCTTCCCGCCCCCCGTGCCGCGCTAGCAGAAGGCTGCGGATGGATTGCTCGGCTTCATGAACCAGCTCCGAGGAGCAGGCCTCCACAACCACATAGTCGGGCTGTGTCTGCGCTTGATAGACTCTTGCGCGCCCCGACTGATAGGGAATGAAGACCATGTCGTCATAGTCCTGGGCACCAGAGTCAGCCCCACGCTCGCTCATGACACCGATGACTTCGAATGCTGAGTTCCCGATGATCAGCTGCAGACCCAAGGGATTGGCTACCTCCGGGAAAAAATGCTGGTACGCCTTGTGACCTATCACCACCAGCGGGGCCAGATCGCGGTCTTCCACATCGGTGAAGTAACGGCCTTGGGCCACACTCCAGTGGTGAACCAGTGGCATTTCCTGGCTGGCGGCAAACACATAGAGCTGCTTGTCGGCCTTGCCATAGCGCACCGTGACAGGGTCTCCGATGACAGGCATTACTCTGCGTATCGCTGGCAACTCCTGCATGGCAGCAAGATCGTCTTCGGTGATCTGGCCCGCAGGCCCACCGCTGGCCGGTGGTTTGCTTCCCATATAGAGAATGGCCGTTCCCATGGTGCCCATCTGCTCAACCACTTTGCGCCGTGCACCTTCACCAATGGCCAGCATGACGATCACCGAGGCCACACCGATCACGATGCCCAGCAAAGTCAGGCTGGTGCGTACCCGGTTCATGCGCATGCCGCGCCAGGCACTGCGTGCCGCTTCGGAAATTTCAGCCACCCACGAAATTGCCGACGTTGCGGTGTTTCGCTTCGAGGTCAAGGGCGGAAGCTCGCCACGAGCGTGAATGCCATCAGGGGCACTGTCATTGACGACACGTCCATCGCTGATTTCGATGACACGCCTTGCCTGGGCTGCAACTTCGCGATCATGCGTAATCACAATGATGGTGTGCCCCGCATCGGCCAGCTCGCGCAGCAAGGCCATCACCTCGGCACCGCTATGCGAGTCAAGAGCCCCTGTCGGCTCATCGGCCAGGATGATGTGGCCGCCGTTCATCAACGCTCGCGCAATAGACACGCGCTGCTGCTGCCCACCCGAGAGTTGATTGGGGCGATTGCTCAAGCGTGATCCCAGCCCCAGACGCTCAAGCAAAAGCTGAGCTCTGTGCACCCGCTGCTCCTTGGGCAGACCTGCGTAAATCGCCGGCATCTGCACATTCTCCGAAGCGCTTTCACTGGAAATCAGGTGGTAGCCCTGAAACACGAAACCAAAGGCTTCACGACGCAACCAGGCCAAGGCATCCGAGTCCAGCGTGGACACGTCCTGCCCTTGAAATTGATAGCAACCTTCGCTTGCCTTATCAAGGCAACCCAGGATATTCATCAAAGTGGACTTGCCCGAGCCGGAGCTGCCGACGACGGCCACATACTCGCCCGCGCGAATATCCAGATCAATGCCGTGCAACACGGTCACCGACGGCTGTTCACCCACTCCGCCATAGTGCTTGCGAATGCCACGCAGCGAAATCAGCGCAACCGGCTCCATCGCACTCACCATTGCAGCCACCGCAGACCGCCAGGGATCATGGTTTCGCCAACGATGACGCGCTCGCCCTCGGCCACACCATCGAGCACCTGGACCTGGTGGCGGCTTCGCACCCCCAGCTTCACGCTTCGCAGCTCAGGTTGCTGTTTAGATGTCAGCACCCGAACACTCTGCGATTGCTGGTCCTTTTGCGACTGCAGCGCAGTCAATGGAACCGTCAAGGTCTGCTGCGCGCTACCGGTCACAAAGACCACCTGGGCCGTCATCTGCGGCAGCAACTCCGCGTCCTTGTTATCCACATCAAACAATGCCGTATAGGTTACGGCCTTGGTAGCTGCTGCGGGTGTCGCCGCATTGCCTGCGGCGGGTACGACGCTGGCCGGAGGCGCAGGCAGTACCTGTCTCACCTTGCCGTTCCAGCGCCGAGCCTGTTCCTGACCCGCACTCCCCAGAGTGGTGAAATAGACCGGCATGTCCGCGGTCACGCGCCGCACATCGGCTTCCGATACATCGGTCCAGACCGTCATGGCCGTCAGATCGGCAATGCGCAAAATATTGGGTGTCTGGTAGGTCGCATTCAGGGTCTGCCCTTCGCGTGCATCCACAGACACGACCGTGCCAGACATCGGCGCATAGATGCGGGTATAGCCCAGACGGGCTTCATCCGCTTTGAGGCTGGCCTGCGTTTGCTGCATCTGCGCCTTGAGATGGTCAATGCGCGCCGCCGCTCCTGCTACCTGGGCCTCGGCAATCTGCACGTCTTCCTGCCTTGTAGCCTCTTCGGCTGCCAGTTGCTGCTGTCGCAGCAATTGCTGGCGGGCCAGTTTCAGCTGCGCCTGCTGCTCTGCAATCTGGGCTCGCAAGCTTGCCAACGATGCTCTTCCCGCATCCACGGTGGCGCGCTGGACACTGGGATCAATTTCGACCAGCAATGCACCCTTCTCGACTTTGGCCCCCGGGCTCACCAACAAACGGGTAATCTGCCCTGAAACCTGTGCTCCTACATCCACATAAGTTAAAGGCTGCAAAGTGCCAATGGCCGTGACGGTGGATTCCACATCGCCGCGCTGCACCGAAGCACTTTGGTACTCAACCCGTGAGCGACTTCCCCACCACAGAGCAGCGCCTGCAGCACAGACCAGAAGCAGCCCGAGGCCGCCCCAGCGTTTGAGTTTTCCCACCGTCATGAACGTCGCACTTTCCAGAAAACAATTCGCAGTCGCTGCTGAAACGCATGCTCAAGGCATGAGTTGGAGCGATTGAAGATCCAAAGCCAAACAGGCGTAGAGGTGACCGTCACCAGAGGCAACTGACTGCACCCAGCAGCGCCATCACGGCAGCAGCTACCGCAAAATTCCGAGCCGACCAGGAGAGCCCTGCGACTGTCGCGAGCGCACCCAGACTCCAGAAACCCAGCACCAGCGCAGTACTAACCGTTGCGCTCCAACTGCGAATGGCCGGTAGCCAGACTGCCAGTAAAAGTAGGAATCCCAGCACACGCAGCGCCATGCGATGTGCTGCAGGCACCTCATCCAGTGGCTTCAATTGCGCGTAATGACGATCCATGGCAAGGGCCAACGCCGTCATTCCTCCCATTGAAAGAGCCAGAGCCTGCAAAGATGATTGCCACAGAGTCATGAGAGGCTCCCTTGCTTGGCGGCATTGGCGTCCACCACCGCAGACAAGTCTTTCGACACTTCACGAGGCATCTGTTTTCGCACAGGCTTCGGCCTGCGCATCCAGAACAAAGCAGCGACAGCCGCCACCCCGACCACAATGGCAAAAAGCTCGACTCCTGCGCTTTCCCAGTCCCCCTCCAGAAGATATCCAACAAGGTGATCTCCGGTGGCCAGGAAGTTCAGCACAGGCAGCAGAAGACACAGCACAGCCAGCGCCGTCATCTGATCACGCCATGCCATTGGCGGCGACCTCAATAGCGCATGCAGAAGAGCCAGAATCCAGAGCGCAAAAAACGACACTAGCTCCCATCTGGAGCGTTGCGAAAGCTCGATGGGGAGCAAACGATTGGCCCACAAAAAGCCCACGCAAGCGATGCCCAGCCCCACAATGGCTGCCACATTCAAAGCCTCAACCATCCGGTAGACCGTCGAGGTGCTGGCTCCAAACTCCCCCTGGTGCTTGCTGCGCCGCTTGACCATGAAGAGGATCGCCCCCGTCGCCATCATGGCGCTGCCGGCCAGGCCACAAACGAAGTACACCCACTTCAGCGGAAAACCGCCATAAGTAGCCATATGCAGCCCACCTATCACCGATTGCGTGAGTGAAGCCGCACCGCCGCTCACATCGCCAGGCAGGCGCAGCTGCTGCAGCTCTCCGGTGGCAGCCGAGAACATGGCCATGCCACTGGTGGAACTGAGACGCTTGTTCAGATCATCGGCGGCATTCCATCCATAAACGCCAACGCGTGCAGCAGCATCTCCGGGGTAATCAATCACCACCGCGCGCACCGGTTGCCCGATCAGCTCTTGCCCACGCAACACCAAGGGCTCCAGATCCGGCACTTGCATGGGCTGCCCCGAGCGCTGTGGCTTACCCGGTTCATTCAGCGCCACTTGAAACGACTTGAGGGCTTCGGCACTGCTGCCATAGTAGGCAGCAATACCTGCAGGCATGAAGGTCGAGCAAGATATGGCGATGCCTGTGTAGGCAATCATGAACTGGAAAGGCAGAGTCAGCACCGCCACGGCGTTGTGCATGTCCAGCCAGCTTCTCTGCCCTTTGCTGGAGCGAAAGGTGAAGAAATCCTTGAAGATTCGTCTATGGGTGATCACTCCGCTGACCAGCGCTACCAGCATGGCAAGCGCGGCGATGCCGACAATCCAGAGGCCAACCTGCCCCGCATGAAGCTGGTAATGAAAATCCACAAAATGATGGCCACCTTCGGTCTGACGCACCTTGGGTGCATCAGCAGCGTCCACGGCATTGCCAGACTTGGGATCGAGTTCCACCGCAGCGTACTGCCCATTGGCATCAAACCAGTAGACGCGTAAATCGCCGCCCCCTTGGGCATCTGCAGGCCAAAGCTCCCACATTCCCGCACCCGGGTGCTGCCGCTTCATATAGGCCATGCCCCACTGCAGCCGCTGGCTCAGAGAAGACTCCACTTCTTGTGCAGAGCCTGTAGAGCGCGCCTCGGCTTGCTCATGTGCATGATGCTCCGGTGTCATCCAATGGGTGATCGGCTCCTCGAATACGGCCAGAGTCCCAGTCAGGAAAACGGCATACAGAAGCCAGGAGAACCATAAGCCACACCAGGTATGCAACCAAGCCTGCGCCTGACGAAAACTGCCTTGGCCGGCACCAAATTCATTCTTTGACTGCGCCATCACAGCCCCTTCAGGTACAACAAAGCGGCGGCTCCAGCGAGCATTACCAATATCAGAATGCTCAGCACGGCCCATATCCGTCGCGGTGAGGCCGGGGAGAACGCCCAAATCACGGCTGCGACATACCACAGCCAACTGGATTGCATGCCTCCCACAACCGCCTCAACACGCGCTTGGCTCATGGCGCCACATAGGACGACCCAGGCGCTGGAGATGGCATAGCCCCCCAGCACCGCTGCAGCTACGCGCGCGCCCACACCCCAGCCAGAATGCGATGCATCAGTTTGCGACATTGCTAAGCCTCTTCAAAACCGGCCCTTGAGGGACAAAGTCACCGAGCGCTTTTCACCGTAGAAGTTGCCATAGCCCGCATAGCCAACCGTGCTGTAGTAGGTTTTGTCAAACAAATTGCCCACATTCATGGCAACGCTCCAATCCTTGTTGAAGGCATAAGCCACGCGAGCCGACCAAACGGCATAGCCCGGAGATGTGAAGTTGTAGGGCGTCCAGGCTCCGTCATAGCGACCTGTCGACGGGTTGTAAGCGCTAATCCCTGAAGCCCGGTAATTTGAGCTTTGCGCCACAACGCCACCACCAACGCTCCAGCCACGCAAGTCACCACTCATGCGGTAGTCCGCCCAGGCCTTGAACAAATGACGAGGCGTCACCGTGCTGAACTGAGCACTGTCTTTACGTCGATCTTCGTTGCTGTTGTAGGTATAGCCCACAGCCAGCTGCAGGTTGGGAGTGATTCGACCCGTCATCTCCAGGTCAATACCTTGGCTCAACTTGAAACCATCGCGGAAGTAGCAGCAGCCACCACGCCAATCAGTCTGGGGATAGGCCGGGTCATACACTGCTTCGCCTTTTTTATCGGTACGAAACAAGGCAGCACTGGCAATCAAATTGGGATTCAACTCACTCTTGATGCCCAGCTCGTAGGTGCGACCACGAACCGGATCCAGCGGCGTTCCTGGCAGGGGAGCTGAAAATTTTCCGGCTTGAGACTGATAAATTTCCGCCGTGCTGAAGTACAGATTGGTCGACTTGGTCAGCTCATGCACCAGGCCCATATAGGGCACAAAAACATTGGACTCGCGGCTATTCGCGGTGAGCGCTCCGTTCATGTCATGCTGTGTATTGCGATCCTGCAGCACATAGCGTCCGCCAAGCACAACGGCCCAACGCTCCACTGGGCGCAAACGCACAGATCCGTAGAAGCCGCTTTTTTGCGTTTTGGTATGTGATCCGCTGGTCCAGTCACCAAGAGGGTAGCCAGGGTCCTCGGGTGGAACTCGATTAAAGACGTCAGCAGGACCCACTCGCGGCCACAAGCTTCGATAGGAATTGCTGGCTCGATGCTGATCGAAGCCCAGGATTACATCGTGCCGCTGGCCAAACGCATCAAAGCCACCCTGCAAGTTGATATCAAAGCTGGTTTCACGCTCGCGGGACTTGGCCTGATGAATCCACCAATCAGCCCCCTCCAGCGTGATGGGGTCTGGCGAATTTTCAATCTCCGCGCCATTCACCCCCTCATTGAAACGGGTGTGTCTCAGCTGGGTCTTGAGCAGCCAGTCATTGCTGAGCTGATGTTCCAGCTTGGCAAATACAGTGGTGTTTTCGCGATTAATCCAGTTCCAGGGGGCACCAAAGTTGGTATTGCGCGGGAAGCCAATATCGGTGCCATCGGCATACCGAGGAAGACTCGCATTGAAGCCTGTATTTCTATCTTTTTGATAGCTAGCACCAAGCGTCGCGACTGTGCTGGAGGTCAAATCGAGCTCCATCGCGCCATACAGCATCTGCCGTTTGAGCTTGGATGGCTCCGCCATTTCCTTGCGGTCATGGTTGACGGCAACAAACCGGCCACGCAGAGTTCCGCTTGCGTTCAACGACCCCGTGGTGTCGATCTCGGCGCGATAGTTGCTCATCGTTCCACCGGAAAGCATCACTTGCGTCTGGCGTTTGGCCTGTGGTCTTTTGTAGGTGAAATTTAGAACCCCACCCGCTTCACCGGCACCAAACAGACCGTCAGCCCCGCGCAGAACACTGACGCTATCGAATTGCGCCATGTCCAGGCTGCGACTCCCAGAACGGCTTGAACTGGCCGCTCCGCCATCGAATCGGAAATTGGTGATGCTCATGCCACGGGAAAGATAGGTCGTATCCAGCCAGCTCTCTTCGCGAGTGACCCCGGTGGTGTAGTTCATCACATCATCCAGCGTGCGCATGGCCTGATCGTCCATACGCTGACGAGTCACCACGGTCACAGACTGCGGCACCTCTTTCAAAGACTGGGCCGTCTTGCCTACTTCGACCCCAGCAGCCACATAGGAGTCACTGGACTCTGCGTAAACATTGGGGATCGCCTTCTCCTGAACCGTCACTTCCGAAAGTGTGGGCGCGACATCCTGCTGTGCATGAGCGATGCAAGGCAGCAGACAGACCATGCTGACCGCCAAGGATGTGGCGTGGAGACGAAATGGCAAAGCCCCACCTACGGGGCAAAAAGAGCGTTCTAGCATGAGCGTTTCAATGACAAACGAGGTTTTCTCTTCGGGCTAGGAATGATCATCAACAGCCGAAGAACCAATAACGCTGTGGCTAGAACGGAGACACCGTATGCGGGCTACCAGCAAATATAAATGAGAATAATTCTCTATTCCATTATCGCCGATTGTAAATATTGCGTAAAAAAACTCAACTGCTTTGTAAATTGGACAAGACCCACCGCAGCCTGCAATCACCAGATTTGTCTTTGCAGCTCACAGCCGTATTGCGACCGCTCGGTCACCGCTAAATAGCGGTCATCTGAGTGTCGATGTCGGCGGCTTCCGAGGACGGGTTTTAGGCGAACAGTCGACGTGGCCGTCAACTGCAGTTGGGGTTCCGCTATCAAGGCTCATGAACAGGCATAGCCGCCCTTTAGCGGACTGACCTTCTTAAATTTCTCTGGTGCCTGCAGCCGATGCTAGAAACTCCGATGGAGGGCAGCCAAAGATCTTCTTGAATGCCACAGAGTAGGCGCTATGGCTTTCATAGCCGCTTTCCAAGGCGACAGAGGTGATCGGCATGCCCTGCAGCAGCATCTCCATGGATTTCAGCAAGCGCATTTTTTGACGCCATTTGCCAAAGTTCATGCCCGTGCTTTTCAGAAAGCGGCGATGCAAGGTCTTGGAGGTCATCGCATGGTCTTGCGCTACCACCTCGGCGTTGGTCGCTTGCGCAGGATCAAGCATCAGGCTTTCACAAATCTTGCCCATCAAATCATCGTTGGGCCAGGGCAGGTGAAACGGCAAATGCGCTACCGTTTTCAACTCTTCAACCAGCAATTGGCCTAAAAGGGCATCGCGCGCTTGAAACGGTGGTTCATGAGGCGTCTTCACCAAGGCGGTGATGAGTTCACGCATTAAGGGCGATACATGCACCACGCAATCATTTTTCGGCAGTTGCGCGGCATAGCGCTCGGCAACAAAGATGCCATGTGCCGTGACTGCAGTCACGGCGGTGAGCTGGTGTTGTACTGACGGGCACAGCCAGACCGCCGTCGTCGGCGGCACCAGCCACTGCCCCGTTGAGGCCTGCACCAGCAGGACTCCTGTCGATGCATAGATCAGATGTCCACGCGAATGGCTGTGCAGCGGCACGACATGCGCTGCAGGGTAGCGCTCGACCACGCCCGTCACCGGCAAGTCTGAAGTTTGTGCGTGGCGTAGATCTAGTGCGTGGCCGCCGCGTTCCGGCGAAGCAAAGCCCATGGGATGAATGTCCAAATTGATCAAACAAATGGGAATTTATTGATAGTTCCCTTTTGGGTGGCAGTCTAAAGTCCAAACATTGCTTCCCACAAGTCTTTTCCCGTGAACCTCTCGCACACGCTATCGCTATGCCTGCTCGCCCTGACATCTGGTCGGGGTCCGTACGCATGCGCTTGCGAATGGTCCCACGCTGGTTTCCCCAGACCCCGACCTTAGCCAGCTCCTTGGAGCAGGGAAGCCAGCAGCCCAATTCCCAAATTCTGAGGTTCCCATGCTGGCTCACCCTTCCCAAAAATACCGTGCATTTCCCATGGTCGATTTGCCTGATCGCCAATGGCCTTCACGTGCCCTGACACAAGCGCCCACCTGGCTGTCCACCGACTTGCGTGACGGCAACCAGGCATTGTTTGAACCCATGAACCGCGAGCGCAAGTTGCGTTTGTTCCAAGAACTGGTGCGCATTGGTTTCAAGGAAATTGAAGTGGGCTTTCCGTCCGCCTCGCAAACCGATTTTGAGATCGTGCGCCATCTGATAGACGCGCGTTTGATCCCCGATGACGTGACCCCCATGGTCATCACTCAGCTGCGCGAGGATCTGATTACCACCACGGTACAAAGCGTCGCTGGAGCCCGGCGTGTGATCGTGCATCTGTACAACGCGATTGCGCCTGCGTTCCGCGAGATCGTCTTTGGCATGGCAGTGCCTCAAATCATCGCGTTGGTAGAGCACCATATCCAGTTGCTGAAACGTCTGACGCAAGACCATCCGGAGACCGAATGGGTGCTGCAGTACTCGCCAGAGACATTCTGTATGGCGGAGCTGGAGGTGTCGCTGCAAGTGTGCAACGCCGCCATCGCTGCCTGGGATGCCGGCCCCGAACGGCCCATGATCATCAACCTGCCCACCACCGTGGAGGTCTCAACTCCCAATGTCTTTGCCGACCAGATCGAATGGATGGATCGCCGTTTGGCGAGGCGCGAACATATTGTCCTGTCTGTCCACCCCACAACGACCGCGGCACAGGCATCGCCTGCGCAGAGCAAGCGCTGCTCGCAGGTGCTCAACGCCTGGAAGGCTGCTTGTTCGGCAATGGGGAGCGCAGCGGCAACCTGGATGTGGTGACGCTGGCCTTGAATCTCTACACCCAAGGAATCGCTCCAGGCCTGGATTTTTCAGACATCGCAGGCGTCGCGCGCATCGCGGAAGAATGCACGGCTTTGCCGATTCACCCACGCCACCCCTATGTCGGAGATCTGGTGTTTACCGCATTCTCCGGCTCGCACCAGGATGCGATTGCCAAAGGCTTTGCGGCGCAAAAACCCGATGCATTGTGGCGTGTGCCCTATCTGCCCGTGGACCCCAAAGATCTTGGTCGTACTTACGACAGCATTGTCCGGGTCAATAGCCAATCAGGCAAAGGCGGGATCTCCTACCTGCTCCAGCGGGACCACGGCATCGTGATGCCCAGACGCATGCAAGTCGAATTCAGTGCCATCGTTCAAGCCATGGCCGATGGCAGCGAAACGGAGTTGTCGAGCCAACAAATCTGGGACTTGTTTGAAGCCACCTATCTACACCCGGACAAGGTGGTGAACAACGCCCGGTATGTCGGGTATCGCTTGCTTGACGATGCACAGGGGCAAGGCATTGAACTGCAATGGATGAGCCCCGAACAGCAGTTGCAGACCCGTATTGGCACTGGCAATGGCCCGATTGCCGCGACCGTCGCCGCACTGAATCTGCCACTGCGTATCGACAGCTACGAGGAGCGCAGCTTGGGCACGGGAGCAGATGCCTGTGCGCTGGCGATCGTGGAAGCAACCTATCCGGGTGTTCCGGGTTCCAGGTTTGGCGTGGGTAAGGATGCCAATATCGTGACGGCCTCGGTGCTGGCTGTTTTGAATGCAGCCATGAGGTTCGATCGCTCCATCAATTAAAGTGGTTCTAGCTACCGTGCTTTAGGTTCGCCTGTGCGGGGTAGCTACTTAACGACGGCTTCAAGCTGCGAGCTGACGTAGGGGCTTCAACATCGAATGTCGGCGGCGATCAACAGCTGAACTTGATGGACTCTGGCTGAAATCTCCAAGAATCGGCATTCAAGGATTTCCGCATCCCTTGCCGGAGACCACCCCGTCCCGGCCCCTTGACGACGATTCACCCTGCCTTCAGGCAAAATCCAGACGATCGGGGCAAGCTTGGCATCAGATCTGCCGGGAAGCCCACCTTGAAGAATGGAACAACATCAATGGCACTGACGAAGAAGGGCGAGTTCTGCTACGGGACGACGTCCGGCGACACCCAAGCCGAGCTGCGTAGCTACAGCGTTGCGAATCGCCATGAGGCCGTCCGGTTTGCCTCGTCCAAATGCAATTGCGGGTGCCGGACTTTTGCGCTGCAGACCGATGAAGAAGCCGGCGTGGCAATCCGCACCTGCACCGACTGCGGGCAGAAACACCTGATGGGCGACAGCGCGGACTACGTTGAAGAGGCCGCCCCCGAGGCGCACGAGTGCGTGTGCGAGAACGAGGTGTTCGAGCTGATGTCCGGCGTCTCCGTGTACGAGGGTACACATGACGTGCGCTGGTACTACATCGCTTGCCACTGCGTGGAATGCAATCTGGTTGGGGTCTTCGCAGACTGGAAGTGTGAAGCGGGTGATGCGGCGGCCTTCCTCGCCAAGGTATGAGCGCGAGCCCCCGCAGAGATCATGCTCGCAGGCTCGAGCGGCCGAGGAGTGTCATTAGGTGTCGGTGGACTTGGCTGTATCAATGACGGCAATCACTGGCGGATTCAACCGGTCGAACATCTCAGCGGGTGTGTCGAAGCCTAGCGTCTTACGACGTCCTCTCATCTCAAGCCGTGTATCCAGAAAAATCGTAACCCTTTGATTTTTAATGAGATAAAATCTCATTTTTTTGAATCCGCTACAGAAATAGCACGCAATCAAGCGCCAAACTGCTGTTGGGCGCTTTTTTGTTGCTGAGAAAAATCATGAAATCCTCCATCCGAATCGTCGATGTAGATCGACTCGAAACCTGGAGCCAGTACAAGGCAGGCATGTGCGACAGCTGCGCGGCCAACTGCTGCACCATGCCGCTGGAAGTGCGCTTGCCTGATCTGGTGCGCCTTGAGCTGGTGGACCCGTTTGAGGTCGAGAACATTGAGCCCAAACTGATTGCCAAGCGCCTGATGAAAATGCGCTTGATTGACCACTTCAACCCCAAGCACGAGATCTTCACCATGGCTCGCAGGGCCGGTGGGGACTGCAATTTTCTGGATAAAAAAACACGCCGCTGCACGGTGTATGAAAAGCGGCCAGAGACTTGTCGCCTGCACCCGAAAAAAGGCCCTAAGCCGGGCTTCTGTGCTTACGGCAACAAGGCTCTTTCGCAGATTTAAACCAAGGCTTCAGGTGCTCATGCATCCATCACCGCAGGCAGCCATATGCGCGCCATCATGCCCGGGTGACTGTTGTGAAAGCTGAGCTTTCCACCATGCAGCTGAACGATGGCCAGCACGCTGGCAAGGCCCAGCCCGTAGCCTTGCCGATCGGATTCGGCACGATAAAAACGGGTGGTCATCTGCTCAATCGTCTGGGCGTCTGCACCGGGGCCTTTGTCCTGCACCGTAATCTCTACGCCCCATGCGCCATCGCTGCCGTTTTCCTGTGCTGATGCAGTAGTCAAGAGCACGTCAGCGCCGTTCTCATCTGTAGTTGATGCTCCGTATTTGATAGCATTATCAACAAGATTGGATACGGCGCTGGCGATCAGGTCACCGTCGCCCAATGCCTGCACACCGGCCTGTACATCCAGTCTCAGTGCACCGCCTGCGTCTTCCACCAGCGGCTCATAAAAGTCCACCACATCGACCAGCAAGGCCTGCAAATCAACAGGTGCAAAGCGCTTGCGGCTGGCACCGCTTTCGACCTCTGCAATCTGCAAAAGTTTTTCAAAAACAACGCCCAGTTCGGCCACTTCTTCGGCCACCAGCGCCAGCGTAGCGGACTGCATTTCGGGGCTGGCCTGCTGTGCATTGCGAAGGCGCAGAAGAATGCGTGTGAGCGGTGTTCTGAGGTTGTGCGCAATGCTGTTGGAGACATGACGTATGCCTTCCATCAGCTGCTCCAGACGATCAAGCATTGCGTTGATATCGCGGTTGAGCAGCGTAAATTCATCGCCGCGCTGATCCACCGGAATGCGTTGTCGTAAATCACCAGCCGCCACGCGCGACATGGTGCTGCGAATGGCGGCAGCGCGCTCATCCACTACACGCCTGAAGACGATGGCGCCAATCAGGGCCATGATGCAAGCGGCAATGGCGGCCAGCAAACTGGCCTGACCAAACAGATCTTCCATATCGCGCTGCAGCTGCATGTCGCTGCCGGCGGCCAGCAAGTTTCCATTGGGCATTTCGACCACGGCAACACGCCCGACGACCAGTCTCCCACCGCGCTTGACGGTCAGCTCGCGCACCCCCATGGTGGTGAGTTTTCGGTGCGGAAAAACCTCGGCATTGCTGACGATGGGTTCACCATCGCGGTCCATGAGAATGAGGATTTCCGTGTCGGTGTTCACGCCATCACGGATGGTTTGCAGAATTTCGTTTTCCAGCGCTCCGGGGCCGTATTTCGCGGAGTGTTCCATCAATCTGCGCACATGGTTTTCGGCCTGTTTGTCGAGCCGCACGCGCACCACACCCACCGTCTGCACATAGAAGACTGCGAGCACGATGGTCATGGTCAGCACCATGAGACCGCCATAGCTGAGTGCCAGCCTGAAAGCCAGCGAACTCCAGGGTCTGGAGCGCTGCATCAGACCACCTCAGGCAGGTCTTGCGGATGATCCGAGAGGCTGTAACCCACGCCGCGCACGGTGTGGATCAGCGGTGTTGGGAAGCCTTTATCCACCTTGCCACGCAGGCGGCTGATGTGAACATCAATCACATTGGTCTGCGGGTCAAAACGGTAGTCCCAGACCGACTCCAGCAACATGGTGCGCGTGACAATCTGGTGTGCGTGCTGCATGAGAAATGCCAGCAGACGAAATTCACGCGGTTGCAGCGAAAGCGGCTGCCCTGCACGTTCTGCGCTGCGCGAGATGAGGTTGACGCGCAGGTCTGCCAGATACATCTCGCGTGTAGGTGCGGGAATCTGTGCACGGCGCACCAGCGCTTCAAGCCGGGCCGACAGTTCGGAGAAAGCAAAAGGCTTGGTCAAGTAGTCATCACAGCCGGCACGCAGGCCACGCACTCTCTCGTCTGTAGCAGACAACGCGCTCAGGACAAGCACTGGCGTCTGTTTCCCCATGGAGCGCAGCGTCTGCAAAATCTGCAGTCCGTCAAAGCCATTGGGCAGCATGCGGTCGAGGATGATGACGTCCCAGTTCTCGCCCACAGCCTGAGCAATGCCTTGCACGCCATCACCGCAGACGTTGACATGCGCACCTTGCTGGCGCAGCCCTTCAGCGATGTAACGCGCGTTGAGCGCATCGTCTTCGATGATGAGGTAGCGGTACATGCGATATCGGTCTGCCGTTGGGGGATGAATACTATAAGCCGTGGACTCTCCCTCTGCATTGGGTAAAGCATCAGACAGCGCAGCAGCCGCAGGAGGTGGGGCCGGAATTTGCGCCATCTCCTGCTCGCTCTCAAGGCTGAATCTGGGGCAGATCACCACTGGCCAGACGCACTTCCCACTCGGCATCCAGCATGTCCTTGACCAGTTCAAGGTGCTCAAGCCTGTGCTCGTTGATGGAGCCCAGCGCGTCGATCAACTCCAGAATCGTGCCCTTGCCCAGTTTGTAAGCGTCTTGCGCCATCTGGTGCAGCGGGGCGATTTGGGCGAGTCCTTCTTTTTCATAGTCGCGCACCGCTGTGCGGCGCAGCGAAAGCTGCTGCAGCGCACGTTGCAGTTCTGACTGCGCAGCAAGCACTGCGGCATCGCGACGCAGCTCGGCCTGATCGGCTTCCACCTTGGCTCGCTCAATAGGTCCTTGACGACGGTCGAAAAGCGGTATTTCAACGCTCACCCCGACCTGATTAAAGCTGCCATCTACGCTATTGCGGATGCGGGAAAGGCCAAAGGATGGCGTGGGCAAAGCCTCGCGCTGTTCCAGTTTGATTTTCTGGCGCGCACGATCCAGCTCTGCCTGACTGGCGCGCAGACTGGGCAACTGGGTTTGCGCAGTGTTCCAGAGCTGGTCATACGCGGGCGCTTTGCGCAAGTCTGTGGCTTGCAAGCTGCCTTCCACACGCACCTTCCACTGGGGCAAGGCAGCAATGCTGGCTACGCGCGCCGCAGCATCACGCAAAGCGGCCTGCGCCTTGCTGACTTGCATGCTCATCTGGGCTTGCTGCAGGTTCAGGCGTGCACCATCATAACGACTACGTGTGCCGGCCTCAATCTGGCCTTTGACGATAAAACCCGCCTTCTCCAATTCATCGCGGGCTGCCAGCCAGACTTGATAGCGCTGCTGGGCCACCAGAAGCTCGTTAAACGCGTGCGCAGCATCGCTAAGGGTGGTTGCTACTGCGACATCCGAATTCGCTGCAGCGGCCTGCTCACCGAGCCGCGCGTTTTCAATGCGCATGCCGCGCTGGCCGAAGATGGGAATGGCCTGCTCCACACCCCATTCCTTCTCACCGCGCTTATTGAAGTAATGGGCTACCGGGTTGGAAAAAGTTGCTGCCGTTTTGCTGTCGGCCTTGGCCAGATCCAGTTGCATGCGATCTGCTGCAAGCGCGGGCTGGTTTTGCACCACGATGCGCAGATATTCCTGCAAGGTCACTGGTTGTACTGGAGCCGCCACCTGCCCGGCGATGCGCTCTGCGCCCGTACTCAAGGTCGGCGTTACAGCCGCATCAGCGGCATGGCTGGTTACGCTAAAAGTGCCGCAGCACAAGGCGGCAGCCATTGCAAGAGAGTGCCACTTAGTCATTTTGAGCGCCTTCATCACGTTCTTCCTGCGTCATCATGTTCTTGGGGCCAAGCCAGGCATATAACACGGGCAGCAGCACCAGTGCCACCAGTGGCAGCACAACCATGCCGCCGACGATGACCGAGGCGAAGGGGCGCTGCGTTTCGCTACCCACGCCAGTGGAAAGCGCCATGGGCAGCAAACCCAGCAGCGCCAGCAAAGCCACCAGAATGATGGAACGCATGCGCTCTGCCGTGCCTTCGATCAGCGCCTGCATCAAAGGCATGCCCTGACGGCGTAAATCTTCTACCGCAGAGACCACCAGCAAGCCCGCCAAAGCTACCTGCCCCAGCAGCGCAATAAAGCCGATAGCCGCGCTAATGGACAGCTCGATATTCGCCATATGCAGGGCCGCAATACCGCCCACCATGGCAAACGGGGCACACAGCAAAATGATGCTGGCACTACGTGCCTGACCCAGCGCACCAAACAGCAGTGCATAGACCACAATCAGTGACAGAGGAATCACCACCTTCAGGCGTGCAGCAGCGCGCTGCTGGTTTTCCCATTCACCGCCCCACTGAGCGATATAGCCTTCTGGCAGCTTCACGTTCTGCTTGAAAGTAGCCAGCGTGTCTTTCACCACCGAGCCGATATCGCGCCCCTCCACGTTGAATTTGAGCGCCATGTAGCGCGCATTGCCTTCGCGAAAAATAGAAGAGTTACCGATCTTCATGCTGACCGTTCCAACCGAGCCCAGAGGGACAGAGCCACCGTCAGGCAAAGGTATGGCGATGTTGCGAATGCGCTCTTCATCCATGCGATCCACATAGGGCAAACGCACGCGCACAGGAACAGGGTATTCGCCCTCCCACAAGGTGGTTGCGACATTGCCTGCCAAGGCCACTTCAAGCGTCTTCTGAGCGTCTTCCATGGCGATGCCCTGACGAGCCAGGGCCTGACGGTCAAACTCCACATGCACCTGTGGAGCGGGGGCATCGCGGTACAAGTCCAGATCGACCACACCATCAATGCCCTTCACCAGACCCTTGGTCTGCTGAAGAATGCCGCGCAGCGTCGGAATATCAGGGCCAAACAGCTTGAGAACCACCTGACCACGCGCCCCCGATGTGGACTCCTCCACGCTGTCACGGATAGGTTGCGCAAAGTTAAAGGCCACACCCGGAATTTCACCCAGCGTTGCACGCATTTCTTCGATCAGCGCGGGCTTGTTCAAGCCCTTGCGCCATTCGCCATGCGGCTTCAGACGTACCAGCACCTTGGCAAGGTTGAGCGTCTCGTTATCGGTGCCAGATTCAGGTCGGCCCTGCTCTGTGGTCACGGTGAGGACTTCAGGGAAGACCTTGAGACGCAGGCGTACATCGCGCAGCACTTCCTGGCCTTTTTCCAGAGAGATGGAAGCAGGCATCTGCACCAGCACATAGGCATCGCCTTCGTCCAGTTCAGGCAAGAATTCGGTGCCCAACCATTTGGCAGAAAAACCAGCAACCACCAGCACGCTTACAAACACGGCGATCACTGCGGTGCGGCTTTTGGCGGTGCTCAGAATGCGGCCAATCCAGTGCTGATAACCGTGGTGCGCGCGGTCAAAAATCTTGGGCTCTTCCACCATCACATGCTTGGGCTTGAGCAGCAGCGCACACAGCGCTGGCACCAACCCCATGGCAAACACCAGCGCACCCAGCAGCGCAAAGCTGTAGGTCATGGCCAGCGGACGGAAGATGCGGCCTTCAATGCTTTGCAACGAGAACACTGGGATCAGCGCAGCAATCACGATCGCCATGGCAAACAGCGTGGGTTTGGCCACGGCCACAGCCGAATCCACAATGATGTGGCGCATGTCATTCGCTGTCTGCGGTTTTCGCAGCCGCGCATTGCGAAGTATGTTTTCCGCCAGCACCACCGCACCATCCACCATGATGCCGAAGTCGATAGCGCCCATGGAAATCAGATTAGCCGGCATGCCCAGCGCATGCAGGCCAATAAAGGCGACCAGCAACGACAAAGGAATCACCGTCGCAACGATCAGCGAACCACGCAGGCTGCGTAAGAAGAGCCACAGTACAGCCACGATCAGCGTGGCACCAAACAGCAGGTTGTGCTGCACGGTTTTAAGAGTGTGGCCCACCAGATCGGAGCGGTCATAGTTGGTGACCATCTTCATGCCTTCAGGCAGGCCACCGTTGTTGAGTTCTTCTACCTTGGCGTGAATATCATCGAGCACGATGGAGGGGTTGGCACCGCGCTTGAGCAGCACAATGCCCTGCACCACGTCGTTCTGATCATCCATGCCAACAGAGCCCTGGCGCGGTGTGTGCGACTGCACTACACGCGCCACATCACCAATCGTCACAGGGGCCTTGCCGCGCATGGCAACCACCACATCCTGAATCTCCTGTGGAGTGCGCAACAAGCCAATGCCACGAATGATGAAGGACTGCTCGCCACGGCGCATCAGACCACCACCCACATTGCGGTTGGACTTGGAAAGCGCATCGCTCACATCATCCAGGCTCAGACCCAGGCTGTAGAGTTTTTCAGGGTCTACTTCCACGTGGAATTCTTTGACGAAGCCACCAATACTCACCACATCAGCCACGCCTTGCACTTGCTTGAGAACGCGCACTACATGCCATTCTTGCTCGGTGCGAAGCTGCGCCAGCGTGTGTTTATCGCTTTGCAAGCGGTAGTAAAAAACCTTGCCCAGCGGCGTGTAGTCCGGTGCCATTTCTGGCGTCACACCATTAGGCAAATTGGCCTGTGGCAAACGCTGGGAAACCTCGGCACGCGAGTTAAAGCTATTGGCGTTGTCATCAAAGACAAGGTTGATCATGGAGAGGCCGAAATAGCTCTCCGATCGCAGTGCCGTCAGCCCCGGCGTGCCGTTCAACTCGCGCTCTAGCGGCTGAGTGATCTGGCGCTCTACTTCTTCGGGGGCAAGCCCCGGCGCCTGGGTAATCACACCCACCTGCACATTGGTCACATCGGGGTAGGCCTCGATGGCGGTCTGTAGATAGGCGTACACGCCATAAATGGCGATGGCGAGGGTGACGCTCAGCGCCACCAGACGTCGATGAACGACGAAGGAAATAAACGAACGCAGCATGGTTCAGGCTCCTGCCAGGACTACAGAAGCTGGCTGGCTGCGCCGTCAAGCAGCAGACCACCACGCACCACAATTTTTTCGCCCACCTTAAGGCCAGAGATCACCGGCACCATGCCGCGCGATGGACGCCCCAGAGTCACCTTGCGCGCCTCAAACTGGTTGTTCTCGTGCTGCACATAGACCACGCTAAGGCTTTCATCCTTGATGAGCACGGCGCTCACGGGGATCAGCATCTCTTGCAGGTTGGAAAGCTGCACACCCACCTTGGCCTGCATGCCAGGACGCAGCACGGGGTTCTGCTCGCTCAGCTCCACCACCACTGCGGCGCGGCGCGATTCTTTATCCAGCGTAGCCCCCAGATGACGAACCGTACCCTTGAGGGGTTTGGCCAGTTGCGGTACTTCAACCTGAACAGCGCTGCCTAGGCGAATGCCAGGCAAGTCGGACTCAAACACCTCGGCCACCACATTCATGGCCTGCGGGTCACCAATCATGAACAGTGCAGCACCTGGGTCAGCCGCATTGCCAACCACAGCCTTGCGCTCGGCCACGATGCCTGCACGCGGGGCGCGCAGTTCAATGCGATCGCCACCGCCGGAGCCCAGCAGTGCAGCTGTGCCTTGAGCACGGCCCAGCTCTTGCGATGTTTCACGCAGCTTGGCCTGAGCAGCACGCAGATCGACCTCAACGCCCACGCCCTTGTTCACCATGTTTTGCTGACGCTGGGCTTCAACCACCGCCACATCGTGGGCGGTCTTGGCTGCGGCCACGTCATAGCGTGTGCGCAGTGCATCGGGGCTGACCAGCGTCGCCAGCAAATCGCCGGCCTTGACCATATCGCCCACATGCGCGTTGACGGTGACCACGCGCGCCGAGATGGGTACAGAAGCCGATGCCACACGATCTTCCACAAACGCCACATGCGCAGGAGCCCAGGCCATTTGCAAGCCTTGAGGGTCTGTCACCGCCGCAATATCCAGCATCTTCACGGACTCAGGCTTGACCTGCAAAAAGCCCTTGGGCAGGGAAGCCGCAGTGTTTTGTGCGCCCTCTGTCGCTTTAGAGGCGTCGCACCCGCTGAGCAAGCCAGCCAAAGCAACGGCCATAGCCGCCACAGACAGTTTTGCCACTGTCTTGGTTGGTAAATGCGCCGCTGCCGGCAGTCCCACAAGGCTCTTGTTCATCGTTCACCCTTTTTCGATGGCTGGAAAGTGAAGAGCTTCAGCACCGCTTCTCTTCCAGTGATGGCGCCATGCTAGGAACAGCGGCAAGCCTATTGGGTGACGCACGCATTACGGTTTGGTAAGGGACGGACAGTAGCTGCAACCCAGTCCGCGCGCGCCCTCACGCTGACCAGAACTCAGTCAGCTCTGAACACGCAACAGCTTTGATTTGCCTGTTTTTTCATCAAGGCAAAGTAAACACGCCTGAATTGCCTAAAAAACAGGCGATCAGCCTGTTTTCTCGTGTGATTTTTCATACATGAGTACTAAGAGTATCTAGATATCGTCAGATCAGGTCGACAGCTGGCTCAAGCCATGTTTTCAATAAAAGTGCTCTCAATCCCTTGTATAGCTTTGGATATCTACTATCAAAAGAAGAGCTACCGAGTTATCCATTCGGTGGATAAATTGAAGATCCGTGCCTCTGTTTTTCAAGAAATCAACACAAAAAGCAGATCTGGCATACAAATCACGTTTTGAGCAGCTACAGAAGAAAAACTAGCCAGGATAAAACGCATGAAATAACGAGCTTCATAGCTGTGGATAAATTACATGTTCTCCGAACTTAGAGAGCCACAATAAGCGTGAACAACCTTAACCACAGCACTTGAAAACTAGCAATTTTTCACTCTTAAAGCGAATTTTCAAATTCTAGAAAAACCTATTTATTCATAAAAATTTAACAACCTTATCAACAACTATTACTACATAGTTATCTCCAAGATACAAACAAGCTCCATCAGCGTCACTTCTGTGGATAAGTTTCTTGAAAACTACGTTTCAGACAATCCACAATTAAAATGAACAAGTCCTCCTCAAGTGGTGGAAAAGATTACTCATATACACCTCCGAGATACATCTGTAGAACATACGAAAATCATCGATTTGTATGCTGTATTGCATAAGAAATTCAATCTTATTTAATACATATCCCTGTACGAATACTTATAAAACGCTAAAGCACAGTGCCTTTGCGTCTCGAAAAGCGCTGAAATGCACGAAAAAAAGTGGGCTGAAGAGGCCCTGAATTCCTTTGATGCCGTCGTTGGAGCCATGCCAGGATTTCGCAGCCGTGAAGGGCAGCGAAAAATGGCAGCTCAAATCGCAAAAACGCTGAGCGAAGCCCAGCTCGGAAAAGTCGATGAAGACGATCCAGAACCCCGCCGGGCCATTGCCGTGGTGCAGGCCGGAACAGGCGTGGGAAAGTCGCTGGCCTACAGCATCCCGGCCATCCGCATGGCGCTGTCGCGTGGCACGCGTGTGCTGATATCCACCGCAACGGTGGCGCTGCAAGAGCAGTTGGTAAACAAGGATTTGCCGGCACTGGCCGCCAAGCTCGATCAGCCCTTCAAATTCGCGCTGGCCAAGGGCCGTGGCCGCTTTGTCTGCAAACTCAAGCTGGAGCGACTTGCCAGTACGGGCGAAGCGCAGGATGAGGAAATAGACGATCTTTTTGGCGATGAAAAGGCCCAGACCAAGATCAATCGGCCCCAGCACGAGCTGCAGGCCCGCATGCAGTTCTACAAATCCATGGCAGATGCGCTGGCAACCGAGGCATGGAGTGGCGACCGCGATTCGCTAGAAACGCCGCCAGAGCCCGAGGCATGGAGCCCCGTGGCCGCAGAGTCATCGTCTTGCACTGGCAAGCACTGCCCTGCTTTCAGCAACTGCGTTTATTACGAGCGCCGCAAGGACCTGGTAGCCGCGCAAGTCATTGTGGCCAATCATGATTTGCTGCTTTCCTCGCTCGGCTCCAAGCTGCTTCCGGATCTGGATAACTGCCTGCTGATCCTTGATGAGGCGCACCACCTGCCCTCCACCGCGCTCGATCAATTTGCAGGCGAGATGGACCTGAGCCGCCTGACCTGGATCGACAAACTGGCCAGCCGTGCGCTGCGCGTGAACCAGGTCGCTGAAGTGGAAGAGCTGGCCGATTTGCCCAAGCACGCAGGTCAGCTGCGCCTGCAGATGCAGGAGCTGGCCAGACTGGTCATGGAGCAGTACGGAGAGGCCCTTAAATCGCAAAAAGACAGCTATGGGCCGCCTAGGGTACGGGCGGCCCGCGGAATGCTGCCTGAGACGCTTTTAGAGCCTTTGGGCCTTATTGCGCACCATGCCGATGGCTTTCTGGATGCGCTGCGTGCTGTTTCCAAAGCGCTGCGTGCAGAAATCAAGGACAAGCCCGAGGAAGCACAGCGCCTGTCCACCATCTATGCGCAGGTCGGGGCACTCGCACCGCGGCTGGAAGCCATCTCCAACACCACTCAATTGCTTTTGCAGCAAAGCGGGCAGGATGGCGAGAGCACGACGGTGCCCAACGCCAAGTGGTTCACGCTGGAGATGGACGGGGAATTCATTGCCGTCAAGGCTCACGCCAGCCCCATTCAGCCGGGTTCCACCCTGCGCCGGCACCTGTGGTCGCAGGTCAGAGGCGCAGTGCTGACCTCTGCCACGCTGGCCAGTTGCGGCCATTTCGACTTCTTTTTGCGTGAGGCTGGGCTGGTCAACGACCCCTCAGTCACCACGCTGGAAGTACCCAGCCCCTTCGACTATGCCCGCCAAGGCACGCTAGTGGCCCGGGAGACGGCCGCAGACCCGCGTGAAGCGGCCCGCTTTACCGAGGAGATGGTCGAGGCCTTGCTGAACGATCTAAGCCGCATACAGGCCGGTGCGCTGGTCTTGTTCACATCCCGCGAGCAAATGCGGCAGGCGGTGGATGCGCTATCCACCAGCATGCGCAATCAGGTGCTGGTCCAAACCGCCTTGCCCCGCCAGACCTTGCTGGCGCGCCACCGCGAAGCCGTGGAAACGGGCGAGCCTTCCATCATCTTCGGCATGCAATCTTTTGGTGAAGGGCTGGATCTGCCCGGTGCGCTGTGCGAGTCGCTGTTCATCACCAAGCTGCCTTTTGCCCCGCCCGACGACCCGGTGGGTGAAGCAAGAGCCGAATGGCTGCGCAGCAGTGGCCGCAACCCCTTCAACGAACTGGTTGTGCCTGCCACGGCCATTCGCCTGGCGCAGTGGGTAGGACGCGCCATTCGAACCGAAGAAGACCAGGCCCATGTGTACTGCTATGACCGCCGCCTGACAGGCACCAGCTATGGCCAGTTGCTCATCAAGAGCCTGCCGCCATTCACCCTGCAACGCAGGCCGGTTCAAGCTGTTTGATGACACTGGCGAAGAGGCTTTTTCAGGCTTCTTCGCGCCATTTTTGTGGCGTTTTTCACGCCTCTTAGCCTGCTGCACCAGCCGTCTATTTCATGCCTGGCATCGGCATGAGCACAAGCCTTTTTGCACCAAAAGGCTTTTGTAATTTTTCTAACACTTGAAGGGGTGGAGTTGGGTGGAGGATCAATGACTCCAGCCTCCCAACCTTCCTAGTGATTCGTTGTGCTCTCGCATCCAGTCGCTCAGCGATTGCGCTGTGATCAACAGCTGGAGTTCATCAGACACGATGAGTTCGCATCACTTCGCAATGGGCGTGGCTTCTCGCAACGGTGCCATCCACAAGTTCTTTGCTTTTGACCTGCAGCTGTGGGCAGGCTGCAAAGGAGCAATTGAAGGCGTCTTCAGAAAAATCGTTTGAAAACAATGGCGTAAAGACCATTGAATTTTTTTGAATGCACTGCTATCGCCTGCCTGCAATGGGCAGTGTGGCTTTACGGAATAGCTATCCCCAGCTGTTTATAACATTCTGTGGATAACTTCCTTCACCAAGGACTTGTTATTGAACTTTATCCCCAACTCTTGATGTTGAGGCTGCGCATCTTACGCCAATTTTTTGAGTTCTGACGCGTCAATTTTTCTAAAGCCATTTTTTCCTGCTCTCACCCTCTGTAGAGAGGCTTTGAGACACCTGATTGACGGAAGTTCAAACCCACACACATTGCGCAATCTTGGGTTTGCCTTTGGTTGTTCTTTAGATTTCTTATAAATATTTAGTCGTAGTAGTAAGGATCTCATGTTCCTGTTGATAACTATCAAAAATTGATAAAAATCAACCATCTTGGGTTCTGATAAACATGGAGACAGATGATGGCTACTGCTGTCCTCCATTCATGAACAACTTGCAAGGTTTAAGAATTTCTGTGGACAACATCTAAGTTGATATGGCGTTATCCACAAAAATTCATATCTCATGAATAAATAAGAAAAACGCTGTTTATCAAGTAAATACAAGCATTATTAGCTATGCTTTTTATAGTGAATAACTAAAGAAGACCTGATTGGGCACATCAGGTTTGAGGGATGTGAAGTACCCCGAGGGCTTTCTCAACAATCTGAGCAACCCATTTTTTATTCAATGCGTGCAGGTATGCTGTGCAAACTTTGGCTTTAGTTGTTATTGCTAATCTTATATTTTTACTTAGTAGTAATAGTAAGTGACCCACTTAATTGTGGATAAGTAATAAATTTCAATAAAAATCAACGACTTAAGATTTATTTAAGTCTGTGGCTGAAGATCAACTCCTGCTGTCCTTGATTTGGGAATAACTTTTTCAAACTGGGAATATCTGTGGAAAACATGAAAATTTCTCTATTCTTATCACCATGTTTATACACAGGCCTGTTTGACTGATGACAGACATGAAAAAGCCACCCGGAGGTGGCTTTGCCTGGTTGCAGCTGTCTGGCTGACTAGAAGTACCGTGCGTATCGGAGCTGGAGAAAGTTTGCGCCGGGGTTGGGTTCCTTGATTCCTGCATTGGAGTGGTGCTCCAGCCGTAAGCTGATTTCGTTTTTCAGCTGCTCGCCAAACAGGTAGCCGACTCCCAGGTGACTGGCAAAGTTGTAGCGCGTTGAGAACTCTTTGTGGTCTGTGATGTAGCGATGGTTGGTGGCATAGCTCACGCCCAGCCCTGCTTGCAGAAACCAGGGTGATTGGCCTTGTGCGGGGCGCCAGCGCAATGTGGGTTGTGCTCCCAGAACCCAGGTCGAACGATTGCCGCCCTGGTAATCGGCCGACCAGCGACTGACCGAGAGATCCCAGTAGCCTGTCAGCTTGCCCGAGCCTAGTGCGTAGCTCCAGTTCCAGGGGAGCATGACGCCGCCGGTCCAGCTGTCTGTGCCATGTTCTGAGGCACCGTATTGCAGGTATACGCCTGTGGCCGAGTTCTGCACAGACTGTGCATGGGCTGACAGGCTGAGCAGCGCTGGAGCCAGCAACATGACAAATGTTTTTGCTATCTGCAGCTTTTTCATGGCAAAGATCCTTCCAGTGTCTGGAATACGGGGCGTTATCGATCTGCTTGAATGGCCTGAATTTCGTATGCTCTGTGGAAATGAATCTAGATCTTTGTTAATAAATGTGCTGTCGGCAAGCGATTGCGCTTGCAGTCAGCCAATGGATATCGTGCAAAAGAAAAAGCCCCCGGTCATGACGACCGGGGGCTTGTTGATTGCAGCTTCAGTTCAGCTTACTTGGTGGCGGGAGCAGGCGCTGCGGGGCGTTCCTGACCGGGTTTGCCGCCATGGTGACCGTGGTGGTGCTCACCGCGCTGGTGATGCATGCGCAGCGAGGCCGCGTCGAATGTCTTTTGCTGCTCTGCATTGAGCTGAGCGTAGAAGGCCTTGGTGGCGTCGGCACGGCGGTCCATTTCAGCATCACGCTTGGCGCGCATCTCACGCATCTTGTCGATGCGCTGGGGCGTGGTCAGCTTGGCAAATGCGTCACGGTCGCTGGGGGCAGGGCGCTCACCGGGCTTCATGGCGTTGGTGTACGTGGTCCAGGCGGACTCCTGAGCGGGGGTCAGCTTCAGGTCGGCCTTGAGCTTGGCCATACGTTCCTGCATGTGTTCCATGCGATCACCGCGCTTGTCACTACGTTGATGCTTATGGTGCTCTGGGGCTTTTTGGGTTGCTGCTGGCTGCTCTGCAGTGGCAGCAGTCTGTGCGAAGCTGGGCAGGCTCAAAGAAGCGAGCAGGGCAGTGGCAACAGCGGCGCCGGTGATGGTTTGGCGAAAGCGGGTCATGTCATATTCCTTTTCAGTTGAAGTGGAAGAAGTGGCCGCTCGGTCTGCGTCTTGAAAGGCATTCGGCAGCGGATGGATGAAGTGTGGGGCGCTCATGTTTCTGTCACGTGAGGTTTTGCAGCCGCTCTGTAAAGTATTGAGAAGATTAGGCGGCTCTGACTGCGCAACAATGGATGCATGGGCTGCTTTGGCAGCCGATTTTTTCCGTGAGACTCCGCTGCGGGATCTCACGACGATTGAAGGTTTAGCAAAGGTTTTTGATGTTCAAGAACATGATTGTTTATCGCATTGCCGAAAGCTGGCAGGGCGATCTGCAGGTGCTGGAAGATGCGCTGCAAAAGACGGTGTTTGCCGAGTGCGGCGCGACGCAGGAACGCTCGGTCGGCTGGATGCCACCGCGTGGCGAGCAGCATGGCCCGCTGGCCGAATCGGTGGCTGGGCAATGGGTGATGCGCTTCATGAGCGAATCCAAGATGCTGCCTGCCAGCGTGCTCAACCGCAGGGTTAACGAAAAGGCCGCACACATTGAAGCGACGGAAGGCCGCAAGCCGGGCAAGAAAGAGAAAAAAGACCTGAAGGACGAGGCCAAGCTGGATCTGCTGCCCATGGCTTTTACCAAGCAAGGTGCCATGTGGGTCTGGATTGACCCGCAGGCGCGTACGCTGGTGCTCGATACCAGTGCGCAAGGCCGTGCCGATGAGATCGTCACGCTGCTGGTCGAAGGCCTGCCCGGCTTTGCGCTGGCACTGGTGGACACTCAGACCAGCCCGCAGGCGGCCATGGCGCACTGGCTGATGACGCAAGAGCCACCCGCAGGCTTTGCGGTGGACCGCGAATGTGAACTGAAGGCTGCCGACGAATCCAAGGCCGTGGTGCGCTACGCACGCCACCCGCTGGATATTGACGAGGTGCGCCAGCATATCGAGCACGGCAAGATGCCCACCAAGCTGGCCATGACCTGGGATGACCGCGTGAGCTTTGTGCTGACCGAAGGCCTGCAGATCAAGAAGATTGCGCTGCTGGATGCGGTGATGGATGGCCAGTCGCAAGACGATGGCGGTTTTGATACCGATGTGACCATTGCCACCGGCGAGTTGTCACGCCTGATTCCTGATCTGATCGAGGCGCTGGGCGGTGAAGGCCGTACCGGTCTGGGCGAGTGGCTGCCTGCTTCTTTGCGCGCCACGCCTGCTGAAACCTTGCCCGTGCGACTGGCCCAAGGCCGCAGCCAAGGCACGGTGACCGGTCCGGCTGCAGCGCCTGCCGATACCGCTCCCGAAGAAGCACCCTTCTGATGCTATTGAAGGTATAGCTGCTTGCGCTTTATAAATAATGATTTGGAAATGTTTTGATGCTAAAACATTGAAAGAACAAGCGCAAGAAGCTATCAAAAAATCATAAAAAGGCCTGCCAGATTACTCTGACAGGCCTTTTTTGTAGGGCGTTTTAAAGCCGTTGAAGCAGCGGATTACACGCGCTCAAAAATCGCTGCAATGCCTTGGCCACCGCCGATGCACATAGTCACCAGAGCGTAGCGGCCACCGGTGCGGTGCAGCTCGTAAATTGCCTTGGTGGCGATGATGGCTCCGGTAGCGCCCACGGGGTGACCCAGCGAGATGCCAGAGCCGTTGGGGTTGACCTTGGCGGGGTCCATACCTAGCTCCTGAATGACGGCACAGGCCTGGGCGGCGAAGGCTTCGTTGGCTTCGATGACGTCCATGTCCTGAATCTTCAGGCCGGTGCGGGCCAGTACCTTTTGCGTGGCGGGCACGGGGCCGATACCCATGTATGCAGGCTCCACACCGGCGTGAGAATAGCCGACCAGACGGGCCAGAGGCTTGGCACCCGAGGACTTCAGGGCCTGCTCGCTCATCATCAGCACGGCGGCAGCGCCGTCATTGATGCCGGAGGCATTGCCGGCGGTCACAGTGCCGCCTTCCTTTTTGAACGCGGGCTTCATGCCGGCCAGTGTTTCCAGCGTGGTGGTGGCGCGCACATGCTCGTCGGTGTCAAACAGCACCACGCCCTTGCGGGTGGCGATTTCGATGGGAACGATCTGTTCCTTGAAGCGACCGGCTTCAATGGCGGCAGCGGCGCGCTGCTGGCTGAGAACTGCCAGTTCGTCCTGCATGGTGCGGCTGATGTTGTAGCGCTCGGCCACGTTTTCAGCGGTGATGCCCATGTGCATTTTTTGCCATGGATCGTGCAGGATGCCCAGCATGTAGTCGATGCTTTTGGCGTCGCCCATGCGTGCGCCCCAGCGTGAAGCCATGTCGAAGTAGGGGCCACGGCTCATGGATTCGGAGCCGGCGCCAATTGCTACCTCGCAGTCGCCCAGTGCAATGGATTGCGCAGCCGAAACGATGGCTTGCAGACCCGAGCCGCACAGACGGTTGACGTTGTAGGCGGGAGTTTCGATGGGGCAGCCAGCATCCACAGCGGCCACGCGGGACAGATAGGCGTCGCGGGTTTCAGTGGGGATGACGTTGCCCATGACGACGTGGCCCACGGTGTCGGCCGCAATGCCTGCGCGCTCAATGGCGGCTTTGACCACGGTGGTGGCCATTTGGGCATTGGGAACGTCCTTGAGGCCGCCACCAAAGGTACCGATGGCTGTGCGCGCTGCGCTGACGACGAAGATGTCTCGGGTGCTCATGTTGTTTGTCTCCTCCATTGCGAGAGCAATGGTTACTGATCTATGCGTGGATGGTCTTGAAGTGAATGAGAGCGTTCACATCCATTTCGTCGCATATTTTGCAATAAATGTTGCGTTGCAGCATGTCTCATTGTTGACGACTGGCAGTCGAAAAAATGAGACAGGTTTCACGTGAAACCCGGGTCAAGCGTTTTCGGAGACTTTTCCTCAGGCTGCAGCCTTGCTGCGGCGTCTGGGCGTGGGGGTAATGGGCTCGCGTGATGAGCAGGCGACAGATCGGTGTCGGCGCTGGCCAGATCGTCGAGGATGGGACAGTCGGGCCGGTCATCGCCATGGCAGCAATGCACCAGCGTCTGCAAAGTGCGCTGCATGGACTGCATGGCGGCAATGCGCTCGGCCAGCGCGGCAATATGCTTTTGCGCAATGGTCTTGACCTGATTGCTGGCACGGTCCTGGTTTTGCCACAGGCCGAGCAGGGTGGCGATCTCATCCATGGAAAAGCCCAGATCACGCCCGCGGCGGATAAAGCGCAGCGCGTGCACATCGGCCTCCGTGTACTGGCGGTAGCCGCTGTCTGTGCGGTGAACGGGTGCCAGCAGGCCTAGTGATTCGTAGTGGCGCACCATGCGCGGCGACACCCCGGCACGGCGTGCGGCTTCGCCGATGACGACAGGCCAGTTTTGAGCGATTTTTTGCGTTGATGGTTGGCTAGGCATGGTGCTCCTCGAAAAAACGCGCCAGCGGCCCTTTGATGACTTGCATGAGGCGCTGGCGCTGTGGTGTGAGAGCTGGCTCAGGCGACCTTGTAGCCTTCTTCGGCAATGGCGGCTTGCAGTGCATCGCGGCTGGCGCTGCTGTCCACCTCAACGCGGTTGGCGGAACGGTCGATCTTGATCTGGGCCTGGGCGTCAATGCCTTGAATGGCGTTGGTGACAGCGCGTTCGCAATGGCCACAGGTCATGCCTTGAACTTCAAAAACTTGTTGCATGGATCAGCTCCTTCAGAGGTGAGCCACCGGGCTGGTGGACTCTATGATTTGAATGTTCAACCCTAACATCATGGCAAGGTCAAGCGCTTTTCAAAACATGAGCACCGGCAGGGTTGATAAGTCGCAAAGCATGCCGATAAGAACTTGTCATATTGCAGGTCGCCATGGTGCAAGTGCTTTGGTTGTGGCCTTTTTGTTTGTTGACAATTTGAAACAATTGCTGTTTCTGGTGTAAAAGATGCCGGTCTTTCAAAGTCGAGGGGGGATTCATGAGTCTGTTGGAAATGATGCGGGGTTTCACCATCCGCACACGCATGCTGGGCGCCATTGGTGTGGTGATGGTTTTGCTGGGATTGCTGGGAGGCGCTGGCATGCTGGGGATGTCGCGCATTCAGGATATGAGCCAGGATTTTCGGAACAATGCCTTTGCAAAATCAGGCCATATGGCGCAATTGCGCATAGAGCTGGGCGGCATCCGCATCAGTGAAAAAGACATGGTCATCCAGTACGAGAAGCCTGAGGAAGTGATCAAGGCCAATCAGCAGTGGAGCAAGTTCATCGACCAATCCAAGGCCACGCTGGGCAAGTTTATGACCGATCAGAGCGCAGAAGATGCGCTGCTGGCCAAGAGCATCACTGAGCGCATAGACAGCTATCGCAAGCTGTTTGAGCCGGTGGCACGCCAGCTGGAAGCTGGGGGCTATGACTCGGCAACCACGGCCAATCGCATGAGCGGCAAGGCGCTGGCCGAAATGGCCGAGGCCGACAAGTTGCTGGCCCAGCTCGACAGCTTGCTGCGTCAGCAGTCAGATGCGCTGACCGCGGCTGAGCGCAAGGTGGCTGAGCAAACGCGCTGGTTGTTTATCGCGGCGGTGGTGCTGGCTCTGGTGGTGGTGATTCCGCTGACCTTGCTGAATATGCTGTCCATCTGCCAGCCGCTGGAAAGCGCCCGCCAGATGGCCTTGACGATTGCTGGTGGGGATCTCTCGCGCAAGGCGCATGTCAGCGGCAAGGATGAGCTGACCGATCTGCAGCAGGCGCTGGATGAAATGCAGCAATCGCTGAGCAGCACGGTGGCGCAAGTGCGCGACGCCAGCGGCAACATTGCCACGGCCAGCCAAGAGATTGCGACGGGCAACCAGGACCTGTCTGCCAGAACCGAGCAGACGGCCAGCAACCTGCAGGAAACCGTGGCTTCTCTGGCCCAGTTGACGGCTACTGTGCAGCAGACGGCATCGTCGTCGCAGCTGGCCAATCAGCTGGCTGCTTCGGCATCTTCCACCGCCGTGCAAGGCGGTCAGATCGTGGGTCAGGCCGTGAACAGCATGCAGGAGATTTCAGGCTCCAGCCGCAAGATTGGCGACATCATCGGGCTGATTGATTCCATCGCATTCCAGACCAATATTCTGGCGCTGAATGCAGCGGTAGAAGCCGCTCGCGCAGGCGAGCAAGGCCGCGGTTTTGCCGTGGTGGCATCTGAGGTGCGCAGTCTGGCCAAGCGCTCGGCCGAAGCGGCCAATGAAATCAAGACGCTGATCAACACCAGCGTGCAGAGCGTGGATGTGGGCGCGCGCCAGGTGGAGAGTGCGGGCAAGGCCATGCAGGACACGGTGGACAGCGCCAAGCGCGTGGGCGACATCATTGGCGAGATCACTGCGGCGTCCAGCGAGCAGTCTCTGGGTATTAGCCAGGTGAATCAGGCCGTGGGTGATATTGACCGCATGACGCAGCAAAACGCGGCGCTGGTGGAAGAGTCTGCCGCAGCTGCCGAATCGCTGCGCGAGCAGGCGGCAAGGCTGGCGCAACTGGTCAGCCAGTTTCAACTGGCGGGTGGTTCTGTGCAGGCCGCGATGCGTGCTGGGCCAGGGCCGCGCCGGAGTCCACCTCCGGCGGTGACGTCGGTTGGAAAGGCTGCCTTGCCTAAGCAAAAGTCCCCGTTGCTGGAACATGCATAAGCGCTAAGTCACGCCAATAAAAAAAGCCCGGTTGCAGCAATGCGCCGGGCTTTTTGCTTTCAATTCAGTAGCTGCCAGCGCAATCAATGAAAGCGCTGGAAGCTGTTTTAACTATGAATGAGCGATAGCAGGGTAGTCGGTATAGCCGTCTTCGCCACCGCCATAAAAGCGTTTGCTGTCCCACGCATTGAGCGGCAGATTGGCCTGCAGGCGGTGCACCAGATCGGGGTTGGAGATATAGGCTTTGCCAAAGGCCACCACGTCGGCGTAACCGCTTTCAACGGCGTTCATGGCCATCTGTCGGTCATAGCCGTTGTTGACCATCCACGCGCCCTTGCCACCTGCGGTGCGGTAGGCCTGCTTGAGTGCGTGGTAGTCAAACGGCCTGTCAGCCAGCTCGCGCGGGCCACCGGTCGAGCCTTCAATTACGTGGATATAGGACAGGCCCAGTGGAGCCAGCTGGCGCATCAGATGCTCAAACAGCGCTTGCGGGTTTTCGTCCGTAATGTCGTTGGCCGGAGTGACGGGCGAGATGCGAATGCCCACCTTGCCGCCGCCAATGGCATCGGCCACAGAGAGCATGCATTCGCGCACCAGACGGCAGCGGTTTTCGATGCTGCCGCCGTAATCGTCGGTACGGTTATTGGTGCTGGTTTTGAGGAATTGATCAAGCAGATAGCCATTGGCGGCATGCAGCTCCACACCATCAAAACCGGCAGATTTAACGGCCTCAACTGCGGCAACGGTGAAGCTGTGGACGATTCCCGGAAGCTCCTCAGACTGCAGTGCGCGCGGTGCAGAGGTGGGGAGGAAGTTGCCCTCGCCAGTCTTTGGGTCGATCAAATAGGTCTTGGACTGGGCAGTCAAGGCCGATGGCGCAACAGGCGCGTGGTTGCCGGGCTGCAGTGTCGTATGAGAAATACGGCCTACATGCCAGAGCTGGGTGACGATGCGACCGCCCTTTGCATGAACGGCGTGGGTCACTTTTTTCCAGGCCTGCAGCTGCTCTTCACTATAGAGGCCGGGCACGTCAGAGTAGCCCTGAGCCTGCGCGCTGATGGCCGTGCCTTCGCTGATCAGCAGACCTGCCGAGGCGCGCTGTACATAGTAAGTCTGCATTGCCGGTGTGGGCACCGCATTAGGTGCCCGGTTACGCGTCAGTGGCGCCATGGCAATGCGGTTGGGCAGGCGCAGGCTACCTGCTTCAATCGGATCAAACAGAGAGGGCATGCAAAGCTCCAGATGAAAAAAAGCCCGATGAATGACCGAGCTTTTTTGTAAACAGATGCGGAAAATTTACTTGATCAGGCCTTCGGCCTTCATGGTTGCCTGTACCGATGGGCGGGCCAGAATGCTCTCACGGTAGGCTGCAAGGTGCTTGAGGCTGGAGATATCCAGACCCACAAATTGGGCCCAACCTGTCACGGTGAACAGATAGGCATCGGCCACGGTGAATTGGTCGCCCATCAGAAAGGATTTGTTGGCCAGTTGCTCATTGACCCAGCTCAGGCGCGTGAGCACATTGGCACGCACCGTAGGCTTGAAGTCTTCAGGAGTCGTCGGGTTGAAGAGGGGGCCGAAAGCCTTGTGCACTTCGGTACCGATGAAGTTCAGCCACTCCTGCAGGTGATATCGCGCCATGGTGCCATTGGCAGGCGCCAGGTTCTTTTCGGGGGCCAGATCCGCAAGGTATTGCACGATGGCGGGACCTTCGTGCAAGGTGTCTCCGTTATCCAGCACCAGAAAGGGCACATAGCCCAGAGGATTGATGCTGTAGTAGTCAGTGCCATCCTGGAGCTTGTGGCTCTTGGTGCTGACCATTACGGCCTCATGCTGCAGGCCTGCTTCATGCAGCACGATGTGCGGAGACATTGAGCAGGCGCCGGGGCTGTAGTAAAGCTTCATGGTGAGTGGCTTTCGTTCAGTTGAAAAGACAAGCCGCCATGCTAAACCGGATACGCTTCTGCGACATGCAGGAGGCTGACAGTGACCCGTCTCCAGGTGGGTCAACAAAGATCCAGACTGGGCAAGAGATCGTTCAGGTAGAGCAAGGCGTCGTTGCCACTGGCCGTTGACATCTGTGCCAGAGATATTTCCTCATCCACTTCGGCATATGCGATGGACCAGCCTTTGAACTTGCGCTCTGCCTGCATGGGGCCATGCAGCTGTAGCTTTACATCCATGTGCCGCTGATCTTTTTTGATGCTGGTCAGTACATCCTCCAGCTTTTGTGCCGGACCTTCCAGGTACTGGCAAAAACGGGAACCATCAAAAATCAGAATACCGGTCAGTCCTAAATGCAGGTTCTTTTCCCGCGATGTGCGAACGATGTCGCCCACGCACTCAACAGGCTGCGACGGTTCGAAAACACTGCAGTACAGAAAAGCGTGAAGTGCGGAGGCTGTAGACACGGTCAATCTTGATAGAGGTTGAGATGGCTTGATCGTAGAGGATGAAACCTATTTTTTAGGTGAAAAGTATTCCGCAATAACCAGCTTGCCTTATTGAAACCGTCGTGCAGCCCATAGGACTTGCTCGACCAAGGCCTGCATGGCCTGTTGATCATGGCTGCGCTGCAGCTGGTTTTGCATATCAAACGCATCAGCGGCATGTGCCACCGCATGGCTGCGCGGTGCAACCCAGCATTGCAGATTCAATAGCAGTGGGGCGAGGTGTGACTGGGCGCGCAGCCCACCCATGCCACCCGGCGAAGCACTGGCCATGCCTACTACCTTGTTGCGAAAGGGCAGCGTGCCGTCAGACCACAGAGCATCGCCCTTCACGGGGCTGGAGGCCCAGTCGATGGCATTTTTAAGCAGGGCAGGATAGCTGCCGTTGTACTCAGGGCTGCAGATAATCCAGGCCGAATGGCTGTGCATGGCCTGCTTGAGCCGGATGACATCGGCAGGTGTGCCGCGAGCTTCCAGATCCGCGTTGTAGAGCGGAATATCAAAGTCCGAAAGTTCCAGCAACGTGGCTTGTGCGCCTTGTTGCTCTGCAATAGCCGCAGCCGCCTTGGCCAACTTGCGGTTGTACGATTCTTGGCGGGTACTGCCCGCAAAAATGAGGATGTTCATGCTGTCATTGCAGCACAGGGCCGGCGCATTTTTCCTTCAAAAATAGGCCTCTCAGGGCAAACGCCAGGGTTCATGTTTCACGTGAAACACCTGCCTCAACCCTTGCCAAGGCATTGTTGCGGCAATGGTGGGAAAATTGCGGGTTCCCCGCAGGGCAGGACATGAGATGAACACATGTCTGCCTGCCATGAGAGCCGAGGCATGGTTGCTTCGTGCAGGGGCAAGGGCCGGGCGAGGCCCCGGAGCAAGAACATGTTGTACCCACAGGAATTTGATGTGATCGTGGTCGGTGGCGGCCATGCCGGCACCGAGGCTGCGCTGGCCGCTGCGCGTATGGGCAGCAAAACATTGCTGCTGACCCACAATATCGAAACCCTGGGGCAGATGAGCTGCAACCCCAGCATCGGCGGTATTGGCAAGGGCCATCTGGTCAAAGAGGTTGATGCGCTGGGCGGTGCCATGGCATTGGCCACAGACAAGGGCGGTATTCAGTTCCGCATCTTGAACAGCTCCAAAGGCCCTGCCGTGCGCGCTACGCGTGCTCAGGCTGACCGTATTTTGTATAAGGCAGCCATCCGCGAGATGCTGGAGAACCAGCCGAATCTCTGGCTGTTTCAGCAGGCCGTTGATGACCTGATGGTCGAGGGTGACCGTGTGGTCGGTGCCGTGACCCAGGTCGGCCTCAAGTTCCGCAGCCGCACCGTGGTGCTGACGGCTGGGACTTTTCTTGACGGCAAGATCCACGTGGGTCTGAACAATTACGCGGCTGGCCGTGCTGGTGATCCTCCCGCCGTGTCGCTGTCTGCTCGCTTGAAGGAGCTGAAGCTGCCCCAGGGCCGCCTCAAGACCGGAACGCCTCCTCGGATTGATGGTCGCTCCATCGATTTCCGCCAGTGTGACGAGCAGCCCGGTGACGGCATGCCCGGAGGCGTGAACGAGGGCGAAGTGCCCGTGTTCAGCTTCATGGGCAACCGCGCCATGCACCCCAAGCAGATGCCCTGCTGGATCACGCATACCAATGCGCGCACCCACGAGATCATTCGCAGCGGTTTTGATCGCAGCCCCATGTTCACCGGCAAGATCGAGGGCGTGGGCCCACGCTACTGCCCTAGCGTGGAAGACAAAATCAATCGCTTTGCCGACAAGGAAAGCCACCAGATTTTCCTGGAACCCGAAGGACTGACTACCAACGAGTTCTATCCCAACGGCATCTCCACCAGCCTGCCATTCGACATTCAGTACGAACTGGTGCGCAGCATGAAGGGCATGGAGAACGCGCATATCCTGCGACCTGGCTACGCCATCGAGTACGACTACTTTGACCCTCGCTCGCTCAAGAGCAGCTTTGAGACCAAGCAGATTCAGGGGCTGTTTTTTGCGGGTCAGATCAACGGTACGACTGGCTATGAAGAGGCGGCAGCCCAAGGTTTGTTCGCAGGCCTGAACGCCGCGCTGCAATGCCGTGGTGAAGGCCCATGGATGCCCGGGCGCGATGAAGCCTATCTGGGGGTACTGGTCGATGATCTGATTACCAAGGGTGTGAACGAGCCCTATCGCATGTTCACCAGCCGCGCTGAGTTCCGTCTGCAGCTGCGTGAAGACAACGCCGACATGCGCTTGACCGAACAAGGTCGCCGCATGGGTCTGGTTGACGATGCCCGCTGGGATTCATTCAGTCGCAAGCGCGAAGCTGTTTCACGTGAAACAGAGCGCCTCAAGTCCACCTGGGTGAACCCCCGCGTGGTGTCGAACGAAGAGGCTGAGCGAGTACTAGGCAAGGCCATGGAGCGCGAATACAACCTGTTCGATCTGCTGCGCCGCCCCGGTGTCGATTACGAAAAGCTCGCGAGCATGAACGAAGGCCAGTACGCAACTGCCGCCGTTCTGCCCGAGGCTCTGGGTGAGCTAAGTGCTTCGGTTATTGAGCAGGTGGAGATTACGGCCAAGTACTCCGGCTATATCGATCGCCAAAAAGATGAGGTGGAGCGTGCTGCGCATTTTGAGCGTCTGCGCCTGCCTGCGGACTTTGACTACATGTCGGTCTCAGCCCTGTCTTTTGAAGTGCGTCAGACGCTGCAAAAGCATCGCCCTGAAACACTGGGTCAGGCTTCCCGTATGTCCGGGGTGACACCCGCAGCTATCTCGCTGCTCTTGGTTCACCTGAAAAAAGGCGGCTTCAAGGGCTTCACCGCACAGAATGAAGAGGCATCGGCATGAGCCAGGCATTGCGTACCCAACTCGAACAAGGCATTCAGGCGCTGAAGCTGGAGCTGGCTTCTACACAGGTTGATCTGCTTATGTCCTTCATGGATCTGCTGCAGAAGTGGAACAAGGTCTACAACCTGACCTCCGTGCGTGACCCGCAGGAAATGCTGACGCATCATTTGCTCGACAGTCTGACCGCGGTACCCGCTCTGCTGCGCCATGTGAATACGCTTCCGGTAGAAGAGGGCAAGCGACTGCCTTTGCTGGACGTTGGCTCGGGCGGCGGCTTACCCGGCGTGGTTTTTGCCATCTGCTGCCCACAGATCGATGTGAACTGTGTGGACACCGTGGGCAAGAAAGCGGCCTTCATTCAGCAAGTGGCGGCGTCGCTGCGCTTGCCTAATCTGCACGGCATTCATGACCGGGTGGAAAACCTCAAGACCCAGTACCCTGTCATTAGCTGCCGTGCTTTTGCATCGTTGGTGGATTTCACTACCTGGTCGCGCAAGGCATTGGCCGACGGCGGTATCTGGTTTGCCATGAAGGCCAAACATCCCGATGAAGAGATTACAGCCCTGCCTGCCGACGTGCAGGTGTTTCACGTGGAACCTTTGCAGGTTCCTGGCTTGGATGTCGAGCGCTGCGTGATCTGGATGAAAATTGAGTAACCCCCTGAGCGGCTTTGCCGCTTCCCCCTGAAAGGGGGACGACGCCTTCGCCGCAGGGCGGCCCTTGCTCGGCGTCTCTGGTCTGGGGCGATAGCGTGTCAGTCGCAGATGGGCGACAGCAAAATGGTTTTTTACACACTGAAGCAAGCAACATCTGTGCAATGCAGATGCGTTAGTGATGGCCCTCGCATAAACTTGCTGTTTTCCATCGCGCAGGGTTTGAATGTTTGGCATCTCTGATTACGGCGCTTTTGCTGCGGCCGTCACCGTTTTCTTGCTGATACCAGGGCCCGGTAATCTGGCCTTGATTACCTCGACAGGCAAGGGCGGATGGAGGGGCGGTATCGCATGCTGTCTGGGGGTGATGGCTGCCGATCAGGTGCTGATGTGGCTGGCCGTTGCCGGTGTGGCGGCAGTGCTGGCTGCCTATCCAGCGGCGTTCAATGCGGTGCAATGGGTAGGGGCGGCTTATCTGGCCTGGCTGGGCTACAAGCTGTTGACGGCCAAGCCCGGCGATGCCCCGGCCATTGATATTCAGCCACGCCAGTATTTTCGCCAGGGTGCGCTGATCACCTTGATGAACCCCAAGGCCATCGTGTTCTATATGGCATTTTTCCCCATGTTTGTGGATCCTGCAAAGCATCAGGGAGTCGTCACCTTTGGCGTGATGGCAGCCACAGTTGCGGTGATTACTTTGATTTACAGCGTCATCGTGGTGACGCTGACGAAGCTGCTGGCAGAGCGTTTGCGTGCCAACCCTGCGGTGGTGAAGTGGCTGGAAAAAACAGCCGGAGTGTTTCTGATCGGTTTTGGCCTCAAGCTGGCCGCCAACTAAAAAGAGAAGTTCAATGGCCAAAATTTTCTGCGTTGCCAATCAAAAGGGTGGAGTGGGCAAGACCACCACCACGGTCAATCTCGCCGCGGGCTTGGCCAAGGTCGGCCAACGTGTGCTGTTGATTGACCTGGACCCCCAGGGCAATGCCACCATGGGGTCAGGGGTGGACAAGCGCGCACTGGAGCTGACGGTCTATGACGTGCTGCTGGAAAACGCCAGCATCAAGGAAGTGGCCATCAAGTCCGAGCAGGTGGGCTATGACGTTCTGGGTGCCAACCGCGAGCTGTCGGGTGCCGAGATTGAGTTGGTGTCGCTGGAGCGCCGCAATGACCGCCTCAGGACCGCGCTGCAAAGCGTGAACGCCGATTACGACTTTGTGTTGATTGACTGCCCGCCCTCGCTGTCCATGCTGACCTTGAACGGCCTGTGCTCCGCCCACGGCGTGATCGTGCCCATGCAGTGTGAATACTTTGCGCTGGAAGGCCTGACCGATCTGGTCAACACCATCAAGCAGGTGCACGCCAATATGAACCCTGATCTGGAGATCATCGGCCTGCTGCGCGTGATGTTTGATCCGCGCACCACGCTGCAGCAGCAGGTCAGCGACCAGCTCAAGGAACACTTTGGCGACAAGGTGTTCGACACCGTGATTCCGCGCAATGTGCGCCTGGCCGAAGCACCCAGCTACGGCCTGCCCGGCGTGGTGTTTGATGCATCTGCCAAGGGCAGCAAGGCCTTTGTCGAGTTTGCGGAAGAAATGGTGCGTCGCATCAAGAAGAAGTGATGTTTCACGTGAAACAGCACACGACCCCATATCAATCAAGCGCTTGCAGCTATGACATCTGAAGCATTGAATCCGCAGGATGTCTGGCTGCTTCCCGGTTGGCAAAACTCGGACGCCGGTCACTGGCAGAGCCTATGGCAGCAGCAATTTGGCTTTCAGCGGCTGGAGCAGCACAACTGGCAGCACCCGCTGCGCGGTGACTGGAGCATTCGGCTGCAAGAGACTGTGCTTGATGCCCCCGGCCCCGTCACGCTGGTAGCGCACAGTCTGGGCTGCGTGCTGGTGGCGTGGTGGGCTGCACATTCGCAGGTCGCCAAGACCAAGGTGCGCGGCGCTTTGCTGGTGGCACCCGGTGATACGGAGCAGGAAGGCCTGCGCGGAGTACTGTCCGGCTGGTCGCCTGTGCTGCTGCAGAAGCTACCCTTCCCATCGATACTGGTGGGCAGCGACAACGACCCGAATTGCTCTCTGGCGCGGGCGCAGACCATGGCCGATGGCTGGGGCAGCCGCTTTGTGAATGCAGGCGCTGCGGGCCATATCAACACCGCCAGCGGATTAGGACTCTGGGATGACGGCCTTGCGCTACTCAAGACCCTTTAAGGAAAGATTTCAGCAATGGTGACTAAGAAACCCAAGGGCCTGGGACGTGGTCTGGAAGCCCTGCTGGGCCCCAAGGTCAGCGAAAAAGAAGCTAGCACTGTCAGCGGTGCTGTGGCGAATTTGCCCAGCACACTGGCGCTCAATGTGATGGTGGCAGGCCAGTACCAGCCGCGCACGCGCATGGATGAAGGCGCGCTGTACGAACTGGCCGAAAGCATCAAGGTGCAGGGCATCATGCAGCCGATTCTGGTGCGCCAGCTCAGCAAGGGCGAGCATTCGGGCAAGTACGAAATCATTGCCGGTGAACGCCGTTTTCGTGCCGCGCATATCGCGGGTCTGGCCGAGGTGCCGGTGCTGGTGCGCGAAGTCCCTGATGAAGCTGCCGCTGCGATGGCGCTGATTGAGAATATTCAGCGCGAAGACCTGAACCCGCTGGAGGAGGCGCAAGGCCTTGCCCGTCTGGTCAAGGAGTTTGGCCTGACCCATGAGCAGACTGCACAGGCGGTGGGCCGCTCGCGCAGCGCAGCCACCAATTTGCTGCGCTTGCTGAATCTGGCTGAACCTGTGCAGACCATGCTGATGGCTGGCGATATCGACATGGGCCACGCCCGTGCGCTGCTGGCGCTGGACCGCGCCACTCAGATCACGGCGGGCAACCAGATTGCCGCCAAGAAAATGTCGGTGCGCGAGGCGGAATCGCTGGTTAAAAAGATTGGTGCCGAGTTCAATCTCACGCGCCAGAAGGTCAAGAAGGATGGCAAGTCACGCGACGTCAAACGCATCGAAGAAGAGCTGTCTGACCTGCTGACTGCCGATGTGGAAGTGCGCATCAAGAAGACCGTGCGCCGCCAAGGCAAGCTGCATGAAATGGGCGAAATTGCCATTCAGTTTGGCTCGCTCGAAGAGCTGAACGGCATCATCGAAAAGCTGCGCGGCGAAGTCTGATTGAGGCTTAAAAAATAAAAAAGAGCATCCTCACGGATGCTCTTTTGCATTCAGCAGCTGCGTTTTAATGGCTGTAGCTGGGGTCTGTTTTGTGGAGTTTGCGCAGCAGTGCCGGCCATGCAAACTGGCCGCCCAGCCCACCGGTTTGCACCTTCATCGCATGGGCCACGCCTTCAATGATTTGTGGATGAACCTGCGTCAGTTCAGTGCCGCCGGACTGGGCCGAAATTTGAATTTGGCAAGCCGATTCAAACACGTACATCGATAGAAATGCATCGGCAATCGTGCTGCCGCAGACCAGCAAGCCGTGGTTGCGCAGCATGAGGAAATTGGCCCCGCTCATGTCTGCGACCAGCCTTGGCTTTTCCTCTTCGCGGAAGGCCACGCCTTCATAGCCGTGATAGGCCAGCGAGCCCAGCACAAACGTGCTTTGCTGGCTGATGGGCAGCAGGCCATTCTTCTGCGCAGCGACTGCTACGCCGGCACGCGTGTGGGTATGAATCACGCATTGCGCATCGGCCCGCGCTTCATGCACGGCGCTGTGAATGACGAAGCCCGCAGGGTTTACGGGGAAGGGCGAGTCCATGAGTTTGTTGCAGCCCAGGTCCACCTTGATGAGGGATGAGGCCGTGATCTCGTCAAACATCAGCCCGTAGGGGTTGATGAGAAAGTGGTGCTCAGGCCCCGGTAGCCTGGCGCTGATATGGGTGAAGACCAGATCGCTCCAGCCATACAGCGCCACCAGCCGGTAACAGGCCGCGAGGTCCACGCGCAGCTGCCACTCCTCGGGGCTGACCAGATGCTGCACGCTGGGGATATTCAGGCTGGGTGCGGATGTCATGGCGGCTCTCTTTCATCGTTGATGCCTTGAATGTAGAGACTCGCCTGGCTGCAGTCTGTTGGCTAGGTGACAGAAGCGGGAATGAGGTGTTGGCATTCGCCTTGAGCACAGGAATCAGACAGCCACAGTCTTTAGCCACGGCTTACATTGCACCCGCCCATAAAAAAGGAGCTTGCAGCGCAAGCTCCTTATGGTTTTTAGATCGCTTCAGACTTGAAATCAATGCAAATCAAGCGTTGGAAGCTATCAAAAAATTCTCACTTGATCTGGCCTTGCGACAGGTCCTGAATCATGCGCGCTGCGAGATACAGGCGCGGAGCGATGGTGCTGATCTGCACATATTCGGCATCGTTGGAGTGTGCGCCATAGCCCGACAGGCCAAAGCCTTCAATCACACCGCCCTTGGCCTTGAGTGCGGCAAAGGCTGCATCTGTGCCGCCGCCCGTTGCCTTGTCCATGACCTTCATGGGCAGTTGCAGTTCCTTGTCGTAAATGCCTTGCGCGTGCTTGGCCAGCTTGAGCGCGACGGCATTGGCCTCCAGCGGTGGGCGGCGCACTTCAAACTTCAGCTCCACCTTGCTGGCGGGCAGCAGCTTGTGGCTGATCTTCTCGCGCATGGCTTTTTCCAGCGCGCCAAAATCTTCAACGCGCAGTGCGCGGGCATCGGCCTGAGCGGTGGATTCTGCTGGGACCACATTGCGATTGGTGCCGGCTTTGGAGACGGTCCAGTTCAGCTTGAGTCCTTGCTCGGGCTTGGACAGATCCTTCATCTGCAAAATCTGGTGCGAGATTTCGTACAGCGAATTCACGCCGTCTTCGGGCTTGGCGCCTGCGTGCGATGCCTTGCCAATCACCTTCAGATAGGCCGAGCCAATGCCGCTGGTGGCCAGACGCAGGCTGCCGTCGGTGCCGCCTCCTTCAAAGCTGAACACGGCATCCTGCTCGGCACCCAGACGCGTGATGGTGTTGCGTGCGCCGGGCGAGCTGATTTCTTCATCGCCGTTGATCAGCACGGTCAGCGTGCCGTAGTTGTCTATGCCCAGCTTCTTGAGCAGCGGGGCGATATGCATGATCAGCGCCACGCCTTGTTTGTCGTCTGCAATACCCAGACCATAGGCCTTGTCGCCGTCAACGCGAAACGGCTGGTCTTTGAGCATGCCGGGCAGATAGACCGTGTCCATGTGCGCAATCAGCATGATGCGGCTTGTGCCTTTGCCCTTGAATTCGGCGTGCACCATGGGGCCGACTTTCTCGGGCGTGTCATCCAGTCGGTAGATGTCGGTGGGCTCGATCACCTCGGCCTTGGCTCCCTGTGCGCGCAGCTTGCCGGCGATGTATTCGGCAATCTTTTTCACGCCTTCCACATCCTTGCTGCCAGACTCGATGTGCACCAGATCACGCAGCGTATCCAGATAGGGTTGCTGCTCTTTTTTAGCCTGCTCCAGTAGCTCGGCCTGAGGCGCGGCATGGGCCGCACCAAAGGCCAGTACCAGCGCCAGAGGCAGGGTGCGCAGCAAGGGGGAAGAGGGCATGAAAAGTCTCCTGAGGTCTATGAATAGTGCGAATCAGCTTAGCAGCCGATTAGCGTGTTTTGAGAAGTTGCGTATTGGGATTTACGCTAGGCGGGATGGGTGCAAAAAAGCCCTGCAGCGTTCGCGTACAGGGCTTGTGGGGTGCATATGGCCGGGCCAGTCAATCAGGCTGCGGGAGCCAGAGCGGCCTTGCTTTTCTTGCTGACGCCATCACCCACGATGACGGCCGACACCACGGACAGCACCAGCGCAATGGCCGAGCCGTAGAACACCGCGTTGTTCATCTGATGATCAAGCATGTAGCCAAACACGGGGGCGGCCAGACAGAAGCCCAGATCCAGACCCGAATACACCGTGCCATAGACGCGGCCTGTCGCGCCGGGGGGCGCTGCGCGCTTGATGAGCATGTCTCGTGATGGCCCTGCAAGGCCGGTACCCAGACCCGCCAGCGATGCAACCACCACGGCCACCATGGCGGGTAGCCAGCCCGTGCCGACGATGAACAGCAGCAGGCCTGAGCCCAGCATGCAGATCGAGATCACTGTCTCCAGTCGCTTCACGCGGCCTACCAGAAAGCCGCCAACCACCATGCCGGCTGCGCCGCAGAGCATGTAGCCGGTGACGATCAGTGCTGTGACCGACAGTGGTAGGCCGTACATGGACTGCATGGCGGGGCTGGCAAAGGTCTGGATGGCGCTGAGCGCGCAGGTGCTCCAGAAGAAGAAGGAGAAGCACAGCCACACCGACGGCAGTTTCATGAAGGCCATGGGGTGCTCTTGCGGGGCCGCAACGGCTACGGCGGGCTTGTCCGCGGCTTTGATTGCGTCAGCGCGGTCATTCAGTGCATCGCGGTTGAGCACCATGATGACCAGCACCACCAGTGCCCACATGGCACCGCAAAAGCAGGCCGTGCGCCAGGAGCCGGTAGCGGTGGTGATGCCCGCCATGAACACGGGTGCCAGTGCCCAGCCGATATTGCCCGACAGGCCGTGTACCGAGAAGGCATGGCCTATGCGCTGCTGCGATACGCGCTTGTTCAGAATGGTGAAGTCCACTGGGTGGAAGGGCGCATTGCCCAGACCCGCAAAGAACGACGCGGCCAGCAGCATGGCATAGCCCTGTGCCGTGCTGGCGATCAGACCCGCGACCGTGAAACTGCCCAGCGCGGCAAACAGAATGGGGCGCGCGCCAAAACGGTCTACCGCAAAGCCGGCCAGCGCCTGCCCGGTGCCGGAGACAATGAAGAACAGCGAGACCAGCACGCTGAGTTCTGAATAGCTGTAGCCAAAATCCTTGATCAGCCATGGGAACAGCGGCGGCAGCAGCAGGTGAAAGAAGTGCGAGGAGCCGTGAGCAAGGCCGATGAGGCCAATCGTGCGCGCATCGCTGCGCAGCGTCTCTGGCGCCTGGTTTTGAGGTGTTGTAGAGGCAGGGCGGGTCATATGTCGCATCTTAGGCAGAAGGCTTGCGTCTTGTATGCGATAGTCTGCCAATTGCTATCGCGGGTAAGCCAACCATCATGACCAGCCTTCAAGCGCCAGAGCCGCTGCGTGCGGGCAAAGCCACCGCCTATGTGGAGACGCTGACGCCGCATCTCTATGTGCCAACGGCCGAGCGCCCGGTGCGTGCCAAATGCCGCTGGCTGGAGGCCGATACCCAGGTCAAGCCGCATCGCCACCCCTGGGGGCAACTGGCCATCTCTACCACGGGCACCATCCGGCTCACGGTGGCGCAAGGCACATACATCGTGCCGCCATCGCGTGCGCTATGGGTGCCGCCGGGCATGGAGCATGCGGTGACCATGGTGGAAAGCGCCGATCTGCGCACCCTGTACTTTTTTCAGACCCATGGCCGCTGCGGCCCTGATGTGGGGCCGGAGGAAGAAATCGCCTGGCGGCAATGCCGTGTGCTCAATGCCTCAGACCTGCTGCGCGCCGTGGTGCGCGAGCTGCCCACGGTGCCCGATGACAGCCTGAACCTGTCTGACCAGGACAAGGCGCGCGAGCATCATTTGAGCGAGCTGCTGCTCGATGAACTGCGCCGCGCCAGCGCCGTGCAGCTGGGTGTGAACCTGCCGCAGGACAAGCGCCTGCGCCTGCTGTGCGAGGCCGTGCTGGAAGACCCCACGCGCTTTGAAACGCTGGAAGACTGGGCTCGTGACACAGGGGCCAGCCCGCGCACCGTGGCGCGTCTGTTCCGTCAGCAGCTTGAGTGCAGTTTTACCCAGTGGCGCCAGCAAGTGGTGCTGGCCCATGCCGTGAGTCTGGCGGCGCGCAACTGGCCCATTCAGCGCATAGCGGCCGAGCTGGACTACAGCCCCAGCGCCTTCAGCGCCATGGTGCGCCGCACGGTGGGTATGCCGCCCGCCCAGTTCTTTGGCATGCATACGCAAAAGTTATAGCTGCTTGCGCTTGATGTACAAGGGCTTGAGGCTTTTTTGACGTGAATTCTTGTGCCGCAGCTCAAAAATATTTGCAGCCGCATGGAATGAAAGCGGCGGCCCTGCGCTCTTTAGCACCATGATCTTCTCCGCCGAGTCGCGCTACAACCAGTGGGTACGTGAGCATTACCGTTTTTTGCTGCGCAGCGCCTGGGCGCTGACGGGCTCGCGCGCCACCGCCGAAGACGTGGTGCAGGACTGCTTCACCAGCGCCTGGCGCTTCAGGCACCAGTTGCGGGACCAGAGCATGGCCCGTGCCTGGCTGTTCCAGATCATGCGCCGCCATGCCTTTCGCCACTTTGATCCTGCGCAACTACAGGCTCAGCCGCTGGATGAATCGAACGAAGAGAGCATCAACCACCACGATGCGCTGGATGCGCAGCTGGACGTGGTCAAGGCGCTGGGACGCATCGCTCCTATTCACCGCGAAGTGCTGGTGCTTTACTACTTTGACGACATGACCACGGCGTTGATGGCCGAGGCGCTGGACATTGCCCCCGGCACCGTGCTCTCGCGTCTGGCAAGGGCGCGTGATGCGCTCAAGACCGCGCTGCAAGAGCCTGCACGCGCAGCAGTTCCCCGCCATGACGACTCTTCTTCCGCCCCCGCTGCGGCCAGCGTGATTCCGCTGAGAAAGCGCACACCATGAAACACCAAGATCGCCCCGACGAAACCGCCTTTGACCTGCGCGCCCGAGCCGAGCTGGCGCTGGCCTTCGAGCCCGGTGAAGCCCCTGGGCACCTGCTGCGCCACACTCCTTGGTACTCGCACAGCGGCGTAAAGCGCATGTTTGCGGCGCTGCTGGTGGGTGGGTCTGTCACCGGCGGCGTGTTTGCCATGCGCCCGCCAGAGATGGTGCGCTCGGCCATTGAGCATGAGTACTACGAGCGCACGCTGCGCGGCCAGTTCGTCCCAGAGGCCGAGATCGCCAAACACATGGACTGGCCTGCAGACCAGAAGCTGCCCGGCTACACCCAGCTGATGCGCCCCTGCGATATCGATGGCAGCCGGGCGTATCACCTGACGACCTTCTTTGAAAAAGGCGGCATCGTTACCGTACTGGCCTTCGACCAGCCCCTGCAGCTTGCCGACGGGCAGGGCTGGTGGGCTAACACCTACTGGCAGGTAGTGCGTTCACGCGAGGGCCGCCCGCTGGTGCTGATTGCACAGAAGAAACAGGCTCTGGCCGTCGCATCGCGCGCGCTGGGCCAGGCCGATAGCTGAGCCGTATTCATTCGCCCCACCCTTAACCATAAGTAACGAGGAGACACCATGCAACAACCCACATCTCTGCCCCGCCGTCGCCTGCTCGCTGGTAGCGCCAGCGCTTTGGCCGCAGCGGGTCTGGCCAGCTTCCAGAACCAGGCCATGGCACAAGCCGCAGCGCCCGCCGCCAAGCCCTTGCCCGGCTATGCCAGCTTCAAAAATGCAGACGCGGTGATCGTGCACGGTTCCACCACCATCGAGACCAAGCGCAGCGCGTTTGGCTCCAGCGTGATCACGCCAACCAATCAGCTGTACGTGCGCAACAACCTGCCCACCCCCCCGAATCCATCGTGGCTGACCGTGATGCATGGGCCGTGCAGATTGAGGGCGTCAAAAAGCCCAAGCAACTGACGGTGCGCGAGCTCAAGTCCATGGGTCTGGAGACGGTGACCATGGTGCTGCAATGCTCGGGCAATGGCCGTGGCTTCTTCCCCAGCAAGCCCAGCGGCACGCAGTGGACCGTAGGTGCTGCAGGCTGTGTGGTCTGGAGCGGCGTGCCCGTGCGTGACGTGGTCAAGGCCCTGGGTGGCGTGGCCGACGGCATGGTCTACATGACTGGCACCGGCGGCGAAGTGCTGCCCGCAGGTCTGGACCCCAAGAGCGTGATCGTAGAGCGCTCCGTGCCGCTGGCAGCCATGGAGGATGCGCTGCTGGCCTGGGAGATGAATGGCGAGCCCGTGTCACTGGCTCACGGTGGCCCGCTGCGCCTGATCGTGCCCGGCTACACCGGCGTGAACAACATCAAGTACGTCAAGCAGCTGGCTTTCACCGCCAAGGAAAGCGAAGCGCACATCATGTCGCACGGCTACCGCATCTCGCCCCCCGGCAGCAAGGGTGACCCCAGCCAGCCTTCGGTGCAGGAGATGAGCGTCAAGTCGTGGATCAACAGCCCTATTCCTGAAGACGGCAATCAGGCGGCTGGCACGGTGCAGATTCAGGGCGTGGCCTTTGGCGGCATGAACGCCGTCAAGGGGGTTGAAGTCTCCATCGACGGCGGCAAGACCTGGAAGCAGGCCCGTCTGGTGGGCCCCGATATGGGCAAGTTCGCATGGCGCCAGTTTGTGCTGCAGGCACAGCTGCCCAAGGGCACTTACCAGCTGGCCAGCCGCGCGACTGACGTCAAGGGCAATGTGCAGCCCGAAACGCGTGGTGAAAACCAGAGCGGCTACAACAACACCAGCTGGGCCGATCACGCCGTGACCGTCACCGTGGCCTGATCGCCGCGTCTGTACCCCTCATGCCCGGTGCCGCTACCTGTGGCACTGGGCATGCATTCAGTCCCCGATGAATTGCATTTCCCAAAAACAATGATCAAGACTAACTACACCCTCGCCGCTCTGGTGTTGACCGCCTTTGTGGGCACAGCGGCACATGCCGATCAAGCGGCCCAGATGGCGCGCGGCAAAGAGCTGTTTATTACGGCTTCGGTCCCTGCCTGTGCCGTGTGCCACACCCTGAAGGACGCTGGTACCGAAGGCGCTATCGGCCCTGTGCTGGACGAGCTGCAGCCCGATGCCGCCCGTGTGGCCCGCGCGCTGAAGGATGGCATTGGTGCCATGCCTTCTTTCAAGGCCACCATGAGCGAAGCCGACATTGCCGCAGTGGCGCTGTACGTGAGCAAGGCCAGCGGCGGCGCCAAGTAAGACCGTATCAGCTGCGTTCTGCGTCATCCAGCGGCATGGCGTAGATCCACACCTTGTGGCGGCTGTTGCCTTCGAGGCAGGCCGTAGCCTCCACCCCCGGCAGCTGGAAGTCCAGGCTGACCAGCCAGCTGCCGGGCTGCATCTCGGTCGCCGCCTTGACGGCTGCGCGGCCCATGCTCTCGGGTCGCTGGAAGAGATAGACCAGCTGGTAGCCGCTCCAGTCCGCCAGCCAGATATCGCCGCGCCGCACACGCGCCCAAGGGCAGCGCAGAGCGCAGGCCAGCGTTAACGGCCAGCTCCATTCAAGACCTTGCAAGCGCGCATCTGGCAGTTCGCTGCGCAGTGCGCGCAGGCCATCTCCCAGGCCACATCCAGCATCCAGCACCACAGCTTGCTCAGGCAGTTTCACCACCTTTGCCAGCCCCTGCAGCGCAAGCGCTGGCGTAGGGAAGACGGGCGCATCACGCCAGGCGTTGATGGGGTAGATCAGTAGCAGCAAAGCCAGTGGCAGCAACCAGCCCCACGCGGGCAACTGGCTGGCGCTGAGCACCACAAAGGACAGAGGAAACCCCGCTGCAATCATCAGCCGACGCCACCAGCTATGGCCCCAGAGGCTGGCGAGTGAGCTGACGACGCCCGCTAGCAACAGGGCCAGCCACCAGGGAGCGACACGGCTGCATCCAAAAAAAATGACCCAGGAGAGCAGCCAGGTCAGCAAGGCGGGCAAAGGCCAGATCAGCGAGGGCAGATGTTTAAACATAGATCTGATATTTACCAGCCCAGAGCATGGGCAGCATCTGATATGAGCGGCAAATAAGCTATTAAGAAATCAAATCAATCGCCTGTAGCTATTAATTTGGGGCTTCTTATGAAGACGGACTGAGCGATTTGGCAAGTATTGTCAAGAATGCGTAAAAACCTGCGCAAACTGCTTCGGTATACTTTTTCGGTTTCACCGGCTGAAAATCAAGGGGAGATATTCATGCGCCTGGTTCTACCAAGCCTTTCTTTGGCCGCTCTTGCACTGGCAGGTTGCGCTGCGCAGTCGCCGCAAGACCAGCTTGCACCGACGTCGCCTACCGTGCGTCTGTGCGAAGGCAATAACTGTTCAGATCTGCCGCGCAATGTGGCGACCTTCCGTGGCGAGCCCGTCAATCCTGAAGCCGAGCGCCGCCGTCTGGCGCTGGAGCAGAAGGCCGAGTCAGATCCTCGTGCGGCCTATGACCTGGGTCTGCGCTATCTGCGCGGCGATGGAGTGGAGCGCAACAGCTATCAGGCCATTGAATGGATGCGCAAGGCCGGTGATGCAGGCAATGGCAATGCGCAGTTTGCGCTGGGACGCCTGTACCTGCTGGGGTTTGAGGAGATGGGGCCAGACCCCGCAGAAGCCGAGGCCTGGCTGTCGCGCGCAGCGGCCAAGGGCTTCAAGGAAGCCAAGCGCCTGCTGCCTCAGGCACAGGCAGCCAAACAGAATGCGCAGGCACGCTATCAGGCCATTGAAGACGAGCGCAAGTCCTGGAACACCTGGTACATAAGCGGACCTTATTACATGAGCTGGGGTTCATCGGGTTGGTACTGGCGCTGATCGCAGATCAGCGGGTTGGTTTTTCATTTTTGTTAGAAAGCATCAATATGTCCAAGAAGACAACGCTGCGCCTTGCAGCCATCGCATCCGCACTGGCACTGGGGGGCTGTGTGACTCCCGGTGGCGGCACCATCTCGACCGGCACAGCGCCCACAGCGGCAACCGGTGCAGCGGGCGGCGCAACCAGCGTGAATGCCAATCCCACGCTGGAGCGTTGCGATGCACCTCTGGGCACGCTGGCGGTGGACGATGGTCGCGGCAAGGAGTGGTATGCCAGCTTTGGCGCTGCGACCAAGATCACGACCATTGAGCCGCTGATCCGTCTGGCCGTGCAGCAGTCCAACTGCTTTGTGATCACTTCCGTCGGCAACAACCGCACGGAAAGCAAGATGTCTGCCATTACCGACAAGCAGCGCAACTCCGGTGAATTCCGTGCCGGCTCCAAGCAGCAAAAGGGCCAGCGCGTGGCTGCTGACTACTACATGGAGCCTTCCATCATCATCGACAACGATGCCACCGGTCAGCTGGCTGCCGGCGTGGGCGGCCTGTTCGGCAACGTGGGCTCGTTGATTGGCGGCGCCATGCAGAGCAAGGCTTCGGTGGTGACGCTGAGCATGTTCGACATCCGCTCCGGCGTGCAGATCTCGATTTCCGAAGGCAATGCCACGGCCACCAACTTCGGTGCTGCCATGGGTGCGTTCGGCGGCGGTGTGGGCGGTGGCCTGGGCGGCTTCTCGCGCTCGCCCGAAGGCAAGGCCACCGTGGCCGCTTTCATGGACGCCTACAACAACATGGTGATCTCTCTGCGCAATTACAAGGCACAGGAAGTCAAGGGCGGCCTGGGTCGTGGCGGCCAGCTGAAGGTCGGCAAGTAAGCTCGCTCCAGCGACAAAAAAGGGCCTGAATATTCAGGCCCTTTTTTCATGCTTTCGCTTATCGATAAAGCGTTGGCGGCTCTGCTTATTGAAGCTGAAAGATCTTGCCGGGGTTGAGAATGTTCTTGGGGTCAAGTGCCTGCTTGATGGCCCGCATCATCTGCACCGCGCCAGCACCGGCTTCTTCGAGCAAAAAGTCCTGCTTGTGGATGCCAATGCCATGTTCGCCCGTGCAGGTACCGCCCAGCGCAATGGCGCGTGCTACCAGCTGGTGGTTGAGCTGCTCGCCCTGCTGGCGCTGGGCATCGTTATCGGGGTCGATCAAATAGCCGAAGTGGAAGTTGCCATCGCCCACGTGGCCCACCAGGAAGTAGGGAATGCCGCTGGCATCAGCCTCGGTCACGCACTCCAGCAATGCATCGGCCAGGCGGCTGATGGGCACGCAGGCATCGGTGGTGATACAGCGGCAGCCGGGCACGCTGGACACGGCGGCAAAGTAGGCGTTGTGACGTGCGGTAAACAGGCGTGTGCGGTCTTCGGGGCGTTCTGCCCATTCAAAGGCATTGCCACCAAATTCATTGGCAATGTCCTGCACCATTTCCGCTTGCTCTTTCACGCCCGTTGGCGAGCCGTGGAACTCCATCAGCAGCATGGGTTCTTCACGCAGATCCAGCTTGCTGTAGGCGTTGACCATGCGCACGGAATTCACATCCACCAGCTCCACGCGAGCAATCGGAATGCCCATCTGAATGGTCTGAATCACGGTGTGCACCGCGTTCTCTATGCTGACAAAAGAGCAGATGGCCGCACTCACTGCTTCAGGCAGCGGATAGATGCGCAGCGTGATCTCGGTGAAGATGCCCAGCGTGCCTTCGCTGCCCACCATCAGGCGTGTCAGGTCGTAGCCTGCGGCGCTCTTCTTGGCACGGTTGCCGGTGCGGATCACGTCGCCATTGGCCGTTACCACCTCGAGAGCCAGCACGTTCTCGCGCATAGTGCCGTAGCGCACGGCATTGGTGCCGCTGGCGCGGGTAGATGTCATTCCGCCAATCGATGCATCAGCACCGGGGTCTATGGGGAAGAAGAAGCCCGTGTCCTTGATCGCATCGTTGAGCGCCTTGCGCGTGATGCCAGGCTGCACAGTAATCGTCAGGTCTTCGGTGTTGACCGAAAGCACCTGCTTCATGCGACTCACATCGATGGTGATGCCGCCTTGCACGGCCAGCAAATGGCCTTCCAGCGACGAGCCAGCGCCATAGGCAATCACGGGAGCGCCGTACTGGTCGCAGAGCTTGACAGCGTCTTGCACGTCCTTGGTGGACTCGGCAAACACCACGGCAGCCGGTGGTGGCGCGGCAATCGAGCCTTCATCGCGGCCATGCTGCTCGCGTACCGCCAGAGCGGTAGAGCACTGGCCGTCAAAGCGTGCGGACAGGGCTTGCAAAAATTCATCAGGAATCGGGCGCTGCACAAATTCAGGCTGCAGCACGGTAGGGGCAACGGGTGCGTTCATCAGGGTCTCCAGAGGAGAAAAAGAATACCACCGCAGCTGCGCGGGCGTTGTACGTATTGCGTACTAGAACGGTCGTGCTCAAGTCTGCGCAAGTGTCGATCCGCGTGTCTGCTGGGACTGGCTGGCATCGCGTATACGCGATGACCAAAAGCGTGCTGCTGTTGGCTTATAGATAAGTTTTGCTCTAGCTAATGAGAAATGACTGTTTAGCGTTTGAGGGGGGCATGCCTATATTGGGAAGCCTTATGGCGTGCGCTGCAGAGCTCGCTTCAAACCACAAGCAGTTCAGAGGGCGGAGCTATGCGCGATACAGGTCGCAGATCATTCATACAGGGGCTTGCGGGTGTATCGGCGGCATGCGTTTTTGGTGGTGCCATGTCTGCACGAGCGGTACAGACGCAGCCCTGGCCGACGCGGCCTATCAAGCTGGTTGTGACCTTTCCACCCGGTGGTTCCAGCGATATCGTGGCGCGTGTTCTGGCACCTCTGCTTTCCGAGAAGCTGGGGCAGAGCATCGTCATTGAAAACAAGCCCGGCGCTGGCTCCTCTATAGGGGCGCAGATCGTGGCCCACAGTGCCAATGACGGCTACACGCTGCTGGTCTCCAACTCGGCCGCTATGTCGATTGCTCCTTCGCTGCTGCAAAGTCCCGGTTACGACCCCGTGCGCAGCTTTGAGCACCTGGCCTATATCGGTGCAGTGCCCACGGTGTTCGCCGTCCATCCATCGGTGCCTGTCAACACCTTGAGCGAACTGGTGAGCTGGATCAAGGAGCAGCCGGCCCCCGTGGCCTTTGGCAGTGGCGGCGCGGCCTCGGTTGGGCATCTGGTGGGTGAGCAGTTTGCACAGACGCTGAAGCTACCCATGGAGCATGTGCCCTATCGCGGTGCAGGGCCCATGCGCGCAGACCTGCTCAGCGGCCATATCAAGATCGCCATTGATGCGTTGCCGCAGAACATCGCGCTGCAAAAACAGGGGCGGCTCAAGCTGCTGGCCTTGACCTCGCCACGCCGTGTTGCGCAAGCTCCCGCAGTGCCCAGCGTGGCCGAGCTGGGTCTGGCACAGCTGGTGTCCGAAAACTTTGTCGGCATATCGGCCCCCGCTGGATTACCCAAGGCATTGGGCGAAAAAATCGCTACCGCCGTGCGGCAGATCAGCGCCCGCGCCGACTTTGCGCAGTCGCTTGAAACACAGGGTTTTGTGATGCGCGACATGGAAGCATCCGCCTTCAGCAAATTGATTCCTGACCAGCATCAGGCATGGGCAGGGATTGCCAAAAAAACTGGTGCTCGACTTTAAAAATGAGAAAAAACAATGATAAATAACAAGCAGATTTCCCCTAGAAAGCCGCGTTACGCTGTGGTGCTTTTCGGGCCTGAAGGACAGGGTAGTTTCAATGAGTCCGGCCTGCAGGGCGTGCGCAAGTCCAGGCTTGCAGGGTATGAAGTCGATGTGCTGTGGGTGGCCGCTCAATCCGCACAACAACGGGCCGAGGAAATGAGCGTGCTGGGCGGTGGCAGCTTCGACCTGATTCTGGCCCACGGCGGTCAGGGCGATGGCCCGGTGCAGATACTGGCCGAGCGCTGGCCCGCACAAGCTTTTGTGGTCACCCAGGGCAGCTGGAGCGCCCCCAATGTGGCGCGCTATGAGGTCTTGCAGGAACAGTCCGCTTTTCTGGCCGGAGTGCTCGCCAGCCAGTGGAGCCAGACGGGCAGCGTGGGGCACTTTTCCGGTGAGAAAGTGCCACCCGGCTTGCGTGGCCGTGCGGCTTATGCAGACGGTCTTAGAAGTGCTGGTTTTCATGGCGATTTGGCCACGCTGTTCTGCGGCCATCAGCATCGGCCCGAGTGGGCGAAAACCTGCGTCTCGCAAATGATCGAGCAGACGGGTCTGGACATTGTGTTTGCCATGATTGATGGCGGCCGCCCCGGTGTCACCCAGGCCTGCCGCGAACATGGCGCGGTGCAGATTGGCAACGTGCTTAACTGGGTGGAGCGCGATCCCTCGGTGTTTGTCGCCTCGGCCATTTGCGACTCGGGTGAGGCCTTGTTCCGTGCGATTCAGGATCATGAGCGCGGGGCGCTGCCACTGGGCGGCTACCGGGCGTTTGGGCTGGAAGAGCCGGAGCTGGTGCGGCTGGAAATGGGCGCGCGCGTCACCACCAAACACCGGGCTATCGTCGATGAATGGGCGCATAAGCTGGTGAGCAGCCAGCACCTCATCGAGCTGAGTTATGGTGGTGCCGAGTTCCCCTTGCCGAAAGCAGAATTGGTGAGCTGATTGGCATGCTTGAGGCGAGGGTGTTCCATCGGTCAAGCACAATCAAGGCCTGCAACGCATTGATTCAAAAGGACGACTTATGGGCAACCGCCTCTCGCAAATCGCCACTCGCACCGGCGACGATGGAACCACCGGCCTGGGTGACAACACCCGCGTATCGAAGAACAGCGGCCGCCCGCACGCCATGGGCGATGTGGACGAGCTGAACTCCCATATCGGTCTGCTGCTGTGCGAGAACTTGCCGCAGGATGTGCGCGACCTGTTGGTTGAGGTGCAGCACCAGCTGTTCAATCTGGGGGGGGAGCTGTCCATGCCCGGCTACGAGCTGCTCAAGGACGATGCGCTTTTGCAGCTTGATAACGCGCTGGCCCACTACAACGCCAACCTGCCGCGCCTGCTTGAATTCATCTTGCCCGCAGGCACACGCGCAGCATCGCAAGCCCATATCTGCCGCACGGTAGCCCGCCGCGCCGAGCGCCATGTGGTGGCGCTGGAGCAGGCAGAAGCCATGCGCCCCGCGCCGCGCCAGTATCTGAATCGCTTGTCTGACCTGCTGTTTGTTCTGGCCCGTGTCCTGAACCGTGTGGACGGTGGCGATGATGTGTACTGGAAGAGTGAGCGACTGGCCAAGAGTCAGGCCGAATCTGAATAATTGACTGCTATTTAATTCGAAGCTGCTTGCGCTTATTAATAAATGGTTTCAAGGCTTTTTTTCCTTAAGTCATTGATTAGCAAGCGCAGGAAGCTTCTGTTTTAAGAGCAAATTACTCAGTAAGTTTCGAGGTGAAGACGTCCTTCGCGCTTGAGTTTTGTGCCCAGATCTTCCCAGCTTAGACCGGCTTGCTGCGCCACATCACACAGGGCCAGCACCACGCCTTCTTCCATGCTTTTAAGGCCGCAGACATAGATGTGCGTGTTGTCATCGCGCAGCAGCTCCATCAGGTCTGCGGTACGCTCGCGCATGGCGTCCTGCACATAGCGCTTGGGTTGGCCGGCGATGCGCGAGAAGGCAAAATTGCTGTCGATGAAGTCCTTGGGCAGGCTTTGCAGCGGGCCGAAATACGGCAGTTCTTGCGGCGTGCGTGCACCAAAAAACAGCAGCAGTTTTCCACCTTCAAATTTTCCGCTCTTGCGCAGTCTGCGACGCCACTCTGTCATGGCGCGCATGGGCGCACTGCCGGTGCCGGTGCAGATCATCACGATGTGCGAGCGTGGATGGTTGGGCATCAAAAAGCTGCTGCCAAACGGGCCTATGACCTGCACCTTGTCACCCACCTGCAAATCACACAAATAGTTGCTGGCCACGCCACGCACCGCCAAACCTTGGTGATCTTCAACCACGCGTTTTACCGTCAGCGCCAGATTGTTGTAGCCGGGGCGCTCGCCATTGCGTGCGCTGGCAATCGAGTACTGGCGTGCCACATGCGGCTTGCCGCTGGCGTCCACACCGGGCGGAATGATGCCCAGCGACTGACCTTCCAGCACAGGAAAAGGCATGGCACCAAAGTCCAGCACGATGTGGTGCGTCTCGTTGTCAAAACCCGCTTCTGTGCAGTTGAGGTTGCCGACCACGGTGGCCGTCACCGGTGCCTTGGGCCCGTGCAGATTGGTATAGGCATGGGCAGCCGACCATGGCGGTGTGGTGGCCCCATAACTGGCTGCGCGAAATGCATCGCCGTCGGCACTGCTTGCACCGCTGGCTGCAAGGCCTGCCGCTGCGGCAATCACGGCCTGTGCCTGACTTAAATCATGCACCTCGGCCGCATTGTCACCACCTTGTGCTGCGGCCAGTGCATCGCCTGAAAGCTCGGAGGGAAGGCTCTCCCAGCCCAGTTGCTCTTGCACGCCATAGGGCTTGCTGACGGGCACCAAGCGCCAGTTGTCGATGGAGCCCGTGGGGCAGGGCGAAATACAGTCCATGCAGCCATTGCACTTGTCTGCCATGACGACGTAGTTGGTGTCGTCATGCGTGATGGCTCCTACCGGGCAGGTTGCCTCGCAGGTGTTGCAGCGAATGCAGATTTCCGGGTCAATCAGGTGCTGCTTCAGGATGCCGTTTTCAACCAGTGTGGTGCTCATCTTCTTCTCCTGACATGGCGTAAAACTGGCGCGATCGAGAGCTAGTTAAATCTGACGTAATCAAAGTCCACAGGCTGGCGATTGATGCCCATGACGGGCGGTGCAATCCAGCCCGCAAACTTGCCGGGTTCCAGGCATTGCTTCATCAGCGATGACACATAGTTTCGGTCGTCATTGGTGGCCAGCCATTCGTCTTTTTTGACCTGCCATTCTTGCTCGTTCACGGGGCGGCCATCAGGGCTTACGCGCACGCCAGCCAGTGCGCCAATCTGGCGGTTAAAGGCTTTGTGCGGAACCGTCAGGCGGAAGTCGATTCCGGCCTTTTCCATCACCTTGTTCCAGCGGCCAACGCCTGCATTGCTGTCCTTGATGTAGTCGTCGCGCAGCACCTCGTTCAAGGCGTTGAGCATGGGGACTTCTTTCTCCTGCAATTTGCCATCCACCACCTCCAGAACCTTGTAATTCTGGTCGTGCAGCTTGTGGTCGTCTTCGCGTTTTCCTTCTTCATAGCGGCCCTTGAGCCCCGAGCTGTAGAAGGTTGCCGCATTGCTCGACTGGTCCGCGCCAAACAGGTCAATGGTCACGCTGTAGTGAAAGTTCAGATAGCGCTGAATCGTGGGCAGATCAATGACGCCGGCATTGCGCAGCTTGTTTACATCATCGGTCTTGAGTTCATTCATCACCTGGCAGGTGCGAGCCAGCACGCGCGAAACGCCAGACTCGCCCACAAACATGTGATGCGCTTCTTCGGTCAGCATGAATTTGGTGGTACGTGCCAGCGGATCGAACGCGCTTTCAGCCAGCGCCGCGAGCTGGAATTTTCCGTCTCTATCGGTGAAGTAGGTGAACATGAAAAACGCCAGCCAGTCCGGTGTTTTTTCATTGAAGGCACCGAGGATGCGCGGATTGTTTTCGTCACCGCTTTGGCGCTCCAGAAGTGCCTCGGCTTCCTCGCGTCCATCACGGCCAAAATGCTTGTGCAGCAGGTAGACCATGGCCCACAGATGGCGGCCTTCTTCCACGTTGACCTGGAACAGGTTTCGCAGGTCATACAGCGATGGCGCTGTCAGGCCCAGATGGCGTTGCTGCTCCACCGAGGCAGGCTCGGTATCACCCTGTGTGACGATGATGCGGCGCAGGTTGGCACGGTGCTCTCCGGGCACGTCTTGCCAGACTTTTTCACCCTTGTGATCACCGAAATGTACGTTGCGATTTTTATCGGCGGGATTGAGAAAAATGCCCCAGCGATAGTCGCGCATCTTCACGTGACCAAACTGCGCCCAGCCTTGGGGATCAACGCTGACAGCGGTGCGCAGATACACATCGTGATTGGTTGATCCTTCGGGGCCTACATCGTCCCACCATTTGATGAAATTGGGCTGCCAGCTCTCCAGTGCACGCTGCAAGGTTCGGTCGCCGCTGAGGTCCACGTTGTTGGGGATTTTCTGGCTGTAGTCGATGCTGCTCATGGAGGTCTCCTGAATGCTTTGCTTATCAAACGCGATTGAAGTCGAAGCCGGCCTTTTGGCCTGTTCCGTAAAGCTTCAACGCGCCTTTTTCACCCACGGCATTGGGGCGATTGAAGATCCAGTTCTGCCATGCAGAAAGGCGGCCAAAAATGCGTGTGGCCATGTTCTCGTGGCTGGCAAAGCGCAGGTTGGCTTCAAGGCCTGTGAGGGCATCGGGTGACATGGCAGCGCGCTCTTCCATGGCGATGCGGATTTCGTCTTCCCAGTCGATATCGTCCAGCGATGCGGTAACCAGACCGAGCTGCTGCGCCGCATCGCCATTGAGTGCTTTGCCGACGGCAGCCAGCGCCGCTTCAAGCGGTGCCGATTCTTCGTAAAAGCGGCGTTGCAGACGGCTTTGGTCATTGACCAGCGGCAGCAAGCCAAAGTTGAATTCGTCAAGCTGAATGACGGGCTCGCGCTGGGCATCATCGGGCAGCACCAGCATGTAGGCACGGTCGGCGCAGAAGGCCAGCTCGGCCAGCATGCCGGCAAAGCAGGAGCCGGGCTCGATCAGTGCAAACAGCGAGCGCGATGACACATCGAGGCGCGCAAAGGTGCGGCGCAGCAGGCCCAGCGTTTGCTGCACCAGCCAGTGGTCTTTGTGTGCGATCAGGCTCTGGTCTGCGGCCAGCACCGCGGCGGCATCGCCTTCGGTTTTGAGAATCCAGGTGCCCACATCCAGCTCATTGGTGCGCAGGTGCAGGATGGCGTCATCCAGCTCACGGCCCATGGCCAGCGGCCACCATGCGGCACCTGCGTTTTCAATCGCTTTAATGCTGCTGGGCTGCGAGCCCTGCGGGGCTTTGACAGTGATGGTTGCGCTGCGCTTGCTGCGGTCAATCTGCACGCTGACATGGGTGTAGTTCAGAGCGTCAGCAGACTCTTGGCGCTGCAGTTTTGTGAGCTGTATTCCTTTGCCAGATGCCGGGCGTGAGCTTTTTTCGCTCAAAGTAGCTGCACGCTGATTCACGGCTTCGGCAAACTGCGCGGGTTTGGCGATGGCGTCCACCAGTCGCCAGTCAACCGCGCGCTGGCCGCGCACGCCTTCTACGCTGGTGCAGAAGATGTCGGCGAGGTCATGGCGTACATGGCGCTTGTCGGTCACACGGGTCAGCCCACCGGTGCCGGGAAGTACGCCCAGCAGCGGCACTTCGGGCAGCGATACGGAAGATGATCGGTCGTCGATCAGCACGATGTCATCGCAGGCCAGAGCCAGCTCATAACCGCCCCCGGCGCAGGCACCGTTGACGGCGGCGAGGAACTTGAGCCCGTCATGCTTTGAGCTGTCTTCCATGCCGTTGCGCGTTTCGTTGGTGAACTTGCAGAAGTTCACCTTCCATGCGTGGGACGAGACACCCAGCATGAAGATGTTGGCACCTGAGCAGAAGATGCGGTCTTTGCCACTGGTGACGATGACGGTACGCACCTGCGGTTGCTCGAAGCGGATGCGGTTGAGCGCATCGTGCAGCTCTACATCCACGCCCAGGTCATAGCTGTTGAGCTTGAGCTTGTAGCCGGGGCGTATGCCGCCGTCTTCGGCAATGTCCAGCTTGAGCCGGGCCATGTTGCCTTCCACTTCAAACGACCAATGCCGGTACTGGCTGGGCTCGGTGCGGTAATCGACGACGGGTTGCTGCTGCATGCTCGGCTCCTGCTGAGATGAAAGATAGTGCAGTTGTTGAATCGGTTCTGGCACAATTATGCAGATTTAATCCAAAAATGCACGCAGGTTTAGGCACTATGTTGCATGTTTTGCGATTTCTAAGGGAAATCCTTAGCGCCATATATCTCGCCTTCGTCGAGCAGGATTTCAAGTGTTTTGGACCTCTGGCGCATGTCAATAAAGCGCTAACAGCTATCAATAAATGAGTAAATCGACGCTTGGCGGAAAAATGATTGAACCCAGTACATGCGCTGGGCCATGCGCTGCTTGCACAATGGCTTCACCATGCTGACCTATGCAGATATCCAAGCCGCCGCGCAGCGCCTGAACGGCGCAGTCCTTCAAACCCCTTTCGTGGAATCGCGCACGCTCTCGCAGATTACGGGTGCGCAGGTCTATCTCAAGTTCGAGAACCTGCAGTTCACTGCATCCTTCAAAGAGCGCGGTGCGCTCAACAAGCTGCTGATGCTGACCGATGCCGAGCGCGCCCATGGCGTGGTCGCGATGAGCGCCGGCAATCACGCGCAGGGCGTGGCCTATCACGCGCAGCGACTGGGCTTGCGTGCCGTCATCGTCATGCCACGCTTTACGCCGGGCGTGAAGGTTGAGCGCACACGTGGTTTTGGCGCCGAGGTGGTGCTGCATGGCGACACCTTGGCCGAGGCCCGCGCCCATGCCTACGAGCTGGCGCAGGCGCAACAACTGACCTTTGTCCACCCCTATGACGATGAAGCCATTGCCGCAGGCCAAGGCACGCTGGCACTGGAGATATTGCAGGCCCAGCCTGACCTGGACACTCTGGTGGTGGCCATTGGCGGTGGCGGCCTGATTGCCGGCATTGCCACGGCGGCCAAGGCGATCAAGCCCGGGATTGAAATTGTGGGCGTGCAGACGCAGCGCTTCCCCTCCATGTTCAACGTGGTGCGCCATAGCGATCTGCCCATGGGCACATCGACGATTGCCGAAGGCATTGCCGTGACCCAGCCCGGCGTTATCACCCAGGAGGTGGTGCAGCGCTGTGTCGATGATTTGCTGCTGGTGGATGAGGGCGATATCGAGCAGGCCGTGCTCATGCTGCTGGAGATTGAAAAAACCCTGGTTGAAGGCGCAGGTGCTGCGGGCCTTGCGGCTTTGCTACGTCATCCCGATCGCTTCAAAGGCAAAAAAATTGGCCTGGTGCTGTCGGGCGGCAATATCGACCCGCTGCTGCTGGCCGCCATCATCGAACGTGGCATGGTGCGCTCTGGCCGTCTGGCGCGCATCCGCGTTAGCGCCCGTGACATTCCCGGCGTGCTGGCGCAGATCACGGCTACCGTGGCCGGTGCGGGTGCCAATATCGAAGAAGTCCACCACCAGCGCGCCTTCACCATGCTGGCCGCGCAGAACGTGGAAATTGAATTCGTTCTCCAGACCCGCAACCAGCCCCATGTGGAGCAGGTGCTGCAGGCGCTGAGGGCCGCAGGCATGGAGGCGGCCCTGACGTGAATCTGGTCGCTGTCACTCAGGTTTGAAGGGGTACGGCTTTCTTGAGCAGTGGCGTCAGCAGATCCATGGGCAAGGGGAACACCACCGTGGTGTTCCTGTCCGCGCCGATCACGGTCAGCGTCTCCAGATAACGCAGCAAGATGGCCTGAGGCTCCTGCGCCAGCACTTTCGCGGCCTGGAACAGTTTTTCCGATGCCTGCAACTCGCCCTCGGCATGAATCACCTTGGCACGGCGTTCGCGCTCGGCTTCGGCCTGACGGGCAATCGCCCGGATCATGGATTCGGTCAGATCGACTTGCTTGATCTCCACATTGGAGACCTTGATGCCCCAGGTGTCGGTTTGCGCGTCCAGCGCCTGCTGAATGTCCAGGTTCAGCGATTCGCGCTCCGCCAGCATCTCGTCTAGCAGGTGTTTGCCCAGGACGGAGCGCAGCATGGTCTGCGCCAGCTGGCTGGTGGCTTCCAGATAGTTGACCACCTGGATGACTGCTTTTTCGGCATTCACCACACGCAGATAAATCACGGCATTGACCTTGACCGAGACGTTGTCGCGCGAGATCACATCTTGCGCCGGAACCTCTAGCACCACGGTGCGCAGATCTACCCGCACCACTTGCTGAATGCCGGGAATCATGAAGATTAGCCCCGGCCCCTTGACCTTCCAGAAGCGCCCCAGCGTAAAGACCACACCACGCTCGTACTCACGAAAAATCCGGATGGAGACGGACAGCAGGCCGATGACTAGCAGCAAGACGATAGGCCAGAACAAAAAAGAGGCAGTCAGCATATTGACCATCCTTTCGGAGATGGACTTCGCTGCCGCGCGCAGGCCTTGCACACTGTCTGTGACCGGCATCGAATCATCCACGGGTTCAGCATATTCCTATGCACCAGCGGTGCGCATTTGTCTGCGCATGGCCGACATCAAAGCAGTGCTGTTCACCCTTGCTGACTCCTGCGCAATGAGAACGAAGCTGCTCGCATCAGCGTCGACGAGCTTGTGCGGCTATGGCTTTCCCTGAGCACGGCAGCAAGGGCTGTGCCTAGAATGGACGCAGAGATTGCTTGTTTCAACGCCAGCTTCAGGAGGAGCATTGATCACATGTCAGATGATTCCGCAGTGAACCACGAACCACTGGATGCGGCAGAAGCCGTGGTGCCCTATATCCCTGTCATCATTCCCGCCGCTGGCGCCGTGATGATGTTTCTGCTGGCCTTCATCGCCGTGAACATGGCCTAGCCATTCCAACCTTCCTGTACAGAACCCCGCATGGCGGGGTTTTTTTATGGCAGCGCAGGTCATGGATGGATACATGTTTGCATATATTGATGCTCAGAATGCATAAATATTGCCGGTGATTTGCTGACAAATCGATGGCCTCTCCCTAAAATCGATCTCCCGCTGCCATATAAAACAAGGCAGTTTTGACTATTTCAGACGGATTTCAGCTGCTGACAAGCGCTAGGAAAGTCGGTAAGACGCCTTCAAAAGCCTTTTTTCAAAGAAACAGTCGCCACAGTCCACAGGACTGCTTCTTTGAAAAACTGGTTTTTTAATTGAAGGACTTCCCCATGAACGCCGCTGTGCAAAGCCTGAACATTCAGGCTCCTGAATACGTCAAGAACCCCAAGCTCATCGCCTGGGTGGCCGAGATGGCTGCGCTGTGCAAGCCCGCCCAGATCCACTGGTGCGATGGCTCGCAAGCCGAATACGACGCCCTGTGCCAGCAACTGGTGGACGCCGGTACCTTCAAGCCCCTGGCCAAGCGCCCCGGCTCTTTCCTGGCCTGGACCGATCCTTCGGACGTGGCCCGCGTGGAAGACCGCACCTATATCTGTTCCGCCAAGAAGGAAGACGCCGGTCCCACCAACAATTGGATGGAACCCGCGGACATGCGTGCCACGCTGAACCCGTTGTTCGACGGCTGCATGGCTGGCCGCACCATGTATGTGGTGCCTTTCTCCATGGGCCCTCTGGGCTCGCCCATCGCTCACGTGGGTATCGAGCTGTCTGACAGCCCTTATGTGGCCGTCAACATGAAGATCATGACCCGCATGGGCAAGGCCGTGTATGACGTGATAGGCACCGACGGCGAGTTCGTGCCCTGCGTGCACACCATTGGCGCACCTCTGGCCGCAGGCGAGAAGGACGAAACCACCTGGCCTTGCAGCAAGACCAAGTACATCGTTCACTACCCCGAAACCCGCGAAATCTGGTCCTACGGCTCCGGCTACGGCGGCAACGCGCTGCTGGGCAAGAAATGCTTTGCGCTGCGCATCGCTTCCACCATGGGCCGCGACCAAGGCTGGCTGGCCGAGCACATGCTCATCCTGGGCGTGACGAATCCTGAAGGCAAGAAGTACCACGTGGCTGCCGCTTTCCCCTCGGCTTGCGGCAAGACCAACTTCTCCATGCTGGTGCCGCCCAAAGCCTTCGACGGCTGGAAGGTCACGACCATCGGAGACGACATCGCCTGGATCAAGCCCCAGGCCGACGGTTCGCTGCGCGCCATCAATCCCGAAGCCGGTTACTTCGGCGTGGCTCCCGGCACCAACATGCTGACGAACCCGAACTGCATGTTGAGCCTGGACAAGAACGTGATCTTCACCAACGTGGCGCTGACCGATGACGGCGACGTGTGGTGGGAAGGCCTGGAAAAAGACCAAGGCAAGCTGCCCGATCACCTGATCGACTGGCAAGGCAAGGACTGGACGCCCCAGATCGCCAAGGAAACCGGTGCCAAGGCTGCTCACCCCAATGCCCGTTTCACCGTGGCTGCCACCAACAACCCCGCGCTGGACGAGGCCTGGGACGACCAGAAGGGCGTGAAGATCGATGCCATCATCTTCGGCGGCCGCCGCTCGACCACCGTGCCTTTGGTGACTGAAGCCCGCAACTGGACCGAAGGCGTGTACATGGCAGCCACCATGGGGTCTGAGACCACGGCCGCCGCCTTTGGCGCGCAAGGCGTGGTGCGCCGCGACCCCTTCGCCATGCTGCCGTTTGCTGGCTACAACATGAGCGACTATTTCCAGCACTGGCTGGACATGGGTGCCAAGATTGAAGGCCAGGGTGCGACTCTGCCCAAGATCTTCACCACCAACTGGTTCCGCAAGAACGCTGACGGCAAGTTCGTCTGGCCCGGCTACGGCGAAAACATGCGCGTGCTGAAGTGGATGATTGACCGCCTGGAAGGCCAGGCCGAAGGTCAGCCAACCGCTTTCGGTATTGCGCCACAGTACGCCGAAATCAACTGGACCGGCCTGGACTTTGACGCAGCCCAGTTCGACAGCGTGACCAACATCGACAAGGCTGCCTGGGCTGAAGAAATGAAGCTGCACGGCGAGCATTTCGACAAGCTGGCCTACAACCTGCCCAAGGCCATGCTGGATACCAAGGCCAAGCTGGAAGAGCGTCTGTCCGCTTAAGCCGTCAACGGTTTGAAACAAAGCCATGCAAGCCATTGGCCGCAGGGCTTTGTTGTCTGGAGTGCATTATTTTGATAGCTGTCTACGGTTATTAGATAAGGGCCTGAGCCTGATTTCATGCAAATCCCGGCGAGGTATGAAAAAAGCCGCTGCCTTGTGGGCAGCGGCTTTTTGCGAGAAGACTTCGAGCGCTTAGCGGCTCTGGCGATCCATGGCGCGGGCCAGATCAGCCATCAGGCGGGCGTCTTGTAGAGCGGCGTTCCAGACGCGTTCATCGGTAGCTGCCTGTTGGCGGCTGTTGATCCAGGCGCGATAGGCTGAGCGTACGGCGCGGATGGCACGACGGGCGGGTGTGGAGAACAGGGCGACGCTGGCGAAGGCCATTGTCCATACAACCATCCAGGCGGTCAGCATGGGAATATTGCCTTGCAGTTCGGTGGTTTCAAGCCAGTGGGCGAGCAGTACAGCTAAAACAGCGGAGCCAGCAATCAGATAGCTCAGCAGAGGCTGGCGTGGATATTCCACACGGCGGCGTGCAGGTGCTGCGGCAGCGGCCAGGCGCTCTTCCTCAGTTTGATAAATACGCACCACACCAGGGTGCTCGACACAGTAGGAGTTGTAGATGAAATTGCTCATGGCAGTTAACCCTTTGACCCACGCTTTTGGCGACATGCCCGGGGAATAGGTGTAACTATAGGGATTACCCTATATATGTTCAAATTTATATTTTGAATCTGTAGCATTCACAGCAATGATGAATTGAGCAGACCATGCCCTTGAACTTTCGATCGCTAGACCTCAACCTGCTGCGCGTCTTTGATGAAGTCATGTCCGAGCGCAGCCTGACGCGCGCTGCACACAAGCTCAGCATTACTCAGCCGGCCGTCAGCAACGCCATGCGCCGCCTGCGTGAGGTGCTGGGCGATGAGCTGCTGGTGCGTCAGGGGCAGGGCGTTGAGCCCACGCCGCGCGCTCAGGCCTTGTGGCCGGTGATCCGCGAGGCGCTGCAGCACCTTGAAGGGGCGCTGGCCCCCGATGAGTTCAACCCCGAGACAGCGAACACCACGTTTGTCATCGCCATGGCCGATGCCACGGCCGCCACGCTGATTCCGCCGCTGTATCCGATACTTGAGCAGGAAGCGCCTGGCATAGGCATACGGCTTTTGCCGCTGATAACGCGCGACCCCAGGCCTTTGCTGGACGCTGGCGAGGCCGACATGGCCGTAGGCTACTTTCCCGCCGTGCTGGCCGATCTGACGGCCCGCGCTCAGGCGGGTGGGCTGGTTGCGTTTGACAGCCGCCGCCTCTATGAAGGCGAGTACCTGTGTGTGATGCGCAAGGGCCACCCGCTTGAGCATGTACCGCTCACGCTCGATAACTACTGCGCCGCGCGCCACATGCTGGTCAGCTTCTCGGGCCGCTCTTTTGGCTTTATTGATGAAGCACTGGCCTCGCTGGGACTTACGCGTGAAGTGGTGCTTACCGTCAACCAGTTTTTCACGGCGGCGCGTGTGGTGGCCAATTCAGACTTGCTGACCATACTCCCGCGCCACTTTGTTCCAGTCACAGGCATGGGCGACGAGCTGGTGCTGCGCGATCTGCCGTTTGATGTGACGGCTGTGCATGTTGATGCCCTGTGGCGCCGCCGAGGCCCGCACCCGCAGGCCTATGACTGGCTGCTGAAAACGCTGTCGCGCGCGGCCGAAATCACTTTTGCCAACGGCTCTGCGCAGGTGACCCAGCACGGTTGATTCGGATTTGTTGAGAGTTGCAGCGCGATCTTCGATCAGACCTCAACAGACTACTAAACTAGTCACATGAAGATCCAGCTACTGTCCGACTTGCACCTTGAAGTCCACCCCCAATTTGTGGCCGAACCGGCGGCGGGCGCCGATGTGCTGGTGCTGGCCGGCGATATTGGCTCCTACCAGAGCAGTTCCCAGCTGGATGGTGAGAATTTTGGACTGGAGCGCTTTTCGCCTCTGCCGCAGTACGCGGGCTGGCCCACGCCCGTGCTGTTTGTGCCTGGCAATCACGAATACGACATGCAGGACTTTGACGAAGCGCGTCTGCGCCTGCAGCGCAGCTGTGAAAAGCTGGGTCTGATTTGGCTGGACCGTGAAACCGTGGTGATGGATGGTGTGCGCTTCATCGGCACCACGCTGTGGAGCGACTTTGATGCCATGGCCATGAACGAAGGCGTGACCGACACCACCCGCCTGCACAGGCTGCGCGAGAAGGCGTTTCGCGCAGCCAATTTTTACCTACGCAAGACCGGCGGAACCCGCCAGGGGGACCCCTTTCTGGCCGCGCCCATGCGCGATGAAAGCCTGTTGTGCCAGGACTGGTTGCGCGCCGCGCTGCAGCAGCCTTTTGACGGCCCCACTGTGGCCGTGACGCACTTTGCGCCCAGCCTGCGCAGCGCCGACCCGCGCTACGGGCTGGTGCCCGGAACGGCCGGTTTTTGCAACGTGATGGATGACTATCTGCCCTATGCCCAGCTGTGGCTGCATGGTCACCTGCATTGCGCCAGTGACTATGTGGCAAAGGGCCTGCGTGATGACGGCAGTGAGTGGCAGTGCCGGGTGGTCGCAAACCCGCTGGGTTATGCCCGCAAGGGCGAGCAGGATGACTTTCTGCCAGCATCGACAATTGACTTGAGCCAAGTCAAGATGAGGTCAACCGCAAGCCTTTAGTCTTGAGGTATCAACAAGGAGAAATTGGTATGAAGATCTTGCTCGCTGTGGACGGAAGTGCGTATACCCAGAAAATGCTGACCTATTTGACCTCGCATCAGGAGATGCTGGGTGCAGGCCAAGAGTACACCATCATCACCGTGCAACCGTTGCTGCCTCCGCGTGCCCGCGCTGCGCTGGGTAAGGAGGTGGTGGACGAGTATTACGACGAAGAATCCACCAAGATTTTGCAGCCCGTGCAGGAGTTCCTGAAGGGGCGTGGCGTCGAGGCGCAAAGCATCTCCAAGGTGGGCCCCATTGCCGACACCATCATCCATGCAGCGCAGGACGGCAAGTTCGACCTCATCGTCATGGGCACGCATGGCCACGGTGCGCTGGGCCGTCTGGTCATGGGCTCGGTCAGCTCGCAAGTGCTGGCTGGCTGCACCATCCCTGTACTGCTGATTCGCTAAAAATCATAGCGGCTAGCGCCTGATTTACATGTATTTCAGGCAGAAATCAGCTTTGTATCAAGGATAGTTGAGCGCTCACAGCTACAAAAACCAAAGCACCTCCGTTTGAAATAAATTCTTCCAAGGCCGCGCTGTAAAGCATGGCCTTTTTTCTTGCGCGATTCAGAGTGGCTTCACGCCACTTGAAGCAACTGCTGCGCCTTGTGTAGCAGCGCCTGACTGACACGCGCCAGCACAAGTGACTCCAGATTCCAGCAATGCCAGTACAGCGCAATGGCCAGTGCGTGGCCGGGAGCGACATTGACCAGATCACCGGCCTGCAGCGCGGGCTGTACCAACAGCTCTGGCAGCACGCCTATGCCCCAGCCCGCACGCACGGCGCGCACTTGCGCCTCGCAGCTGGGCAGCAAGATTTGATGCTGCAGCGACAGGTTGCGCAGGCCCAGGCAGCGCGTCACAAACTCGGCCTGCATATCGTCTTTGCGGTTAAAGGACAGATAGGGCTGCTGATTGAAATTCTTGCGCGTCAGCCCCTGCGGCAGCTTGTCACTGGCAAAGTCAGCCGATGCCACGGCCACATAACGCATGGCCCCCAGCGGCTGTACCGTGCAGCCGCGCAGAGCCTGACTGAGTGTGGTCACGCAACCCATCACCTGGCCTGATCGCAACAGCTCTTGTGTGAAGTCCTGATCGTCCACCACCACCTCCAACGGCAGGCCGCTGCGCACCAGTTCATCCAGCGCCGTCATGGCCCAGGTGGCAATGCTGTCGGCATTGATGGCGATGGAGACAATTTCGCCGGCCAGACTCTGCCCGGACTGCGGTGCCAGCTCTTGCAGCTCATGCGCCAGATCGGCGCGCAGCAGGCGAAGCTGCTTGGCGTGTTTGAGCAGCAACCGCCCCGCGCTGGTGGGTTTGACGGGGCGTGTGCGCTCTACCAGCACCGAGCCCACTTGCGACTCCAGCGCACGCAGGCGCTGGGACACAGCGGACTGGGTAATGTGCAGCTTTTGCGCGGCACGCTCAAAGCCACCTTCTTCGACGATGGCGGCCAAGCATTCCAGCGCAGCGGGGTCCCAGGAGGTCATGCAGTAAATCCATTAGCCAAACTGATAAAACTGCTGAAAATTTAATGGTGCTTTTGATTGCCCGCAAGAGTGCAGACACTGGTCGCATGAACATCATCGTCCTTGGCGCCGGCATCATCGGCATCAGCACCGCCTGGCATCTGCGTGAGCGCGGTCATCACGTCACCGTGGTCGACCGCCAAAGCGGCCCGGCGCTGGAGACCAGCTATGCCAATGGGGGCCAGATCTCGGTCAGCTACTGCGAGCCATGGGCCAATCGTCAGGCGCCATGGAAGGCATTGAAATGGATGTTCGACAAACAAGCGCCGCTGCTGTTCAGGCCTCAGCTTGACCCAGCGCAATGGCGCTGGTGTCTGCAATTTCTCGCCCAGTGCAATGACAAGGCATTTGCGCGCAATGTGCAGCAGATCGTGGCGCTGGGGGTGTACAGCCATGTGGCGCTCAAAGACATGGTCAAAAAAACCGGTATCAGCTTTGAACGACTGGAGCGCGGTATTGCCCATTTCTACAGCAGCCAGCAGGCCTTCGATGAGGCCGCTGAAGGTGTGGATCTGATGCGCCAATACGGCGTGCAACGCCGACTGGTCAGCCGCGATGAACTGCTCAAAATCGAGCCTGCCTTCACCCCGTATGCCGCGCAGATTGCGGGCGGCACGTTTACCGAAACCGATGAGTCTGGCGATGCCCGCGTCTTTACCGAAAAGCTGGCTGAGCTTTGCGTCAGATCCGGTGTGGAGTTTCTTTACGACCAGCAGATTCTGCGCCTGCAGGCTGCGTGCAAAGGCCAGCCCGCCCGCGTGAAGATTCGCGCTAACAAAGCGAACGAAGCCGGTGCAGAGCGCACGCTGAGCGCGGATGCTGTGGTGGTCGCCTGCGGCTCTTACACACCGCTGCTGCTCAAGCCGCTGGGCGTGAATATGCCCATCTACCCCGGCAAGGGCTATAGCGCCACGCTGGCGCTGCTGCAGCCCGAAAAAGCGCCTGTTGTCTCAACCATAGACGACAGCCGCAAGGTCGCCATCAGCCGACTGGGCAATCAGCTGCGCGTGGCAGGCACCATAGAGTTGGGCGGCTTTGACATGCGTCTGGACACGCCCACGGCGCGTGCGCGCTGCGAGATGCTGGTCAAGCGGGTCGAAGAGCTGATGCCCGGTGTCTGTGACACACGTCTGCCCGAAGAAGGGGGCGACCCGCAGTTCTGGTGCGGCCTGCGTCCCGCCACGCCCACCAACATCCCCTGCATTGGCGCTACGCAGGCGGCAGGCATCTGGGTGAATGCTGGCCATGGCACGCTGGGCTGGACGCATGGCGCAGGCTCTGGCAAAGCCATGGCCGCCTTGATGAGTGGAGAGCAGCCTGCGTTGGATTTTGGCTTCTGGGGTGCAAAGCCCACGGACGCTGGGCAGGAGGCGATGGTTCTGCATGTCTGACTGACACTTTTGCCCAGATTGACGCTATCGCGGAGCGGGGCTCTTACATACAATCGTGCCAGCTAACAGCCCATGTCATGACTGTGCACGACACCACCTCAGCCACCCCATCCTCGCGCTCTTTGGCGCACTCCCTGCCTATGGCCTTGCTCAAGGCCAGAGAGGCCGTCATCGTGCGCTTTCGGCCAGCCCTGCGCGCACGCGGGCTGACCGAGCAGCAATGGCGGGTGTTGCGCGTTCTACACGCGACTGATGAGCGCCTGCGCCCCATGCAGCTGTCGCAGCTGACCTTCATCAGCATGCCTAGCCTGTCGCGCCTGCTTAAAACGCTGGAAGGCCGTGAGCTCATCAAGCGCGGTCGCCATGTGGCGGATTTGCGTGGTTCGGAATTTGTGCTGACGCCTGAAGGTCAGGCGCTGGTGGTCGGAACCCTTCCGGAGTTTGAAGCGATTAACGCTGAGATTGAGGCGCTGCTTGGCGTTCAGAGCAGGGCTCAGTTGCTTGGCGTGCTGGAGCATGTGGTGCAAAGCCTTGGCCTGCCCGGCGAAGACGAGCTGGGGACGGACTGACTCAGCCCCTGCCGCCCGCACGGCACAATGCAGGCATGAGTTCTGCGATTGCCGTCATCGACTTTGAAACCACGGGCATGACGCCCACACAGGGTGCGCGTGCGACCGAAGTCGCCATCGTGCTGCTGGAGCAGGGCCGCGTGGTCGATCGCTTCCAGAGCCTGATGCAGACCGGGGCATGGGTGTCGCCCTTCATCACGGATCTGACAGGCATTACCAACGAGATGCTGCGCACTGCGCCGCCTGCCGCCGAGGTCATGCGCGACGCAGCCCGTTTTGTGGGCAGCGCGCCCATGGTGGCGCACAACGCAGCGTTTGACAGCAAGTTCTGGCAGGCCGAGCTGGAGCTGGCGGGCGAGCCCGCACCCCAGCCCTTCGCCTGCACAGTGCTGTTGTCGCGCCGCATCTACCAGCAGGCGCCCAGCCATAGTCTTGGCAACCTGGCGCGCTATCTGCAGCTGCCAAGCACAGGTCGCGCTCACCGAGCCCTGGCCGATGCTGAAATGGCCGCAGCCTTGCTGGCGCGCATGCAGCAGGATTTATGCGCCCGCCACGCCTTGCCCTGGCCTGAACATGCGCTGCTGATGCAGCTACAGCGCTGCACCAAGGCCAAAGTCAACGGCTGGCTGCTGGAGCAGGCAGGGCAGAGCCTGCTGGTACCCCAAGCAGGTGTTTTACAGGTTTCTGCCCTCTAGCCTCTGTCAATAAAGCGCAAGCAGCTATTAAATTTGATGAGATCGACCTGCAAACCCTTATGGTTTGTGACCGGTGGGGTTCAAGTTGATAATTGGTAACGCCCTGCAGCTGCCCCTGGCGCTGCTGAAATTGAACTGTGGCGCGCCTTTGTGGTCGCCGTTTTGTGCTGCTAATTTCGTGAACTCTGCCTTGCCTACCTCCGTCTTGCGTTCGGCCTTGCCCTTCTCGCAGCGCGAATTTCGTGATGCGCTGGGGCAATTCGCCACTGGCGTGACCATCATCACGGCGCGTAGTGCAGAGGGTCATGCGGTGGGAACCACCGTCAGCTCTTTCAATGCCGTGTCGCTGGCGCCGGCGCTGGTGCTCTGGAGCCTGGGTCAGCATGCCAATTCGCTGCCCGTGTTCCGCCACAGCACGCATTACGCGATTCATGTACTGTCTTCCGCGCAAAAGCCGTTGGCCGAGCTGTTTGCACGCAAGGGTGTAGACCGCTTTCTCCATACCGCCCACCATGACTCCGAGCATGGCGTGCCGCTGCTGGAAGGCTGCACCGCCGTCTTTGAATGCCGCAATCTGCGCCAGCATGAAGAGGGCGATCACCTGCTCTTTATCGGCGAGGTGGACCGCTGCGAGCACCATGCGGACCGCACCCCGCTGCTCTATCACGCGGGTCATATGCACAGCCACGGCATCCAGAAGTAAGCCTGTGCCTGACTAGGTGCGCTACCTAGTCGGCTTGAACGATACCGATCTCTCCCGCTCGCTCTAGATTGCTTCGCATGCCTGCAGACCGCAGGACAACCTGCAACGCTTTGGAGAGACGTCATGATCGATTGCGAAGACAGCATCAGCCATACACAGGCCCGCGTGAATGTTGCCAGCCAGACGGGTATTGAGTTCAAGCGCATCTCCCCCGCCATTGGCGTGGAAGTGTCTGGCTTAGATCTGCGCCAGCCGCTCAACGATGAGCAGGCGCAGGAGCTGCGCCAGGCGCTGGTGGAGCACAAGGTACTTGTCTTTCGCGATCAGAACATCACGCCAGCCCAGCATGTGGCGTTTGCCCGGCGTTTTGGTGATCTGGAGCATCACCCCGTGCTGCCGCAGCACCCAGAACATCCTGAGCTGGCGCTGCTGGGTGGCAACAGCAAGATTCCGGGGACTGAGAACGTCTATCACACCGATGTGTCATGGCGCGAGATGCCTTCTACGGCATCGGTGCTGCGCTGCGTGGAATGCCCCGAGGTGGGCGGCGATACGGTGTGGGTCAATATGGAAGCGGCTTACGAAAAGCTGCCCGAAGCGCGCAAGCAGCAAATTGCCAAGCTGTTTGCCGTGCATGACATCCTGCCCTCATTCGGCGCGCGCATGACGCCTGCAGAGCAGGCGCAGGCGCGCGGCAAATACCAGCCCGTGGTGCACCCGGTGGTGCGCACCCATCCTGAAAGCGGCAAGAAAATTTTGTATGTGAACGAAACCTTCGTCACCCACTTTGCCAACTTCACATCGGACTTCAGCGGCTTTCGCTCGGCCAACGAAATTCACGCCCAGCAGCATGACCTGATGGAGTATTTGCTGCGCCAGCCCGCCATGCTGGAGTACCAGATGCGCCTGCGCTGGCAGCCCAACACCATCGCCATGTGGGACAACCGTTCCACCCAGCATTACGCGGTTCAGGACTACTTTCCGGCCGTGCGCCGCATGCACCGGGCGACCGTCATTGGTGACAAACCGTTTTAACAAGGGCTTAAGCCACATGCTGCATTCTTGTCTTGTAGAGTTCAACGCAGAGCGCAACGGCGTTGAGCATTCAATCAAGCGAGACAGAACATGCAGCAACAAGACTTTGATTACGACTTTCTGGTGATTGGCGGCGGCTCGGGTGGAGTGCGCGCCAGCCGCATGGCGGCAGGGCTGGGGGCCCGCGTGGCGGTGGTCGAAGCGGCCCAGCTGGGCGGCACTTGCGTCAACGTGGGCTGCATTCCTAAAAAGCTGCTCAGCCACGCCGCGCACTTCAGTCAACTGGTGGATGAAGCCAAGGGCTTTGGCTGGCAGCTAGCCCAGCCCCAGTTCGACTGGCCCACGCTGATTGCCAATAAAGACCGCGAAATTGAGCGTCTGAACGGCATTTACGACCGCATGCTGACGGGCGCGGGCATCACCATTGTGCGCGGCCATGCGGTGCTCTCAGGCCCTCACAGCGTGCTGGTCAACGGCCAGACCATCAGCGCTCATCACATTCTGATCGCCACCGGCGGCACGCCGCGCCTGCCTGCGATACCGGGTGTGGAGCATGCCATCAGCTCTAACGAGGCATTTCACCTTCAGCAGATGCCGCAGCGCGTGGTGGTGGTGGGCGGCGGCTATATCGCTGTTGAGTTTGCTTCCATCTTCAACGGGCTGGGCGCGCAGACCACTTTGCTGCACCGCCACCGTCAACTGCTGCGCGGCTTTGATGCCGATCTGGGCCTGCATCTGGCGCAAGAGATGGCACTGCAAGGCGTGAACTTCCGCTGGGATGAAGAAATTCAGTCCATCGACAAACAGCAAGACGGCCTGCATCTGCAGCTGAAGAGCGGCGAGCATCTGGTGGTGGACTGCGTGATGTACGCCACGGGCCGTGTGCCTTATACGGAAGGTCTGGGCCTTGAAGCGGCAGGTGTGCACCGCAACCACAAGGGTGCGGTGGAGGTGGATTCGCACTTCACCACCAATGTGCCGTCCATTCACGCCGTGGGCGATGTGGTTGACCGCATGGCGCTGACACCGGTGGCGCTGGCGGAGGGCTCGGTGGTGGCCCATCACCTGTTTGGCCAGGGCGGCAAGAGCGCGCCTGATTACGAGCTGGTGCCTACGGCGGTGTTCTCGCATCCACAAATTGGTACTGTGGGCCTGTCGGAAGAAGTGGCCCGCGAGCGCTTTGGTGCGGTGCAGATTTTCCAGTCCAGCTTCAGGCCGCTGACCAACCGCATGGGGGCCGAGCCAGAGCATGTCTTTCTCAAACTCATCGTCTCCAAGGCCGACCAGCGCGTGCGCGGCGTGCACATGGTGGGTGAGGGCGCGGGCGAGCTGATGCAGGGCTTTGCCGTGGCGCTGCAATGCGGCGCGACCAAGCAGCAGTTTGACGCGACGATTGGCATTCACCCCACGGTGGCCGAAGAGCTGGTGACCATGAGAGAGCCGGTACGGGAATAAAAAACGGGCCTTTTCAGGCCCATTCCTTTATCCATCAAGCGCAATGCGCTATGAATTAATGAGTTAATTAGCGAGTGCCTGCCGCGACCCCTCCCGCGCGGCGAGAGAGGGGATGTGGCATGGCCGCTCAGGGGGTGACCCTGGTCTCCGGCAGCTCGATCTTTACTTCAAGCACTTCCAGATTTTCCTGGCGTTCCAGCTGCACCTTGATGTCATTGGGATTTATATCCACATACTTTGAAATCACGGCCATCAACTCTTTTTGCAGAGCGGGCAGGTAGTCAGGACGGCTGCTTTCACCACCGCCCACGCGTTCACGCGCCAGAATGATCTGCAGGCGCTCCTTGGCGACCGACGCGGACTTTTTCTTTTCTCCGAGCAGAAACGACAACATGGACATGAGGCTTACCTCCCACCAAACATACGCTTGAAGAAACCAGGCTTGACCGCTTCCGTAAAGCGCATGGGCTTTTCTTCACCCAGAAAGCGGGAAACCACGTCCTGATAGGCCTCGGCCACATCCGTGCCCTGCATGTGCACGGCGGGAATGCCCTGGTTCGAGGCTTGCAGCACGGTTTCAGATTCAGGAATCACGCCAATCAGCTCGATGCGCAGAATGTCCTGAATGTCTTCCAGCGACAGCATCTGGCCATCTTCCACCCGGTTAGGGTTGTAGCGGGTGATCAGCAGGTGCTCCTTGATGCTCTCGCCCTTGGTGGCGCGCTCCGTCTTGGAGCTGAGCATGCCCAGAATGCGGTCAGAGTCACGCACGGAAGAGACTTCGGGGTTGGTCACCACCAGCGCTTCATCGGCGTAGTGCATGGCCATCAGCGCGCCGCTTTCAATGCCGGCGGGCGAGTCGCAGATGATGAAGTCGAAGTCCATGGCGGACAGATCGTCCAGCACCTTCTTCACGCCTTCTTGCGTCAGCGCTTCCTTGTCGCGTGTCTGCGATGCAGCCAGCACGAACAGGTTGTCGCACTGCTTGTCCTTGATCAGGGCCTGATGCAGATTGGCTTCGCCCTGAATGACATTGATCAGGTCATAGACCACGCGGCGCTCGCAGCCCATGATCAGATCTAGGTTGCGCAGACCCACGTCAAAGTCAATCACTGCGGTCTTGTGGCCGCGCAATGCGAGGCCGGATGCGAAGCTGGCGCTGGTAGTGGTCTTACCGACACCGCCTTTGCCAGAAGTCACGACGACGATTTTGGCCATGTTTGCACGATTCCTTAAAGACAAATAGAGCAGGTTGATTGGGCGACCGGTGTGTCTCTCACACCGGCTCGATAATGATTTTTTCCCCCTCCAGACGCACCTTGGCAGGCTTGCCGGCAACTTCTTTGGGGAGATCGGTTTCAATTGTGCGATAGATACCTGCAATAGACAGCAGTTGTGCCTCCATGCAAGTGCTAAAAATCCTGGCATTGGTGTTGCCGCTGGCTCCCGCCACGGCGCGACCGCGCAGCGGTGCGTAAACGTGGACGTTGCCGTCGGCAATCACCTCAGCACCATAGCTGACGATGTCCAGAACCACAATGTCAGTTCCCTTGGCATAGACGCGCTGACCTGAGCGCAGTGGCTTGTCCACAATCACGGCATCGGCCAGTGGTGCGGGTACTTCGACCTCATGCACCACTTCCACCTCGCGGATGATTTCGTGAATTTCTGGCTCGGCCCTGCGTGCGGGCATGACGTCAGGGGCGGCGGTCAGTCCCAGAGCATTGGCGGCGGCCATCTGCGCTTCATTGCCGCCGCGCACGGCCACGGGTATGGTACGGTGGGCGCGCAGGGCGTCGATCAAGGCCGGAAAGTCGATTTCTTCCTCAGCGTCGTTGACCTGGCTGAGGTCGATGAGCACGGGGTCGTTGTCGAAAAAGTCGGGGTCATCGCTCAGGCGCTGCTTCAGGTCCTGAACCAGCGCCTGCATGTCGGTGCCGCGCAGCACCACGGACAGCACTGGTAGTTGAGCACTTTTGAGGTCAAAGCTGGGGCGCACGGCGCCGGTCGATTCAACAGACATGTATGAGATCAGCGCACACAAGGTGCTCTATGAAGACGTCAAAGTGTACCTGTGTACTGGGAAAAAATATGGTCACCGAGTGTTTGCACTGCAACACTTGATGCGGCACAGATACCCGAAGTTGCGCGAGTCTGGATGAAAATACAGTCATGTCTCCAGAGTTATTGATTCAGGGCACCTGTGCCAGCATCACCCTGCGCCGCCCCGAAGTGGCCAACAAACTGATGCCTGAAGACCTGATCACGCTGCGCCGCCAGCTGGATGAGGTCAATGCCAACCCCGCCGTACTGGTGCTCACGCTGCAGGGAGTGGGCAAGCATTTTTGCAGCGGCTATGACATTGGCGAGATCGCCAACAGCCAGAACGAAGGCAGCTCCTTCGGCGAAATGGTGGATGCCATCGAGAACTGCCGCCCCGTCACCATTGCGGCCATTCAGGGCGGTGTGTTTGGCGGTGCCACCGATATGGCGCTGGCCTGCGACTTTCGCGTGGGCGGCTCCAGCAGTCAGATGTTCATGCCCGCCGCGCGGCTGGGGCTTCACTTCTATCTCTCGGGGCTGGAGCGCTATGTGACCCGTCTGGGGGTGGATACGGCCAAGCGCCTGTTCCTGACTGCGGAAAAGCTGAATGCTCAGGCCATGAAGGACTGCGGCTTTCTGACGGATCTGGTGGATCTGGCTGATGGCCCCGATATCAGCGCGCGCGTGGCCCAGTTGCAGACCACGCTGGCTGGAATGGCCCCGCTGGCGCTGCTGGGCATGAAAAAGCACCTCAACGCCATTGCGCGTGGGGTGCATGACAAGGCCGGGATTGATGCGGCTGTGCAGGCCACGATTGAATCGGCTGACCTGCAGGAAGGCGGTGCGGCATGGCGCGAGAAGCGCCAGCCGCAGTTCACCGGCCGTTAAACCGTCGTTTCGGTCTTGGCCAGATGCTCTCTGGCAAAAGTCTCGTACCAGTCCAGACAGCCGGGGTTGGCCATGGCGTCTTTGTTGACCACCTTGGCCAGCGGCTGGCCTAGCAGCAGTTTTTTGATGGGCAGTTCCTGCTTTTTGCCGCTCAGGGTGCGCGGTATCTCGGCCACGGCAAAGATATCGTCGGGCACAAAGCGCGGCGAGAGGGCGGAGCGGATGGCGGCGTTGATGCGACCGCGCAGGGCATCATCCAGCGTCACGCCGGGGCGCAGGGCCACAAACAGCGGCATATAGCTGTCTTTGCCCAGATATTCCAGATCGACCACCATGCTGTCCAGCACCTCGGGAATGGCCTCGACGGCGCTGTAGATCTCGCTGGTACCCATGCGCAGGCCATGGCGGTTGATGGTGGCATCGCTGCGGCCGTAGATGATGCAGCCGCCTTCCGTCTGCAGCTTGATCCAGTCGCCATGGCGCCAGACAGGGCCCATGTCGGGTGCACCGTCGCCGCCGCCGGGCTGGCGGCCATGACCGGCCGGGTACATGTCGAAATAGCTGCTCAGATAGCGCTTGCCTTCGGTATCGCCCCAGAGATACAGCGGCATGGAGGGAATGGGCTGGGTGCAGACCAGCTCGCCCACTTCATCCATCACAGGCTGGCCTTGCTCGTTCCAGGCTTCGACGGCTGCCCCCAGCTGGCGGCATTGCATGATTCCGGGCACCAGCGGCAGGTCGCGGTTGCCGCCGATGAAGGCGCCCGCAAAGTCGGTACCGCCCGAAAGATTGTTCCACCAGATGTCGGGATGACCGAGCTTGGCAAACTGCTCCGTGCCCCATTGCTGCACCTCGGCCGACAGCGGCGAGCCCGTGCTGCCCAGCCCGCGTATGCGCGACAGATCGCCACAGTCAGCAAGATCAACCCCTGCTTTCATGCAATTGGCATAAAAGGCCGCGCCTGAACCAAAGCTGGTCACACCCGTCTCGGCGGCAAAGCGCCACAGCACGTTCCAGTCGGGCTTTTCCTTGCTGCCGCCGGGGCTGCCGTCAAAGATCACGCAGGTGGTGCCGCCCAAGAGGCCGCTGACCTGTGCATTCCACATCACCCAGCCCGTGGAGCTGTACCAGTGGTAGCGCTCGCCCCAGCTATTGGGTTCGTAGCTGCAGCCAATGTCGTTGTGCAAGGCCTTGAGCTGCAAGGCCACCATCACCATGCCGCCGTGGCCGTGAACAATGGGCTTGGGCAGGCCGGTGGTCCCGCTGGAGTACACAATCCACAGCGGATGGTCAAACGGCAGCCATTCGGGCTCGAAGGCCGCAGTTTCAGCATCATTTCTGCCTGTAACGCTTGTGTAATTTGCGGTGCCAGCTATCTTTATTGATGTGTCCAGATTGGGCACCAGCACCACATGCTGCACGCTGGGCAGGCCGGCACGCAGCTCCTGCAGCACTTCGCGGCGGTCTATGTCCTTGCCTGCGTAGTGCACGCCGTCCACGGCAATCAGCACCTTGGGCTCAATCTGCTTGAAGCGGTCAAGCACGGCGTTTGTGCCCATATCAGGCGCGCAGATGCTCCACACCGCGCCCAGGCTGGCGCAAGCCAGAAAAGCGATGATGGCTTCGGGAATATTGGGCAGATAGGCGGCGACCCGGTCGCCTTTGCCTACGCCTTGTGCGCGCAGGTGCAAGGCCAGCGCGGCCACTTGTTGCTGAAGCTGGGGCCAGCTCAGCTCGCGCTTGAGGCCTTGCTCGTTGCGACTGATGACGGTGGGCATGCCCGCAGCATGGGCGGGCTGCACATGGCGCAGCACCTGGCGCACGTAATTCATCTGCGCGCCCGGAAACCACTGCGCACCGGGCATGACATTGCGCTCCAGCACCGTGCTGTGCGGCGTGGGGGATTGCAGTTCGAAGTAATCCCAGATGCTTTGCCAGAAAGCGTCCAGATCGCTGGTGGACCAGCGCCACAGCGCGTCATAGTCGGCGAAACTCAGGCCACGCGTTTCACGCAGCCAGTTTTGATACAGCCGGATTTGTGGAATGTAAGGAGCGGGGTGTTGGGGTGCGGAAGACATGAGTCCAGCCTAGCGCTGCAGCCTGTGCAAGTCATTGGTGGTGGCCCCCTCAGATGTCACCTGTGCAGCACGGATGCGCGGTCAAACCGATAATCGAGGCCTGTCTTCACCGTCAACGGCGCTTGCCGACGACCTGCACCTCATGTCCGCCTTGCCTACCCGCGTGCTGGCCGTCATCCCGCCGATGACGCAGCTCAACACCCCTTACCCGTCCACCGCCTACCTCACGGGCTTTTTGCGCTCGCGCGGCATTGCGGCTGTGCAAGAAGACTTGGCGCTGGCGCTGGTGCTGGAGCTTCTCTCGCCCGATGGCCTGCGTGCCGTGGCCGAGCGCATCCGGGCGCTACCTGCCAAAAAGCACACACCTGCCGTGCAGTCCTTTGTGGCGCAGCAGGATCGTTATCTGGCCACCATCGGCCCGGCGATTGCCTTTTTGCAAGGGCGCGATTCCACGCTGGCCCACCGCATTGCCGGGCGCCACTACCTGCCTGAAGGCCCGCGCTTTGCCACGCTGGATGTGTACGAGGACGAAGAGGGCGGCGACCCGCTGGGCTGGGCCTTTGGCGCGCTGGGCCTGACCGACAAGGCCAAGCACCTGGCCACGCTGTATCTCAACGATCTGGCCGATGTGCTGCGCGACGCGGTGGACGAGCGCTTTGAATTTGTACGCTATGCCGAATCGCTGGCGGGCAGCCAGCCCACGTTTGACCCCTTGGCCAACGCACTGGCCGCTGGGCCTAACTTGGTCGACGACATGCTTAAGCGCCTGACGCTGGCCGCCATTGAGCGCCACCAGCCCACGGTGGTGCTGCTGTCTGTGCCCTTTCCCGGTTCGGCCTACGCGGCGTTTCGCATTGCGCAGACCATCAAAGCCAAGCACCCGCACATCAGAACCGTGCTGGGCGGCGGCTTTGTCAACACCGAGCTGCGCGAGCTGGCCGAGCCACGCGTTTTCGACTACTTCGACTTTGTGACGCTGGATGCGGGCGAGCGCCCCTTGCTGGCGCTGCTGGAGCACTTGCAGGGCGAGCGCGGCCAGTCGCGTCTGGTGCGCACTTTTGTGCGGGGTGATGATGGTGCGGTGAAGTACGTCAACATGATGGAGGCGGATATTGCCTTCGCTGAGGTGGGCACGCCCACCTGGGATGGCCTGCCGCTGGACAAATATCTGTCGTTGCTGGACATGCTCAACCCCATGCACCGCCTGTGGAGCGACGGGCGCTGGAACAAGCTCACCGTGGCCCACGGTTGTTACTGGAAGAAGTGCAGCTTCTGCGACGTCAGCCTCGACTACATTGGCCGCTACGAAGGCGCCAGCGCCGAGGTGCTGGCCGATCGCATTCAAGCCATCGTGGCTGAAACCGGCCAGACCGGCTTTCACTTTGTCGACGAAGCCGCGCCGCCCAAGGCGCTCAAAGCGCTGTCGGCCGAGCTGATTGCGCGCAACGCCGGTATCAGCTGGTGGGGCAATGTGCGGTTTGAGAAAACCTTCACCCCCGAGCTGGCTGAGCTGATGGCCGACAGCGGCTGCATCGCCATCTCCGGCGGGCTGGAGGTCGCGTCTGACCGCCTGCTGCAGCTGATGAAAAAAGGCGTCACCGTCGATCAGGTGGCGCGTGTGACCAAGGCGTTTGCGGACGCCGGCATTCTGGTTCACGCCTATCTGATGTATGGCTTTCCCACGCAGACCGTGCAAGACACGGTGGATGCGCTGGAGTACGTGCGCCAGTTGTTTCTCAACGGCTGTATTCAAAGCGGCTTCTTTCACCGCTTTACCTGCACCGTGCACTCGCCCGTGGGCCTCAACCCCGAGGAATACGGCATTGAGCTGCCGCCGCTGCCTCCCGGTGACTTTGCCAAGAACGACCGCCCCTTCATCGACCCCACCGGCGTGGACCACGATGCCTTGGGCAGCGCGCTCAAAAAAGCCATCTACAACTACATGCATGGCATTGGTCTGGAAGAAGATGTGCGCATGTGGTTCCCGTTCAAGGTGCCCAAAACCACGGTCAAGCGCGACCGCATCGCCCGCGCGCTGCAACAGTAAGCTGATTTTTTGATAGCTTCTAGCGCTTGTTAAATCATGGTTTCAAGTGGTTTTCTATCTGGAATTAATGAATAAATGGCGCTGAAAGCTATTGATTTGATAGCTTTCCTCTGAACAAGCAGGCTGACTGCGTGCGCCAGACACTGCCGCTGGCCACTTACCAGTGGTTGCACGCTCCCATTGGACAAGCATGGCTTGCCATAATCTGCTCCGTTTTGACCTCCAAGGAGAGATGGGATGGGAATGTTTGACTGGACGCCGAAGTCGTCCGATGTTTTGCAGGATGGCGGCGTTATCGGCCCCGATGAGCGACTGCCCTGGGCGCAAACCGGCTTGATGGGGATTCAGCACGTGATCGCCATGTTTGGCTCCACCGTGCTGGCGCCCATTCTTATGGGCTTTGACCCGAATCTGGCGGTGCTGATGAGCGGTATCGGCACGTTGATCTTCTTCATCATCACTGGCGGCAAGGTGCCCAGCTATCTGGGCTCATCCTTTGCCTTTATCGGCGTGGTCAACGTCGCCACCGGCTATGTGGCCAGCCACGGTGCCAATGCCAATATTGGCGTGGCGCTGGGCGGCATCATTGCCTGCGGTCTGGTGTACATGCTGGTTGGCGTGCTGGTGCAGGCCATTGGCACGGGCTGGATTGAGCGCTTCATGCCCCCGGTGGTGACCGGCGCGGTGGTGGCGGTGATTGGCCTGAATCTGGCTGGCATCCCCATCAAGAACATGGCATCCAACAACTTCGAGTCGTGGATGCAGGCACTGACCTTCCTGTCCGTGGCGCTGGTAGCGGTGTTCACACGCGGCATGCTGCAGAGACTGCTGATTCTGATTGGCCTGCTGGTGGCCAGCGTGCTCTACGCGGTGTTCACCAATGTGCTGGGCTGGGGCAAGCCGGTGGATCTGAGCGGCGTGGCCAATGCGGCATGGTTTGGCATTCCTTCCTTCCACGCACCAGTGTTCAGCACCAACGCCATGCTGCTGATTGTGCCCGTGGTCATCATTCTGGTGGCTGAGAACCTGGGCCACATCAAGGCCGTGACGGCCATGACCGGCAAGAACCTGGACCAGTACATGGGCCGTGCCTTCATCGGTGATGGCGTGGCCACCATGGTCTCCGGCGCGGCTGGCGGCACAGGTGTGACCACCTATGCTGAAAACATTGGTGTGATGGCTGCTACCCGCATCTACTCTACCGCTGTGTTCTTTGTGGCTGCCCTGCTGGCCGTTCTGCTGGGCTTCTCGCCCAAGTTTGGCGCGCTGATTCAGGCCATTCCTCTGCCCGTGATGGGCGGTGTGTCCATCGTCGTGTTCGGTCTGATCGCCATTGCTGGTGCCAAGATCTGGGTGGACAACAAGGTGGATTTCTCCGATATCAAGAACCTGATCGTGGCCGCTATCACCCTGATTCTGGGTACGGGAGAGTTCACGCTGAAGTTCGGCGAGTTTGCACTGGGCGGTATCGGCTGTGCCACCTTTGGTGCCATCATCATGTATGCGCTGCTGGCGATGGGCGATCGCCAGTCTGAAACTAAGGTACAGAACAAGTAAGCGCCAACATGTAACTCAGGGACATTCCCCTGACAACAGCGCGGGGCCTTGATGGCTTAACCCAATGTTTATGTTCCGCGCTGGTAACATTTATCTCTGGAGATACTCCGCCCTATCCGGGCGGTTTTTTTTAGAGGTGCCGACCAGGCATCGAGCATGGGCCACAAAAACACCATCGTCTGCGCTGGTCAGGCTCGCATGTTCGGGCGGGGTCTCTGAGCTTGGAGCAAACAATGACCATCGCAGATCGCGTACGTTACCCAGAATTCCTCTCGCGCGTCATGACGGCCGAAGAGGCTGCCGCCATGATCCCTCATGGTGTCAATGTCGGCATGAGCGGCTTTACCGGAGCCGGCTACCCCAAGGCATTGCCCCAGGCTATCGCGGCCCGTGCCAAGGCTGAACATGCCCAAGGCAAGCCCTACAAGATCAATGTCTGGACGGGTGCCTCCACCGCCGCTGAGTGCGATGGCGTGATGGCTGAGGCTCATGCACTGGGTCAGCGCCTGCCTTTCAATACCGACCCCGTTGCCCGCAAGGCCGTGAATGCCGGTGAGATCGACTTCATCGACATGCACCTGTCCCATGTGGCACAGCACGCATGGTTTGGCTTTCTGGGCCACATGAGCATCGCCGTGATCGAAGTGCTGGGTGTGACGGCCGATGGCCTGCTAATCCCTTCAACAGCCGTGGGCAACAACAAGACCTGGCTCGAGATCGCCGACAAGGTGATTCTGGAAGTCAACACCAAGCCGCCCGCCAAGATGGAAGGCATGCACGACATCTACTACGGCACGGCCATTCCGCCCCGCCGCATGCCCATCAACATGACGCATGCCGACGACCGTATTGGCGAGCCTTATCTGAAGGTTGACCCTGCCAAGGTGATCGCCGTTGTGGAAACCCACAAGGGTGACCGCGACAACGTGTTTGCCACACCGGACGAGAACTCCAACAAGATTGCTGGCTACATCATCGACTTCCTCGCTCACGAGATGAAGATGGGCCGCCTGCCCAAGGAAATGCTGCCCATCCAGTCGGGCGTGGGCAATGTGGCTAACGCCGTGCTGGCCGGTCTGTTGACCAGCCCGTTCGAGAACCTGCTGGGCTTCACCGAAGTGCTGCAAGACGGCATGCTGGAGCTGCTGCGCGTGGGAAAGATGAGCAAGGCATCGGCCACCTCGATTTCTCTGGGCAAGGAAGCTTGCAAGGACTTCGAGGACAACATCGACTTCTATCGTGAGCGCATCATCCTGCGTCCGCAGGAAATCTCGAACCACCCCGAGCTGGTGCGTCGCCTGGGCATCATCGCCATGAACTCGATGATCGAAGCCGACATCTACGGCAACATCAACTCCACCCACGTCATGGGCACGGGCATGATGAACGGCATCGGTGGCTCGGGCGACTTTGCGCGCAACGGCTATCTGTCCTTCTTCGTCACGCCTTCCGTGGCCAAGGACGGCAAGATCAGCTGCATCGTGCCCATGTGCTCGCACGTGGACCACACCGAGCACGACACGCAGATCATCGTCACCGAACAAGGTCTGGCCGACCTGCGCGGCCTCTCGCCAAAGCAGCGCGCGCAAGTGATCATTGACAAGTGCGCTCACCCCGACTACCGCGACCAGTTGCAGGACTACTTTGACCGCTCGCGCCAGCAGGGTGCGCAGCATACGCCGCACATCCTGACCGAGGCCCTGAGCTGGCATCAGCGCTTCATGGACAAGGGCGACATGCGAGCCTGATCGCCACCTAGTCCGCTTGGTGCTAGCTTCTGCCGCACCAAGTCCGTAGCATCGAAGGGCACTCTGCAAAGAGTGCCCTTTTTTCATGCACAACAAGGACTGGTATGGCGATCTGGACCCGAGAGCTTGATCTGAAAGCACTGAACGCAGGCAGTGCCAATACGGCAATTTCCCACCTGGGCATTGAGTTCACCGAATACGGTGACGACTATGTCTGCGCCCGTATTCATGTGGATGAGCGCACCTGCCAACCCTATGGCATCTTGCATGGTGGTGTGAGCGTCGTGTTGGCTGAAACGCTGGGTTCGCTGGCTGCGGCTTGCAGCATTCCTGAGGGCTATCGCTGCGTGGGTCTGAGCGTGACCGCCAACCATGTGCGCGCAGGCCGCAAGGGCAGCTGGATCACCGCCACAGCGCGGCCCACGCATCTGGGGCGCACCACCCATGTCTGGGGCATAGAGCTGCGTGATGAGGAAGGCAAGCTGACCTGCAGTTGCAGCCTGACCATGGCGATTTTGCCGCCAGAAGTGGCGAAAAATGCTCGCCTGGATGCTGCATCGCTGGGCGGTGTGGCCTAAGCGGAATAAAGCAAAAAAGTGAGCTGCTTGCACTTATAAATAAAGGGCCATGCGGCCCTTTTGCTTTATACGCCCAGCAGGCTTGAAAGCTGCTCTGGCTGCTGCTGCAATTGCGCAGAAGGGGCTTGCAAGGCCAGCTTGCCTTTTTCCATCACAGCCGCGTAATCGGTGTGGGCCAGTACTTTTTTATAGTCGCGGTCCACGATCAAGGTGGAGATACCGGTGGCGCGAATTTCGGCAATCACGCGCCAGATTTCTGCGACCACCAATGGGGCCAGACCTTCGGTGGCTTCATCCAGAATCATCAGGCGTGGATTGGTCATCAGCGCCCGGCCAATCGACACCATTTGCTGCTCGCCACCTGATAGCTGATCGCCGCCGTTGGACAGCCGTTCTTTGAGGCGCGGAAAGGTCTCCAGCACGCGCTCGTATGTCCAGTTTTTCTGGCCGTCCAGTCCGGCTCTGGCGCTCATCAGCAGGTTCTCTTTGACGGAGAGATTGGGGAACACGCCGCGCCCTTCTGGCACATAGCCAATGCCCAGTTTGGCCATTTTTTCAGGGGCGAAATTCGTCACCTCCTTGCCGTCCGAGAACACCCGGCCAGAGCGGGCCCGTACATAGCCCATCAGCGTGCGAATCAGCGTGGTCTTGCCCATGCCGTTGCGCCCCAGCAGGCCCACGGCCTTGCCTTGCGGCAGCGCCAGAGAGATGCCGTGCAGGATATGACTGTCGCCATAAAAACTGTGCACATCCTGCAGGCTGAACAGCGCTTTTTCTGTCTGCGTTGAGGGGCTGATTTCTGCCACGGCTTCAAGCATGTTCTTCCTCTCCCAGATAGGCGGTGCGTACCACGGGGTCTGTGCGAATCTGGTCGGGGGTGCCGGTCGCCACCACGCTGCCATTGACCATGACGGTGATGCGATCTGCGATGCGAAACACGGCATCCATATCGTGTTCCACCAGCAGTACGGCATGGGCTTTTTTCAGCTCTTGCAGCAACACCAGCATGCGTTCGGTTTCTTCTGCGCCCATGCCGGCCAGCGGCTCATCCAGCAGCAGCACGCGCGGTGCGGTGGCAAGGCACATGGCGACTTCTAATTGGCGCTTTGCTCCATGGCTCAGGCTGCCTGCAATGCGCTGCGCATGTTGCGCCAGACCTGCGCGTATGAGGGCCGATTGCGCGCGCTCCATGCTGGCGGCGCAATGCTGGGCAGATTCCCAGATGCGCCAGGGGCGTGGCTGGGCCTGCGCCTGTGCGGTCAGGCGGCAGTTTTCCAGTACCGTGAACTCCGGGAAGATGGTGGTGCGCTGGTAGCTGCGGCCAATGCCTGCTTTGGCGCGCAGGGGCTGGGGCATGCGGGTGACATCATGACCTTCCAACGCAATGCTGCCGCTGCTAACCGCTATCTCGCCCGAGAGCATATTGATCAGCGTGGATTTGCCCGCGCCGTTGGTGCCGATGACGGCATGGACCTCACCCTGATGCAGATCCAGATTCACCTCATTGACGGCCACCAGTCCGCCAAAGCGCCGTGTCAGGCCGCGTACCGAAAGCTTGGGAGCATCACTCATGGTTTGCTCCTTGATTGGTAGCTGCTTGCGCTTTATCTGTCTGCGCTACAGCCTTTTTCTGCCATTTATCGTTGATGCCTACCAGCCCCTTGGGCAGCAAGGCGACGAGCACGATGATGGCGATGCCCAGCGTCAGCTGCCAGTGGTCGGCCGCATTGCCCATGAGGGCGTGCGTGCTCAGCAGCTCCTTGAGCAGCACAAAGGTGATGGTGCCCAGCACCGCGCCGCGCAGTGAACCCACGCCGCCCAGAATTAGCATCAGCAAGACCTCGCCCGAGTGGTGCCAGGCCAGCAGTTCGGGGTTGACCACGGCATCGCGTGCAGCCAGCAGAAAGCCTGCCAGTCCCGCCAGAGCGCCCGCAATCACAAAGCCCGCGAGCTTGTAGCCGTAGGTCGAAAAACCGGCGGCGCGCATGCGCTGCTCGTTGACGCGAATGCCTGACAAGGCATGACCAAAACGCGAGTGGCGCAGCATGGCGATGAAGGCGTAGACCAGCACCAGCGCGGCCAGCACCACGAAGTACTGGGTGCTGCTGTTTTCCATGTCCAGCGCGCCAATGGCCGGGCGCTGCATGAGGTAGATGCCGTCGCTGCCGCCAAAGTAGCCCACGTCATGCACCACAAAAAACGCCAGCTGTGCAAACGCCAGCGTGACCATGATGAAGTACACGCCCTTGGTGCGCAGGCTGAGCGCGCCGACCACCAGCGCATACAGCCCTGATGCGCCAACGGCAGCGCCCAGCATGACGAGAAAGTTGCTGCCATCTGGTCCCGCGGCCTTTACCGCCGCATAAGCGCCCAGGCCAAAGTAAGCGGCATGTCCCAGACTCACCAGCCCCGCGCCGCCCACCAAAATATGCAGGCTTAGCGCGAAGATGGAAAGGATCATGATCTTGACGACCAGATCAGATAGATAGGCCGACCAGAAGGGCTGAGCGGCCGCCAGTAGTACGGCGCAGGCCAGCGGCAGTACAACGCCTACCCAGACGCTATTAGCGCGAATAGGGCGGCTCTGGCTGGTTACCGCGGGTGCCTCGGCATAGGCCTGATTGGTGTGGGGTAGCGGGTTGATCATGCTCAGCTCCGTTTACCCAGAAGACCTTCGGGTCGCCAGACGAGAATTACGGCCATCAGCAGGTAGATGCTCATGCCGCTGAGTTCCTGAAAAAACACCTTGCCGAAGGTATCGACAAAGCCCACCAGCAGCGAGGCAATCAGCGCACCCGTGATGGAGCCAATGCCGCCGATCACGACGACCACAAAGCAGATGATGAGCACGCTGGAGCCCATGTTGGGGTAGACCGAGCTCATGGGCGCGGCAATCATTCCGGCCAATGCAGCCAGTGCTACGCCAACGGCGAAAACGATGCGGTACAGGCGCTTGATATTGATACCCAGGCCGCGCACCATGTCGCGGTTGCTGGCACCGGCGCGAATCATCATTCCCAGCCGCGTGCGGTTGACGGTGTAGTACATCAGCAGCGCCACAACCAGGCAGGCCAGCGCTGCAAAAACGTTGTACCAGGGGTACTGCATCATGCCCATCAGCGGAAAGCTGCCAGCCAGCCACGCGGGCTTTTCCACGCCATGCACATCGTTGCCCACAAGGATGGCGCGCAGGCCTTCAAACACCAGAATCAGGCCATAGGTCATCAGCACCTGCTGCAGGTGATCACGCTCATAGAGAAAGCTGAAAAACGCCCATTCCAGCGCGTAGCCCAGCACCACGGTGATGAGCACGCCCACCAGCAGCATGGTGATGAAATGCTGGCCCAGATAGGGCGACAGCGCAAACGCCATATAGGCGCCAATCATGTAGAAGCTGCCATGGGCGAGATTGATCACGCCCATGATGCCGAAGATCAAGGTCAGGCCTGAGGCCAGCAGAAACAGCAGCAGCCCGTACTGAATCGAGTTCAGGCACTGCACCAAAAAGGTGGCGAGATCCACGGCAATCCTTGTCCTGGAGGAGGTCGGTTAAAGCGCGCATGGCCCGGTTTCACGGGCCATGCGTTGGTCTTACATGCGGCAGCCGCGGGCGGGGTCTGCCAGGCCCTTGACGGCAATGCCGATTTTCTTGTTCTCCTTGCCATCTACTTTGCGCAGATAGATGTCCTGCACCGGGTTGTGCGCCTTGCTCAGCGTGAAGTCACCGCGTGGGCTGGCAATCGTGGCTTTTTCGATGGCGGTACGGAAGGCGTCCTTCTTGCTGATGTCGCCACCGGCAGCCTTCAGACCCACGGCCAGCATCTGCGCTGCGTCATAGCCTTGCACGGCATAGACGTCGGGCTGCAGCTTGTAGCTCTTGGCGTAGTTGGTGCGGAAGGCTTTGTCGCGCGGCGTGCCCAGCTCGTCCGCATAGTGCAGCGTGGTCAGCATGCCTTGTGCGGCCTCGCCCTGGGCCTCCAGCGTGCCGTCGGTCAGGAAGCCGGGGCCGTAAAGCGGGATGGTCTTGGACAGGCCGGAGGCGTGATAGTCCTTGACGAATTTCACTGCGCCGGCACCGGCGAAGAAGGAGAACACGGCATCGGGTTTGGCCGCTGCAATTTCGGTCAGCAGGGCCTGAAATTCGACGTTGGGGAAGGGCAGCGTCAGCTGCTTGCTGACCTTGCCGCCGTTCTTTTCAAAGCCTTCCTTGAAACCGTTGACGGCCTCCTCACCGGCGGCGTACTTCCAGGTCAGGGTCATGGCATTTTTCTTGCCTTCCTTGGCGGCGACCACGCCCATGGGGTAGGCGGTCTGCCAGTTGGTGAAGGAACTGCGGAAGATATTGGGCGCGCACATGGGGCCGGTGACCGCGTCGGCCCCCGCATTGGGCACGATGAGTACGGTGCCGCTTTCCTTGGCGGCCTTGGCCATGGCCATGGCCACGCCCGAGTGCACGGTGCCGACGATCACATCGACCTTGTCGCGCTTGATCAGGCGGTTGACGTTATCGGTGGCCTTGGCGGGGTCGGATTCGTCATCGACCTTGAAGTACTCGATTTCGCGTCCACCCAGCTTTCCGCCTTGCTCGGCCACCTGCATGCGAAAGCCGTTTTCAATCGCCACGCCCAGTGCTGCATAAGTGCCACTGAAGGGCAGCATGAAGCCGACTTTGATCTTTTCCTGCGCCATGACACTGCCGCAGCTTGCGGCGGTGGCCAGTGCGATTGCTGTGGCTTTGCTCCATGTTGCCCATTGCTTGCTCATGCTTGTCTCCTGCTGGTTGATTGATGAAGGCCTGAGGTCTCTTGAATCACCGGTGCCGACTTGGCGGCGGGCGCTCTCGTACGTATCTTTCGCACGCATGTACGAGCGCACTCTAACAACTTTAGGTTTAAAGCAAAACCAGCGCTTGCCCTAGTCGGTGAATTCCTGTTTTCATAGCTGTATCCGATTGATGGACAAGGGCTCAGTGCGGTTTTGATTCCAATTCACGCAAACGAAAGCGCTGAATTTTTCCGGTGGCAGTCTTGGGAAGTTCGTCGACAAACTCGATAAAGCGTGGGTATTTGTAGGCAGCCAGACGGTCTTTGACGAATGCCTTGAGTTCTGCCTCGCTGGTGCTGTGACCGGGTTTGCAGACCACATAGGATTTGGTCTTGGTCAAGCCTTGGGTATCGGTCACACCGATGACTGCAGCCTCCAGCACGGCGGGGTGCAACTGCAGTGTGGACTCCACCTCGAAGGGCGAGACATAGATGCCGCTGACCTTGAGCATGTCGTCGCTGCGGCCCGCGTAGGTGTAGTAGCCATCGGCGTCGCGCACATATTTGTCGCCGCTCTTGAGCCATGCGCCCTGAAAGGTGTCGCGCGTCTTGTCGCGGTTGGCCCAGTACATCAGAGCTGCGCTGGGGCCTTTGATGAAAAGGTCGCCAATCTCGCCATCGGCAACGGGCTTTCCGTCTTCACCGCGCAGCTCAATCGCATAGCCAGGAACCGGCTTTCCGGTGCTGCCGTAGCGTATGTCGTCAGGCCGGTTGGAGATGAAGATATGCAGCATCTCGGTGGAGCCAATGCCATCCACAATGTCTGCGCCAAAGTGGCTCTTGAAGCGCTGCGCAATCTCGGCCGGCAAGGCCTCGCCTGCTGATGAACACATGCGCAGGCTGACCTGCTCGCGCGCTGGCAAGGCCGGGTGAGCCAGCATGCCAGCAAAGCCTGTGGGTGCACCAAAAAACACCGTGGGCTGGTGCTGCGTCCAGCGTGCAAAAACGGCCTCTGGTGTGGGGCGTTCGGCCATCAGAACCACGCTTGCACCCACGCTTAAAGGGAAGGTCAGCGCGTTGCCAAGGCCGTAGGCAAAGTAAAGCTTTGCGGCAGAAAAACAGACATCGTTTTCTTTCAAGCCCAGTACCGGTTTGCCATACAGCTCGGCTGTCCAGTACGGGTTGGCGTGGGTGTGAACTGCGCCCTTGGGTTTTCCGGTGGAGCCTGATGAATACAGCCAGAAGCCGGGATCATCACCCATGGTTCTGGCCGCATGAGGCAGTGCCGTCTGCGGCGCCAGCCAGGGCTGCAGGGGCTCGAATGCGGGGGGCAGACCCTGCGGCGCTTCTTCAGCTCTGGCGACCCAGATGTGGTTGACTTCGTGTTGCGCTTGCTTGAGTGCCTGCTGCACTACTGGAACCAGAGCGCCATTGGTCAGAATGGCCTGCGCGCGGCAGTGCTCAAGCATGTAGGCATAGTCAGCCGGTGTGAGCAAGGTATTGACCGCAACCGGCACCACGCCTGCGTACATGGCTCCTAAAAACGAGATGACCCACTCGCGCATATCGTGCATGACCAGCAGCACGCGCTCTTCGCGGTGAATGCCTGCGGCAAGCAGGCCATGGGCGATGCGGCGGGCTTGTTCCTGCAGCTGCGCATAGCTGAGCGTGCCTTGGTCATCGGTATAGGCAATCTTGTCAGCCCGGTCCTGATTGAGATCGAACAGATGCTGGGCGAGATTGAAGGGCTGGCTGAAATCAATCATGGTCAGACTCCCGTCGTTGCACTCAGTGCCTGCAGCACGCTGGGTGCGGCCTGCATGGCGCTTTTGCGGTGGTAGAAATCCAGTGCCCGTAAGCCGCCCAGCTCAGCACCGCCACCGGCGCGGCCCGGCCCGCCATGCATGGACTGGGGCATGACATTGCCGTGGCCTGTATGCAGCTTGGCGACATCCGGCGTGACCACATGCACGCGGCCATGGCTGGCAGCCAGATCGGCGCTGGCTGAAGCCAGTGCCGCTGCATCTTCGCCATACAGCGAGCAGACCAGCGAACCCTGACCCCGATGTGCAAGCGCCATACCGTGCTCGAGGTCGCGGTAGGGCATGAGCGTGGCTACAGGGCCAAAAACTTCCATGTCATGCACCAGCGCGCAGCCGTCGGGGTTTTGTGTGCCCAGCAGCACGGGCTGGGCGCAGGCGGCAATCATGGGATCGGCATCGACCAATGCATTGGCTCTGCCGTCATACAGTGCGGTGGTGTGGGCCAGTAACTGGCTCAGCCCTTGCTGCACGCTGTCGTACTGCGCACGGCTGACGAGCGAGCCCATGCGTACTGCTTCATTGCGCGGGTTGCCCACGGTGACTTTGGCAAGCTGCGCGGCGATGGCCTGCGCCACTTCGTCATACAGATTTTGCGGCACCAGAATGCGCCGTATGGCCGTGCATTTCTGACCTGATTTGACGGTCATTTCACGGGCCGCTTCACGCGCCAGCAGGGTCACGGCCTCGCTGCCGGCGGCGTGGCCGGGCAGCAGCAGTGCGCTGTTCAGGCTATCGGCTTCGATATTGCAGCGCACCGAATGGCGGGTGATGGCGTTGTGGCTGCGAATGGTGGCTGCGGTGTCGGCAGACCCGGTGAACGACACCACATCCATGGGCTGCAGCTGATCCATGAGTCCGGCAGCGCTGCCGCAGATGATGGACAAAGCGCCCGGTGGCAGCACGCCCGCATCGATCACATCCTTGACCATGCGTTGCGTGAGCCAGGCTGTGGCCGTGGCGGGTTTGATGATGATGGGCACGCCCGAGAGCAGAGCCGGGGCCGCTTTTTCCCACAGCCCCCAACCGGGGAAATTGAAGGCGTTGATGAACAGCGCCACGCCGCGCGTGGGCACCTGAATATGCAGGGACTGAAACGCCCCCTCTTTGGCCAGCGCCACGGCTGCGCCATCGCTCAGGTGCTTGGCATTGCCTAGCGCTGCGCCCCACTTGGCGTACTGGCCCAGCGTGTAGATTCCGCCATCCACATCGACGGCAGTGTCGTTCTTCACGGTGCCGCTGTTGGCGGTGGAAATTTCGTAATACGCATCGCGGTGGGCTTGCAGTACGGCGGCAACATCGGCCAGCAACTGGGCGCGCTGGGCATAGCTCATCGCCCGCAGAGCCCTGCCGCCCGTGTCACGAGCAAAGGCAAAGGCTGCGTGCAGATCAAGCCCGGTGGCATCGATGCGAACCAGCTCGGTGCCCAGAACCGGGTCCAGCAAGCGGTGGCCCGAGCCAGTGCCGGTTTGCCAGCGCCGGGCAACATGGTTGGCAAGTAGCTCGGTCATTTGCTCACCCCTTGGGTGGCAAATATGCGGGTCGTGAGGGCGGCCATAGGTGTCTCCTGAAGTGCGGCTTTGAGCTGCATCTAGTCTTCGATGAAACATGCAATATTGTGCGTGCATTCAAAAGATAAATACGGGACAATTCAGTGTCAAGCAATATATTGCATGTATGGCGTTAACCCCGACTGTTTATCATTCACCCCCTCTGAGGAGCTTTATGGATCAGTTAGTGACGGCACCAGAACTGGATATGCAAGAGGCCGAAGCAGGCAAGAGTGCGCTGCTGCAGGCGCTGGGTGAGCGGGTGCGCAATCTGCGCGCCAGCCGTGGTTTGACGCGCCGTGGGCTGGCGTCTGCCGCCGGGGTGTCGGAGCGCCATCTGGCCAATCTGGAATACGGCACGGGCAATGTCTCCATCCTGGTGCTGCAGCAGATTGCACAAGCCTTGCGTTGCAGCATGGCCGAGTTGCTGGGCGATGTAACCACCTCCAGCGCCGAATGGCTGCTGCTGCGTGAGCTGCTCGAAGGCCGCAGCGAAGCCGATCTGCAGCGCGTGCGACTTGCGGCGGGCGAGATTCTGGGTACGGCACCTAGCGGTGATCCGCATCGCGGCACCCGCATTGCATTGATCGGTTTGCGCGGTGCAGGCAAGTCCACGCTGGGACGCATGCTGGCCGATCAGCTGAACGTGCCATTTCTGGAGCTGAACCAGGAAATTGAGCGCGTAGCTGGTTGCAGCGTGCGCGAGATTTATGACCTCTACGGGGCTGGTGCCTATCGACGTTATGAGCGCCGTGCGCTTGAAGAAGCCGTGCAGATTTACAGCGATGTGGTGATCGCCACCCCGGGCGGCATCGTGTCAGACCCTGCGACCTTCAACGAGCTGCTCAGCCACTGCACCACCGTGTGGCTACAGGCCCAGCCCGAGGAGCATATGAGCCGTGTGGTGGAGCAGGGCGACACGCGCCCCATGGCCGCCAACCCTGAGGCCATGGACGATTTGCGCCGCATTTTGCAGGGTCGCGCGGCCTTTTATTCCAAGGCCGACCATCTGCTCGATACCAGCGGAAAGAGCCTGCAGCAAAGCTTTAAACAGCTGAAGTCTCTGGTGGTGCAGTGACGCGTTTCAGGCGGGCAGCGCGCGCTGCAATATCGCCGAGAGATCAAGCGCTGCCGAGTTGAAGGCACCAACCACCATCGCCCCGCTTTGCTCGCCCAGGCGGGTGTGGATAAAGCCATCGGCCATATAGCCGGGCGCATGTTTGCGTAGCAGGCAGGCCTGAGCCAGCAGAGCCAGGTCTTGCACCAGTCTGCGAGCCTGCGGCTCCAGCGCATCTGGCGCGGCAGACAGGCGCTGAGCCAGCGACTGAGCCAGCCGCGTCAGCGTGGGTTCCCCAGCTGCCATGTAGACGAGGTCCTGCAGCAGCAGGCGTGTGGCATCAGGATCGCGGCCCATGGCGCGCAGCACATCAAGGCACATCACGTTGCCCGATCCTTCCCAGATGGAGTTGACCGGCGCTTCGCGGAACAGGCGCGAGACAATGCTTTCCTGCACATAGCCGTTGCCGCCAAAAACCTCCATGGCTTCGCCCGTGATTTCGACCGAGCGTTTGCAGACCCAGAACTTGGCGGCAGGCGTCATGATGCGCTTCCAGGCACGGGCCAGCAGGTCGCCTTCGGCCTCGCGTTCATAGGCCTGCGCCAGATGCATTCCCAGTTGCATGGATGCTTCGCTTTCGAGAGCTAGATCCGCAAGTACACAGCGCATCAGAGGCTGATTTGAGAGTGTTTTTCCGAAGGCCGAGCGCTGGCGCGCATAGGCAATCGATTGCACGGTGGCGGTACGCAAAATGGCTGCGCTGCCCAGCACGCAGTTCAGCCGCGTGTAACTGGCCATCTCGATGATGGTGGGAATGCCCCTGCCTTCCTCACCCATGAGGATGCCCCAGGCGTCTTGTAGTTCTACCTCGGAGCTGGAGTTGCTGCGGTTGCCCACCTTGTCTTTGAGGCGCTGAACGCGCACCTGGTTCTTGCTGCCATCAGGCCGCCAGCGCGGCACAAAAAAGCAGGCGTGGCCGCCTGGCTCGCCATTGGGCGCAGCCATGCGCGCCACAACCAGGTGGGCATCGCACATGGGGGCCGAAAAAAACCATTTGTGGCCTCGCAGCAGATATTCGCCACCGCGTCCGCCTTCATGCACAGGGCGGGCCAGCGTGGTGTTGGCGCGTACGTCGGAGCCGCCCTGTTTTTCTGTCATGCCCATGCCTATCCAGATGGATTTTTTCTGGCTCAAAGGTACATCGCGGGCATCGTATTCATGGCTGTAAAGCTTGCTCTGCAACTGGCTCCAGAGCTGCGGCTCTTTTTGCAGCACAGGGATGGCTGCTGTGGTCATGGTGGCGGGGCATAGCGTGCCTTGCTCAACCTGCCCATGCAGATAAAAGCCTGCGGCCCATGCGCTCCAGCGGCCTTTATCAGCGCTCTCAAACGGCAGCGAGATCAGGCCTTGTTCGCGGTACAGCGCCATCAGGCTGTGCCAGCTGGGGTGGAATTCCACGGCGTCCAGCACGCGACCGCGTGCATCAAAGCGCTGTAGCTCTGGGGTGTGGCGGTTGGCCAGCTCGGCATGCTCCCAATTGGCCTTCTGGCCAAGCTGCTGGGAAAAACGGTCTAGTGCTGGCGTAAAGGCCTGCGCCTGCTGGCGTTGCAGCGCTTCTTGCAAGGCCATATCGGACTGAAGCAGGTTGATGTCGGTCAGCTCATCAACCTGATTGAAAACGTCATGGGTATCCAGGGCTTGCATGCAGAACCTCCGGTGGCAACAAACGACTATAGAGCGACTGCATGCGCTGGGGAAAGCGGGTTTTCAGCGCTGCACTTATCGCTTGCGCGCCTGCTCGTACAGGCCCATGACGCGCGGCACATTGCCTTCGAGCTGGCGAATGCGGCTGGGGCCCGTGGGGTGGGTGGAGAGAAAGCCTATGCCGCCTTCGCCCGTGGCTTCACCCATCTTGCGCCACAGGCTCACGGCGGCCTGCGGGTTGTAGCCCGCACGGGCGGCCAGCTCAAGGCCCACCAGGTCGGCATCGCTTTCATCGTTGCGGCTGAACTTGAGGCTCAGTAACTGCCCGCCAAGGCGCGCTGCCGTGCTGCCAATATCGCCCAGACCCAGTAGCTGCGCACCCAGTGATATGCCAATGCTGGTGGCCTGATTTTTGGCCAGTTGCTCACGCGAATGCTCGCGCAGCGCATGTGCCATTTCATGGCCCATGATCATGGCGATTTCATCGTCCGTCAGCTTGAGCTGGTCGATGATGCCGGTGTAGAAAGCGATCTTGCCGCCGGGCATGCAAAACGCATTGATCTGCTTGCTGGCGATGAGGTTGACCTCCCATTTCCATTGGCTGGCGCGTGGGTTCCATTGCGCCGCGTATGGGATGAGGCGCTGTGCAATGGTGCGAATGCGCTGCAACTGGGCGTTGTTGCCGTCTGCCAGTGCTCCTTTAGCCTTGGCTTGCTGCAGCAGCTCCTGGTACTGCTGCGCGGCTGAGTTTTCAAGCGTTTCTGCCGGTACCAGCTGGCGCATCACCGATGCCTTACCTACATCGACCTGAGCCTGCGCAGGCGCGTGCATCAGCGCGGCGCAGGCAAGGGCCACCAGCAGAGAGTGGCGAGTGGCGTACCGGCGCAGGAGGGAAGTGGTGGCATGCATAAGCGCCAAGTCTATGCGAGCCGTAGCAGGCCAGAGGTCAGACGGCTTCTGCAGACTTTCTCTCCGCCTGCACTACCAGCCACAGGCCTCCAATCACGCCCAGCAGGCCGAACACCGACCACCATGCAGGGCGCTCACCCACGATCAGCAGCGACAGCGCAAAGGCCGTAATGGGCTCTGCCTTGCTGAGTGCCACGCCAGTAGCTGCAGACATGCCGCGTAAACCCACGGAGAACAGCAGATAGGCCACACCTGTCGCTACGATGCCCAGATAGATCACGACGGCCCAGCCGCTGGTGCTGATTTGTAGCGGGCCACCCAGCCATGAGGCAAACGGCAGCGACAGCAGCGCGGCGCAGCCAAACACCCAGGCGTTGACTGTGGCCACACGCGCCTGCATGACCAGCGCCTGATTGACCAGTGCATAGGCCGCATAAGAAAGCCCCGCCAGCAGGCATAGCGCCATGCCTACCCATGGCAGGTGTTGCCTGTCCGCCGTGGCCAGCGCCATGACAATGCCGCCGCCCACGCCTATGCAGGTTCCCAGCCACCACTGCGGGCTGGGCATGCGCTTTTGCACCACAGCCTGCATCAGTCCCGCCCAGAAGGGGCCGCTGCCAATGGCCAGTGCGGTACCCAGGGCTACGCCACTGGCTTTGATGCCTGCAAAAAAGCTCAGGTTGTAGAGCGCCATACACAGCCCGCAAAATACTAGGCGACCCCAGTGCAGGGGGGATGATCGGTGGCCTTTGTCCATCACCAAAGCCAGCGCTATAAAAAACAGCGCTGCCATCATCATGCGCAGCCCACCGACCCAATAGGGCGATAGCTGTGCCGGTGCAAAGTGCTGTGCTGTGCCCGTGGTGCCCCAGAGCATGGCGGCGGCCAGCACCAGGCCCACAGGCCCTAATGAGGCGGTGGCGGAGTGGAGAGAAAGAGTGGTGGGGGAGGACATGAGAGAGTCATCATGCGTCGTAGCAAGCGTGGCAACTATCGAGGAACGCTTGTGGTGTTGGGGGCGGAGTCAGCGCTGCTCACGCAGCTGGCGCGACGTCACGCCACGCTCGCGCCGCAGAGCGTAGACCAATGCGCTGGCCGATGCATAGCCACAGCGCAGCGCCGTGGCCTCCAGCGCAGCGCCTTGCTTGAGTTGCTGCACTGCCGCATCAAGGCGCAGGCCGCGCAGCCAGTTTTGCGGTGTGTGGCCTGTCAGTTCTACAAAGCGGGCATGGAACTGGGCCACGCTCAAATGCATCAAGGCTGCCAGTCGCGCAGTGGGCCAGTTTTCATGCAATGTGGCCTGCACTTGGTATTGCAAGCATTGCAAGTCCAGCCCGCGGCGTTGCAGCAGCGTTGGGGCTTGCAGCACCAGCGCCATTTGTGCAGCGGCAGACAGGCTGGACTGGGGATAGCGCAGCGGCGGCGGTACGGCAAAGCGGCGCAGCTTATCGAGTCCATGCGCCACGGGGGCATCAATTACCAGTATCTGAGTTTGCGGCTGCGCCAGATAACCATGGTCGGTGCCCGCAGGGATGACCATGCCGCAGGCGCTGTCGACAAAGGTTGGCCTGCCAGCTACCTCCAGTTCCATGCGGCCTTGCAGTGCAAACAGAATCTGCGCATAGCCATGGGCATGGGCCTGATGCTCGCCGTGATAGCTGCGCACCGAGGCCTGTGCTTGATCAAGCACAGGTCGTAGAGGTGCGGTGTCACGGCTCATGGGTAAATCTTGCTTACAGAAGGAGGGCAGGCTCGCCGATGGTAGCTTCTGCCCCTGCGCACGGGCAACCGATAATGCCCACAGCCTTAAAGAATCAGACCATGACCGAGTCGACCAAAACAAGCAGCAACCTCTCCGACATCACCCCCACGGCAACGCCAGAGCCCAAGCGCAGCTGGGGCCAGGCCCTGAAGGTCTATGTACAGCCCACCAGCTTGCGCATGCTGGCTTTGGGCTTCTCGGCCGGGCTGCCACTGCTGCTGGTGCTAGGTACTTTGAGCTTCTGGCTGCGTGAGGCCGGTATTGACCGCAGCACGATTGGCTTTTTGAGCTGGGTTGGGCTGGCTTATGCCTTCAAGTGGGTCTGGTCACCCCTGGTGGACAGGCTGCCCCTGCCTATCGCGACAAGACTGCTGGGCCGGCGCCGCAGCTGGCTGCTGTTTTCGCAGCTGCTGATTGTTGCGGGACTGCTGGGCATGTCCTTTATGGACCCCAAGCAGGCTTTGCAGCCGCTGGTGATCTGCGCGGTGCTGGTGGCTTTTGGTTCGGCTACGCAAGACATTGCCCTTGATGCCTACCGCATCGAGTCTGCCAAGGTGGACGATCAGGCCGCGCTGGCCGCCACCTACCAGACCGGTTATCGCCTGGCCATGATATGGGCCGGTGCGGGTGTGCTGTGGGTTGCCTCCAAGGTGCAGGGCGATGTGCAGGGCTATGTGGTGCAGGCCTGGCATGTGGCCTATACGGCCATGGCGGCCAGCATGCTGGTGGGCATGATTACGGTGCTGCTCTCGCCAGAGCCTGAGGCCCGCCCCATGGCCCCTGCGCGCAATGCATCGGAGTGGATTCAAGGTGCGCTGATTGCGCCGTTTTCTGACTTTATTGGCCGCTACCGCTGGCAGGCGCTGCTGCTGCTGGCGTTGATTGGCCTGTATCGTGTGAGTGACGTGGTCATGGGCATCATGGCCAATCCCTTCTATGTTGACATGGGCTACACCAAGGAAGAAGTGGCTGCCGTGACCAAGGTGTTCGGCGTCATCATGACGCTGGTGGGCGGTTTTGTCGGTGGCACCATGGCCGTGCGCTGGGGCGTGATGCGCGTGCTGATGCTGGGCGCGGTGCTGTCGGCTGGAACCAACCTGCTGTTTGCCTGGTTGGCTACGCGTGGCCACGATGTATCGGCACTGGTCTGGGTGGTCAGTGCAGACAACCTAGCGGGTGGTATTGCCTCGGCGGCCTTCATCGCCTATCTCTCGGGTCTGACCAATGTGCAGTACTCGGCTACGCAATACGCGCTGTTCAGCTCCATGATGCTGTTGGCGCCCAAGTGGCTGGCCGGCTACTCCGGCGTGTTTGTAGATGCCTTTGGTTACCAGGCATTCTTCCACACCACGGCGCTGATGGGCTTCCCTGTGCTGTTGCTGATCTATCTGGCATCCAGGGTAAAAATGGGTTCTGTCGTTTGATGGATAAGCGCTGGTAGCTATTGTTTTTGTGGTTCTAAGGCGGTTTACCCAACTTTACGCGCCAGACAAGAGCAGATCACCTACGTGTTGCAGCATGGGGCATTGAAGAAAAATTAAGGCGCGAGCATGACTACACTGCCCCCTATGAGCACGCACCAACTTCTGATGATTGAGGACGACGTTCGCCTGGCGCAAATGGTGAGCGACTATCTGGGCAATAACGGCCTGGAAGTGACCCATAAGGCTGACGGCAAAAGCGGTCTGGACCAGCTGCAGCCAGCAGATGGCGGGTCGGCGGAGCAGCCGGACCTGGTGATCCTGGATTTGATGCTGCCTGACATGGACGGCCTCGAAGTCTGCCGCCGCATCCGTTCCATGCCCGGCGCAGCCGCTCAGGTTCCCGTACTGATGCTGACCGCCAAGGGCGACCCCATGGACCGCATCATCGGCCTAGAACTTGGCGCTGATGATTACCTGCCAAAACCCTTTGAGCCGCGCGAGCTGCTGGCCCGCATTCGCGCCATCTTGCGCCGCAAAGGCAGTGAAAGTCAGGCTGCGCCATCGACGGCTGTAATGCGCTTTGGAGCCCTTGAAATTGACCGCGATGCACGTACCGTTTCAGTCGGTGAGCAGGTGGCCGATCTCACCTCCTACCAGTTCGATTTGCTGGTAGCGCTGGCTGAACGCGCAGGCCGCGTGCTGACGCGCGACCAGATCATGGAAGCCGTGCGCGGCCGAGAGCTGGAAGCCTTTGACCGCTCTATCGACGTGCACATGGGGCGTATTCGTGCCGCGATTGAAGCGGACCCCAAAGCCCCCAAACGCATTTTGACGGTGCGTGGTGTGGGCTATGTCTTCGCTAAACAGCAGGATTGATTTTCGGTGCCTGTGATGATGGAAATGTCCCAATGAAGCTGCTGCATGTTTTCTCTCAGCGTCTGTACCTGCGCATCTGGCTGGCCGTTGTGATCGGTGTGGCCGTGCTGACGCTGTGCGTGGCATGGGCCTGGAATATCGCCGAAGAGCAGCGCGTGCAGAACAGCGCTGCGGCACCATCGCGTGAAATGGCGGTGCGTGGCCCTGATGGTGATGTGCTGATTGAAGGGCGTGGCAACCGCATTTCCGGCTCGCCAGTGGATGGTGTGCGCTTTGAGATCGCCGCCAAAGATGGGCAAACCTATGAGCTTTGGATGGCCCCACGCGAATGGCGCGACGGCCGCCCGCCGCCGCGTGATGGTGCTGTTGCGTTCTGGTTGCGCCCGCCCTTTGGCTTTTTGTGGATGCTGGGGCTGGTGGGCGTTGCCGTGATCGTGGGCGTGTTCCCTATCATTCGCCGCTTGCTCAAGCGCCTTGAAAACCTGCAGCGCGGCGTGAAGCGTTTTGGTGAGGGTGATCTATCGGTGCGCGTTCCAGAGCACGGCCATGATGAAGTTGCGGATCTGGCCCACCAATTCAACGCGGCTGCCGAGCGCATCGAAACCTTGATGACATCGCACAAATCCTTGCTGGCCAACGCTTCGCACGAGCTGCGCTCGCCGCTGACGCGTATCCGCATGGGGCTGGAATTCATGGGCAATGACCCGGCCAGTGCTCGTGCCAAGGTCGAAATTCAGCGCAATATCACCGAGCTGGATCAACTGGTCGATGAGATCTTGCTGGCCAGCCGGCTGGACTCTAGCGAGGTGGATGTGGGTACGGTGGAGTGCGTCGATTTGATCGGCCTTTGCGCCGAAGAGTGCGCGCGCATTGATGCGGATCTAGACATGCAAGCCGACGGCCCGCTGGAGGTGCAAGGCATTGCCAAACTGCTGCGCCGCGCGGTGCGCAATCTGCTGGAAAACGCCCGCCGTTACAGCGCTGGTGAGATCACGCTGTCGCTCGCCAAGCAGGGCAATATGGCGCTGATTTGTGTCGCAGATCACGGACCTGGCGTGCCCGAGGCGCAGCGTGAGCGCATTTTCGAGAAGTTTTACCGTTTGCCCGGCGCCAGCGAGCGATCTGGCGGGGTGGGTCTGGGTCTGTCGCTGGTACGCTCGATTGCAGAGCGCCATGGCGGTACTGTGCGCTGTGAAGATCGACAGGATGGCGGTAAAGGCGCACGCTTTGTAATTTCGCTGCCGCTGGTTTAAGTGGTGAGTGGATACCTAATAAAAAGCCCCGCAGGTTTTGGCCTGCGGGGCTTTTTATTAGGTGCTCTCAGCGAGGAAGCTGCATGGGGCGGCCAATGGAGACATAGCCCAGACCATGGCTGGCTGGCAGTGATGGCTCAAACAGGTTGCGGCCATCAAAGATCATCTTGTCAGCCAGAGTCTGCGCCAGCAGGCTGAAGTCCGGTGCGCGGAAGATCTGCCACTCAGTCACGATAGTCAGGCAGTCTGCATCCTTTGCGGCAGAGAGCGGGCTGTCGACCAGCTGCAGATCGGCGCGTTCACCGTAAATGCGGCGTGCTTCCTTCATGGCCACTGGGTCATAAGCCTGAACCTTGGCTCCTGCGGCCCATAGCGACTCCAGCAAGTTGCGGCTGGGCGCTTCCCGCATGTCATCGGTGTTGGGCTTGAAGGCCAGGCCCCAGACGGCAATGGTCTTACCCTTGAGGTCGCCGTTGTAGAACGCGCTGATACGCTCAAACAGTACGTTGCGCTGGGCCTGGTTGCGGTCTTCTACTGCGTTGAGCAGCAGGGGCTCGAAGTCCACCGCCTTTGCAGTGTGGATGAGTGCTTTCACATCCTTGGGAAAGCAGCTGCCGCCATAGCCCACGCCGGGGTAGATGAAGTGGTATCCAATGCGTGGATCGCTGCCAATGCCACGGCGCACGGCTTCTACATCGGCACCCAGACGTTCGGCCAGGTTGGCGATCTCGTTCATGAAACTGATCTTGGTCGCCAGCATGGCATTGGCTGCGTACTTGGTGAGTTCGGCGCTCTTCACGTCCATCATCACGATCTTGTCGTGATTGCGGTTGAAGGGTGCATACAGCTCGCGCAGCTTGGCTTCAGACGCAGGGTTGCTGGTGCCAATGATGATGCGGTCCGGGCGCTGGCAGTCTCCAACCGCAGCCCCTTCCTTGAGGAATTCGGGGTTGGAAACCACATCGAACGTGTAGGGTACATCGCGCTTAGCAAGGCCTTTAGCGATGACTGCCGTGACCTTATCGGCCGTGCCTACGGGCACTGTTGATTTGTTGATGACGATGCGTGGGCCGTCCATGTGCTGAGCAATGGTGCGAGCTACCGCCAGCACATATTGCAGGTCAGCGCTGCCATCTTCATCGGGCGGCGTGCCCACGGCCAGAAAGATCAGTTCACTATGCGCTACGCCTTCTGCGGCATTGGTGGTGAACTGCAGGCGACCGAGCTGCTGGTTGTTGATGACCAGGGCATCCAGACCGGGCTCATGAATGGGGATCTGTCCTGCCTTGAGGGCGGCGACTTTTTTCTCATCCACATCCACGCACAGAACCTGATGACCGACATCGGCCAGCACGGCTCCTTGTACGAGACCTACATAGCCGGTACCAAAAACAGTAACTTTCATACGCGATAAAAGGAGCGGTACCAGTCCACAAAACGCTGCACGCCGGTGGTGATGGGCATGGCCGGTGAGAAGCCAACCCAGGACTGCAGGGCACGGGTGTCAGCCGATGTACTGTGCATATCGCCGGGCTGAATAGGCAGCATTTGCTTGTGGGCGGTGGTTTGCAGGGCACCCTCCAGTGCGGCGATGTAGTCCATCAGCACGGTGGGTGAGTTGTTGCCAATATTGAAGATGCGATAGGGCGCAGTGCTGGTGCCGGGGTTGGGCCGCTGGCTGTCATAGCTGGCGTCCGCAGTGGCCGGCTTGTCCAGAACACGCATGATGCCTTCGACGATGTCGTCGATATAGGTGAAGTCGCGCACCAGCTTGCCTTCGCCGTAGACATCAATGGTCTCGCCCGCCAGGATGGCCTTGGTGAATTTGAACAAAGCCATGTCAGGGCGGCCCCAAGGTCCATAGACCGTGAAAAAGCGCAGGCCTGTGGTGGGAATCCCGTACAGGTGCGAATAGGTGTGAGCCATCAGCTCATTGGCCTTTTTGGTGGCCGCGTAGTAGCTGATAGGGTGATCCACGGCATCGCTTTCGGCAAAGGGCATCTTGGTATTGCCGCCATAGACGCTGGAGCTGCTGGCATAGACCAGATGCTCTACCTTGTGCTTGCGGCAGCCCTGCAAGATATTGCCAAAGCCCAGCAGATTGGAGTCTGTGTAGTCGTCAGGCTGGTCGATGGAGTAGCGCACGCCAGCTTGTGCAGCCAGGTGCAGAACCTTGCTGGGGGCGACTTCTGTAAACAGGTCGGCCATGCCTTGGCGATCAGCAACATCCAGCGCTACAAACCGGAAGTTGGCATGGTGGCGCAGCTCATCCAGGCGGGCGTGCTTGAGCGTCACATCGTAGTAGTTGTTGAGGTTGTCAATGCCGACGACGGACACGCCTTGCTCAAGCAGTCGCTTGGCGCAATGCATACCGATAAAGCCGGCACAGCCGGTGATCAGAACGCGATTCATGGGGCAATCCAGAGATATTGGTACTGCGCAGGCGTTGCGCTGGCTGGCATTTTCTCGAAAGGGATGGTCAGCTCTTGTGGGGTGGTTGTAGCCTGCGTGGTGAAGATGCCATCCCACCAGCCGGGAACCGGCTTGTCGGCGCGGGTAATCAGAAGTAGTCCGCCCGCAGCGTCAGCCTTGGCTTGAGATAGGCATTGCTGCAGCTGTGCGCCATTTGCGCAGCCAAGTGCATAGCTTTGAGGGAATTGTGAATGCAGCATGGCTGCGATCATGTGGTCAGAGCCAACGATCACGCCATTGCCGGTGTAGCCAGCGCCGCGCAACTGTTGTGCCAATTCCTTGACGGGGTGGTTCAGCTCATCAGGATCATTCTTGAGGCTGCCTTGCCAGGGGCGTAACGTTGCCATGGTCAGAAAGATCAGCGCAAAGACAATGACGAAGTTGGTGAACATACGTCCCACACCTGGCTCCAGCAAAGCAGGGCGCCAGACATACAGGGCCATGGGGGCGATGGCGGTTAGTGGCAGCATCCAGCGCTGTTTGAAGTCGGTGACATCAGCCGCGATCACCATGGCCAGCAGGCAAACGGCAACAATGAGCAGATAGCGCTGCAGCAGCGGTTTGGCCCATATGCGTGAAGGCACTAAGGCCGTCTTTTGAGGTGCAGGGGTCCAGAGCTTGGAGCGATAGCTGGCTAATACGGCAATCAGCCATAGACCGAGGGTAGAGAGCAAGGCCTTGAACAGGTTGCCCAGACCGTTGAGGTGCGATGCCTCGGTAGAGATGGACATTTTCTGTACCGTCTCGGCCGTTGCCATTCCCCAGTGCGAAGCTAGCCAAGAGGCATGGGGTGCAAAGATTAGAGTTCCCATCAGCGGAGCCAGCCACCAGCCTTTGGCAAAGATGGCCGAACGAACCTGCGCCACCGTCATCGATGCCACAAACAAGGCACCAATCAACATGGCGTAGCTGTATTTGGAGAGCATACCCAGCCCGCAGAACAGGCCAATCAATATGAAATTAATAGCTTGCGGTCTTTGTACTTGGCGCAGTACGGCGAACCACAGGCCCATGGTCATGGCTGTGACCATTACTGTGTGAGTCTGGTCACGAAGGGAGTCCCAGCCAAAGGGGGGCATCAGCAGCAGGCCTGCCGCAACCCACCATGCGCCTTTGTCAGTGAGGATTTGTCGGCCTGCCAGCCATGCCAGACAGTAGGTCAGCGCAATCAGCGAGTGCTTGAGTAAAGCCAGAGCCAGAACCGAGGGGCCGAAAAGCTGACAAATCGCCCACTGCATCCATGTATAGAGCGGCGGCTGGGGGCCGTAGCCCAGTTGCAGGTGCTGGGCCCAGAGAATCTGTTCCGACTCGTCCCATTTCATGCCTGCAGAAATGGTGATACGCGAGACGATATGCGCACAGACCAGAAGTGCGAGACATATCCATGGTTTGGAATAAAGAGTTTGCTGCCAGTCTTTGGAAAAAGAGGACATAGAACTTGATGCCATTGGTTTTTGCAGGTGAGCAAATGATGAGGTGTATGTACTCACGTTTGCGATTGACTTTGCAAGCCAAGCAATGTGTTTGGCGAAAATGGCATCTAGGGTATTCAGTTAGTATAGGTGACTGTTATTTAAACTCATTGAGCATGACGTCCGTGCACGATTTAAGTCCTGAAGTTTCTATCGTTGTACCTATTTATAACGAGTTTGATAATCTGCCCGATCTGGTGGCCCGCATTGACGAGGCCATGCGTACCCAGCCGCTGAGTTATGAATTGATCGCGGTGGACGATGGGTCAACTGACGGTAGTGCCAAGCGTCTGCGCGAACTGGCGCAGCAGAACCCTTGGGTGCGAGCCGTGTGTCTGGTGCGTAACTACGGTCAGTCCAGCGCCCTGCAAGCAGGCTTTGATCGTGTGCGTGGCCGCTATGTAGTGACGCTGGATGCGGATTTGCAGAACGAGCCTGGTGATATTCCGCTGCTGCTAGAGCGTCTGGAAAATGAGCCTGATCTAGACATGATTTCAGGCTGGCGCAAGAACCGTCAGGATAAGGCTTTGTCGCGTCGTCTGCCATCGGTGCTGGCCAATCGCCTGATCTCCAAGCTCACCAATGTGCAGTTGCATGATTACGGCTGTGCTCTCAAAGCTTACCGCCGCGAGATCATTGACCGCATTCGCCTCTATGGCGAGATGCACCGCTTCATCCCCTCTCTGGCCCGCGATGCCGGTGCTCGTATTGCCGAAGTGCCCGTGCGCCACCATGCGCGCACTCATGGGGTTTCTAAATACGGGATTGATCGCACCTTCCGTGTGATTCTGGATCTGATCTTTATCGTCTTCTTCATGCGCTTCCGTCAGCGCCCCCTGCACGCCTTTGGAGGCATGGGGTTGTGGATGGCAACACCCGGCGTATTCATTCTGCTGTGGCTGCTGGTGCAGAAGCTCATGGGCGAATCCATTGGCGGGCGCCCCCTGTTGATGGCGGGGGTCATGCTGGTGTTGATGGGAATGCAGTTCATCGCCGCCGGCCTGATTGGTGAGCTGCTGACACGTATTTATTACGAGTCTGGTAGTGGCTTGCAATACTACGCCAAGGACTATGGCGTAGTTGAGCACAAGCTCGAAGAGAAAACGACCAAAGCAGAACCTGCTGCATTGTGAGCAAGACGCGTAAAGCGCTTATCCGTGCCTTGATGGGCATGGCTTTGCTGGGGGCAGTCATTTACTTTGCAAACCCTCGGCAGCTTTTTGCGCAGCTGCAACAAGCCAGCCTATGGTGGCTGCTGGCGGGTTTTGTGGTTGCTATCGCTTCCAATGTTGTATCGGCTTGGCGTTGGCGAGCCATAGCGCAGTGGCTTGGGGCAGAGATGTCTGTGGCATCTGGAATGCGTTGGTATTTTCAGGCGATTGGCTTGAATGTACTGCTGCCCGGTGCCGTGGTCGGTGGCGATGTCTATCGTGCAATCGCACTCCAGAAAATGGGGCAGGCCAAGGCGGCAAGCAATCTGTCAGTCATTCTGGATCGCGTCAGTGGCTTGTGGATGCTTTGCGCTATTGGCTGTCTGGGTGCGTTCGCTTGCGCTCCGACCTTGGCACCGTGGGTGCACATGACCGAGAGCGTATTCGGTGCCTCGCTGCTGGCAATCACAGTGTTGTGGGTGCTGTTGCCCTGTGTGCTGTTACAAGGGCTGCGCAGTGGCTGGATCAAGCTGCCTGGCACTTGGCTGGATCCTATTCGCGTGGCAGCTAACAGTCCTGACTTTGTGCGCCAGCTGTTAGTACAGGCCGCGTCATCAGCGGTGGTGCAACTCTTGTCTGCGACAGCTCTGGCTTGCGGTGCCATTGCCCTGGGTGTTCAGTTGCCGCTAGCCGTGTGGACCTTTGCGATTGCCCCAGTATTTTTGATGGCTGCATTGCCTGTCAGTGTGGGTGGCTGGGGAACACGCGAAGCTGCCGCTGTGGCGGCTCTGGCTCCGTTCGGGGTGTCTGCTGTTCTGGCTGTGGGTGTGGGGCTGCTTTATGGCGTGTTCGCACTGGGCCAGGGCGCTTTGGGCGCGCTGGCGTTCGGCTTACCCAGCAAGAGTCAAGACTGAGGGGCGGGGGCGGCTTGGGATTCAAGTCTGCAAATGCCACCCCAAAGCACAGCAAGACTAAAGATATAAAACATGTTGCCGCTGTTGTGCGCGAAGAAGACCTGGGTCCAGCCAAATCCAAAGTAGGCCAGCGGCAGCAGCGTTGCAGCAGCTCGCAGGGCCAGCAGCTTTGAGCGTTGTTCAGCATTGACGCGTGCTATGCGGCTTTGTGTAGGCCAGAAGATGGCTGCGGGTATCGTATAAAACAACAGTAGCAAGATCAGACCCAGTAGCCCGCGCTTGACCCACATATCCAGAATTTCATTGTGCGCATGTCCATACTCCATCACCGAGGGGTGAGCGAGGCCTTGATCCACCATTTGCTGCTTGGCAGCCGGGTAGCCAGCCAGGCCCCAGCCTGTTAGAGGGCGCTGTTCGATCAAATGGATGGCAAGTCGCCATTGCTCTAGTCGCTGGCCGACGGAGGTGACTGCATATTTTTGAGGGTCTTGCAGGTATTGCGAAATCTCTTGTGTTGCTTCGCTGCTGCGCTGCTCAAGCTTTTGGTAGGCTGGCACAGCCACGATCAAGCCAAGAATGAGAATGCCCCCTGCCGCAAGGCTGGCCAGACGCTTATAGCCATTGAGCCAAGCCATCAACCAGATGGCGGCAATCAGCAATGGGATGACAACCCAGGAACCGCGGGAATCTGAAATAAAGGATGCGTAAATACCGCACGCTCCCAGCAACCCCAAGGCAACTGTTTGACGCTTGCTCCGGCCGCCCAGCAAGGCCAGCGCCAAAGTGGCAAAACCCAGATACATGGCAATGCCACCATATTGGATGGCATTCGTAAACCCGGAAACTCTTGGCATCTTTAAGATGCCAGCTTGATAAGCGGCAATCGCGAGAGCGCCGGCAGAGCCCAAAGCGATACCCCAGACGATTGCGGAGAGCCGGACTCCCGTTTTGCTCAGATACCAGAGGCTGAGAGCGGCCAAACCATATTTCGCACCGTATCCCCAACCTGCAGCGGAGAGCCAGCGATCCAATGACAGACTCCATAGCAAGCCCATGGTCACAAGCATTCCAACGAGAACCAGAGTATCTCGTTGTGTTGGCTTTTTTGATCGAGCGGCAAAGCAGCCAATCAGCGAAAAAAGTGCGAGAGCTGTGGACCCGTAGGAGTAACCGGACGGCACACAAAGGCTTAGGGCAAAGAATGCAAAGCAGGCGGCATCCAGTGCATAGGGTAGGCCTGAGGCTAGCTTGCCGCGCGACGGCTGTGTAGCTTGAATTTTCGTTTGCAAATTCATGATTCGGTATTAAGTGCTGCAACGAGGAGATTGGCTTCAACCTACACTGGAGTCGTTGTATTTGGTGCCGAAGTGTATGTCGTCATTACCCGTTGTCTATATCAATTTATCCAAGGATGTGGAGCGTCGTGAGCGGATGACGACCCAGTTGGCGGAAATGGGGCTGGCAGGGTCTCGCTTGCCGGCTGTATGGTGGGCCGACCTGCCAGAGACTGAGCAACAGCGCTATTTTTGCTCACCGCAGAGTCATGGGCGTTATTTCAAGCCTTTGAGCAACGGAGAAAAAGGCTGCTATGCCAGTCATTTGCTGGCATGGCAGCAATTGATTGATAGCGATTCTTCTGCGCTGGTTGTTTTTGAAGATGACGTGCGATTGCTCCCAACTTTGCCTCAGGCACTTGAAGCGATTGAAGCTTTGCCTGCCAATGGCAGGTGGGACATGATCAAGCTCTATGGGAGGGCGCAAGAGAAAATTGCCAATCAGGCGCCACTAGGGCCCGATTCTTTGCAGCTGATTTCGTATCAACGCGTGCCTAGTTTTGCCGCGGGTTACGTTATTAGTCGTGCAGGTGCCAAAAAAATGCTCGAAACCCGTATTCCGTTCGATAGACCAGTCGATGTGGATATTCGCTTCTGGTTTGAAAACGGCTTGCATGTTTTTGGCGTCTATCCTTCGGTCATTGCGCTCGATGACACGAGTGAAGTCAGCAGTATCTGGGCGCAAAAAGAGGCTCCGATGAGCCTTCTTCAAAAAATCCGCAAATTCAAAATGAAGCTTGCGTTGAATTGGGGCAACTTGCTGACCAAGGCGCCTCATGTTTCTGACGTTCTCAGGCGTTAGTTTCCAAGAGCTTTTGGTACTGCTCCCACATATGCTCACGCCCGTAATGATATGAGGCGTAGTCGCGGGCTGCATGCCCAAGGCTCTGAGCAAGGTCTGGATTTTCCAGTAGTTTCTGCAGAGCATCTGCCATGGCTTCCGCGTTGGCCTCTGGCACACGCAGGCCATTAACGTCAGACTCAATGACTTCCCGAGCGCCGATGACGTCGGAAGCCACACAGGCACATCCTGCAGCCATACCCTCTACCAAAGCCAGAGGCATTCCTTCCCAATGTGTCGCCAGAACAAAAAATCGGGCTTGCATGAGGCGCTGCGGAAGGTCTGACACATTGCCCAGGAAATGGACTTGTTGATCAAGGCCCAATTGCATCACCAATCGTTCGGCTTTGGCCCTCAGAGAGTTTTTGCCTGCTCCAGCCAAATACAGGGTGGGAGTCAGCCCTCGTTGCTTGAGTAGTGACAACGCTTTGATGAGCGTGTCATGATCTTTTTGGCGAGCAAAGCGTGAAGCCATGTAAATGACAGGCTCCCGATCTTCCCAGCGTTGAGGGAGCGCGCTTTGAGGAAAGCGAGTCAGGTCAATTCCATTGCAGATGGCAACGCATTTTTCTGCGGGAAATCCACGCTCTATCAGACTGGTCTTGACTCCTTCAGAGACACCGATATGTGCTTGAGTAAAGGGCTCTAAAGCCAGAGCTTGACGCAGGCGGCGCGGCGTATAGCGTTCGCGGGAGTTGTGCTCCACATGGAAGATATGCGGAACGCCTTCAGCTGCTGCTGCCCTGCGGCCCCAGATATGGTCGCTGAAACCGTGAGCGAACATGGCGTCCGGCCTGAACTCGCGAATGATTTTGCGTAGCTCCCAGATGGTGAGGGCGTGCAGCCAGTTTGAGACCACGATCACCTGCAGGCCCTGAGCGCGCAAGGCCTGGATCTTTTTTTCATCAGTACTGGGTTTGCGACGCAGCACCAGTAGTACTTCAAAATTTGTGGTGCGCTTGGCGGCTAGGCAGAGATCCACTGCAACCTGAGTTGCACCGGAAAAACCGCCCGTCACGAAGTGGAGTATGCGCAGCGTGCCAGCAGTCTTTTGCTGGACAGAAGAGTGTGAGTTCATCGTTCTGATAGACAATGGATTTGAATTATTTTGTGTCTTTTTCTTGTTTTATTGACGATGCCATGACCCGGATTCCCGCCCATTTGTTCAAAAGTGTATTGAAGCTGGTTCAGCCGCAGACACTGAAGTCTTCAGCGATCTATAGCGATGCTAAACCGGTCAGCATCATGGGCGCGGCAGCCGCCACTGAGGTCGGAGCAATTCCAAAAATACTTTGGACTTACTGGAACCAGTCGCAGCCTGATCCGTTTGTCCTTGAATGTATCCAAAGCTGGCGCTTGCAGTGTCCGGATTATGAGGTACGCCTTGTACATCCCGGCAATCTGTCTGAGTTCGTGGAGCAAGGCGCTTTGCCTGCCCAGTTTCAGGATCTGCACCCCACCAAGCAGTCTGATTGGATACGGCTGTATCTCGTTGCAATGCATGGCGGATTCTGGCTGGATGCAAGCACTTTGCTGACCCGCTCTTTGAACTGGATGCAGGCGACAGCCAGCACTCATGCCGAGTTTGTTGGCTTCTATCTTGAAAAATTCACAACCAATGTGCACATGCCTGTGATTGAAAGCTGGGCTTTCGGTGCTTTGGCGGGCTCAGGGTTTGTTACAGCCTGGCAGCGTGAATTTCATCAAGCGTTGATTGTCGAAGGGACTGAGGCGTATCTGCAGAGGCTTCAGGCTCAGCCCGACTGGGATGAGATTCGCCAGAGTATTGGCGACCCTCACTATCTGCTGATTCATATCACTGCACAGCAAGTGCTCAGGCGCAAGCAATATTCATCTTTGGCCGTATTCAAAGCGGAGGACTCCGCCTATTACTATCACCATGCTCTGCGCTGGAAGTGGTACTTGCTGTATCCCCAGCTGTGCAGGGCGCAAGGACCGAAGATCAGTGCCCCTATCGTCAAGCTCAGAGGGGGGGAGCGTAGACACTTTGCGGAGATGTTCAAGTCGCATGGCGGTGCAGTACCTGGAAGCACATGGCATCGGGCACTGAACCCAGAGCAATAAAAAGAGGCTCCATGTGGAGCCTCTTTTTATGTACAAGCATTGAACTCAATGCCCGCCCGCAAACACCTCGCCTGCCTTCAGGCGGTAGAGGGTGCCGCAGTAGGGGCACTTGGCTTCGCCGGTCTTGGCGACATCCAGATAGACCTTGGGGTGGCTGTTCCACAGCTTCATGTCGGCTTTGGGACTGGGGCAGAACACGCCTCCTTGGGCGTTCAGGTCTTTGGCGGCCAGTTCGACGACGGCGTTCGTGGTCATTTCTCGTATCTTTCTCGTGATTTTCAATGATGCCTATCCCTGACACTGGCGACGCCACCCAGGGATAGTGATTGTCACACCTTGGTGAGCCAGTGTGAATATTTTGGGTTTCGGCCGTTGACGATGTCAAAGTAGGCCGCTTGAATCTTTTCGGTAATCGGGCCGCGTTGACCGGCACCGATCTGGATGCGGTCCACCTCGCGGATGGGCGTCACTTCGGCGGCGGTGCCGGTGAAGAACAACTCGTCCGAGATATACAGCTCGTCGCGGGTGATGCGCTTTTGCACCACCTCCAGGCCCAGGTCCTTGCAGATATGGAGCACGGTGTTGCGGGTGATGCCGTTGAGCGCGCCGGCCGAGAGGTCAGGGGTGTAGACCACGCCATCCTTGATCACAAAGATGTTCTCGCCCGAGCCTTCGGACACAAAGCCCGATGCATCCAGCAGGATGGCTTCGTCGTAGCCATCGTCCAGTGCCTCGGTGTTGGCCAGGATGGAATTGGTGTAGTTGCTCACCGCCTTGGCCTGGCTCATGGTGATGTTCACATGGTGGCGGGTGTAGCTGGAGATCTTGGTGCGGATGCCGCGCTGCATGCCCTCTTCACCCAGATAGGCACCCCAGGCCCAGGCTGCGACCATCAGGTGGATGGTATTGCCCTTGGGGCTGACGCCCAGCTTGCGGTCGCCAATCCAGGTCAGAGGGCGCAGATAGCAGGACTTCAGTGCGTTGGCCTTGACTACATCAACCTGCGCCTGATTCACCTGCTCATGGGTGAATGGGATCTGCATGCGCAGAATCTTGGCGCTGTTGAACAGTCGCTTGGTGTGATCTTCAAGGCGGAAGATGGCCGAGCCCTGCTCCGTCTCGTAGGCGCGCACGCCTTCAAAGGCGCCGCAGCCGTAGTGCAGGGTATGGGTCAGCACATGGATTTTTGCGTCGCGCCAGTCCACCAGCTGGCCATCCATCCAGATTTTGCCGTCGCGGTCGGACATCGAGGGAACAACAGGGCTCATATAACCATCCTCTAATGGGCTGTCAGTGGTCGCCGCCGCGGTTTGAGCGGCTGGCGCCTGTCTCCTGAAGCAACCATTCTAGAGCGAGGTTTACGTCGGCGTCTGGGTGCTTGTATCAGGTGCGTCCTGGGCTGCATCATCCGTTTGCTGAGGGCGCTGCAGCTCCCACTTCATCAGGCGACCATTGACAAATTCGCAGGTCACGGATGAGTTGGTGCCGTCGGTCCAGCGATAGATTTCAGGCGACTGGCCTTCTTCGGACAGTCTCTGGCCCAGCGAACGCGTCATGGCAATCACATGCACCAGCGCGACCTTGGGCCTGAGCTTGACGTTGAGCATCACGGCGCTGCCCACATAGCCAATGGGTCGGTCTGAGGCCTTCTTCATGATGGACATCAGGCGTGTGAAGTGCAGCAGCCCCCACATGATGATGCCGCCTGCCACGGCTGCAACGCCGGGCCAGCTGGCGGACTGATAGGCCGCGATCATCAGCACGATCAAGCCAATGGGAACCAAAATATTGCGCAAATTCATGGGCTTATTGTCTTACGAGGGGGCGGTCCGGCGCTTGCGGACAGTGCGTATGCCCGTGCGACTTGGTCAATTCAAAGAGTTGTTAAAAACAATAGCTGTTAGCGCTATTGAATGAAGCATTTCAAGTAATTTATAGGTTGATTTGTATGAAGAACAAATGCAAGCAGCTATCAAAACAATATTAACCAATGCCCCGCACGATGTTCATGGCTTCGTCCACGCGCTCTACGGGATGAATGGTCAGGCCGGGTATGGGCTTCTTGGGTGTATTGGCCTTGGGGACAATGGCGACAGTGAATCCTAACTTTGCAGCTTCCTTTAAGCGCTCCTGCCCGCGTGGGGCGGGGCGTACTTCGCCAGCCAGACCGACTTCGCCAAAGGCGATGAACCCTTTGGGTAGTGCCTTGCCGCGCAAACTAGAAGTGATTGCCAACATCACGGCCAAGTCAGCTGCAGGCTCATTAATGCGAACACCACCCACGGCATTGACGAACACATCCTGATCGGCACAGGCTACGCCCGCATGGCGGTTCAGCACGGCCAGCAGCATGGCCAGTCGGTCCTTGTCCAAACCCACAGACAGCCTGCGGGCCTGCGGGCCGCCTTGGTCGACCAGTGCCTGAATCTCTACCAGCAATGGGCGTGTGCCTTCCAGCGTCACCATCACGCAGCTGCCGGGCACGGGCTCGCTGTGTTGGCTTAAAAAGATGGCGCTGGGATTGGTCACGCCCTTGAGGCCTTTTTCCGTCATGGCGAAGACGCCAATCTCGTTGACGGCGCCAAAGCGGTTCTTGATGGCGCGCACCAAGCGGAAATTGCTGTGCGTGTCGCCCTCAAAGTACAGCACCGTGTCCACCATGTGTTCCAGCACGCGGGGGCCGGCCAGCGCGCCGTCCTTGGTTACGTGGCCCACCAGAATGATGGTGATACCCGTGGTCTTGGCCGCACGCGTCAAGTGCGCTGCACATTCGCGCACTTGAGCAACAGAGCCGGGGGCGGAGGAGAGCTGGTCCGAATACACCGTCTGAATCGAGTCGATCACCACCACGGCGGGCTGGGTGGCTTCTACGGTCGCCAGAATTTTTTCCAGCTGAATCTCGGCCAGCACATTGACCTGGCTGTTATCCAGCCCCAGCCGACGCGATCGCAGCGCCACCTGTGCGCCGCTTTCCTCGCCCGTCACGTACAGCGTGGGCAGGCCAATGCGGTGCAAGGCATCCATGGCCTGCAAAAGAAGTGTGGACTTACCTATTCCCGGATCTCCGCCAATCAAGACCACGCCACCTTCGACCACGCCGCCGCCCAGCACGCGGTCCAGCTCCTCAATGCCGCTGGGGGTGCGGGCAACATCTTGCGCCTCGATGGCCGACAGCGGGGTGACCGGCTGGGCATTGGCCAGACCGGCATAGCCTTGAGGCTGGCTCAGCCGGTTCTTGCCGCCCGAGGCCGATTCGGCCACGGTCTCGATCAGCGTGTTCCAGGCCCCGCAGCTGGGGCATTTTCCCAGCCAGCGCGGGCTGGTGCCGCCGCAGGCATTGCAGGTGAAAGTGGTTTTCTCTTTGGCCATGGGCGGCAACTATACCGATAGCCTTGCGCCCCAATTGCCAGCCTGCACTGATAAGCGGGCGACAAATTAAAGAGCAAATAACCATGAAAGAAGAAGATTTTTATAACTTCTTTGCATGAGGCTAGTATTTGCGCTACAATTCACTCATCGACACAGACACTGTGTTGCGAAAAAATTACCGCGCGATGGAGCAGTCTGGTAGCTCGTTGGGCTCATAACCCAAAGGTCGGAGGTTCAAATCCTTCTCGCGCAACCATCAAAAAAGCCTTCTGGAAACAGAAGGCTTTTTTCGTTGTGGCGGTGAAAAGCCACCACAACCTAATCCAGAGATACCGAGGAAGCGCCGCCGCGCACCGAGGGTGTCGTCCCCCTCCGGAGCGAAGCTCCAGAGAGGGGGAAGCGGCGAAGCCGCTCAGGGGGAGCTTACGGATACAGTCCGCGCATCTCACGGGCGTGGAGGATGCGCTTGCAGGCCACGATGAAGGTGGCGGTGCGCAGCGACACCTTGTTTTCCTGCGCCACGGCCCAGACGCCGGCAAAGGCTTCTTGCATGATGCGCACCAGGCGGGCGTTGATCTCGTCTTCGCTCCAGAAGAAGCTGGAGAAATCCTGCACCCACTCAAAGTAGCTCACGGTCACGCCGCCGGCGTTGGCAATAACGTCGGGCAGCACTAGCACGCCCTTGCCAGTCAGGATGTCGTCGGCCTCGGGAGTGGTGGGGCCGTTGGCACCTTCGATCACCAGCTTGGCCTTGATCTGGTCTGCGTTGTCCTTGGTGATCTGGCTTTCCAGTGCCGCAGGGATCAGGATTTCGCAATCCACGCCCCAGAAGGCCTGGTTGTCTATGCTTTCGCCACCGCTGAAGCCGCCCACGCCGCCGTTCTTCTGCACATGCTCCAGCAGTGCATTCACATCAAAGCCTGCTGCGTTGTAGATGCTGCCGGTGTGATCCTGCACGGCCACCACCTTGGCACCTGCCTCGGCAAACAGCTTGCCGGCGGTACCGCCCACATTGCCAAAGCCTTGCACGGCTACGCGTGCGCCTTGAATGGTCAGGCCGCTGAGCTTGGCGGCTTCAATACCCACGGTAAAGACGCCGCGGCCTGTGGCTTCCACACGGCCCAGCGAGCCACCCAAGTCCACTGGCTTACCCGTGACCACGCCGGTTGCCGTAGCGCCGGTGTTCATGGAATAGGTGTCCATCATCCAGGCCATGATCTGACCGTTGGTGTTCACGTCAGGAGCCGGAATGTCCTTGGATGGGCCAATCAGCAGGCCGATTTCGCTGGTGTAGCGGCGCGTCAGGCGCTCCAGTTCGCCTTTGGACAAGGTGCGCGGATCAACACGGATACCGCCCTTGGCACCGCCGTAAGGCACGTTGACCGCCGCGTTCTTGATGCTCATCCAGGCCGACAGCGCCATTACTTCCGACAGCGTCACATCCTGGTGAAAGCGCACGCCGCCCTTGCCGGGTCCGCGGCTCAGGTTGTGCTGCACGCGGTAGCCTTCAAAGTGGGCGATGGTGCCGTTGTCCATCTCGATGGGCACGTCCACGATCAGAATGCGCTTGGGGCGCTTGAGTGTTTCCACCCAGCGGGCCAGCGAACCGAGATAGGGAGTGACCCGATCTACCTGCTGAAGGTAGTTACCCCAGGGGCCGATATGGTCGGAGTTGAGGTAAGAGGGCAGAGCGTGCGCCGAGAGGGACGCGGAAGAGTCTTTGGCTTGCATGGTGAATGCCTAGTTGACTGAATGTGAGCAAGTACTTTGTAAGTCCTTGCTATCTGGGACTTCAAGTGTGCGCGTGGCGGGTTTTTCTGTCCAAGGCTTGATGTGAACTGCTCTATGCGTTTTATGCATAACCACGTAAAAGGTCAGAGTACTCGGCCTAAAGTGCTGGATTTACGACATGGAAATACGAAATTTGCCATCATCCCTTCATGTCTGAAAACAAAGATAGCCATAGCGGCTGGAACGGCCCCGCGCCATTTGCCAACACCCCGCCTATCGGGCTTGCACCTGAATTGCAGGCGCAAGAAGACGTGCTGCCTGGCTGGAATACGCTGTGGCCCGATCTGCCCGAAGACAGCTATGCGGCGGCCGATGCGCTGTGGTGGTCGCGCAAGCTGGGCACGCCGCAGGCGCTGGGCGCTGATGTGGCGCCGCTGATGGCTGATGAGTCTGATGCCCGCGCCGTGCAAAGCGCACTGGCCCGCACCTGGGGCTGGTGGCCTGCTGACCGCGCACCGCGCTACTGGAAGTCCGGCGGCCCCAGCCGCGCTGCTGCGCTGCTGCATGTGCCCCTGCCCGAGAACGGCATTCACCAAGGCGTGGCGCTGGCACCTGTGCCACAAGCCGTCTTCAATCTGCGCGGCGCCGAGGCAGAAATCGCCCTGCGCATTGGTCAGGACATCAGTGCCGAGCAGGCCGCCGCACTCGATTACGACAGTGCACTGGCGCTGGTGGATGGCGTGACCGTCGCTGTGGAATGGGTCGATGTGCGCTGGCGCGATGGCCTCAAAGCCCCGGCGCTGGCCTTGCTGGCAGACGGCCAGTGCCACGGCGGGCTGGCGCTGGGCGAGTGGCTGCCTGCATCCACCATCACCGGGCGTGACTGGGCCAAGCAGCTTTGCACCGTGAGCGTGAATGACGGCGAGCCGCAGCGCTTTACCGGCACGCACAGTCTGGGCGACCCCGCCTGGCTGCTGCTGGACTGGCTGCAGCATGTGGCGCGCGAATACGGTAGCGTGCCCGCTGGCACGGTGGTGACCACGGGTACCTGGTGCGGCTGCATGCCACTCAACGCAGGTGACCGTTTTGAGATGCAGTTTGAAGGTCTGGGACAGCTGGGCTGGCAGTTTTAAAAAGCAGCGCTAAGTGCTTTCTAAAAACTCCTGATTTAATAGCTGCAAGCGCTTGTATTTATTGGTGATAGGCCTGTTTGTTTTAAAAAAATAGCAGCCATACTGTGACTACTGCTCCTTTTTGAAAAGCAGGTAATTCCGGGGGCGTGAACGGGCCAAAGAACTCTCCAATTGGGCGCTTGATCGTCAAAGGGAGTTCAAAAAGTGAGCGACACCGCAATCGCTGCATTGCAGCAAAGACTGGAGCTGGCCGAGGCACGCCTGGAAATCATGGATCTGGAGGCTGAATACGCCAGGGCCTGGGATTCGGGTGATGCAGCGGGCTGGGCGGCAGTCTTTACGGAAGACGGCGTTTTTGACCTAGCCGCAGTAGGCCAGGGGCCGCGACTGGTTCACACGGGCCGCGAGGAACTACAGGCCTTTTGCACGCAGGTGGACGCGTTCTACAAAGGCCTGCACTTCATGCATCTGCCGCGTCTGCAGATTGATGGCGACACGGCGCAGGCGCGCGTGCATTTCCAGTGGCAGGGCCTTTTTAACGCGTCGGCCCAATACTTTGGCCAGCGCATTGTGCTGGGTTACTACGATGTGCGCTATCAGCGTGTGCAGGGCTGCTGGCTGATGAAGCATAGGTTGGAAAAAGCCGTCAGCGGCGTGACGACCGAGCACTACGACGTGTATCAGTCCGCCAGTCTGGCGCAGGGCCAGTCCTGACGGCCATGAGCCGCAGTCGCGGCAGGCTTACTTCACCTTGATCTTATCCAGCGCAGGCGCACCGGGCGGGTACTTCAGGTCCAGATTGCCCAGCACCTCACTCAGCATGGTGGCAATCATCAGGTTGCGGTGCGTTTTTGAATCGGCGGGCACGATGGTCCACGGTGCCCAGGGCGTGTGTGTGGCGGCCAGCAGCTGCTCGTAGGCCTGCTGGTAGTCATCCCACTGGGCGCGCACTTTCAAGTCATTTTCATCAAACTTCCAGTGCTTGCACGGGTCATCCAGCCGCTCCTGAAGCCGCTGGCGCTGCTCGTCTTTGCTGATGTGCAGCATGAACTTGAGGATGATGGTCCCCGTCTCGCTGAGCATGCGCTCGAAGTCGTTGATCTGGGCGTAGCGCTGCGCCTGCTGCTCGGGTGTGATGAAGCGGTTGACCACGGGCACCAGGACATCTTCGTATTGGCTGCGGTTGAAGACCACCACCTCCCCCGCACCAGGCACCAGCTGGTGAATGCGCCACAGATAGTCGTGCGCCTTTTCCACCTCGGTCGGCGCTTTCCAGCCCACGGTGCGCACGCCCAGCGGCGTCATCTGGCCGAACACGCCGCGCAGTGTGCCGTCCTTACCTGCTGCGTCCATGCCTTGCAAAATGACCAGTAGTTTGAAGCTGCGGTCGGCATAAAAAATGTTCTGCAGACCATCTAGCTCCGTGGCCAGCTGAGCGGCAGTGTCCTTGTCGTGCTGCTTGCCTTTATTGGCGGAAAAAGGTTTGGCGGCAGGGTCAAACTTTTGCAGATTGACAGGCGCAGGCGGGGGCTCTGCGGAGAGGCGACTGTCGCACGGCTCGCCCGGTTGCCATTGCTGCCAGAGCTTGCGCAGCGCCTTGTTCTGAATCTCGAACGGATAGACGCTGTGTGCCGTCGGTGCTACGACCGGCGCTGCTGCCGAAGCTTTTGTCGGCACTTCTGCTGCGGGCTTGGGCGGCGCTTTGCGGGCTGATTGAGCGGCTGGTTTTTTGACGGCAGGCGCTGCAGGTGCGGCGGTCTTGCCTGCGTCTACAGATTCACGGGTAGGAAAGGGCAGGCTGGGCTTAGAGGGCTGACGGGGCATACGAAAAACTCCTGTTCAGTTCGGGTTGATGCTATGAAATATCTAGCTGTAAGCGCTTAAATATTCAGTGCTAAAGCCATTTTTGCCTGTAAACCGGTTCTGTCCATGTCAGTCTTTCCCTGCTTCGCGTTCGCGCAACAGCTGCACAAAACGTCGCGCGGCAAGGCCTTGTGTGCGCTCTTTGGACCAGACCCAGTCTACAAACAAGGTCGTGCCGTTGCTGATGTTCTGCACCGGTATTTCCATCAGCGCACCGGCGTTGATATGTGCCTCTATCAGCCCCTTGGGCAACCAGCCCCATGCCATGCCCGCTCCGATGAGTGAAAGTGCGGCCTGGTGGCTGTCGGTACGCCACAACTGGCGGGCAAATACAAAGCGTGGGTCGGTCTGTTGCGGGTCGCGGCTGGCGACCAGAACCTGGCGCGTGGCGGCCAGTTGCTCTACCGACAGGCGCGCCTGCGGGCCATGCTCGCCCAGTGCCTGCTGCCAGGGGGCGAATTGGGGCGACATCACGGCCACCAGCGTCTCGCGTCCCATTTCCTGAAAGCCCTCGCGGCCATCCATGGCCGGGCGCTCAAACACCAGCGCCAAGTGGGCGCGGCCTGCGTGCAGCAGCTCCAGCGCATCGGTCTGCGGGGCGGCCAGCACCTCGATAGCAAGGGCCGGAAATTCCTGCACCAATTGGTTCAGCGGCTCGCTCCAATGCGTGGCCAGTAGCTCTGGCGCAATGGCCAGCGTCAGCCGCTCCTCAAGCCCCGCATGCAGGGCTTGTGCCTGCCAGTTCAGCAGCTGCAATTGTTCGGCCAGCAGGCGGGCCTGCGGCTCCAGCGCGCGGGCGGCAGCGGTGGGCACAGGCTCGCGGCCACGGCGGTCAAACAGTTGCAGGTCCAGCTCGGCCTCCAGCTGGGCAATGGCCATGCTGATGGCGGATGGAACGCGCCCCAGCTTGCGGGCAGCGGCGGAAAACGAGCCCTCATCAAGCACGGCAAGAAACAGGGGAACCTGATCGGCGGCGAAGGGCATGGAGGTATCTGTCAGAAAAATTGAAAGGAGATGACTTTTATCTTCAGTTTTCAGAACATACACTGCAGTCCATGTCTCAACAAGCCTCCGCGATGGCATCCGCTTCTTCTTCTGCCGCTCACCCTGTTCATTCTTCTTCGGCTGCGCCCCGCAAGGCCACCGGCCTGCAAGGCGCCAAGCGCCGTATCATCTATGTGTCTCTGTACGAGGCGATTGCCATCGCCGTCTCCAGTCTGATCTTTATTGCCATAGGCCAGAAGGCCAGCGACTCCGGCATCATGGCCGTGGCCGCATCGGTGATTGCGATCTGCTGGAACCTGAGCTTCAACCACCTGTTTGAAAAGTGGGAAGCGCGCCAGACTGTCAAGGGCCGCTCCGTGCTGCGCCGAGTAGTGCATGCCATCGGCTTTGAGGGCGGTATTGCCGCCATGCTGATCCCGCTGATGGCCTGGTGGTTCAACATCACGCTGTGGGAAGCAGCTGTGATGGAAGCCGGCCTGCTGGTGTTCTTCATGGTCTACACCTTCGCCTTCAACTGGGCGTTTGACCGCTTGTTTGGTCTGCCCGCATCAGCACAGGCACTGACACAGTAAATTTGTATTAAATCGGCCTCTGGCGCTTGTCTATAAAGCGCAAGCAGCTATAAAAAAAGCGTGTTCCCGGTTTGCGAGAACACGCTTTTTTGTGGGCGAAGCCCAGGGCTATCAGCGCAGCAGGCTGAGCATGCCCTGCAGCAGGAAGGCGTTGATGATGTCGATAAAGAACGCGCCGACCAGCGGCACGATCAGGAAAGCCTTGTGCGATGGACCGTACTGATTGGTAATGGCCTGCATATTGGCCACAGCCGTGGGTGTAGCACCCATGCCAAAGCCGCAGTGGCCGGCGGCCAGCACAGCTGCGTCGTAGTTCTTGCCCATGACGCGGAAGGTCACGAAGACCGCATACAGCGCCATGACGACGGTTTGCGCGGCCAGAATAATCATCAGTGGGCCAGCCAGATCGGTCAGCTCCCACAGCTTGAGCGAGAGCAGGGCAATGGCCAGGTAGATGGACAGGGCGGCGTTGCCGAATACGTCGATGGCGCGGTCAAAGACCTTGAAGCCGAAGACGTAGTCCAGCACATTGCGGATAAGCACGCCACTGCCCAGTGCCCAGACAAAAGTGGGCAACTGAACGGCCGTGCCTTTGGTCAGACCGGTCATGAACTCGGCAAAGGCCAGGCAGGCGGCAAACAGGGCCAGTGTTTCCACAGCTGCGTCGGCCGTAATCAGGCGCGGAGCGTTGCTGGGGGATTCGAAATTGGCAACCTCGCTGCCTTCGCTCACGGTGGGGGATGCATCGCGCAACTGCTCGGACTCGGTCAGCGGCTGGGCCAGCTGGTTGCGGGTGATGAGGCGCTTGGCCAGTGGGCCGCCCAGCAGGCCGCCAATGACCAGGCCAAAGGTGGCGCAGGCAATACCCAACGTGGTGGCGCCGGTCAGGCCGTACTGGTTCTCCAGTACCGAACCCCATGCACCGGCTGTGCCGTGGCCGCCCACCAGCGTGATGGAGCCTGCGACCAGACCAATCAGCGGATCAAGCCCCAGCAGCGAAGCCAGACCCACGCCGACGATGTTCTGCATCGATATGAAGACAGCAATCACACCCAAAAAGATGAACAGACCCGAGCCGCCTTCGCGCAGCTTGCTGAAGTTGGCGCTCAGGCCAATGGATGAGAAAAACACCAGCATGAAGGCCGATTGCAGACCGCCCTCAAAACTCAGAGACAGGCCCGTGAACTCGTGCAGAGCAAAAATGGTGGCCGCCACAAGCAGGCCGCCAGATACGGGCTCTGGGATGTTGAAGTCACGCAGGAAGCGGATGTGCCGTGTCATGAGCTTGCCAAGCAGCAGGACCAGCACGGCCATGATGAGTGTGTAGTACGCGCCGAAGGTCACGTTCATAAAAATCTCCAGAGAATTTCACGCGGCGACTGGGTGAGCTGCCTGAGCGGCGGGCGCAAACGTCTGTGCGTGGGTGAGCACGATGGACAGCATCACTTGAAGGTGATGGTGCCAAGGTCTCCAAAATACGGACTGTCGGTACTTGTCCCGTCATGGCGACAGCAGGGCCGCGAATGGAGTCGCCGGAGCCAGTTGGAACGTCGTGCGCGTCGCATACGGGCGCGCACCATGCCCGAAATATGCTTGAAATGAGATGTCTGCATTCGTGGTTGACGAAATCACCTTATGCCCGCTTGATTTTTCCGAGGCCAAATGCTCACATCTGGTATAGCAGTGTGTGACAAGACAAGGCGAAGCAGCCTGCTTTGGAGTCACGATTCAGCGCCTCGCTTTAGAATGACGGGCTTCGCCCCGAGGAGCGCTGCAGCTTGTCATCTTCATGCATGACCTGTCAGGCTCGGGGCCGCAGATCCTGCATGCGATCTGCCCGTATGTGCAACGGCGCTCACCTGTTTTCGATTCTGTTTCTGGTTTTCTCACAGGTGAGCTGATGTCTGCTGCTGTCCCCGCTACTGGTGTTTCTTCCGTGCCCCCCATGCGCCTTTCGGGCCTGGAACCCGTCTTCATTGGCGACGACACGCTGTTCGTCAATGTGGGCGAGCGCACCAACGTCACCGGCTCCAAAGCCTTTGCGCGCCTGATCCTGAACGAGCAGTACGAAGAAGCGCTTGCGGTTGCCCGTCAGCAGGTGGAAAACGGTGCTCAGGTCATCGATGTGAACATGGACGAGGCCATGCTGGACAGCAAGGCCGCCATGGTGCGTTTTCTGAACCTGATCGCCTCTGAGCCGGATATCGCCCGCGTGCCCATCATGGTGGACAGCTCCAAGTGGGAAGTGATTGAAGCCGGTCTGCGCTGCATCCAGGGCAAGGGCATCGTCAACTCCATCTCTATGAAGGAAGGCGTTGACGAGTTCAAGAAGCACGCCAAGCTGGTCAAACGCTACGGCGCCGCTGCCGTGGTGATGGCGTTTGACGAAAAAGGCCAGGCCGACACTTTTGCCCGCAAGATCGAAATTTGCGAGCGTGCTTATCGCATCCTGGTGGACGAGGTGGGCTTCCCGCCCGAGGACATCATCTTCGACCCCAACATCTTTGCTGTGGCCACCGGCATTGAAGAGCACAACAACTACGGCGTGGACTTCATCGAAGCCACGCGCTGGATCAAGCAGAACCTGCCGGGTGCCAAAGTGAGTGGCGGCGTGTCCAACGTGTCCTTCTCCTTCCGTGGCAACGACCCGGTGCGCGAGGCCATCCACACCGTGTTCCTGTACCACGCGATTGCTGCGGGCATGGACATGGGCATCGTCAACGCCGGCATGGTGGGGGTGTACGACGACCTCGAGCCAACGCTTCGTGAGCGCGTGGAAGATGTGGTGCTGAACCGCCGCCCAGACGCCGGTGAGCGCTTGGTTGAAGTGGCCGACAGCGCCAAGAGTGGCGCCAAGGATGAGAGCAAGAAGCTTGAATGGCGTGGCACGCCTGATGCTCCGAAGACGGTGGGCGAGCGCTTGTCGCATGCACTGGTGCATGGCATTACCGACTTCATTACCGAAGACACAGAAGAGGCGTATCAGCAGCTCGTGGTGCAAGGTGGCGGTCGCCCGTTGCACGTGATTGAAGGCCCGCTGATGGATGGCATGAACGTGGTGGGCGACCTGTTTGGTGCAGGCAAGATGTTCCTGCCGCAGGTGGTCAAATCGGCCCGCGTGATGAAGCAGGCCGTGGCTCACCTGGTGCCCTATATCGAGGAAGAAAAGCGCCAGCAAGAAGCGGCGGGCCTGGACGTGACCAGCCGCGGCAAGATCGTGATCGCCACCGTCAAGGGCGACGTGCACGACATCGGCAAGAACATCGTCACTGTGGTGCTGCAGTGCAATAACTTCGAAGTCATCAACATGGGCGTGATGGTGCCTTGCCACGAAATTCTGGCGCGTGCCAAGGCCGAGGGCGCAGACATCATCGGTTTGTCGGGGCTGATCACCCCCAGCCTGGAAGAGATGCAGTACGTGGCCGGCGAGATGCACAAGGACGACTACTTCCGCATCAAGAAGATTCCGCTGCTGATCGGTGGCGCCACCTGCTCGCGCGTGCACACGGCCGTGAAGATCGCGCCCAAGTACGAAGGCCCGGTGCTCTACGTGCCCGATGCCTCGCGTTCGGTCAGCGTGGCGCAGAGTCTGCTGGGCGAGAACAAGGACGCCTATCTGCAGGAGGTGGAGGCTGACTACGACAAGGTACGCACTCAGCATGCCAACAAAAAGAAAACACCGCTGTGGACGCTGGCGCAAATCCGCGCCAATGCCACCGTGGTCAACCACGCACCCGTGGCGCCGCGCACCATGGGCCGCCGCGTGTTCAAGAACTTTGACCTGGCCGAGATCGCTCAGTACATCGACTGGGGCCCGTTCTTCCAGACCTGGGATCTGGCAGGCGCTTACCCCGCCATCCTCGACGATGAAATCGTGGGTGAGCAAGCGCGCAATGTGCAAGCCGATGCCAAGGCCATGCTCAAGAAAATCATCAAAGGCCGCTGGCTGCAGGCCAATGGCGTGATGGGCTTGTTCCCCGCCAACCGCGTGGGCGACGACATTGAGTTCTACACCGACGAGTCGCGCAGCGAAGTGCTAATGACCTGGTACGGCATGCGCCAGCAGACCGAAAAGCAGATGGTGGATGGCGTGATGCGCCCCAGCCGTTGCCTGAGCGATTTTGTCGCCACCAAGGAATCAGGCATCAAAGACTACGCCGGCATGTTTGCCGTGACCGCCGGCATTGGTGCCGAGAAGAAGGACAAGGAATTTGAAGCCGCGCTGGACGACTACAGCGGCATCATGTTCAAGGCCCTGGCTGACCGCCTGGCCGAAGCCTTTGCCGAATGCCTGCACCAGCGCGTGCGCAAGGATTTGTGGGGGTACGCCGAAGATGAAACCCTCAGCAACGAGGAACTCATCAAAGAGCAGTACAAGGGCATTCGCCCGGCTCCCGGCTACCCCGCATGTCCCGACCACACGGCCAAGATCGATCTGTTCAAGGCGCTGCAGGCCGACGACATTGGCATGACGCTGACCGAGAGTCTGGCGATGAACCCTGCATCGAGTGTGAGCGGCTTCTACATCGGCAACCCTGAAGCGGTGTACTTCAACGTGGGCCAGATTGGCGAAGACCAGTTGGCCGACATGGCCGAGCGCCGCGGCATGGATATTGAGGAACTGCGCCGCTTCCTGGCGCCCAATCTGGGCTAAGGCCACATTGGCTTCCTTCAAAGGCCGTGCATGCATGGCCTTTTTGTTTGACGCTTGTAGTCAGCCCCAAAGCCGTGGCGCTGAGCTAAAGCCGCTCAAGAGGACTTGTAGGGCAGGAATTTGCCTGAAAGCAGCACTTGCACGCGGTCGCCATTGGCATGGGGTTCGCGCTGTATGTCCATGCTGAAATCGATGGCGCTCATGATGCCGTCGCCGAATTCTTCGTGAATCAGTTCCTTGATGGTGCTGCCGTAAACGCTGACGATTTCATACCAGCGATAGATCAATGGATCGGTGGGCACGGCGGTTGGCAAGGAGCCCTTGTAAGGCACGACCTGAAGCCATCGCGTCTCTTCCTCGGTGAGCGAAAAAATACCGGCCAGCGTGGCCGCCTGCGCTGCATTGAACGTCATCTGGCCCAGGCAGCCTGCGGTGACCCACTCCTTGCTCAGGCCTACGGCCTTGGCAATGTCCTCCCATTTCAGGCCTTGATTCACTTTGGTGTCAATGATTTTCTCGGTAACGTCGTTGCGATTCATAAAAGTCTCCTCAGACAGTGGAATCTGTGAGTGACAGGCGCGGCACGCGAATCGTGCCTGCCGTCACCAGCCAGACAAATGAATGCAAGAACCGGGCCTGTAGTAGTGTGGCTTCGTTACTCTTTGGCACAAAAGCTGCTTACCTCCTGTCAAAACTACTGACCGAGGGAGGGAGTGCATGGAAATGGTGCCGTTTTCTGCCATCGACAAGGCAGACACAGCGTGGGTGATGATTTCTGCAGCCCTGGTGCTGTTGATGACGCTGCCGGGGATTGCGCTTTTCTACGCGGGGCTGGTGCGCCGCAAGAATGTGGTCAATACCCTGGCAGCGGTCTTTGCCGTAGCCTGCATCGTGACGCTGACCTGGTTCGCATTGGGCTACTCGCTGGCCTTCTCTGCAGACTCTCCGTGGCTGGGCAATCTAAGCCGCGCCTGGTTCTCTTCGCTGCATTACGACGGCAAGCGAAGCATGCTCTCCGTCAGCCATCTGGCGCCGCATTTGCCAGAGGCAGCCTATGCGCTGTTTCAGGCCGCCTTTGCCATCATCACCACCTGTCTGATTGTGGGTGCCGTGGTGGAGCGCATGCGTTTTGCCGCGTTGCTGGTGTTTGCCGCGCTGTGGAGTGTGGTGGTCTATGCCCCTGTCGCCCACTGGGTGTGGGAGGGTGGCGGCTGGTTGAACCAACTTGGTGCACTTGATTTTGCTGGGGGCGCTGTGGTGCATGTGAATGCTGGTGTGGCGGCCTTGGTCTGCGCCACCATGCTGGGGCGCAGACGTGGTTATGGAACCGAGGCTTTTGAGCCGCATAGCCTGGGCTGGACAGCCATTGGTACTGCGCTGCTGCTGTTTGGCTGGTTTGGCTTTAACGCGGGCTCTGCCCTTTCTGCCGATGGGCGTGCGGCACTGGCTTTTGTAGTCACTTTAGTGGCCGCCGCTGCGGGTGGCCTGGCATGGATGCTGATGGAGTGGGTGGTGCGAGGAGCCCCCACGTTGCTGGGGCTGCTGTCGGGTCTGATTGGCGGTCTGGTGGCCATTACGCCAGCTGCGGGTTTCGTGCAAGTAGGTAGCGCTGCCTTGATGGGTTTGATTGCTGGCGTGGTCTGCTTTTGGGGCGCGACCTGGCTTAAGCGCCGTCTGGGTGCCGATGATTCGCTGGACGTGTTTGGTGTGCATGGTGTGGGCGGTATCGTCGGGTCGGTGCTGACCGCCGTGTTTGCTGATCCAGTGATCGCAGGCACCAGCCCCACCGTGCTCAATCAGCTGGTCGCCGTATTGGCCGTCGCTGCCTACAGCGCGATGGGAACGGCCGTCTTGTTGTTTTTGATTCGCCTGGTCATGCCACTGCGGGTGGATTCTGTACAGGAAATGGAAGGGCTGGACATCAGCCTGCATCTGGAGCGTCAGCACTGAAACAGCTGTACGCGCGCTTTGCTTGAGTCAAACGTCAGGAGGTGCTTGTATGGAGGACAGCGAACGGCTGGCAATAGCCGCCCATCTGCATGTGGTTTTGCGCCGCAAGACGGGGAGGGTGACAGATACCGAATGGATGGCTGGCAATCAGCTCTATGCGCAGGCCATGGCGGATTTTGCGCTGGCGCATGCCCATGAAAAAGCCGACGAGGAATTGGCCAGACTGGCCCAGCGCTTGCAGGGCAGCTGGAGTAGTCCTGGAACGCCTAGGCGTGGTGGTACATCAAGCCCTGCTCCTGTGGCGGCAAGTGCCTCTGCACCCGCTCTTGCGCAGGAGCCGCAGATACTGCCGCGCAGCGCACCGCGCTATGTCGGAGGGTTGCGCTGAGAAAGCGCAGGCCGAAAGGCGGATGCAATGCCGGCTATGGTGGGGCAGGTGCAAGAAAAAACCCAAGGCACCGAAGTGCCTTGGGCGTTGGGCCGCGGTGCTTGATGCGCCGCGCAAGAGTGCAGGAAAAAAGTGGCCAGGGATACCGGCTTACTTTTTCAGCTCTTTTTCATAAGCCTCACGCGCTTTGATGCCTGTGGCGGTGAAATCGGTGAAGACACCATCAATGCCCAGGCGGAAGTAGGCGAGGAATTCCTGCACCGGATCGCCCTTGTAAATGCCTGCCAGGCGCGCCGCTTCATCACGGAAGGTAAAGCTGTGCACCACCAGTCCCGCCTTGTGCGCATTGGCAATCAGGCCAGTGTCTTTCAGCGTATTCACATCCTTTAGGCTTGCACCGGCAAGGTATGGCACGACAGAGTGGGCCAGCACCTGGGGCTTCCAGGGGCCAATGCCATCGGCATAGGTCTTGATCTCGGCCAGGCCGGGTGTGGTCAGCATGGCGCCAAAGGTGCGGGCGTCACCGGCCAATGTCCAGCTGTAAGGTCGGCCGCTGATGAAGGTCCATTCATCATTGGTGATGTAGACCATGGAGCCGTCCTGGAAGTTGATGTCATTGCCATCTACCAGCTGCACTCCCTTGGCCTTCATGCCGGCCTTGCGCAGGTATTTGAGGCTTTCCGGGTCAAAGCTCTGGATATAGATGGGGGCACTCTGGCTGTTGAGCTGGTTCTTCTCCAGTAGAGCCATCACGGCGTCCTCCAGAGGGTGTGAGCCGGGCAATCCACAGCCATTGGCAATGGCTTGCTGGTTGTTCCAGTATGGGTTCTTGGTCTCTGCGTAAACGGGAATTGTGCGCTTGAGTTCTTTGCTCTTGGCGGCCGCAATATCCAGCACATCCTGCGCGCTGATCAGGGGCAGCTTGCCATTCAGGTCCGTGGGTCTGTCTTTGGCGTTGTCCAGAATCTTGCCCGCCAGCAGGGTCTTGAGCTCGTTGAGTGAGAAGTCGCTGACGGACCAGTCGCCCGTATGGTCTTCACCATCGACAACCAAGGGCTTGAGCACCGAACGCGGGTCGTTGAGGTCAATTTGGTCACTCAGATACTTGGCGGGACCGTTGGCGACTGTGGGCGGGTACTTCACACTCACCAGCACGCCGGGTGTGGTGCGCTTGAGGGCAGCTACCGCGGCATTGGCCTTGGCGACTTCCTCCACATTGGTGCTGTCGCTTAGCCACGCGTTGTGGCGCGCCACCAGCTGGCAGTCCCGCGTGAGGTGCATGTCCAGCTCCAGCATGTCGGCACCGGCATCGGCAGCCTTTTCATAGGCCATGCGTGTCTGCTCTGGATACAGGCCGGAGTAGCCCCGGTGCGCAATCACCTGGGGTGGTTTGCCGTCCAGCGTCAGGTATTTGGGAATGATTTCCAGCGGGGGGCCGTCACCCCCGCCGCCACATGCGCTGAGTGTCAGGGCCAGTATCACAGCGGTACTCAGCGAAGACAGGCGAAACAGGATGTGAGATGCATGCATAGGTAGATGGTTTGAAGAAGCGGGATGGTGGTCGTGATGCTCACCAGTCGCTGTGTCAGTGATATGACGCATGGAGCCAGAGATGCATGCAATGGCATGCATCTCTGGGCTTTGCTGCGGCTTACAGACCTAGTTTCTTGGCCACGTAATCGGCGTCCTTGTCGCCGCGGCCTGAGAGGTTGACCAGGATGTGCTGGTCCTTGCCCAGCTTGGGGGCTTCGCGTATGGCCCAGGCCACGGCGTGCGCACTTTCCAGTGCTGGGATGATTCCTTCCACGCGCGACAACGTCATGAAGGCATCCAGGCATTCCTGATCGTTCACGGACTGGTAGTCCACGCGGCCGATATCCTTGAGATAGCTGTGCTGCGGACCCACGCCAGGGTAGTCCAGACCCGAGGCAATGCTGTGCACGGCAGCGGGCGTGCCATCGCCGTTTTCCAGTACATAGCACTTCATGCCGTGAATCTCGCCAGGTTTGCCCATGGTGAGGGTGGCGGCATGGCGGCCGGGTTTGTCCACGCCTTCGCCGGCAGGCTCCACGCCGACCAGATGCACGGCTTCATCCTTGAGGAAGGCCGTGAAGATGCCCATGGCGTTGCTACCGCCGCCTACGCAGGCCGCCACATGGTCGGGGAGCTTGTCATGTTTGTGCTGGAACTGCTCGCGTGCCTCGCGCCCGACGATGGACTGGAAGTCGCGCACCATCATGGGGAACGGGTGGGGACCAACCACGGAGCCAATGGCGTAGATGGTGTTGACGGGGTCTTGCAGATAGACCTCAAAGGCGCTGTCCACCGCCTCCTTGAGTGTTGCTGCGCCGCGCGTCACAGGCACCAGGGTGCAGCCTAGAATGCGCATCTTGGTGACGTTGGGATGCTCCTTTTCGATATCCACCTGGCCCATGTGAATCTCGCAGGGAATGCCCACCAGCGCGCAGGCCGTGGCAAGTGCCACACCATGCTGTCCAGCGCCGGTTTCGGCAATGACTTTTTTCTTGCCCATGAACTTGGCCAGCAGTGCCTCACCCAGGCAGTGGTTGATCTTGTGCGCGCCGGTGTGATTCAGGTCTTCACGCTTGAGATGAATCTGTGCGCCGCGCAGTTGGTCGGACAGGCGCTTGGCGTGAAAGATGGGGCTGGGGCGGCCCACATAGTCGGCAAACAGCGATGCCAGCTCATCCTGAAAATCTTTGCGCTTGACGATCTCTTCGTAGGCCGCAGAAATTTCATCCATGCACTTCTTTAGATCGGGCGGGACCAGCTGGCCGCCATAAGGGCCGAAGAAGCCGTTGGCATCAGGCATGGCCTGTGGATTGAGGGTCATGGCTTGTTTCCTTGTGTGTTTTGCAGCAAAGCAGCATTCATAGCACACAGTGGGCCAAACGTACGTTCAGGCAAGCCCGAATGGAGTCTCAATGAAATAGGCCTGCAGCCCTTTCTTGAAAAGCGCTTACAGCTATTGTTTTTATATTTTTAGAGCCAATATCTTGGGCTGAAACACAATAGAGACATGAAAGCCAGCTCTGCCCGCGACATTGTTTTTGCCCACGCTCTGGAAACTGCAGCTCCGCACGAAGCGCTGCCCACGCCAGAGCGTTGTACCGCTATCACCCAGGAATGCCTGCACGCCCAAGGCAATGCCAAAGGCAGTGGTCGCGCCGCCTTTGAGCGTTTTTTACATGAGCGTGCCAAACGCGTGATTGCCGCGGCGCAGCTGCCTGCCGATATCCGCGCAGTGGCACTGCAGGGTGCAGGTGTTTCGAGTTGGATGGTGCTGGCCGTTTTGCTGGGTGCGTTTGCACTGGGCTTTACCGGCCATGCGATTATGGATCCGCATCGTGTGGACCTGCTCTCGCCGTCGTTAATCGGCATTGTTGTGTGGAATGTGCTGGTCTATGTGCTGCTGTTGGTGAACTGGGTGCGCAGCCTTATCAAGCGCAGAAAAACGGTGGTGATGCCGCTTGAGCCCATGAAGGGCCAGACCACACAGGCAGAGCAGGCTACGGCCGCGCCCAGTGGCTGGCTGCAGAAATTGCAAGCCAGAAAATGGAGTGTTTCGCGCGGGACAGGGCTGCGAAAAATGGCGCTGAATTTTGAGCGCAACTGGTGGCAGATCAATCAGCGACCACGCCATGCGCAATGGGCTTTAACCATCCATCTGGGCGCGGCCATGTTGGCGCTAGGCGCGCTGTCATCGCTGTGGCTGACAGGGCTGACCAACGCCTATCAGGTGGGCTGGGAAAGTACGTTTCTCTCGCCATCCGCAGTGCAGACCTGCCTGAATATTCTGTTTGCACCCCTGCAGCATCTGCTTGGTACAGCGCCTTGGACTCTGGACGAAATCACGGCGCTGCAAGGCTGGGCGACAGATGGCAAGCCTGAGTTTGCGGCGGGCATCAGCCAGTTTCTTGAGCAGCCCACGGTGGGCCAGCGCTGGGTGCAGCTCTACAGCCTGCTGCTGGGTCTGATGGTGATTGCGCCGCGCCTTGTGCTGGCGCTGTGGCAGGGCATCAAGGTCTGGTGGCTGAACCAGCATCTGGCTCTGCCGCTGCAGCAGTCCTATTTTCAGAAGCTGCAGCGCGACTGGGCGGGGCGTGCCACCGCCTTGCAAGTACAGCCCTATAGCCTGGATATCACGCCAGAGCGCGAGGCTGCTTTGCGCAGCCATGTCGCACAAAACTATGGTGCGGGTGCTCAGCTCACAGCGCTGCCCACGCTAGCTTATGGATCGCCTTTGCCCGATGCCTCGAATGGCAATGCTCAGCAAGTGCTGTTGTTGAACTTAGCGGCCACGCCTGAGGTGGAAATTCACGGCGCCCTGCTGGCGCAGGTACTTAACCTCTGGGGGCCGCAGACCGACGTCTGGCTGTGGGCTGCAGACTTTCGCACCCGCAACACGGGTGCCCCGGCGCGGGTGCAAGAGCGAGAGCAGCTGTGGAAAGAATTTGTGCGCAGCGCCGGCCTGAATGCCACCCTGGTGCCTGCTGCAGGAGCTTGAGATGACTGACGGCCATGATCTGGTTCTGGGTGACAACAGCATTCAGTGGTGCCTGCTTTCGCACACCAATATCGGAAAAACCACGCTGACGCGAACCTTGATGGCGGACGATGTGGGTGAGATTGCTGATGCAGCCCATGTGACCTGTCAATCCAAGCGTTACCTGTTGCAAAAAACGCAGCAAAACGATGAGCTCTGGCTGTGGGATACACCGGGCTTTGGTGATTCGGTCAGGCTGTACGAACGCCTGCGGCAGCAGGGCAATCCGCTGGGCTGGTTTCTCAGCAATGTCTGGGACCGCTGGCGTGACAAGCCGTTTTATCTAAGCCAGCGTGCATTGCTCGCAGCTCGCGACCATGCGGATGTGATGCTGTATGTCGTCAATGCTGCAGAAGACCCGGCGGATGCGGGTTACTGGAGTGCCGAGATGAATATTCTGGCTTGGCTGAACAAGCCGGTCATTGTGCTGCTCAATCAGGTTGGCAGCGACACTACGCAAGAGCAGACGCTGCGTGATTTGCAGCGATGGCAGAAGGCGACGCAAAGCTTTCAGACCGTGGTGCGCGATGTTTTGGTGCTGGATGCCTTTACGCGCAGCTGGTGGCATGAACGCAAGATGATGCAGAGCATCGCGCCGCTGTTGCCGCAGGCCAAACAAGCTGCCTATCAGCGCTTGCTCGATCAGCGTGCCCTGCAGCAACAGCAGCGCGAGCAGGCCAGTCTTGAGGTCATGGTCACCCAATTGCTGGCTGCGGCCCGCTTGAATGAACAACTGGAGCCTGAACAAAGGATGCTGCTGGAGCGTGCCTGGCAGAGCCTGAGTCAGCTCACCAGCAAGCTGGGGAAGACGGCTGCAGATGAAGACCGTTTGAGCGCGCCCGCCAAAGCGGCGGTGCAACGCTCGATACAGAATCTGCGCCAAGCCGATGTGCAGGCCACTCAGCGCCTGCTTGAGATTCATCAGCTTGATGGCCAAGCCGCCAGTCAGATACAGGAGCAGCTACGTAGCCAGCTGAAGATCAATACGCCCGTAGATGCACAGGCCGCAAGCCTGTGGGGGGCACTGACGGCAGGCGCCGCCACAGGGTTGGGGGCTGATTTGATGGCCGGGGGCTTGACGCTGGGCGCCGGTGCCTTGGTGGGCGCACTGGTCGGTGCCATCACTTTTGGTGGTGCAGCATGGGGTGCGAATAAGGTGTTCGATCAGGAAAAGCAGAGTTTTCAGCTCTCGGCCGACTATCTGAATGCCACGGTCAGTCAGGTGCTGCTCAAGTACCTGCTGGTTTCGCATTTTGGTCGTGGCCGGGGCCGTTACACCAGCCCGGCAGTGCCGCAGCAGTGGAGCGTTCTGACACAAGCCGTGGTTCAGTCACAGGCTGAACAATGGGCGGCAATCTGGACGCTGGCGTGTGATGAAGCAGGGGCTAAACCAGCGACAGAAGCGACAACCGAAACAGCGGCTGAACTGCATCGCGCCACGCATGATCTGTTGCAGCAAAGCTTGCAGCAGATCATGACCAAGCTCTACCCTATGCTGAGTGATGAGGATGCGTTTAAAGGCGAGGAAAGCGCACCGTAAAACGCGCTCCGCCGCGATCTGATATACCAGCACTGACATTGCCGCCTTGCGAGGTGACCAAGGCCTTAACGATGGAAAGGCCCAGTCCCGAACCTTCTCTGCGGCGCTTTCCCGGTGCCTGCGCAAAGCGCTGGAAGGGGTTGGCCTGCAGGTCTGCGTCAAGGCCAGGCCCGGCATCGCTGACGCCGAGTGTGACCCAGTGCCGACCTTGTTGATCGGGCTCGGCGTAGACCTGAATGCCCAGCCAGTGGCCGCTGCTGGCGTGGCGCAGCACATTGCCGATCAGGTTGGTGGTGATCTGGCGCAGCCGGTCTGCATCGGCGCGAATGTCCGTGCTGCCGTCGCCGTCCTGCATGGGCAGATCCAGCGACAACGCCATGTCGAATTTTTGCAGCTGCGGGTGCAGTTCTTCCACCACTTCTCCAACCAGCGTTGCTAGGTCAATGCGCTCTTTGCGCAGGGACAGCTGCCCTGCATCAGCCATGGAGAGGGTGTGCAGATCGCCCACCAGTCGGCCTAGATGCTCCACCTGGGCCAGCAGCATCTTCATCTCAGATTGGCTGGTGTCGATCACACCGTCGCAGATGGCATGCAGTCTTGCCTGCAGAACGGTCAGGGGGGTGCGTAGTTCGTGGGAGATAGATGCTGCCGTGGCCAGTCGTTCAGCTTCAAATGACTCCAGCGAATCGACCATGCCATTGAAGGCATCGATCATCTCTGCCATCTCACCATGGGCATTGCCTTTGACTGCGCGGTAGCCCAGCTCGCCACGCTTCACATGGGTGGCGACTTCGACCATGGAGGCGAGTGGGCTGGTGATGCGGCGCGAAATCCAGAATCCCATGGCCATGCCGAATGGCAGACTCACAGCAAGACCGATAACCAGAGACCATTTCTCTCCAAAAAGGCGGTCGCCTTCCCAGTATTCAGAATAGATTTGTAAGGCTCTGGGGCTGTCTTCCAGATCGTGAGACTTCAGTGTTTCCAGCTCGGCCTTGATGGGGCTTGGTAGTTGGCGGTAGAACTCGCGGTACTGCAGCTCAGAAAACGCCAGTACGCCAATGGCCAGAGAGGCAATGGCCAGCAGGACCGCAGCAGTGATCCACAGGCCAAAGCGAACCCAGATGCGGTTCAGTCCCAGGGCCATAGACGGTAACCAATGCCACGCACGGTTTCGATTAGGCCGTCCTGGCCAGCCAGTTGCAGCTTGCGCCGGAGCTTGGAGAGGTGAGAGTCGATAACCCGCTCCAGCGCATCGCTTTCAGGCAGGCAATTTTCAATCAGGTAAGAGCGTGAAAAGCAGCGGCGTGGCTGGGCGGCTAGGCAGGCCAGAAGGCGAAACTCTGTGAGTGTGAGTGACAGCGAAACAGGATTGCCTTGATCGTCATAAACAGCGGCGCTGTGGGCTTCGACATCAATTTCGATGGGGCCGACGCGGATGGGGGCTGCGACTGGCGCAGGCTTGGCCTGTGTACGGCGCAGCACGGCACGCACGCGTGCTACGACTTCGGGGGGGTGAAGGGCTTGACCACGTAGTCATCCGCCCCCATGCGCAGAGCCAGCAGCTTGTCCACATCGTCAGCCAGTGCGGTGACCATGATGACCGGCACATCGCCGTCGCTGCGGATCATCTTCAGCACATCTACGCCATCGACCTTGGGCAGGTGGATGTCGAGCAGCACCAGATCGGGGCGCAACTGGCGAAAGCTCTGCAGCGCTTCTTCCCCATCATGCGCCATGCGAATGCGCAGGCCGTCGCGTTCCAGATAAGCGCTGAGTACACCGGCGATATTTGGCTCATCCTCGACGACGAGAACCAGCGGTGTCGAAGTGGGCTGAGAAAAGCTTGTCATGGTTTTGTGTGCAGAAAAGTCATGCATCTAGCGGACCCACTGAAACTTGTTATCCAGACATTATGGTCTCAGCGGCTGCAATAAGAAAATGCAGACCTATCTCCATAATTCCTCCATAAATCCTGCAATCAGGCGAAAACTTTTTACCGTTCAATGGCGAAATGGATAGTTGTTTCTGCCTTCCACGGGTTTTCTGGATGAGAACCCATAGCTTGATCTAGCAGCGCTGTGAAATCTCCCTTCCAAGCTTCGCGTCTTCGTCTCAGTAGTTTGTGCCTGTGCGCCATGTCATTGCTGGCAGGGTGCGCTGTGCCTATCGAGGTACGACTGGATTCGGCTGCACCAGCGCAGTGGCAGCAAGCATCTGCCAGAAAAACGAGTAATTCCGAGCTGGCGCAATGGTGGCGGGGCTGGAATGATCCGGCGCTGAATGCGCTGGTTGATGAGGCGTTGGCCGAGAATCTCGATGTGACTCAGGCCGTTTTGCGGTTGCGTCAGCAGCGCCTGCTGGCGGATACGGCGGGCTCGGCATTTCTTCCTGTAGTTGGCGCTGGTGCGCGAACGCTTCAGGACATCGCTGCAGTTGATACCTACTTCCATGCCAGCATTGATGTGAGCTGGGACTTGGGCCTGTTTGGTGACGCAGAGGCTGCGCGCCGCTCCGGCTCGGCGAGCGTCCTGGATGCTGCTGCGCAGTTGCACGCAGCCCGGGTGGCCTTGGTGGCAGATGTGGTTCATCGCTATCTCGACATCAGGCTGGCCCAGATTCAACGCAACCTGGCGCAAAAGCAGTTGCAACAAGCGCAACGACAACTGCAGCTGCTAGAGATTCGCCGTGATCAGCGCTTGACGGATACCCAGACACTGGAGCAGCAGCAGTTGCAACTGCGTACCCAGGAGGCGCAGTTGGCACTGTTGAATGAAAGCCAGAAGCGCGCAGCCCATGCATTGGCTGCCCTGCTGGGGCGAGATCGCCCTGAGGCGCAGTGGCTGCAGCCCAAGGTTGATGCAGCGTTACCCACTTTGCAGGCCATAGAGGTGCTGCCAGCCGATTTGCTGCGCAAACGGCCCGATATTCAGAGTGCTGAAGCTGCTGTAGAGCAGGCTGCTGCCGAGGTGGGTGTGGCACGCGCCGCTCTCTACCCGCGCCTGATGCTGACGGGCTCGCTGCTGTACTCATACAACCTCACCCGAAACCACCGCTCGACTTCGGACTCCATCCCCATGGTAGGCCCGCAGATTGATATTCCGCTGTTTGACTGGAGCCGCCGCCGTGCGGTGGCCGATGGCAAGGAGCTGGCGCTGCAGTCCAGCATCAAGGCTTATCGGCAGGCAGTGCTCAATGGCATTGCTGAGGCAGAAGGCTCGCTGGCAGCAGTGGCCGCCCAGCAGCAGCGACAGCAATCATTGCTCTCAGCCCAGCAAATTCACCAATCGCGCGATAAAGCTCAGGCGGTGCGTCAGCAACTCGGTCTGTCCAGTGAACTGGGCGGTGCTGAAAACGCACGCGCCAGCTTGCAGCTGCAAAGCGAGATGGCAACGGCCAAGGCTGCCGAGGCACTGGCTTATGTCGCACTCTACAAAGCCGTAGGTGCTGCGCCACTGGATCCCGTCGTCACTCAGACTGCCGAGGTGAAGCCTTGATTGCTCTGGCGCGCAAGACGCTGATCCATGAATGGCGACGCTTTGTCCCATCGGTGTTTGCCGTGGGTTTTTCAGGCGTTCTGCTGGCTATGCAGGCAGCGCTGGTGCTGGGGATTTTTGGCTCAGCTGCAGTTTATGTGACGTCCTCATCGGCCGATCTATGGGTTGGTTATCCGGGTACGCAGAGTGTCAACTTCGGCCGCAACATTGGTAGCGATGTTGAAATGCGCTTGCGCATGGATTCTGAAGTGGAGGCGGTGGAGCCTTACGTCTGGGTCGATGGCGACTGGCGCGCTCGCACCCGTGCACAAGGCTCGGCAGGCGGTGGCGTTTCAGTCTATCTGTCGGGCATCAGCGCGATGGATCAATCCATGATGTTCACCAAGGTGCTTACCTCCTGGCAGCGTCAACTGTTGCGCGAGCCGGGCGCCGTGATTGTGGATCGCGCTGATCTGGGTACTCTGGGTGCGCAGGAAGGCAGCGTTGCCTGGATCAACAACCATGCTGTGAAGATCGTGGCGGCCGTTGATGGCCTGCGCGGGCTGGGCGGCGTCAACGTGCTGGCTTCACTCAGCACGGCCCGTGAGATTGCAGAAACCACGGAGGCAAACGGCAGCACCTATTTTGTAGCCCGCCTCAAGCCGGGCGCCAAACCGCAAGAGGCTCAGCTGCGCTTGAGTGAAACCGGCAGCAGCTTTGGCCCTTATGAGGTGTGGACTGCCGACACCTTTGCCCGGCGCTCGCAGCGCTACTGGATGCTGGATACCGGCGCTGGCGCTGGCGTGCTCTTTATGGCCGTCATCGTGTGTTTGGTGGGTGCCATTGTGACCAGCCAGTCGCTGAAGGCCGTGGTTGCCGGTTCAGCGCGTGAATATGCGGTGCTTAATGCGCTGGGCGTCAGCCGTGCAGCGCTGGGCCGTGTGGTGGTCGAGCAAGCCTGCTGGATTGGCGGTCTGGGCTTTGTGCTGGCGGCCTTGACCAGCGCTGTGTTGCTGAGCGTTGCAGCAACCTATCGTGTGCCGGTGGCTCTCAATATGGCTGCGGTGCTTGCCTGCGCCATTTTGATCGCGGTGCTGTCCCTGCTGTCCGGCTTGGGCGCGATGCGCAGCTTGCTGCGTGCCGACCCGGCCACCTTGCTGCGCTGAGGGAGCAAGCATGCAAGCCATGACGAACGAACGTCCTCATACTCCGTCTGCGGCGAATATGGCCGCCCCCAGTCTTGAGGCCGTGCGCCTTGAAAAATCCTTTGTCTCCGGCATCGTTCAGGTGCATGTCCTGCAAGGGCTTTCTGTCAGTCTTCAACCCGGTGAGCTGAGCCTGATTTCGGGTCCATCAGGTTGCGGCAAGAGCACTTTGCTGTCTCTTATGTCCGGCCTGCAAAAGCCCGATGGTGGCCGTGCCATGGCGCTGGGGCAGGACCTGGCAAAGATGAGCATTGGGGCACTGGAAAAGTTTCGCCTGCGCCATACCGGATTTGTCTTTCAGGGCTTCAATCTGTTCCCGGCGCTGACGGCGCTGGAGCAGGTGCAACTGCCTCTGGGCTATATGGGGCTCAATAACAGCGCGACATTACGCCGCGCCAAAGATGCGCTGGATGAAGTTGGCTTGTCGCACCGCAGTCATATGCGTCCCGCGCAACTCTCCGGCGGTGAAAAGCAGCGCGTCGCGATTGCCAGAGCCATTGCCAAGCAGCCCCAGCTTTTGTTTGCCGATGAGCCCACTAGCGCGCTGGATGCGGAAAGCGGCCAGCGCGTCATTGATCTGCTGCACCGTGCGGCTCGCAGCCATGGCACGACGGTGCTGTGCGTCAGTCACGACCCACGGCTGGTGCGCCACGCCGATCGTGTGCTGGGTATGGAAGACGGCGCAATCCGCAGCGACTGGCGCCAGAACAGCCCCATCAAGGAATAATTCATGAACCGTAGCCAATTGTGTCTTAGCCTCAGTTTGGGTGTGCCGCTGCTTGCGGCGGCTCTGCTGTCGCTGGGTGGGTGCTCGCCAGTGCAGGATTCTGCGTCACTCGTTTCTGTGGCGGCGGCGCAGGCCAAGCCGCAAAATCAGGTCGCCGTTGCCCGCGGCAAGATTGATGTGGAGGGCGGTTTGCTTGACCTCGCATCACCGGCCGCTGGTGTGGTCCAGCAGTTGCTGATCAAGGAAGGCCAGAGCGTGCAAAAGGGCCAGGTCTTGCTGCGATTGGCCGATGATGCCGCTCGAGCCGATCTGGCCGTAGCCGAATCTGAGCAGCAACTGGCGCAAACCAGGCTCAAGGCCAGGCAAGAGCGCTTGCCTGCACTCAAGACAACGCTGACGCGCTGGCAGGCTGCGGCCAAGCAAGGTGCGGCTGATTTGCAGAATGTGGATGAAGCCGCTCACTCTTTGCGCGATGCGCAGGCTGAAGTGGATATTGCCGCTGCCGAGGCATCAGTGGCCAAACACAAGGTCGAGCAACTGCGCGCCCTGCAACAGCGCCACGAGTTGCGCGCACCTGAAGCTGCAACCGTCATCCGCCTGACGGCACACACTGGCAGCATGCTGCAAAGCGGAAGTCCCGTGGCGGTGCTATTGCCCCAGCGCCCGCTGATCGTGCGCGCTGAAGTCAACGAGAGCTTTGTGGCTGCCATTCGTGAAGGCATGAAGGCCCATGTTGCCGTGGATGGCGACGGCGGCGCAGCCCGGCTTGAATTTCCATCGGCCACGGTGCTGCGAGTCAGCCCCGTTTACGGCCCGGCGCGTCTGCAGGATGACACCCAGCGCGGCCCGGTACGGGTCGTCGAATCAGTGCTGGTGTTTGACCAGCCACCTGTCAATGCCAAAGTGGGCCAGAACGTGAGGGTTAGTTTCCATGAATAAGCGTATTCAAATTTTCCCATCGTCCTCGGGGACTGCTTTGACCGGCTGGATGGTGCAAAGCGATTTCGACGGCACCATCAGCCTGCTGGACGTGACCGACACCTTGCTCAACCGCTTTGGCAAGCCGGGCTGGCAGGAGCTGGAAGACGCATGGGAGCGTGGTGACATCGGCTCACGCGAATGCATGAAGGGTCAAGTGGCTTTGCTGGATATGAGTGAGAGTGAGCTGCAAACCCATCTGGATACGATTGAGATTGACGGGTACTTCGTCCGCTTTGTGCAAGAAGCGAAAGCGTTGGGCATCAAGGTTCAGGTCGTCAGCGACGGCATTGACTATGCCATTCGTCATGTGCTGGAACACAATGGTCTGGGTGATCTGGAAGTCATCGCCAACCATCTGGTGCAAACCGGTGAGCGCAGCTGGCGCCTTGACTCCCCCTGGGCCAGCAACCACTGTGCACGCGCCAGTGGTAACTGCAAGTGCGAACGCTTGGCAGAGCAACAGGCCGTGCATGGTCGCGTGCTCTATATCGGCGACAGCACCTCAGATTTTTGCGTATCTGGCAAGGCCGACTTTGTGCTGGCCAAGTACAAGCTCATCGCCTATTGCGAGAGCAATGGCATTGCCCATGCGCGATTTGAGCATTTTGGTCAGGCGACTCAGTTGCTGGAGCAAGTCGTTCTCGGTATGGAGCAAGTGGCATGAGTGCTGCCGATGGTCTCGTTCAGATACAGCAAAGTTCTTTGCAGGAGGTTTGCCTGACGCCGAATGAGTTCGTCATGCCCGGTGAAGGCCAGAATGCGCGCATTGGCGTGTTGCTGATTCACGGTCTGACGGGAACTCCTGCCGAGATGCGATTGCTGGGAAAGGGCTTGAACAAGCAAGGCTTCACCATTTACGGTGTGCAACTGGCGGGCCACTGTGCAGCGATGGAAGACCTCGTGGCATCACGCTGGACTGACTGGTTGAGCAGTGTGGAGTCTGGCCTGCAGCGCTTTGGCAGACATGTCGATCATGTGGTGGTTGCGGGTCTGTCCATGGGCTCGCTGCTGTCGCTGGCAGTTGCGCAAAAGCACCCGGACAAAGTGGCCGGTGTGGGCGCGTTGTCGACCACCTTCCGCTATGACGGCTGGAGCATTCCTTCATACACGCGGCTTGCATTCTTGCTGCCGCTGTTTCGCCTGCTGGGTATTGGCCGCAACAGCGTGTTCATGGAAGCACCGCCTTATGGCATCAAGGATGAAGCCTTGCGCGCCCGCGTTGTGGAGCAGATGAACAGTGGCGACAGCTCTGCCGCTGGCCTGCCGGGCAACCCGTGGTGGAGCGTGATTGAGCTGCGTGCGCTGTCGGCGGATGTGATGAAAAACCTGCCTCAGCTGCGCTCGCCCTGTCTGGTACTGCATGCCAAGGAAGACGATATTTCTTCGGTCAGCAATGCCCATGATATTGAGCGAATTGCCGTGAATTCGAAGGTCGAGCTGGTGCTGCTGGACAACTGTTATCACATGATCACCATCGACCGTGAGCGTCGTACCGTGATCGCCAAGTTGAACGAATTCATAGCGCGTATCGCTTATGCGGCAGCGCCTGTCAGAGGTTTTAATGGGCAGTGATCTCTCGCCACTGGTGGTGACGCTGTGGGTGCTGAATGTATTGGTAGACAGCGGTGGTCAACTCGCCTTCAAGGCCGCAGCCAGTGAACCGGGCGATCGCGATGGCATGGAGCGCTGGCGCTTCATGCTGGCCCGTCCCTGGCTGTGGGTAGGCATTGCCTGCTATGTGGCTGAGTTTGTGGTATGGCTGGCATTTTTGTCGCTGGTTCCGCTGTCGGATGGCGTGTTGCTGGGCTCTATCAACATCGTTGCCATCATGATTCTGGGCCGGGTTCTGTTCCGCGAAAAACTCGCGCCCATGCGGGTTGCGGGCATTGTGCTGGTCTCCATCGGTGTGGCCATAGTGGGACTGCATTGAGATGAAGCGCTTCTACATCATCGGCTTTATGGTGCTCATGGCTTTTGACACGCTGGCCCAGCTGAGTTTCAAGATGGCAGGAGAGTCCGCCTTGCCGCTGGAGTTCTCTCCCGCATGGCTGGTTCGCGTGTTTGGACAGCCCTGGATTTATGGTGCCTTTGTTGGCTATATCGGCGCCTTTTTTACCTGGATGAGTCTGCTCAAGCACGCTCCTATCGGACCCGCTTTTGCAGCGTCGCATCTTGAGATTATTTCGGTGCTGGCACTCTCGTACTGGCTATTCAACGAGCCCATTGGCTGGCCGCAAATCATCGGCTGTCTGTTCATCGTGGCGGGCATCATGTGCCTTGCCGTGAGCGAGACCCCTGAGACGGCAGAACAGACGCGCTGAGATGCGTGAAATCACGATTCCCCCTACGGCAGGCTTGCCGTTGCAATGGGCAGATCTTCCGCCCTGGGGCGCAGATGATTTTGCCGTGCAAATGGCCGCCTGGCTGGGCGTGCAAAGCGTGCAGCTTGAGTGCTCTGGCACTTCGGCACTGATGGTGGCTTTGCGTAGCCTCAAGCGGCTCAGGCCCGAGCGCAGCGAAGTCATTGCCCCCGCCTATACCTGCCCGCTGGTGGCGCTGGCCATTGCGCAATGCGGGTTGCAACTGCGTCTGTGCGATCTGGGGGTGAATGCGCTGGATATGGATGCAGATTGCCTTCGCCTGCTGTGCAGCAACAAGACGCTGGCTGTGCTGCCCACTCATCTTTGTGGCCGTGTGGCCGATGTGGATGCCGCGTTGCAATGCGCGCGCGCTGTGGGTGCCTACGTGATTGAAGATGCTGCGCAAGCGCTGGGTGCACGCAGCAACGGGAAGTCTGTTGGACTCAAGGGCGATGTGGGATTTTTCAGTCTGGCCGTGGGCAAGGGATTGAGTACCTTTGAAGGCGGTGTACTCATCACGCGTGATGCAGTGTTGCGCGATGTGCTGAGTGCCGCGGGTGCAGAGACCCCATTCAATCTCTGGTGGGAGCTGCGCCGCAGCGTTGAGCTGCTGGGCTATGCCGCGCTCTATCGCCCGGCAGGTCTGCGCATGGCTTATGGCAAGCCACTGGAGCAAGCCTTGTCGCGCGGCAACTGGGTTGAGGCGGCGGGGGATGATTTTGATGACTTCATTCCGCAGCACCGCCTGGGGGCTTGGCGTCAGGCCGTCGGCTCAAAAGCTTTGCGGCGTCTGAGCGCTTTTCAGCAGCAGACCACTGCGCAGGCCAAAGCACGCGTGGCCCAGCTACGCGCTTGCGGGCTGGAGGTGCTGGACGATATCACTGTAGATTCGCAAGGCGTGTGGCCAGTGATCTTGCTGCGCCTGCCCAGTCAGAAAGCCAGAGATGCCGTGCTGCAAGCCCATTGGGGTGATGGCAGCGGGCTGTCTTTGCCCTTTGTCCACGTGCTGCCCGACTATGGGTGCTACGACCATGTACTGGGTGCAGCGCGCCATGATGATGTGAGCCGGGCGAGAGACTGGGCGCAACGCCTGCTGGCCATCAGCAATAGCCCGTGGCTGGATGATGCGCAGTTTGCGCGTGTACTGGTGAATATTCAGGCTGCCACGCAGGGCTGAGGTTCATCAAAAACAGTAGCTGCTTGCGCTTGATAGGCTTTAAATACAGCTAGAAAATGCATTGAAATCGATCTATTTCAAGCGGTATTAGCTTTGATTTTTGCAGCGCCTGCCATTTGTGGAACCACCATGTTCTGCGCTGCTTCCAGATTCCTGAGGGCGTCTTCACGCTTGTGCATGTAATCGCGCGTCAGTGGTACAGCATCTTGTCTGCGGCTCAGCTGGATCTGAAAAATGGCAATGTCCTGATAGCGGAATGCCGACTCTGACATGGACAGATAGAACTCCCACATGCGGCAAAAACGCTCGTCATAAAGCGCTGCAGCTTGTGCCCGGTGCGCCATGAAACGCTCGCGCCACAAGCGCAGCGTCTGGGCATAGTGCAGGCGCAGAACCTCTATGTCGCAGATCACCAGACCCGAGCGCTCAATGGCTGGCGTGAACTCCGACATGGACGGAATATGGCCGCCCGGAAAGATGTAGCGCTCAATCCACGGATTATTGAAATCCGGCACATCGCTATTGCCGATGAAATGCAGCAGCATGACGCCGTCGTCACGGAGAAGTTCGTGGCATTTGCGGAAAAAGGCATCGTGAAATCCGGTACCTACATGCTCGAACATGCCTACCGAAACAATGCGGTCGAACGCGCCATGCTCTTCGCGATTCATGTCGCGGTAATCCTCCAGCCGGTACTCCAAATTCTCGGCGTGAGTGGATTGAGATGCCTTGTGCTTGGCACCCGCAAGCTGCTCGGTGGACAGCGTGATGCCGGTGACATGCGCCGCCCCGGCGACCTCGGCCAGATAGCGAGAGAGGCCGCCCCAGCCGCAGCCTATGTCCAGCACGCGCTGGCCTGGTTCAATCAGCAGCTTGGCGGCGATATGCCGTTTTTTGGCGAGCTGGGCCGCTTCAAGATCCTCTGTACCCTGCTCAAAATAGGCACACGAATACTGACGCTCGCTGTCGAGAAACAGCTGGTACAGGCGGTCGTCCAGATCGTAGTGATGAGCCACATTGGTGCGAGACTTGCTGCGCAGATTGTTCTGCAGCAGGGGGCGCAGCTTCATGCGCCAGGCATCCAGCATGCGCACGGTGGCGCTGACCGGGACAGACCTTGCATGGCGCAGAACCAGCTCCAGCACGTCATATACGCTTCCCTTTTCGATCAGCAGGCGCTCCTGCATGAACATCTCGCCAAAGTTCAGATCGGGGTCGCGCAGCAGTGCAAAGATGGCGCGTTTGTCGGTAAAGCGTATGCCTGCCTGAGGCTGGCCATCGTCGCCAAAGAGCAGTGTCTTTCCGGATGGAAGGGTGACCTCAAGCCGTCCCGTTTTGACCAAGGGTTCAAATGCATGTCGCAGCAATTTTTCGGTCAACCGGTCCAGCATGTCAGCTCCCTGAAGCGAGGTGTTGAAAGGTATTAGTGAAGCGCTCTAACTCGTGCTGCTGGCCGCTATCCGCTGCACCAACCGTTGGTTCAAGCCATGCTGCCCAGCCTGCCAGGCAGCCAGCGTCTCGGCATCAATTTGCGTATCCTGACCGTCGCCTGCACTCATCAGGCGCTTCCACCACGTGGAATAGTGCCATGACGACACATCGCCGGTAATGTCACTTCCGATGATCTGCCCGCGCAGTGCATCGATCAGGCCCATGGCCTGTTTTTCAAGCATCTGGCCCTGATCCCAGTTGGTGCGTACGACCTCGGGTGCGAAGACGTCTTTGTCAATGCTCAGATAGGTGTCCTGCGGCCATTCGCTCATTTGAAGTGACAGCGCCTGCACCAGCTCGGCGATGCTTGAAAAACTGCGAAATGCCTTGCTGGCACCGATTTTTTTGGCCCAGCTGGTGTTAACGCCACAGCTCCAGTAAGTGAGCTTGCCAGCACGTAGTGGACGCAGATAGTTTTCCCAGGCGTGACCTGAACCAATGTCCTGCGAGGTGATGCCCGCCACATGCACTTGCGATACCGCTGGGTGCATGGCCACACGCCGCACCCATGAGCCGCAATGCACGCCCCAGGGGAAGCGCATATTGTCTGGATGGTTGTCCAGCACCAGCACGCGTAAAGGGTTCTTGGGCGTAAAGCCGTTCTGGGCAATGCAGCGCTCAATCAGCGGCCAGCTCAGGTGGTGAAAGTCACCGCTGCCCATGAGCACGGTGCCATGCAAGGGCGGGAGGTTGTCGTGCATGGCGGCGGTGAAGCGTTTGAAGCTGCGCAGGCTGCAGCCAAAGCGCACCTGCTCTTGCCAGTCGGACAGCGGCAGGCGCAGCTCATGGCTGAGTGGGCCGACCGATCCATCGACGTCCAGAACAACAGGGGGGGTAGTCGCATCATGCTTTTTGGCCCCACTGGCTATCGTTTTCAAACAGTCTGGAAAAACGTCTTCCCAAGGCTCGCAGCACAGGGTTGCGGATAAAGACCAGGTGCTGCGTCATGGTGAAACTGGCGCCCAGCTGTGCTTTGACTTCGGGGTCGGTCCAGCCCGCCACATAGTGGCTGAGGCCGCGTTCCAGAGCGTATTCGAGATTGACCATCCAGCTTACAAAATAGAGGTTGGCTGCGCGGGCTGCCGGGTAGGACAGGCCTATGTATTTGTCGATCAGTTTGCCGCCATGCTCAAAGCATAGGTTCCAGCCCAGCAAGGCACGGCTTTCCAGATCGCGGTATTCAAAAACGACGCCGCCGTTGCCCCCATCACGCAGCAGGTCGGCAAAGAAAGCACGCGTGAGCTTGTCGAAGTGAATTTCGCTTTGCGCATACACGGCATCAAACAGCGTGTAGTAGGCATCTACACGTGCTTCATCAGCAAATGCTGGGCCGGTGGGAATGCGCTCTATGCTCAGCTGATCGCGGCTTTTGAGTTTGCGTTTGAGGCTGCTTCTGCGGTTTTTTGAAAGGCCGGCCAGATACGTATCAAGGCTGGCAAAAGTGATGGGCACATAAGCCAGTGCCTGGCCTTCCAGTGCAATAAAACCTTGTTCTGAAAGCGCTAGAGCAACTTCTCTGGAGAAGCGGTTTTCATCTTCAGAAAGCAGCGGCGATGTCTGCGGCAAATCCTTGACGATGGTCAGCAAGGTGCGACCGGCCATGGCGCGCAATTGCTGCGCCAGAGTGCTTGCAGTAATGCCTTGAGGCAGCAGCGCATATTCGCTGACGGTGGTGCCGATAAAGTTGGTTTGCAGCGTGAGCTTTGAACGCAGCCATGGGCCGCCCGGTAACGACAAAAAACGCGCCTTGAGCGCGTCATCTGCAGTTGTCAGCAAGTCAAATGGCGCGGTGAATGCGAGTGCCGGACCGTGGCTCAGCAGCGTGAATCCTTCGGGGGGTGCTGGGTGAATTGCTGCAGCAGTCCGTCAGGCTCCAGCTGGTTGCGCAAACTTTGCGATGCCATCGCGCTCATTATTGTTTTGAAAATTCCATCATGCCAGCGCAGCCGGCGTGACCCGTGGCAGAGACGCCAGGCAAGAGCCACCTGGCAGCGAAAGCGTTGCCCCTCTCCCGCATGGCGAATGCAACACGAGAGGGAGGGAGCGGCAAAGCCGCTCAGGGGATTAGCCCTTTTTAGCTTTGGTCAGCAGCTGATCCAGCAGTGCCATGGCTTCATCGATTTCGGGGCGCGAAATCATCAGCGAAGGCGCGAAGGTGATCACGTTTTTGTAGTAGCCGCCCACGTCCAGCACCAGGCCGCGCTTCTGGCCCTGGTATTCCAGACCGCCTTCAAGGCCGATGTCCACCATCTTGTCCAGCAGTGCCTTGTTGGGTGTAAAGCCGTCTTCGGTGCAGATTTCGGCGCGCAGTGCCAGACCCATGCCATCCACATCGCCGATTTCCTTGTGGCGCTTTTGCAGCTCCTTCAGGCCTTCTAGGAAGTAGGCACCTGATTCGCACACCTGGCGACCGAAGTCCATTTCGTGCGTCATGCGCATCACTTCCAGACCCAGAGCCGTTCCCAGCGGGTTGGAGGCAAAAGTGGAGTGCGTGGATCCCGGTGGGAACACGGTGGGGTTGATCAACTCTTCACGGGCCCACAGGCCGGACAGTGCGTTCAGGCCGTTGGTCAGTGCCTTGGCGAACACCAGCACATCGGGCTTGATGCCGAAGTTTTCCACAGACCACAGCTTGCCCGTGCGCCAGAAGCCCATCTGGATTTCATCGACCACCAGCAACACGCCGTGGTCGTCCAGTACCTTCTTCAGACCGGTGAAGAAATTGGCAGGAGGAATGACGTAGCCACCGGTGCCCTGAATGGGCTCGATGTAGAAGGCTGCGTATTCGCACTGGTTGGTCTTGGGGTCCCAGACCGCGTGATATTCGTTCTCGAACTTACGGGCAAACTCGCGCACTATCGAATCTGCATACTCTTCAGCGGTCATGCCCTTGGGGCGACGGAAGGGGTATGGGAAGGGAATGAATTGAGCGCGGTCGCTGAAGTGACCGAAGCGGCGGCGATAGCGGTAGCTGGAGGTGATGGAAGAAGCACCCAGCGTACGGCCGTGGTAGCCACCTTCAAAGGCAAACATCAGGCTCTTGCCGCCGGTGGCATTGCGCACCACTTTCAACGAGTCTTCAATGGCTTGTGCGCCGCCCACGTTGAAGTGCACGCGGCCGTCATTGCCCCATTTGCTCTTGGCGTCTTCGGCGATGAACTTGGCCAGTTCAATCTTGGTCGGGTGCAGGTACTGACTTGCCACCTGGGGCAGCTCTTGCAGCTGCTCGATCATCTTTTGCTCAAGACGCTTGTTCTTGTAGCCGAAGTTGACGGCTGAATACCACATCTGCAGATCGAGGTAGGCGGTGCCTGAGTCGTCGTACATATAGCTGCCATCGCAGCCTGTGAAAATCTTCGGGGGATTGACGTAGTGGACGGTGTCGCCAAACGAGCAGTATTTGGCTTCGTCAGCCAGCAATTGGGCAGTATTGATCACAGCAGAAAATGCTCCGCAAAAAGGAATCCGGTAAACGGTATGCGGCTGCAGTGTGAGGCTGCAATATTTCCGGGCTGTCGAGCATTTGTGTGGGAATTGTGGAGATGTCCAAGTCGGCACAACTTGGATAGCGCTGGCGCTGATACCAGTGCCGTAGCTTAGCCCAGAGCCACCACGCGCAGCACCTCGGCTCCATACGCATCCAGCTTTTTGGCACCCATGCCGCTCACCCCTTGCAGCTCCTGCAGCGACTGGGGGTTGAGTTCGGCAATCGATGCCAGCGTGGCATCGTGGAAGATCACATAGGCCGGCAGATTGTGCGACTTGGCCACCTCGGCGCGCCAGGCCTTGAGGTTGATGAAGCGCACTTGCGCATCTGGCCCCAGGTTGATGGCGGCTGCATTGGCAGCAGACTTCTTGCTTGGTTTTTTGCTGCGTGATGCGGCAACGGCTTCGCGCAACTGCACCTGCACCTCGCCCTTGAGCACAGCGCGGGAGCCTGCGGCCAGGCACAGGGTGTCAAACACATGGCCGCTGTTTTCGCTCACCACCTTGTGCAGGCCCAGTGCGCCTGTCGCCAGCAACTGGCGCATCACGGCTCGCAGCTGTGGCTCCGAGTAATCCTTGCCAATACCGAAGGTGGAGACTTTCTCGTGGCTGAACTGGGCCACCTTGTCGGTTTCTTTACCGCGCAGCACATCCATGATGTGGCCAGCGCCATAAGTCAGGCCGCTGGCTTCATGCACGCGGAAAATGGTGGACAGCAGCTTGCGCGCAGCGTCCGTACCATCCCAGAGCGCAGGCGGCTCCAGACAGTTGTCGCAGTTGCCGCAATGGGTGCGGCCCACGGCCTGCAGCGGCTTGCCGTCCAGACTGGGTTCTTGCCCATATTGCTCGCCAAAATAGGCCAGAAGGCGTATGCGGCGGCAGTCTGTGGCCTCGGCCAAGCCCAGCAGCGCATCGAGCTTGCCGCGCATGACTTGCTTGAATTGCTCTTCTGCAGGGCTCTCGTCAATCATGCGGCGCTGGTTGACCACATCGGAGAGGCCATAGGCCATCCACGCATCGGCAGGCAGACCATCGCGGCCCGCGCGGCCAGTTTCCTGGTAGTAGCCTTCGATGTTCTTGGGCATGTCCACATGGGCGACAAAGCGCACATCGGGCTTGTTGATGCCCATGCCAAACGCAATAGTGGCGCACATCACCACGCCTTCTTCGCGCAGAAAGCGGTCTTGATGGTTCTGGCGCACTTCCTGGGGCAGACCAGCGTGGTAGGGTAGGGCGTTGATGCCGCTTTGCGCCAACGTCTGGGCCAGCTCTTCTACGCGCTTGCGTGACTGGCAGTAGACCACGCCTGCTTCGCCCTCATGCTCGCGTTCAATGAAGCGCAGCAATTGGTTGCTGACGTCTTTTTTCTCGGCAATCTTGTAGCGGATATTGGGCCGGTCAAAGCTGCTGACGAAATGCTGTGCGGCCTCAAGCTGCAGGCGCTCGATGATGTCGGCGCGCGTCAGCGCATCAGCTGTTGCCGTCAATGCAATACGTGGCACGCTTGCAAAGCGCTGGTGCAGCACCGTAAGGGCGCGGTATTCGGGGCGGAAGTCGTGGCCCCACTGGCTTACGCAGTGCGCCTCATCGATAGCGAACAGTGACAGTTTGCCTTGCGCCAGCAGATCATCCAGCAGGCCCAGAAAGCGCGGCGTGTTCAACCGCTCAGGCGCGACGTAAAGCAGGGTGATGTCGCCGCTTTGCAGGCGCAGCTCTACCTCCTGCGTTTCGTCGTAGCTGAGGGTGGAGTTCAGAAAGGCGGCGCTGATGCCTGCCTCGTGTAGCGCACCGACCTGATCGTGCATCAGCGCAATCAGCGGCGACACCACAATCGTTACCCCATGGCCGAGCTGCTGGCGCGCAATGGCCGGCACCTGATAGCACAGCGACTTGCCGCCGCCCGTGGGCATGAGTACCAGTGCATCGCCGCCGTTGATGACATGCGAGACGATGGCCTGCTGGGGGCCACGGAATTGCTCGTAGCCAAAAACGGCTTGCAGAATGGATTGCGCGGAAGACACCGGGTACTCTTGAATTGATAGCTGTTAACGCTTGTTGAATAAGGGTTGGAAGCCAGTTTATTCAATAAAAACAAGCATCAAAAATGTGCCCTATTGTGCGCCGCACTCTGGCGTGGTGCACAAGCCGGGTTATGCGCAATCAGGTTGCCGGAGCGATGGTGGAGGGCGAGAAGTGCGCATCCAGTTCGTACAGGTCGGCCGGGTAGGTCAGGCGCACAAAGGTGATGGGCAACTGGCCCGTCCAAGTGCGGCGGTCAATCACCAGGCAGGGGAAGCCGGGGGGAATCTCCAGCCGGGTTGCGTTTTCCTCGCTCGCCGCTTCGGCGCGGATGCGGTGCTCGGCCGAGCTCCACGGCACATGATTCACCATCCATGAGCTGGGGCTGTGCTCGGTAAACGACTCGTGCTCTGCATCGGGAACGGATTCGAGGTTGATCAGGCGGTCTTCTATGCAAAAGCGCCGTTGCCCCGCCATGTGCAGGCACAGCACATGGACGATAGGGCCGGGCTTGGCCATGCGCATGGCCTCCATGTCATCACGCGTGCTGCGCCGCTGTTTGCGGCTGAGTAGCTGGCTGGAGTACTCAAGCCCCATGCCCAGCACCACCTGGCGCAGATCCGGAATTTCCAGTACGGCCGAGCTGGTGTGCGGGCGGGTGACAAAGCTGCCCGCTTTGCGCTTGCGCTCCAGCAGGCCGGACTGAACCAGCTTGTTCAGCGCCTTGCTCACCGTCATGCGTGAGCATTCGTAGTGGACTGTCAGCTCCATCTCAGAGGGGATACGGTAGCCGGGCGGCCAGCGGCCACTGAGAATGTTTTGCTCAATCTCGGTGAGAATTTTCCCGTGCAGCGACATGGAAGAGTGTGTGACCATGGGTTGAATTACACCAGCAAATGCGGGTCTGCCGCTATAGGGGTGCAAAGTTGCAGCAGATAAGGGATTAAGTATTTCCCAGTGCGTGAGACCTGTGTCTACCCCGCACAATCAAGACATCTCCCCGTGTCAACACGCTCCCCGCGAATATTCAGGCCATGGCCTGCTGATCAAGGCTCAGTGCGGTGGCGTGAAAGGTTGCTGATGTCCCAAGAACAATTGATTCAAGAACTGATTTCCACCCTCGGTGCCGACGTGGTGCTGAGCGGTGCCGATGTGCCAAGGCGCTACCACACGGACTGGAGCGGCACGCCGCCCCAACAGCCGCTGGCGCTGGTGCGCCCGCGCACCACTGAGGAAGTCAGCACGGCGCTACGTGTGTGTTCGGCGCACAAGGTGGCTGTGGTGCCGCAAGGCGGCATGACCGGGCTGGCTGGCGCTGCCACGCCCACACAGGAGGCGGTGGCCCTGTCGCTGGACCGCATGAACCGCATTGAAGACATCAACCCCCAGATGGGGTTGATGCAGGTGCAGGCCGGGGTGACGCTGCAGGCCGTGCAAGAGGCTGCTGTGGCCGCAGGCATGGTGTTTGGCGTGGACTTGGGTGCGCGCGGCAGCTGCCAGATTGGCGGCAATGTCTCGACCAATGCCGGTGGCAACGGCGTGCTGCAGCACGGCATGATGCGCGAGCAGGTGCTGGGGCTGGAGGTTGTGCTGGCCGATGGCTCGGTGCTGCCCATGCTGCGCCCCATGATCAAAAACAACACGGGCTACGACCTGAAGCAGTTTTTTATCGGCGCTGAAGGCACGCTGGGCGTCATCACCCGCGTGCTGCTGCGCCTGCGCCCCGCGCCCAAGGCCACGGCTACCACGCTGGTCGCCATGCCTGACTTTGACACGGCCCTGGCTGTGCTGGGGCGCATGCAATCGCACTTTGGCAACGGCGTGGCAGCTTATGAGCTGATGTGGGACAGCTTTGTGCAGGCATCGCTTTCCTGGCTCAAACTCTCGGCTCCGTTTGCCGAGCGCCACCCCATGCTGGCGCTGATCAATGTGGATGGCAAGAACGAGGCACAACTGCAGGACGATATCCAGCAAGTGCTGGAGGAAGCCATGGAGGCAGGCGAGGTGCTTGATGCCATCGTCGCCCAGTCTGTGGCGCAGGCCCAGCAGCTGTGGAAGCTGCGCGAAGCCCCGGCCGAGCTCAACAACAATATGCACCCGGCCATCAATTTCGACGTGAGCCTGCCGCAGGCCGATATTGGCCGTTTTGCCAATGCCTGCGAAGCCGCCTTTACTGCGCGTTGGCCGCAAAAGCATTCGCTGTACTTCGGCCATGTGGGCGACGGCAATCTGCATGTGTCTGTGGATGGGGCCACCGTGAACGGCGAATGCGATGCCGTAGAAGCCGAGCTGTACCGGTTGGTGGGCGAGTTCAAGGGCAGTGTCTCGGCCGAGCATGGCATTGGTCTGCACAAAAAACCGTATCTGAACAATAGCCGCACGCCCGCTGAAATGGCTGCCATGCGTGCCATCAAGCTGGCGCTGGACCCACTTGGGCTGATGAACCCTGGCAAGGTGTTCGAGCTGTGATGAGTGCACCTATGCCTTCTTTCATCTTTCACCAGGGCCATGCGCCGCTGCTGATCTCGATGCCGCATACCGGCACCCATGTGCCGGGCGACATCGCCGCCAAGCTCACGCCGGAGGGGCGTGAAGTGCATGACACCGACTGGCATATGCCAGCGCTCTACGACTTTGCCAAGGCGCTGGGCGCTTCCATACTCGTGGCCACGCATTCGCGCTATGTGATTGACCTGAATCGCTCGCCAGATGGGGCCAGTCTCTATCCGGGCCAGAGCGTGACGGGGCTGTGTCCTGTTGATGGTTTTGATAGCAAGCCCCTTTATGCCAGCAAGGCGGATGAGCCTGATGATGCCGAGATCGCGCGCCGCCGCGAGCTGTACTGGCACCCATACCATGCGCAGCTGCGCGCCGAGCTGGATCGCATCAAGCGCCTGCATGGCGTGGCCATGCTGTGGGATGCGCACAGCATTCGCTCGGTACTGCCGCGCTTTTTTGAAGGCAAGCTGCCGGATATGAATTTGGGTACGGCTGACGGCAAGAGTTGCGATGCGGCACTGGCCCGGCAACTGCTGGACATTGCGCAGCAATCACCCGGCCACACCAGCGTGCTCAACGGCCGCTTCAAGGGTGGCTACATCACGCGCAACTACGGCCAGCCTGAGCAGGGCTTTCACGCCGTGCAGCTGGAGATGACGCAGTCCAGCTACATGCAGGAGCAGATGCCTTTCGACTACCTGCCTGCAACAGCCGCGCGCATTCAGCCCACCATGCAGCGCCTGCTGCAGGCCGTGCTGGCGTTTGCGCAGCGCCAGGGGAGCGCAGCCTGAACCATCAGGCCCATTGTTGCTACTAGGCAATCGGCGATGATGACGCCATGAGCCTGCCGCTGTTCGAGACCGAAGCCCAGCCGCCCGAAATCATCGATAAGGGCGCTGTGCTGCTGCGCGGCTTTGCAGCGACTTCAGAGCTGCGCTGGATGGAGGCCGTTCAAGCCTTGCAGGCGCATGCCGCATTGAGGGTCATGCAGGTTCCCGGCGGTAAATCCATGTCGGTGGCGATTACCAATGCTGGTGACTGGGGTTGGGTATCGGATGCCAACGGCTACCGCTACAGCGCCGTCGATCCTCTGACGGGCAAGGCCTGGCCAGCCATCCCCGCCTTTTTGTATGAACAGGCCGTGGCCGCGGCGGCGGCTGCTGCTTATCCGGGCTTTGCGCCGGATGCCTGCCTGATCAACCGCTACCAGCCCGGTGCCCGCATGGGTTTGCACCGCGATCAGGATGAGACGGACTTTGCTGCGCCCATCGTCTCCGTGTCGCTGGGCCTGCCCTGCACCTTTCTCTGGGGTGGTTTGGCGCGTCAGAACTCGGTCAAGAGGTTGGTGCTGACCCATGGCGATGTACTGGTCTGGGGCGGGCCTTCGCGGCTGGTGTTTCATGGCGTCAGCCCGCTCAAAGATGGTTTGCATCACCTGCTGGGCGCAGAGCGCTGGAACCTGACCTTTCGCATGGCCAAGCGTGCGTTCTGAGTCTCGCTGGTCGGCAGGGCATCCATCTGCATAGGCGATGCCGCTCAGGCAATGCCCGGCTGGCCTGCAGACCCCGCCAGCTTTCCTACAATGGCGGTCTATGAGCCAGCTGCACACCACCCCCGCCTACACCCGAGCCCAGGAACTGCCTGCCACGCTTGCCAAGCGACTTGTCATTCTGGACGGTGCCATGGGCACCATGATTCAGCGTTTCAAGCTGGGCGAGGCCCAGTACCGTGGCCAAGGCTATGCCGGTGCCGATGGTGCGGGCGACCGCTTCACGGACTTTGCCTACGACGTCAAAGGCAACAACGAGCTGCTGTCGATCACGCGTCCCGATGTGATTAGCGACATCCATGAAAAATATCTGGCAGCTGGTGCCGATCTGATCGAGACCAACACCTTTGGTGCGACCACGATTGCGCAGGATGACTATCACATGGCCGATCTGGCCTATGAGATGAACCTGAAAAGCGCCCAGCTGGCCCGTGCAGCTTGCGACAAGTACAGCACGCCGGATCACAAGCGCTATGTGGCGGGTGCTCTGGGCCCCACGCCCAAGACCGCATCCATCAGCCCCGATGTGAACGACCCTGCGGCGCGCAACGTCACGTTTGAATCGCTGCGCAAAGCCTATCTGGAGCAGACGCTGGCGCTGATCGAAGGTGGCGCTGACGTGATTCTGGTCGAGACGATTTTCGATACCCTGAACGCCAAGGCCGCGCTGTTTGCGGTGGATGAAGCGTTTGAGCAAACCGGCCAGCGGTTGCCCATCATGATCAGCGGCACGGTGACTGATGCCTCGGGCCGTATTTTGAGCGGCCAGACTGTGACGGCCTTCTGGCACAGCGTGCGCCATGCCAATCCGCTGTCGATTGGCCTTAACTGCGCTTTGGGTGCCACGCTGATGCGCCCCTATGTGCAAGAGCTGGCCAAGGCCGCGCCTGATACCTTCATCAGCTGCTACCCCAATGCCGGCCTGCCCAACCCCATGAGCGACACCGGCTTTGACGAGACGCCCGAGATCACCAGCCGCCTGGTGCACGAGTTCGCGGCCGAAGGTCTGGTCAACATCGTGGGTGGCTGCTGCGGCACTACGCCTGACCACATTGGTGCCATCGCCCAGGCGGTGCAGAGCACCACCACGCGCAAGCTCTTCTATCCGGCGGAAGCCTGATTTCAAGCCAAACAAGGCTCAAACGCTTATGTATCAAGCGTTTGAAGCTCTGTTTTTGATAGTCTCTTTCGCAGACTGGCAGGGCTGCACAATGACGCAATCCCTGTTTTGCGATTGACTCTGGACTGCCATGACTGAGCCCCTGCGCCCCATCACTCCCGTATTGCCGGTTTCTGTCCCCACGGGGCAGACTCAGGTGGCTGCGGGCGCGCTGGCGGCGGTTCCTGCAGCCGCTTTGCCCGCTACGGAGCAGGTGCAGCCCACACAGCCCGCAGCACCTGTGACGAGCAGCGTGCAATGGTCAGCGCAGACCTTGCAAAACCTCAAGTTGCAAGCCTTTGAGCATTTGATTGCCCAGCTGGCCCTGCAAATTCAAGGCAGCCCCGGCGCACCCGCGGCCACATGGCCCACGCAAGGTCTGCCTGCGGCCACGCAACAGTTTTTACAAAACCTGCTGGCGCAGATTCAGGTCACGGTTCAAGGCCAGACTCAGCCTTTGCAATTGCTGGCCGGGCAGCAGGGCTCGGTGGCGTTGATGCAGGCTCTGGTTCAGGCGGCTTCAGCGCAATCAGGTTCGACCTCGCCCAGCGTCATCCCACCCAGCTCGGCCTTGCAAACGGCGGCGGCACTGTCGCCCACGGCGGCCGCCGCACTGGAGCAAGCGGGCCACAGCCCTGCAGCCGCCGCAACTGCCCCGCGCCTGCCACTGCTGCAAAACTGGCTGGTGCAGCAAGGCACGCTGGTCACCCCGCAAGGCGAGCGCGGCTTTTCGCTGACGCTGCAAGTGCCTGCTGCATGGGCCCAGGCGGTGGGGGCTGCTTTGCCTTCTCCCTCTCTTTCACCTTCTGCCAGCCCTGCGCAAGGAATGGCTCCCATGCGCTTGCCGGTGGCTGAGCTGTCTGCACTCTCCAGCGGCCCGCTGGCGCTGGTCTTGCAGCCGCAAGGGGCTGTTGCAGGCGCGGCCTCAGGGCTTGCTACCAGCGCTTTGCTCTGGTTGGAGCTGCAACCTGTCAGCGCCGCAGCAGCTCAATCGACTCCGGCTCAGCTTGCTGGTCTGCCGCTGGCCATGCCTGCGCCCGCGCTGGCGCAAGAGGTGCAGCAACTGCTGCAAAACAAGTCAGATCCCTGGCTGATGATGGCGGCCGCGCAGGCTGCCAATGCCCTGCCCATACCGCGCCGCAATAGTGAGCACCGCTCGCATTTGTGCATGACGGAAGGTTGCCAGTATCAAGGGCAGGCCCCCTGTGCCCAGCCTTTTTGCAGTGAGATGAATCGCATCTGGGCCAGCGCGCGTATTGCTCCTGGTCGCTGAACCAAGCTGACGCAGGGCTGGACCTGGTACTGCCTAGGCTTTGATAATGCATCGGTTGCCTGCTTTTTACGCAGGCAATTTTTTGGCCGGAATGGGCAGCTGCGCTGCCATCTCACAGTCCGGCTGTCCTCTGGCACAGGGTGCACCCTGTCCATCCCAAGCTCCCGGCCTTGCCTGGCGAGCACATATTGCACAATTCAAGGAGACCCCCGGCATGCGCTTGCGTATTGGCATTGCTTGTTCCACATGTTTCACTCTTTTGTCGCTGACCTTGCCTGCGGCGGCGCAGTCCAGCGTTAGCATCGGCGGCCTGATCGACGGTGGCCTCTATCGCGGCTTTGACGGTACGGCTCAGGCTGGCACGATTCAGCGCAGCAATCTGGCCATTGCCGGCTGGGAAGATCTGGGCGGCGGCCTCAAGGCCACGTTCCGCCTGAGCGCGCGCTTTGATATCGACACTGGGCGCATGGAAGACCAAGGCAGCAAGCCGTTCTGGCATGACGAATCCACGGTAGGGCTGCAAGGCGGCTTTGGTCATCTGCGCATGGGGCGCGCGCTGTCGGCCATGTGGTCGCAGGACTGGAAGTTTGACCCCTGGGCCAACTTCAACCGCATCTCCTCTCCTGCCTGGTACCAGTGGCATTACCTCACGCCTACCGACCGTTACAGCAACAACGGCGCGGCCGAATACGGGCGCATGGCCAATGGCCTCTTTTACGACTCGCCGACCTTCGGCGGCTTCACTATGCACCTGAGTGCCTCGCCAGAGCGCACCGAGACCCCGCTGACCTTGCGTCGCGAAGGCCGTGGCTACTCGGCATCGCTCAACTACGACTCGGACAGCCTGAGCGGCATGCTGGCCTTCGAGCGCAATGGCAGCGGCGACAAGGACACATTTGCGGCAGCCAAGTACCGCTTTGGTGCGGCCGCTGTCATGGCTGCCTGGGACTATTCGCGCGTGGCTCAGACTTCGCTGTCTGCCAAGGCGGTGACGCTGGGGGCCACTTACCAGATGGGTGCGACCACGCTGAAGGCGGGCTATGGCCGCCAGACCATGCAGGAGCAGACCAATCACTTTTATTCGCTGGGGGCGGACTACGCACTGTCCAAGCGCAGCACGCTGTACGCCAGCATTGGCCGCAAGAGCTATGAGTACGGAGCTGACTCGGGGACTTCGTTTGGCGTGGGCATGGCGCACGCTTTCTGAGTTTGTTCAGCGTCCCCAAGGCAGCTGCCTGCTGCGGCTTGGGGCTCCCATGAATGGCCCGCAGCTTTTGTAGGAATTAAATCGGCCAGTTTCTGGGCTGGAGCTGCCTATTTTGAAAGGGCGCGCAATGATTTGCGCGCCCTTTATTGCCTTCTGGAGACAAAAAATCGTTAAAACCGCGATTTTTTGTCGCCATCGTCGCTCTTTGTCGGTGATTTTTGAGCGGGGCCGAGCTTTGAATGCCGAGAGTTGGCGGCACAAGCACTGCAATTGCTGCAAGTTATCGGTGGCTGCTTTGAAAAAGGTCTGATTGGCGTCTAAGTTCGCGCAAATTGCGCACAAAGATGATGCATATTTTTGCAACGTCAGGTGCTGCGACTATTTGCATGTGGCCTCTGTAAGGCATTGATTTTTTTGACCAAAATGCGCTGTATTCCCCCGATTGAGGAGAGACAGCCATGTCCTATAACGAGTCCGAGACCCTTGTGCATGTCGGCGAGGCGCAAGCCGCAGCAGCCTCCACCCAGACCATGCACTGGCATGCACCCGCCAAGGGCAGTGCCGTGCCCGAGCAGCAGCGCTGGCCTGTGGAGGCGGTGCAGCAACTGCTGGACATGCCCTTTATGGACCTGATGCACCAGGCTCAGAGCGTGCACCGCGAAAACTGGCCTGCAGGCGAGATCGAGCTGGCGACGCTGCTGTCGGTCAAGACCGGTGGCTGTCCCGAGAACTGTGGCTACTGCCCTCAGTCTGCGGAGTTTGATACGGGCGTGAAGGCCGAAAAGCTGATGAGCGTGGAGGAAGTCACCCGCGCCGCCAAGGCCGCGCAGGATGCGGGAGCCACGCGTTTTTGCATGGGGGCCGCCTGGCGTGCGCCCAAGGACCGTGACATCGAAAAGATGAACGAGCTGATTGGCGCCGTAAAGGGGCTGGGCATGCAGACCTGCGCCACGCTGGGCATGTTGCAGCCGCATCAGGCGGAGTCCTTGCGTGATGCGGGGCTGGATTACTACAACCACAACCTCGACACCGCGCCTGAGTACTACAAGGACGTTGTCAGCACCCGCCAGTACCAGGACCGGCTGGATACGCTGGCAGCGGTACGGGGCGCAGGCATCAGCGTGTGCTGCGGCGGCATCATCGGCATGGGCGAGACAGAAGTGCACCGCGCAGGCTTGATCGCCCAGCTGGCAAATATGGAGCCTTACCCCGAGTCCGTGCCCATCAACAGCCTGGTGCCCGTGCCCGGCACGCCGCTGGCGGACAGTGACCCGGTGGACCCCCTCGACTTTGTGCGCGTGATTGCTGTGGCCCGCATCACCATGCCCAAGGCGCGCGTGCGCCTGTCTGCAGGCCGCCAGCAGCTGGGCGAAGCCGTGCAGACCCTGTGCTTTATGGCGGGTGCCAATTCCATCTTCTATGGCGACAAGTTGCTCGTCACTGGCAACCCTGATGTGGAAGCCGACACCTCGCTGATGCGCAAGCTGGGCCTCAAAGGCCTCAAGACTGCGCAGGCACAGGCCTGACTTATCGATTTGATAGCTGCTAGCGCTTGATGAATAAGCGCTAGAGGCCTTTTCTATTCAAAAAACCGCTCGCTGGCGCTGGATGGCGCCAGCGGCGTTGCGGCGTGCCTTGATGCAGATGAGAGGTCTGCAGGGCGCAGCCTTGCCTGAAAAACAAGCAATCTCCCGAAGGAATTTCTCATGAACATGTCTACCCGTCTGGCCGCCCTGTGCCTGCTGGCTGCGCCGCTGGGCAGTGCGCTGGCGCAGGACTCCAAAGTGCAGATCAGCGGCTTTCTGGACCTTGGCATGTACCGCGACTTTAGCGGCACGGCTCAGCTGGGCACGATTCAGCGCAGTCACGTTACGTTTTCGGGCGAAGAAGACCTGGGCGGTGGACTCAAGACCACGTTTCGCCTCAGCCACCGGCTGGAGCTGGATTCGGGCCAGAGCGAAGGCAGTGGGCAAAAACCGTTCTGGCATGGCGAATCGACGGTGGGCCTCAAGGGTGGCTGGGGTCATGTGCGCATGGGCCGCGCTCTGTCTGCCCTGTGGGCGCATGACTGGAAGTTTGACCCCTGGGGTCATATGAACCGCGTGGCTTCATCGGCCTGGTATCAGTGGTTTTATTACGTGCCTACCGATCGCGTCAGCAACAACGGCGCGCCGGAGTTTGGCCGTACCAGCAACGGCATCTTCTACGACTCGCCAACCCTTGGCGGCTTTACCCTGCACCTGAGTGGCTCGCCAGAGCGCACGCAAGGCCCGGGCGGCGGCAAGCCTTATGCCGCATCGCTGGAGTATGCGCAGGGCCCGCTGGCTGGAATGCTGGCGTTTGATCGCAATGGCAGCGGCGATCATGCTTCGTTTGTTGCCGCTAAATATCGCTGGGGTGATACGACCTTGATGACTTCTTATGACGACAGCCGCAGGGCACAGAATCAGGGGCGATCACGCGTGATGTCTGTTGGTGCCACGCACAAGCTGGATGCGCAGACCACGCTCAAGACCGGAGTGGGCCGCCAGAAGCTCAATGACGACACCAATCTGTTTTATTCGCTGGGGGCGGACTATGCCTTGTCCAAACGCACCATCTTGTATGCAAACCTCGGGCATCAGCGGCCTGAGCAAAAGGGTTCTAAAACGTCCTTTGGCGTAGGTATGTCGCACGCCTTCTAAATAAAAAGCCGCTGTGATTGCAGCGGCTTTTTGCGGGGGATAGAGGTGGCTTATTTGCCCGCGCCTTCTACGACCTTAGGCACACGCGGGGCAACGGCGCACATCAGCTCATATGCGAGCGTGCCAGCGGCAGCGGCCACTTCGTCGATGGGCAGCACGGTGCCATTGCTGGCCCGGCCCCACAGCGTGACTTCGCTGCCTATCCTGGCTTTGGGCACGGGGGTCAGGTCCACGGCCAGCATGTCCATGCTGACGCGGCCCAGTGTGCGGGTACGCACGCCGTCCACCAGCACCGGCGTGCCTGTGGGGCAGACGCGGGGGTAGCCGTCCGCATAGCCGCAGGCCACCACGCCAAGGCGCAGGGGCTCTGTGCATTCAAAGCGCGAGCCGTAGCCCACGGTATCGCCCGCGTGCAGCTCTTGTGTGGCGATGATTTTGGATGACAGCGTCATGGCCGGCTCAAGCCCCCAGTGCGCAGCATCATGGTTGGGGAAGTCGGGCGAGCTGCCGTAGAGCACGATGCCGGGGCGCACCCAGTCGCAGCGCACATCGCCTTCATCGCCGTGCAGCAAGGTGGCAGCGCTGTTGCTGATGCTGCGCTCGCCGGGCAGGTCAAGGGTGGTGGAGTGAAAGACCTGCAGCTGATGGTCCACGCCATGCTCCGCATCGGCGTCGCTGAAGTGGGTCATGAAGGAGATTTCATCGACCTGAGTCAGCGCGTTCAAGCGGGCATATGCCGCACGAAAACGCTCGGGTGTAAAGCCCAGCCGGTTCATGCCGCTGTTCATCTTGAGGAACACGCGGTGGCCGATCTGGGTTTTGTGTGCGGCCAGCCAGTCAATCTGCTCGTCGCAGTGCACGGTATGCCACAGACCTAGTCGTGAGCAGATTTCCAGATCACGCGGCTCGAACACGCCTTCGAGCAGCAGAATGGGGCCGCGCCAGCCCAGATTGCGCACGCGCTGAGCCTCGTCAAGGTCCAGCATGGCGAAGCCGTCCGTCGCTCGCAGGCCCTCGAATACGTTCTCGATACCGTGGCCATAAGCGTTGGCTTTGATCACAGACCACAATTTGGCATCGGGTACAGCTTGCTGAACCCGCTCCAGATTGTGGCGAACGGCTTCAGGATGGATGGTGGCAATAATGGGACGGGGCATGGTTTTTCTCAATCAGACCTGTGGGATTCTGGCACTGTCAGCCCAAGCCTGCGTGATATAACCGCCAGTCACTTGCCACAGGGTCTCTTATTTACTCGGCATCGGTACAGCCGGTGCCAGTTACAGCTAATTCATGAAGCGCGGTTTCTACACCATCATGTCGGCGCAGTTTTTCAGCTCGCTGGCAGACAACGCCTTGTTTGTGACCGCTGTTGAGCTGTTGCGTGCCAATGGTGCTCCTGAATGGCAGCGTGCTGCCCTGGTGCCCATGTTCGCCCTGTTCTATGTGGTTCTGGCACCTTTCGTCGGCGCATTTGCCGACGCATTGCCCAAGGGCAGAGTCATGCTCATCAGCAACGCCATCAAGGTGGTCGGCTGTCTGATGATGCTCTTTGGTCATCACCCCCTGATTGCCTATGCAGTCATCGGGCTGGGTGCGGCGGCGTATTCGCCGGCCAAATACGGCATTTTGACGGAGCTGCTGCCGGCCTCCCAGCTGGTCAAGGCCAATGGCTGGATTGAGGGGCTGACCATCACCTCCATCATTCTGGGCGTGCTGGTGGGCGGGCAACTGGTGGGGCCGACCATCTCGCACCACCTGCTGAGCTTTGACTTTCCGTATTTAGACACCGGCGTGGATACGCCCGCCGAAGCCGCAATTGCCGTGCTGATCCTGATCTATGCGGTGGCGGCTTGGTTCAACCTGCATATCCCGCTGACCGGCGTGAAAATGCGCCCGCTGCGCGAAGACCCGAGCAAGAGCCTGTTTGGCAATCTGCTGGGCCTGCTGCCTGACTTCTGGGTCTGCAGCAAGCGCCTGTGGTCAGACAAGCTGGGTCAGATCTCGCTGTCCACCACCACGCTGTTCTGGGGCGCTTCGGGCAATCTGCGCTACATCGTGCTGGCCTGGGGCGCAGCGGCACTGGGTTACAGCACCACGCAGGCATCGGCGTTGGTAGGTGTGGTCGCCATTGGTACGGCTGTTGGTGCGGTACTGGCGTCCATGCGCATGCGACTGGATAACGCCACGCGAGTCATCCCCATGGGCGTGCTCATGGGCGTGCTCGTGGTCAGCATGATTTACATCGACAACCTCTGGGTGGCCGTGCCTTTCCTCATCCTGCTTGGTGGGCTGGGCGGCTTTCTGGTGGTGCCCATGAACGCGCTGCTGCAGCACCGCGGCCACAACCTCATGGGCGCGGGCCGCTCGATTGCGGTGCAGAACTTCAACGAGCAACTGGCCATTCTCGCCATGGGCGGCTTCTACAGCCTGTCTACCAAGATGGGGTTGTCGGCATTTGGTGCCATTACTGTGTTCGGCCTTTTGGTGGCGGGCACCATGGTGCTGATTGGTCTATGGCACTTGAATAATCGTAAAAAGCACCCGGCCGAGCTGGAAAAATTGCTGGAAGTCGCCCGCCGAGACTGCCACTAAAATCCGCAGCCATGCGGCTGCATTTAGTCAAAATTGATAGCTTCTAGCGCTTTATATATAAGCGTTAGAAGCATTTTTTATGCATAGTCCACTACCTATCGTCGCCTTGCTGCTCAATGCCTTCATTTGGGGGCTGTCATGGTGGCCGTTTCGCCTCATGCACGATGCGGGCCTGCACCCGCTGTGGGCCACGGCATTCATGTATGCGCTGGTGCTGCTTGGCCTGATCACGCTGCGCCCCGGCGCGCTCAAGCTGGCCTGGCAGTACCCGGTGTTGCTGCTTTTGGCCGCTAGTTCTGGTCTGAACAACGTGGCCTTCAACTGGGCCGTGACCGTGGGTGACGTGGTGCGCGTCATCCTGCTGTTCTATCTCATGCCCGCCTGGGCGGTGTTGCTGGCCTGGAAGCTGCTGGGCGAGCGCCCGACGCCTATGGCCTTGCTGCGCCTGCTGCTGGCCTTTGGCGGCGTGGTGCTGGTGCTCTTGCCTGCAGATGCGTCATTGAGCGGCTTGTTTGCTGGTCTGTCGCTGGCCGATGCCTTAGCCGTGTTTGGCGGCTTCATGTTTGCGCTGACCAATGTGCTGCTGCGCCGTTTTCAGAGCATTCCGGCGCAGGCCCGCATGCTGGCCATGTTTGCGGGTTGCATGAGCATGGGGCTGGTCACGGCGCTGGCTGCCAGCAGCGCGGGCATGGTACCCGGTTTCCCTGCCTTTGATGTCAGCTGGTTAGCGGTGGCGCTGGGCTTGGCCGTCTTGCTGGTGCTGGGCAACTGGGCGCTGCAGTTTGGTGCGGCACATCTGCCGTCTGGCGTGACTTCTGTGGTCATGCTGAGCGAGGTGGTTTTTGCCAGCGTCTCATCGGTGCTGATTGCGCATGAAACGCTGTCCGGGCGCACCCTGGCCGGTGGCGCACTCATCATGGGCGCGGCGCTGCTGGCGTCGCTGGGCAATCTTAGAAAACAGCGATAAACAGGCAGCAGCGCTTACGTATCAAACGCTGACAGCTCTGCTTTTGATAGTCAGACTAGCTTTCCTGCGAGGATCAGGTAGCCGGGCACCCACCCCGTCAGCACGCCCTGCACAATGCACAGCCAGCCGGTGGGGCGGTCAATGTTCTTTTTCAGGCCCAGCAGCACAAAGAACAAGCCCCAGAGCACGGCCCAGGCGGCCCAGTTGATACCCATCCACCAGTCCAGCGTGGATTGCGCGCCTGACAGCGTTTCCAGGGCCACGGGCACGGCGGTGATGGCGATGAACAGACTGAACCAACCCAGGCCCCGGCCGTCAGCGCCGCTGAAGCGGTTGAAGGCGACCCAGAGATAGGTGAATGCGAACAACAGGGTCAGCGCGCCATTCTTGACCGATGCGGCATCGGCGGTCGGCCCAAAAATGCTGGCCAGCCCTATGCATAGCGACACCACGCCCGTGAAGATGTTGATGACCCAGATTTCTTTGTCGGCAATCTTGCCCAGCATCCACAGGCCGTTGAGAAACAGCACCGCACCCACGTAAAACAGCGATAAACCCAGCCACATCTTTTTTCTCCTATTGGGCGAGGCAACTCGCGCAAAGTCAGCAAAAAAAGCAGGAGGGCGGTGCGCTTCCTGATGAGGGCCGGAGATCTGCTGGCCACAGATAGATCGTGGCCCAAGGGATTCTGGTGTGTTGCTATGGAGCTGACTGCGAGTTGCCCGCTAAAGGCGGGAATTGTGCAGAGGAAATCGAGGCAGAAAAAGCATGTTTGAATTCATACTGCCCAACGTAGGCTGCAGCAATCGAGCCGGTCCAGACAATCTTGAATTGCTGGCTGCCTTGAATGCGTTCAAAGCGAATCCTGTGCTTGGCCGCAGCATCGTGGCCCAGCAGGTAGATGTGAAAAGCGAGCTTATCCCAGTCCTCAACGGCTTCTGGGTGGGTATCCACTAGGACTTCCAGCCCATCGAGAAACTCTGGCTTGTACTGCTCTATGCGGCAGATGCGAAAGCCCTTGTTGCCCCAGAAGGTCGATGACAGGGTGCAAGCGTGATAGTTGTTCCAGACGGCGGGACTTTCCCAGTCGCTCAGCTGCTGGGTCTCGTCATCTTCGTCGTCGATGTCTCGTTCTGCGTAATAGTCGGCAGATTTCAGGTGCAGATCGAACCAGACATCGCCTTCCATGGCCTTGGCCGTCCATGAGAACTCAGCGATGGGGTGACCTTCAGGCCATGGGTTGGCCTGGAAATAAATGCGATCTTTTTGCATCATGAAGAGCTGTGAAATCACGGATCAAGGCACCCGTGATTCGACGCCAACTCGCAGAGTCTATGACACGGTCATATCGATGGCCTGCGTCGAGATCGCTCAACAACGCAGGCTATTCATTTGCTCAGGCTTGTATCAAGCCTGGCTGGCGTTGCGGCGGCGAGCGCGCTCCAGCTGTTGGGCCACCTGGCGCGGGTTCATGCCGTACATCTCGGCAAATTCCTGCTCCGAGGTCTGGCCGCTGAGCTGGAAAGAGCGCAGTAGCGCCTCATCCTTGGCGGCGCGGGCATCGGCTTCGGCCAGTGCGTCGGCAACCAGTGCATTGGTCTTCTCGTCACGGCCTTGCACGCGCTCGGCATATTCTTCGCGAGTGAGGCCAGAGGCTTCATAAGCGATGACGATGCGGTTGCGCAGCTTTGGCATCAGGTCTTCGGGCGTACGTTGCTGGCGGCGACGGAAGACTTCAATCAGCGCGTGGTGCACATGCTCGGGCAAAGTGGCTTCTACAGGCTGACCGTTCAGGTCATGGCGCTGCTGGCCGCTGGCCATGGCTGCCAGATAGCGGCCGGAGCGTGTGTGCTGCTGCAGTGCGGTCTTGAGCGCCTCTTTTTCCAGCTCGGGGTGAGCGGCAAGCAGGTCTTCAAAAATGCCGCGCTTGAAGGGCACGAGTTGCTCGCCAAACAGGGCAGGGTGCCACTGGGCCAGTTGCTCCAGCAAAGGGTTTTGCGGGCGGGCAGCTTGCTGGCCAGCCTGATTGGGCTGGCGGCCCTGGCCGCCACGGCGCGAGCGCGAACCAGCTTGCTGGTCCTGCTGGTTATTCTGCGGTGTTGCCTGTGGGGCTTGTGGTTCAGACACGATTTCAGTCATGGCAAAGCCCGTGGGCTTGAGGGAGAAAAACCCCTAATCATGCCAGCATTGCAAACTGCAGTGGCAAGCGGGGGTGTCGGGCTGTTCTCAGCGACTCGTCAGAGACTGGTCGAGCAGCTCGACCCAGTGCATCACAGGCACCTCGGTGCCATTTTGCAGGTGGACGATGCAGCCCATATTGGCAGACAGGATGGCGGCGGGTTTGGTGGGCGCAAAAGGCTCGTCCAGCGCAGCAATCTTGCGGTCGCGCAGCTGGTGCGAGATTTCGGGTTGCAGCACCGAATAAGTCCCTGCCGATCCGCAGCAAAGATGCGATTCGGTGCGCGCCACGCGCACGTCAAAGCCTAACTCACGCAAAGCACCTTCTACGCCGCCGCGCAGCTTCTGGCCGTGTTGCAGTGTGCAGGGAGGGTGATAGGCCACAGGAGCGCTGGGTGTGCTGATCTGGCCCTTGAGCTGACTGACCAGCTCGGGCAGCATTTGCGGCAGTAGCTCGCTCAGGTCGCGGGTCAGCTCGCTGATGCGTACTGCCTTGTCTGCGTACTGGGCATCGTGCCTGAGCAGGTGGCCGTATTCCTTGACGGTGGCACCACAGCCCGAGGCATTCATCACAATGGCCTCGACAGTGCCGCTTTCCACCAGCGGCCACCAGGCATCGATATTGGCGCGCATCTGCGCCTTGCCGCCTTCCTGGTCGTTGAGGTGAAATTTCACCGCGCCGCAGCAACCGGCGTTGCCTGCAATTACGGTCTGTACGCCCGCCGCATCCAGCACGCGGGCCGTGGCGTAGTTGATGCGCGGCATCATCGCCGGCTGCACGCAGCCAGCCAGCAGCAATACCTTGCGAGCATGCTCACGGATGGGCCAGACACCGGCATCCTGCGCTGCGGGGATTTTCTCGGCCAGTGATGCAGGTAGCAGGCTCTTTACCGCCCGGCCTGCTTTCAAAGCGGGGGCGAATAGCGGCGAGCTCATACCTACTTTGAGCAGCCAGCGTTGCAGTTTTTCACCTGTGGGGCGCGGCACCTGCTCATCCACAATCTTGCGGCCAATATCGACCAGATGGCCGTATTGCACGCCGCTGGGGCAGGTGGATTCGCAGTTGCGGCAGGTCAGGCAGCGGTCCAGATGGTGCTGTGTGGAACGCGTGGGGGTCTGACCTTCCAGCACCTGCTTGATGAGGTAGATGCGGCCGCGCGGGCCATCCAGTTCATCACCCAGCGTTTGATAGGTGGGACAGGTGGCGGTGCAAAAGCCGCAGTGCACGCATTTGCGCAAAATGGCTTCGGCTTCCAGACCTTCGGGCGTGGCGCGGTACTCGGGGGCGAGATTGGTTTGCATGGGGCTTGTCTCCTGTTCTTACCAGTTCGCCGACAGTCGGCCCACATTGAGAATGCCCTCCGGGTCAAACGCCTGCTTGAGCCGGGCATGCAGCAGGGCCGATGTGCGGCCTGCCGCACTGCTTTGTGAATAAGTATCAAAATCGCTTGTAGCGCTTATCTGACTTGTGCTTTCAGCTCTCAAAAGCGAAGCGGAACCGCCTGCTGCATGGGCCAGTTGCTGCAACGCCCCCGCTGACGAGCGCGGCGCCTGTACCCAGCGCTGTGCGCCATGCCAGTCGATGAACGGGCCTTTGGCTTCTGCTGGCAGTTGCAGCGGCGCAGTGGCGGCGGGCACGGACAAACGCCACAGGCAATGGTCGGCAGCGCGCTGCTGAAACCACGGCAGGCTCAGGTCGCGGCTGGCGTTCCAGTCTGCGGCCAGAACTTCACGGTTTGCATCGCTATCGAGCCGCTCGCCTCCCAGTCGCAAAGTGGCGGCCTGCACGGCAGCACGCGCACCGCGCAGGCGCAGGTACAGCGTGCCTTTGCCATCTTCCTCCAGCCAGTTGCTGGCGTTCAGCGGCAGTGGCTGGCCGCCCCAGTGGTTGAGCCAGTCCAGCGCCTGCTTCTGGCTACAGCTATCAAAACGCAGTGTGGCCTCGGCCGGTGCCACGGGCAGCACTTTGAGGCTGACTTCGGTAATCACCCCCAGCGTGCCCCAGCTGCCTGCCATGAGGCGGGATACGTCGTAACCTGCGACGTTCTTCATGACCTGGCCGCCGTAGCGAAGTACTTCGCCCTGGCCGTTAATCATCTCCAGCCCCAGCACAAAGTCTCGCACCGCTCCCACGTTGGCACGCGCGGGGCCGGACAGGCCTGCGGCCACCATGCCGCCCACGGTGCTGGCTGCGCCAAAGTGCGGTGGCTCAAAGGCCAGACACTGGCCCTGGCTGGCCAGCAGGGCTTCCAGCTCGGCCAGCGGCGTGCCGGCCAGAGCGGTGACGACCAGCTCGCTGGGCTCGTAGCTGACGATGCCGCTGAGGGCGCGTGTAGAAAGCGGCTCGCCCTGCAGGCGCAGGCCATAGAAGTCTTTGCTGCCGCCACCGCAGATGCGAAGGGGGGTCTTGTCACTGGCAGCGGCGCGTATGCGGTCGCTGATGTCTTTGATGGGGCGGGTGGCTGAGTCCATGGCTTGCATGGTAGCTGGGGTACCAGCCTGTCAGCCATGCATCGCTTTTGATTTTTTTGAAAAGCAGGTGTGAATAAAAAAGCCCCGCAGCTTGCACTGCGGGGCAACGTAATGAAACTGAACCAGTGGAAAGAGGCGGCTAGCGCCTCTTGGTTTTAACGTGTATAGGCGACTTCTCCATGCGAGGTGATGTCCAGACCTTGGCGTTCCGACTCTTCCGAGACACGCAGGCCGACTGTCAGATCTGCAATCTTGTAGGCGACAAAGGAGACCACGCCGGACCAGACGATGGTCACCAGCACGCTCTCGACTTGCACCCACACTTGGTGAGCCATGTTGTAGCCATCGGGCTCGATACCGCCCAGACCCTTGGCGCAGAACACGCCGGTCAGGATGGCACCCAGAATACCGCCCACACCGTGCACGCCGAAGACGTCGCAGACATCGTCCACCTTCAGTAGGCGCTTCAGACCCGAAACACCCCACAGGCACAGAGGGCCGGCGATGATGCCCATGACGATGGAGCCCATGGGGCCGACAAAGCCAGCGGCAGGCGTGATGGTCACCAGACCAGCCACCGCACCCGAGGCAGCTCCCAGCATGGAAGCCTTGCCGCGGTGCAGCGCTTCAGCAGTAATCCAGGCAATGGCGGCTGCGCCAGTGGCCAGAATGGTGTTGATGAAGGCCAGGCCCGCAATGCCGTTGGCGGCACCGGCAGAGCCGGCGTTGAAGCCGAACCAGCCCACCCACAGCAGGGATGCACCCACCATGGTCAGCGTCAGGCTGTGAGGTGGCAGGGCTTCTTTGCCAAAGCCAATGCGCTTGCCCAGCATGTAGGCGCCAACCAGACCGGCAACAGCGGCGTTGATGTGCACCACGGTGCCACCGGCAAAGTCCAGCGCGCCATCGGCACCCAGCAGACCACCGCCCCACACCATGTGTGCCATGGGGATGTAGCTGAAGGTGAACCACAGCACGGAGAAGATGATCACGGCTGCGAACTTGATGCGCTCGGCAAATGCTCCCACGATCAGCGCCACGGTGATGGCGGCGAAGGTGGACTGGAAGGCCACGAACACATACTCAGGAATGGTCTTGAGCATGGACGACAGCGTGTCAGGCGTGATGCCCATGAGGAACAGCTTGTCGAAGTTGGCGAAGAACTTGCCTTCACCGCCAAAGGCCAGTGAGTAGCCGTAGATGGCCCACAGCACGGTGATCAGCGAGAAGATCACAAACACCTGTGCCAGCACAGACAGCATGTTCTTGCTGCGCACCAGACCGCCGTAGAACAGCGCCAGACCGGGGATGACCATCAAGATCACCAGCATGGTGGAGGTCAGCATCCAGGCGGTATCGCCTGCGCTCAGGGTGGGCACGGCTTCAACGGCAGCTGCAACCACGGGGGCAGCAGCGGTGGCCGCGGCAGCACCTTCCTGTGCAAAACCAGTCGCGCTGGCAGCCAGCAGACCTAATCCAAGGCCTGCACTTAAAAGTTTCTTGGTCATGGCAATCTTTCTAAAACGGGTTCCAGAGCGGCGGCGACCTTTACAGGGCCGAGTCGCCGGTTTCTCCTGTGCGGATGCGGATTGATTGCTCCAGCGCCTGAACAAAAATCTTGCCGTCACCGATCTTGCCGGTGCGTGCTGCGCCTTCGATGGCCTCGATGGCGGCGTCCACCATGTCGTCGGCAATCGCGGCTTCAATCTTCAGCTTGGGCAGAAAGTCCACGACATATTCCGCGCCGCGGTACAGCTCGGTGTGACCCTTCTGACGACCAAAGCCTTTGACTTCGGTCACGGTGATGCCTTGCACACCGATTTGGGAAAGAGCTTCACGCACTTCGTCGAGCTTGAAGGGCTTGATGATGGCAGTCACCATTTTCATGACGGACTCCTGAAAAAATTAAAAAGTTTTGGAGAGCGTCAAAATCAGACGCGCCTTGTTTACATCGCCAAAATAGGCTTTCTTGTTGGCACCGGCCACTGCGGCTGCGGCAGTGAAGCCGTCGCCCAGGTCATAGGCACCGCCGACGCTGTAATCCACATAGTTGGGGACACCCAGGTCTTTGATATCGCTGGAGAAATGCGTGTAACCAACTGCAGCTTTCAGTGTTACCTTGGGCATGACTTCCTGGCTGTAGGAGAACTGCAAATAACCGCTGTTGCGGCCCTTCAGGCCCGAGCCAGCCTTGGCGCCCGCCCAGCCGAAATAGTCTTTGGACACGGTGTGCGAGTACTTGGCCGTGAACGGACCGTAGGTGCCGGAGCCGTAGAGTTCCGTGGTGTTGCCGTTAGCGTTGCCCGAGTACACATAGGTCAGCGCGCCCACGTCCCAGTCCACCTCTGCAGCCTTGAACTTGTAGCCGCCGTAGAAATCGGTTTCCAGCGAGTTGCCGGGCAGCCAGTCCACGGAGGAGTTCCAGTTGCCGACATAGAAGCCGCTGTCGCCAAACGCGTAGTCAAAACCACCTTGCAGCGCGGGCTTGACGGCCTTGTTGCGGCTGGAGTCCTGATCCTGGCCACGGAACTTGTAGTTGGTTGTCAGTGCCACGTTGGCGGTGAGTTGCGCATGGGCCCACAGGGGGGAGATCACGGCACAGGCCAGGGCGGCAGTCTTGGCGAAAGTCTTGAAACGGCGAGCAGCGGGACTAGGCATTCAGGGTTCCTCCGGTTTGAAAATTCTTTTGGACAATTTTTCAAAGCATGGACCGTGCCAAGTCTTGGATTACTGCTGAAAATTCAGATGATTTACGCTGCTTTCGCAATACCGACAGGCGATTGAAGCTATCAATTTAAGATGAGCATGGCGGTTGATGCCTATGCAGATGCCATGCACCAAATTGGAGTTGCCTAAATTTTTAGCACCAATGTTTCTTAACGTAAGCCTCTGTGATTGCACTGTTTTGGTGCAATCCGGGTGAGAAGTGTCCTGCAGGCCATGGCCACAATCTCTGGCGCGCTTGCCACGGCTTGGCGATACTGGTGCATCGCGCTCCATCAACGAGGTGCCTATGGGTCTGGCTCTGGTTCAAAGTCGTGCCTTGCTGGGTTTGCAGGCACCGAGTGTTACGGTTGAAGTCCATCTGGCCAACGGTTTGCCGTCGTTCACGCTGGTGGGCTTGGCGGATATTGAAGTCAAAGAAGCCCGGGAACGCGTGCGCGCTGCCATCGTGAATGCGGGGCTGGAATTTCCCAACAACAAAAGAATCACCGTCAACCTTGCGCCGGCGGATTTGCCCAAGGACTCCGGCCGATTTGACTTGCCGATTGCGCTGGGCATTCTGGCCGCCAGCGGGCAGATTGAAGCGACCCAACTGGCCGACTATGAGTTCGCTGGCGAGCTGTCTTTGACCGGTGCCCTGCGCCCGGTACGCGGCGCGCTGGCGACAGCGCTGGCTCTGCAACGACAGCAGCAAAACGTGCGGCTGGTGCTGCCGCCCGAAAGTGCGCAAGAAGCGGCGTTTGTTCCTGCTATCGAAGTCTTCAGCGCCCGGCATTTGCTGGATGTGGTCAAGCAGTTCATGGCCCACGATGCGCCGCCACCCGAGGCCGACGAAGAGGCATCGAGTGGCTGGCAACAGGAGCAATCCAGACCTGCGGTGGCTGCTCCGTCAGCACTGGACCTGCGCGAAGTGCGCGGCCAGATGCAGGCCAAGCGTGCTCTTGAAATTGCAGCAGCTGGCGCTCATGGGGTGTTGATGATTGGCCCGCCGGGCTCCGGAAAATCCATGCTGGCTCAGCGCTTTGCCGCCTTGCTGCCCGCCATGACCGACGAAGAAGCGCTGGAAGCCGCCGCCATTGCCAGCCTCAGCGGCCGCTTTACGCCAGAGCGATGGCGGCAGCGACCCTTTGCCTCACCCCATCACACAGCCAGCGCTGTGGCGCTGGTCGGCGGTGGCTCCCCGCCCAGGCCGGGTGAAATTTCTTATGCCCATTGCGGGGCGCTGTTTCTGGATGAGCTGCCTGAATTCGCCAGAAGCGCTTTGGAGGCCTTGAGAGAGCCGCTGGAGACCGGGCACATCACCGTGGTACGAGCGGCGCAGCGGGCGGAGTTCCCCGCGCGCTTTCAGCTAATTGCCGCCATGAACCCTTGCCCCTGCGGTTATTGGGGCTCACGTGTGCGTGCCTGCCGCTGCACGCCCGATCAGGTCTCGCGCTACCAGGCGCGCATCAGCGGTCCTTTGCTCGATCGCATTGATCTGCATGTAGAAGTCGCGGCTCTGCCGCCCCAAGAGCTGCTGGCTGCGCCTGAGGGAGAGAGCAGCACGGAGGTACAGCAACGCGTCAGCGCGGCGCGGTACAAGGCGTTGCAGCGCCAGGGCTCGCCCAACCACCAGTTGCATGGCACGCAGCTGGATGCGCATTTGCAGCTGGAGCCGCAAGCGCTGGCGTTCGCCCACAAAGCTGCCGAGAAGCTGGGCTGGTCGGCACGCGGCACGCACCGGGCCTTGAAAGTAGCGCGAACCATTGCGGATCTGGCGGGGTCAGACGCGATCACGCAGGCGCATGTGGCCGAGGCCTTGCAATACCGCCGAGCCTTGATGCAGAACTAGGCTCTGAGAACATCCACCGAATCATTGGGCATGATGATGCGGCTGCGGCGTTAACGTTTGGCATTTGACGCTTGTCATCCATTTCTACAGGATTGAGTTTGTGATTCAGCGCCAAGAAATTCCTCTTTTACTCACCGGCTTCATGGCCACGCTCAGCGGCGTGGGGCTGGCACGCTTTGCCTATACGGCGTTGATGCCGCAAATGGTGCATGCCGGCTGGTTCAGCGGCGAGCAGGTGGCTTATCTGGGTGCAGCCAATCTGTTGGGCTACTTGATAGGCGCATTGGCTGCCGCGCCACTGGCAGAGCGCATGGGCGCGCTACGCGTGCTGGTGGTTTGCTGGGTTGCCGTGATGCTGAGCTTTGCCGCGTGTAGCGTTCCCCAGCCCATGGCGCTGTTCTTTGTCTGGCGTTTGATCTCCGGCATTGCAGGCGCAGCGCTCATGGTGCTGGGCCCGTCGGTTGCCATGTCAGCCGCAGCACCGCAGCGCCGCGCCACGCTGGGGCCGCTGATGTTTTGCGGCATTGGCGCGGGTGCTTTGCTGGCCGCCACGCTGGTGCCCATGTTCGCGCGCAGCAGCCTGAGCGCCGTTTGGTGGGCGCTGACCGCGCTGTGCGCCGTGGCTCTTTGGTCTGGCTGGCGCGCGGCGAGCCAGATTCATCCCCATGCACCCGTTGCCATTACGCCCACTGCTGCGGCGGCTGTGCCCGCTCGGTCGCTATGGAGTGCAGCGGTCATTCTGGTCTTCCTCGCCTATACCTGCGATGCCTTTGGCTTTGTGCCGCACACCGTGTTCTGGGTGGACTATCTGGACCGCGAGCTGAATCTGGGCGCGGGCTATGCATCCACGCAGTGGGCATTTTTCGGGCTGGGTGCCACGGCAGGGCCGCTGTGCGCGGCCTACTGCGCCACGCGCTGGGGCTGGTGGGGAACGACCACCGGCGCTTACGTCATCAAGGCCGTGGCCATTGGCCTGCCGCTGGTCTGGGCGGGGTTTGCGGGACATGCCGTTTCGGGCTTTCTGGTGGGGGCGCTGTCGCCGGGCATGGCGGCCATCACCTCGGGCTATCTCATGCAATTGATAGGTCCTGCGCAGCACAAGAAAATGTGGGGCTACGCCACGGCAGCCTTTGCGTTGCTGCAGGCCACGGCGGGTTATCTGATGGCTTTTATCTACGCGCAGACCGGCAGTTACCGCAGCCTGTTTGTGCTGGGCTGTACTGCCTTGGCGCTGGGCGCACTGCTGGTGGCTTGCAGCCGTCTTGCGCGCAGCGAAACAGTTTGATTTTTGATGAGCAATGCAATGAAAAACACCGCAGCATGGATGACCCGTCTGGGTCTGCAACACCCCATTATTCAGGCCCCCATGGCGGGAACTTCCACACCGCAACTGGCCGCTGCTGTCAGCAATGCTGGCGCACTGGGCTCGGTCGGCATTGGTGCTTATGGCGTTGAGCAGGCGCAGCAGCATATTGCGCAGACGCAGGCCCTGACCAGCGGCCCCTTCAACGTCAATCTGTTCTGCCATCAGACCGCCGCTGCAGATGCGCAGCGCGAAGCCGCATGGCTTGACTATCTGGCACCAGAGTTTGCGCGTCTGGGTGCGCCCCAGCCTGCGGGCCTGCGCCGCATCTACGACTCTGCCGTGGGCAATGCACCGCTGCAAGCCATGTTGCTGGCCCAGAAGCCTGCGGTGGTCAGCTTTCACTTTGGCCTGCCTGAGCAGCACTTTATCGACGCGCTGCGCGCTGCAGGCATCGTCACGCTGGCCTGCGCTACCAGTCTGGATGAAGCGCGCCAGATCGAGCAGGCGGGCGTGGATGTCATCGTGGCGCAGGGTATGGAGGCGGGCGGTCATCGCGGCAGCTTTGTGCCTGAAGAAGACCGGCTGATGGGTACTTTTGCGCTGGTGCAGATTCTGGCGCGCGAATGCCGTCTGCCCGTGGTGGCTGCGGGCGGCATCATGAATGGCGCAGGCATTGCGGCAGCGCTGGAGCTGGGTGCTTGCGCCGTGCAAATGGGCACAGCCTTTATTTTGTGTACTGAGTCCGCCGCCAGCCCCGCTTATCGCTCGCAGTTGCAGGGGCCGGATGCACATCACACCGCCATCACCGCCGCAATTTCGGGGCGCCCAGCACGCGGCATGTTCAACCGCCTGCACCAGCTGGGTCGCGAGTATGGCCAGCCTTTGCCGGCCTACCCCATGGTTTATGACGCGGGTAAGGCGCTGCATCAGGCTGCCAGCGGGCAAAACCTCAGCGATTACGCCGCGCACTGGGCGGGTCAGGGTGCTCCGCTGGTGCGAGCCATGCCTGCTGCAGAACTGGTGCAGACGCTGGCTCAGGAATTGCATCAAACACTTCAAAAAGTGTAGCTGCCTGCGCTTGATTAAATTGCGCTAAACCGTGTTTTGACTATGAGTTACCTCTAGTCTGTACAGACGTAGCCAGCAGCCATGACTTGACCCAAATTCATCCTATCCATAACAAGACGGAGACATGGGATGAGCAAGGCATTGATCTGCGTGGTGACGGGTGCCAGCCGTGGCGTAGGCCGCGGTGTGGCGCTGGCGCTGGGCGCAGCGGGTGGGGTGGTGTATGTGACGGGGCGCAGCGTGAAAGAGGGCGACTCACCCCTGCCTGGCACCGTGGGCCAGACGGCGGCTGATGTGACGGCCGCTGGCGGCACAGGCATTGCCGTGGCCTGTGACCATGGCGACGATGCGCAGGTTGCCGCCCTGTTCGAGCGCGTGCGCCGCGAGCATGGACGGCTGGACATTCTGGTCAACAGTGCCATTGCCATTCCAGATCAGCTGACCGAAGTCGGCCCGTTCTGGAAAAAGCCACTGGCCATGACATCTCTGCTCGACGTTGGCCTGCGCTCCAGCTATGTGGCCTGCCATTACGCCGCAGACTTGCTGATTGCGGCGCGGGGGCTGGTGATCAATATCTCTTCCGCAGGCAGTCGCTGCTATATGCACGGCCCGGCTTATGGCGCAGGCAAGGCCGGTGCGGACAAGATGACTTTTGACATGGCCTATGACTTCAAGCCCGAGGGCGTCAGCGTGGTGGCGTTGTGGCCCGGCCTCGTCAAAACCGAGCGCTCAGAGCGTGTATGCGCGGCAGAGCCCGATAAATACGGCGACAGCTTTGACTCTGCCGAAACCCCGCAATTCATTGGCCGCGTGGTACTGGCACTGCATGGCGATGCAGACTGCTTGAGCAAGCGCTCTGGCGGCGTGTTCTATACCTCAGAGCTGGCCAGTCAGTACGGCGTTCAGGATGTGGATGGTGCCCAGCACCCGTCACCACGCGCCTACTTTGGCGCGCCACCGGAATTCAGTCCGGTGGTGGTTGAGTAAGTCCTAATCATCAGCAATGAAGTGACTTCATGGTGTTTGACCATTAAGAAAAGGGGCACTTTTTGCGAATTTTGAGAAGCTCGAACCTGTCTGACAGCAGCGCTTACACGCCCAGATATAGCTTGCGCACTGCGGCATCGGCAGACAGCTCGGCCATGCTGGCCTGGTGCACGATCTGCCCCTTCTCCAGTACATAGGCGCGGTCGGCCACGACTTCGGCGAACGGCAGGTTTTGCTCGCTGAGCAAGATGCCAATGCCCTGCGCTTTCAGCTCCAGAATGGTGCGGGCCATCTGCTCGACGATCAGTGGGGCCACGCCTTCAGAGGGTTCATCGAGCAGCACCAGATAAGGCTGGCCCATTAGCGTGCGGGCCACGCTCAGCATCTGCTGCTCGCCACCGCTCATGCGCCCGCCAAGGCGATCCGGCATTTCGCCCAGATTGGGGAAAAGCGTGAACAGCTTCTCGGGCGTCCAGTGCGGCACGGCAGTGCCATCAGGCCACTGGCGCTGCTTCTGGCGGCCGACTTCGAGGTTCTCCAGCACCGTCAGTTCGGTAAAAATGCGGCGGTCTTCGGGGACATAGCCCAAGCCGCGCTGGGCGATCTGATGCGAGGCTTTTTTCGCAATCGATTCGCCCATGAAGTCCATCTGCCCCTCGCGGCGCGGAACCAGTGCGGCAATGCTTTTGAGTGTGGTGGATTTGCCCGCGCCGTTGCGGCCCATCAGGGCCACGACTTCGCCTCGGCCCACATTCAGGCTCACGCCGTGCAGGATATGGGCGGCACCATACCAGGCGTTGAGGTGCTGAACTTCAAGCAATTTCTGTCTCTGCCCCTTTCCTGTCAAGCGCTGGCTGCTATGTATTTGATTCATTTTTGCTTTTCCAGTACGAGGCCTGTACCCAGATAAGCCTGTTGCACACGCTCGTCAGCGCGAATAGCTTGGGGCGTGCCTTCCGCCAGTAACTGGCCACGTACCAGCACGGCCACGCGGTCGGCCTGGCCGAACACTACGTCCATGCTGTGCTCGGTAAACAGCACACCCATCTGCCGCTCTTGTGCAATGTGGCGGGCCAGCTGCATCAGGGCAACGCGCTCGCCGGGGGCCATGCCGGCGGTGGGTTCATCCATCAGCAGCAACTGGGGCGCATGGGCCAGCGCCATGGCCAGCTCCACCCGCTTTACATCGCCGTATGCAAGCGCGCTGCAAGGGCGGTCGGCCTGTGCCGTCATACCCACTTGCTCTAGCAGGGCCAGCGCCTCAGCGCGGCGGTGGCTGGCGGCGCGGGGCCACCAGCTGAAGATTTTTCGGTCTGCTGACAGCAGTGCCATCTGCACGTTTTCTGCGACAGTGAGCGAGGTAAACGTCTGCGCAATCTGGAACGTACGGCCCACCCCTCGACGCCAGATGGTGCGTGGTGGCAGGCCGGTGATGGGCTGGCCGTTCAGCAGTGCCGCGCCGCTGTCAGGCGCAAGTTGCCCGCCCACCATGTTGAACGTGGTGCTCTTGCCCGCGCCGTTGGGGCCGATCAGTGCCAGCAACTCACCGGCTTGCAGGCTGAACGAGACGTTTTGCACGGCTTTCACGCCGCCAAAGGATTTGCTGATGTTATGGATTTGCAGCAGGCTCATGGTGCGATCTCTGCTTTGTTTTTAGGCGCTATTCGCGCCCACAGAGCCTGCGCATAACCCGCAATCCCCTGTGGTGCCAGCAGCACCAGCACCAGCATGGTCGCGCCCATCAGCGCGCGCCAGTATTCGGTGTTGCGGGCCACGGTGTCTTGCAGCCAGGTGAAGGCCGCTGCGCCCACCACGGGGCCAGCCAGAGTCTGCACGCCGCCCAGCAGCACCATGACCAGACCATCGACCGACTTGGTGACGGACATGGAGTCAGGCGCCACGCCGCCCTTGTTGAAGGCGAACAGCGCGCCCGCAAGGCCTGCAAACAGGCCGGAGATGACAAACGCTGTCCACTGTACGCGGCGCACGTCGATACCAATGGCGTCTGCGCGCAGGGCTGAATCTCGCGTGGCGCGCAGTGCGTAACCCAGTGGTGAGAACAGGATGCGGCGCAGCAGGTACAGACCGATTGCGCACACGCCCAAAGCCAGCCAGTAAAACGCTGCGCCTTGCGATGCCCATTCAGGGGGCCAGATGCCCGTCACGCCATTGCTGCCGCCCGTGAAGTCATCCCACTGAAAGACGATGGCCCAGCTGATCTGGGCAAAGGCCAGTGTCAGCATGGTCAGGTACACGCCCGACAGGCGCACGCAGAACCAGCCATAGAGCAGGGCACCGGCAGCGGCCACCAGCGGGCCCAGCAGCAGCGCGGCTTCCATGGGCAGGTTGAGCTGGCGCACCAGCAGTGCCGCGCCATAGGCCCCCAGCCCGAAGTAGGCCGCATGGCCAAACGAGTGCATGCCGCCGGGGCCGAGTATGAAGTGCAAGCTGGCCGCAAACAGTGCGGCGATAAAGATGTCTGTCAGCAGTACGGTGGTGTAGCTGGCTTCGCTGCCAAAGGCCAGCGGCAGCAGCACCAGTGCCGCCAGTAGGGCCAGCCATGCGGCAGATGCGCCACGGCCTGCGTAGCGCAGCGGTTGCTCGGGCTGGCCGCCGCTGCGGGCAAGGGCTTGTGGCTTGCCCAGCAGACCCCAGGGCCGCCAGATCAGCACCACGGCCATGGCGAGAAATTCCACCACCAGCGTGAGCTTGGAGAATGAAATCTCCACCCCCGCAATCTCCTGCACTCCCAGCCAGATGCACACCGCTTTGAGTTCAGCCACCAGCAGCGCGGCGATGAAGGCGCCGGGAATGCTGCCCATGCCGCCTACCACCACGATCACAAAGGCCGCGCCAATCGTGGTCATGTCCATCTCAAGACTGGCGGGCTCGCGCGGAAGTTGCAGCGCGCCAGCAAGGCCTGCCAGCAGCGTGCCCAGCGCAAAAACGGCGGTAAACAACCACGCCTGATTGACACCTAAAGCGCCCACCATTTCTCGGTCTTGCGTGGCGGCGCGCACCAGCGTGCCAAAGCGGGTTTTAGTGAGTAAAAGCGTCAGGCCTACCAATACGCAAGGGCCAACAGCTATCAAAAATAGATCGTAGGTAGGGAACTGGCGGCTCAGAATTTCAACGGAGCTTTCCATGCCCTGCGCACGCGGGCCGAACAGCTCTTCAGGCCCCCACAGCCACAGCGATGCATCTTTGATGACCAGCACCAGCGCAAACGTGGCCAGCAGCTGGAACAGCTCGGGCGCTTGATAGATGCGACGCAGCAACAGCATTTCGGTGAGCGCACCCAGCAGGGCGCAGGCCAGCGGAGCCAGCAGCAGCGCGGGCCAGAAGCCGATATGGGGCGAGAGTACATCCACGCTGCTGTACGCGATGAAGGCGCCCAGCATGTAGAACGAGCCGTGGGCAAAGTTGATGGTGCGGGTGACGCCAAAAATCAGCGACAAACCCACAGACACCAAAAACAGCGACGATGCGCTGGCCAGACCGTTCAACAACTGGGCCAACAGGCCGGATGCACTCATGCTGCGTAGCTCCTGAAGCTCGACATCGTGATTTCAGAGATGAAAAAAGCCACCTGCGTGATTGCAGGTGGCCCGGTATTTTCGCCCAAGCGTAATCAGTTCGCCGTTGCGGGGCGCAGCTTCTTCACTTCTTCATCGCTGGGCTGGTAGTTTTTGCCGTCGGCATAGCGGTAGCTGACCAGCACACCGCGCTTGAGCTTTTCGTCATAGGCGGTCTTGCCGATGTAGGCACCCATGGTGGACTGGTTGTCTTGCGCACGATAGGTGATGGGGCCGAAGGGGGTGGAGACTTCCAGTCCCTTGAAGGCGGCAATCAGCTTTTCGGTATCGGCATCGCCGCCGGTCTTGCGCAGGCCTGCCGCAATCGACTGGATGGCGTTGTAGCCCACGATGGTGCCCAGACGCGGGTAGTCCTTGTACTTGGCCTGATAGGCTTTCAGAAACGCGGCGTGCTCGGGTGTCTTGATGGAGTACCAGGGGTAGCCAGTCACGGTCCAGCCTAGCGGTGCTTCTTTCTTGAGCGGGTCCAGATATTCGGGTTCAGCCGTCAGCAGACCCACCACCTCGCGGCCTTTGAACAGACCGCGGGTATTGCCTTCGCGTACAAACTTGCCCAGATCGGTGGCAAACAGTACGTTGAAGATGGCTTCTGGCTTGGAGTCGGCCAAGGCCTGTACGACGGAGCCGGCATCAATCTTGCCCAGCGCAGGGGCTTGCTCGGCCACAAACTCGATATCGGGCTGCTTGGCCTTCATCAGTGTCTTGAAGGTGGCGATGGCGGATTGGCCGTATTCGTAGTTGGGGTAGACGATGGCCCAGCGCTTTTTCTTGAGCTTGAGGGCTTCTTCCACCAGCATGGCGGTCTGCATATAGGTGGAGCCGCGCAGACGGTAGGTGTAGTGATTGCCGTCGGCCCAGACGATTTTGTCAGTCAGCGGCTCGGAGGCAAGGAAGAAGCGCTTTTTCTGCTTGGCGTAATCCGTCAGCGCCAGACCCACATGCGAGAGAAAGCTGCCGGTCAGCACGTCAATCTTCTCGCGGGTGTACAGCTCCTCGGCGGCCCTCACGGCATCACCGGGGGTGGCGTTGTCATCACGCACAATCAGCTGCAGCTTTTTGCCGCCCACACCGCCTGCGGCGTTGACCTGCTCCACGGCCAGCTCCATGCCTTTTTTGTAGGGTTCCAGAAACGCGGGCTGGGCCTTGTAGCTGTTGATTTCCCCGATCTTGATGACCCCCTGGGCCCACACGGGCGCGGCGGCCAATGCCATAGCGGGAGCCACTGCGCTAAAACGCAAAGTCATAAGAAACCGCATCGTCATTCTCCTTATCACTAATCAGTATCAAGACATTGAAGCGCAATGTACCTGTTTGCTGCCATTTATCCGACAATATAGGTCTTGTCCCGCTTGGCAATCGGCAGCCGCAGCTGTTAGGCAGTTCACTCTGCACGCAGCGTTCGCCACCGCATGTCTTCATGGCATACCTGCCGGGCATCCCAGCAACAGCGGGCATTGTTTGTCCCGAATTCATATTTTTGTGTAGACGACCATGAGTGCTTTTCTCGAAGAACGCGTGCTGTCGGTTCACCACTGGACCGACCGTCTTTTCTCCTTCACGACAACCCGCGACACATCGCTGCGCTTCTCCAACGGCCACTTCACCATGATTGGACTGAAGGTCGACGGCAAAAACCTGCTGCGCGCTTACTCCATTGCCAGCCCTAACTACGAAGAGCATCTGGAGTTTCTGTCGATCAAGGTGCCTGAAGGCCCCCTGACCTCCAAGCTGCAAAACATCCAGGTAGGCGACACCGTCATCGTGGGTAAAAAGCCCACAGGCACGCTGCTGATCGACTATCTGCTGCCCGGCAAGAACCTGTACCTGATCGGCACCGGAACCGGCCTGGCACCCTGGCTGGCCGTGGCCCGTGATCCCGAGACCTACGAGCGTTTTGACAACGTGGTCGTGGTGCACGGCGTGCGCCAGGTCGAAGAGCTGGCCTACCAGGAGCTGTTTGAGAAGGAACTGCCCGAGCACGAGTTCCTGGGCGAGATCGTCAAGGGCAAGCTGCACTACTACCCTACGGTGACGCGCGAGCCTTTCCGTAACCAGGGTCGTATCTCAACGCAGATCAACAACGGCACCTTCCCGCAAAACCTGGGCCTGCCTGATCTGAACCCCGAGACCGATCGCGTCATGCTGTGCGGCAGCCCCGCCATGTTGGCCGAACTCAAGGAGCTGCTGGAGCACCGCGGCTTCAAGGAAGGCAACACCACTACGCCCGGCGACTTCGTCGTTGAGCGTGCGTTTGTGGAAAAGTAAGTTCCGCTTTCCCCAAGCAAAAGGCCTGCATCTGCAGGCCTTTTTTGTTAGTGAGTCATTTATATAAATTGATAGCGCATGTCCCAATCTAGATAAGCGCTGGTAGCCAGTTTATATATTCTCCCCGGCGTTGTCAGGCAGATTGCTCACATCCATGAGCGGGGCCTGCCCTGACCTGCGACGTGGAGCGAACGGCATGCGGATCTTCACGCTGGCCTTGTTGCAGGCCTTGGCCGTGGCGGCTGAAAACAGCAGGATGGCCGAGGTGACATAAAACCACATCAGCACCACCACCAGAGAACCTGCCGCGCCATAGGCCGAGACCACGGCGGCGGTGGACAGGTACCAGGCCAGCGCCTGCTTGGTGATGGTGAACAGGGCTGCGCCCATCAGCGAGCCCAGCAGCAGGTACCGGGTGGCAGGCTTGATGCCCGTGCCCATGCGCATCAGCCCCCAGAACAGCAGCACGGCAATGCCAAACGAAAGGCTCTCATTGATGACGCCCATCAGCGGGCCCAGCGGAACCAGTTGCAGTGCATCGTTGGCCCAGGTGGTAATCATCTGAATGGCGGTGGACAGCACCATGGACACCAGCAGCAAAAAGCCCAGACCCACCACATAGCTGAGCCCCCACAGGCGCGAGATGGCCATGCCCCACCATGGCCTGTTATCTTGCGGGCGGGGTTCTTCGCCCATGGACCAGAGCTTGTCCAGCGATGCCTGCAGCTCCACAAATACGCCGGTGGCACCCGAGAGCATCATCACCAGTCCAAGAATGGATGCCAGCGAGCCTTGACTGGAGTTCTGGGCACTGGAGAGCGCGCCCTTGATAACCTGCGCCGCCCGCTCCCCGACCACGTTTTGCACCTGACTGATGAGTGTGCTTTCTACATAGCTGCGGTCCATCCACCAGCCCAGTAGACCGACCACGGCCAGTAGCAGAGGGGCCAGACTGAGCATGCCGTAGAACGACATGGCGGCGCTCATGCGCAGACCATCGGCCTGCAGCCAGAGCTGTACGGAATCGATCAGCGGCTGCAGCGCGCTGGTCAGGCGTTGCAGCCAGTGCTTTCTGCCGGAGGTTTCATAAGCCATGGGATGAATTCTGGGTGTCGAGAGTGGATACCTGTGTCAGCCTATGTCTGCTGGGGCGCATGGATGCAATTTTTTGCATTCAATACTTTCCATGCAATGTGATTGATGTGGCAAGTAGTTAATACTTTTCTCAGGTGTAGTTCTTTTTCTTATTGAGAAATGTGCTCACATTTTTGAATATCGAAAAATTTGCATTCGATTTTTTGCCGAAAACGCATCGGTGTTTACGCTAGTCGCCTACGCTGGCGCACGGCCGTCTGTTGTAGTTCAATCCGGGTCTGCATCAATCAAATTGCAACCTAGTAGAAACAAAAAACGCCAGCCAGCAATGGGCGAGGCGATGAGACACAACTCCATGCACACCACATTCACCCAAGCCTCCCCAGCTGATCGCGTGCTTTGCCCTGCGCTACGTGAACGTATCATGACCGCCGATGAAGCGGCCAGCCTGATCGAGTCTGGCATGACATTGGGCATGAGCGGCTTCACACCAGCGGGTGCCCCCAAGTCCGTGCCTCAGGCGCTGGCGCGCAGGATCGAAGCGCAGAATGCCAACGGCGGCAATTTCCGTATCAGCCTGTGGACGGGGGCATCCACCTCGGCTGAGCTCGATGGTGCGCTGGCCAAGGTGCACGGCATCGAGCGCCGCCTGCCTTACCAGTCCGACCCTACGGTGCGCAAAGAAATCAATGACGGGCGCATGCAGTACGTGGACATTCATCTGTCCCACGTGGCGCAGTACGTGTGGTTTGGCTTCCTCGGTCACCTCGATGTGGCAGTGATTGAGGTCGCTGGCATCTTGCCCGATGGCCGCCTGATTCCATCCACCTCGGTGGGCAATAACAAGACCTGGCTGGAGCAGGCCGACAAGATCATTCTGGAAGTCAACAGCGCCCAGCCCGCCGAGCTGGAAGGCATGCACGACATCTACTACGGCGCTGCCGTGCCGCCCAAGCGCAAGCCCATCCCTATGGAGCACCCGTTTGACCGCATTGGCGACCCGTATCTGCACTGCGATCTGAGCAAAGTGATTGCCGTGGTGCCCACGCAGCAGCGCGACAAGCTGGCGGCCTTTACGCCGCCCGATGTGGATTCGCAGCGCATTGCCGAAAACATCATCGATTTTCTGCAGAACGAGGTGAAGGTGGGCCGCTTGCCGCCTGAGTTGCTGCCGCTGCAGTCTGGCGTGGGCAATATTGCCAACGCCGTGCTGGCTGGCCTGAACAAGGGGCCATTCGACCACCTGAACGCCTACACCGAAGTGCTGCAAGACGGCATGCTGGACATGCTGGAGTCCGGCAAGCTGGCTACCGCATCCACCACCTCTCTGGCGCTCAGTCCCGAGGCCATGGAGCGTTTCCTGGCCAATATCGAGTTCTACCGTCAGCGCATCATGCTGCGCCCGCAGGAGATCTCGAACCACCCCGAGCTGATTCGCCGCATGGGTTTGATCTCCATGAACGCGCTGATCGAAGCCGATATGTATGGCAATGTGAACAGCACGCATGTCATGGGCTCGTCCATCATGAACGGCATTGGCGGCAGCGGCGACTTTGCGCGCAACGCCTATCTGTCCATTTTTATGACGCCATCGACGGCCAAGGGCGGCAAGATCAGCTGCATCGTGCCCATGGTGTCCCACGTCGATCACACCGAGCACGATGTGCAGATTGTGGTGACCGAGCAAGGCCTTGCTGACCTGCGCGGTCTGGCCCCTGTGCAGCGGGCGCGCCTCATCATCGAAAAATGCGTGCACCCCAGCTACAAGGAAGCTATGACGGACTACCTGGAGCGCGCTCTGCGCGATGCGCCAGGAAAGCACACGCCGCATCTGCTGGGCGAGGCCTATGCCTGGCATCAGCGCTACCTGCAGACGGGCTCCATGCAGGCCTGATCGTAGCTAGGCTGAAGCGCCCATTAAAAACGCTGCCAAGGCAGCGTTTTTAATGATTTTGGGCTGTAGCCAAGGAAGGAATTGCGTGAGGTGCTACAGATTCAGAAGCGTGATTTGTTTGACCTCAGGTCACCGGCGCGGGGTTGAACAGCACCAGGGCGTTGTGCAGCTTCCACTGCTCGGCCCAGGTTTTTTTTCTGCCGCTGGCCACATCCAGCATCAGTCTGAACATTTCCCAGCCTATCTCTTCGATGGTGGCTTGGCCGTCGGCGATGCGTCCGGCGTTCACATCCATCAGGTCATGCCAGCGCCGCGCCAGGTCACTGCGCGTGGCGACCTTGATCACCGGCACCTGAGCCAGACCGTAAGGCGTGCCCCGGCCCGTGGTGAAGACATGCAGATTCATGCCCGCCGCCAGTTGCAGGGTGCCGCAGATAAAGTCGCTGGCAGGTGTGGCTGCATAGACTAGGCCGCGCGCTATGCCACGATCTGCCAGACGCTGGCCCGGCGACAACACGCCCGTGATGGGGGCCGTGCCGCTCTTGATGATGGAGCCCATGGCTTTTTCGACAATGTTGGATAGGCCGCCTTTTTTGTTGCCCGGCGTGGTGTTGGCGCTGCGGTCCACCTTGCCCTTGTCGAGATAGGCGTCATACCAGGCCATCTCTTCGATCATGGCCTCTGCCACTTCGGAGGTGGATGCGCGCGAGGTCAGTTGGTCAATCCCATCGCGCACCTCGGTCACCTCGCTGAACATCACGGTGGCACCAGCGCGCACCAGCAAGTCGGTGCAAAAACCCACGGCCGGGTTGGCCGTGACGCCGCTGAAGGCATCGCTGCCGCCGCATTGCACACCCACGACCAGTGTGCTGGCAGGCACGGTCTCGCGCTGGCGCGCATTGAGGCGCTCCAGATGGGCCTTGGCACGTTCCATGATGGAGTCGATCATGGACATAAAGCCCACATAGGCCTCGTCCTGCAGGCAGACCACATCCAGCTCTGGTTCGCGTTTATCGACGATGGGAAAACTGCCCGGCGGCAGCAGGCGCTCTGGCTGCAGCTTCTCACAACCCAGGCTGACCACCATCACCTCGCCGCCAAAATTCGGGTTGTGGCTGATGTTGCGCAAGGTGCGCTGCGGTATCTCGGCGCCCACGGCATCGATGGCCACGCCGCAGCCGTAGCTGTGTTCCAGGCCGACTACGTCATCGACGTTCGGGTAGCGCGGCAGCAACTCGGCCTTGATGCGGCTCACAGCAAAGTCGAGCACACCTGCCACGCATTGCACCGTGGTGGTGATGGCCAAGATGTTGCGCGTCCCCACCGTGCCGTCGGCATTGCGGTAGCCCTCGAAGGTGTAACCCTCAAGCGGCAACAATTCGGGCGGCTTGACCGTGGCAATGGGCAGGCCCTCCAGCGAGCGCGCCTCAGGCATCTGCAGCAAGCGTTCGTGCACCCAACTGCCGGCCGGGATGGGCTTGAGCGCATAGCCTATGACCACGTTGTAGCGGCGTATTACACCGCCCTCGGGAATGTCCACCAGTGCCACCTTGTGGGCCTGCGGCACTTTGTCGACCAGCACCAGGCCGCTTGGCAGTACGGTGCCGGCAGGCAGGCCGCCGTCATTGGCGATGATGGCCACGTTGTCGGACGGGTGCATGCTGATGGAAAGTGGGGCAGGGGTACTCATGGCAATCTCGTCTCAATTTTCTATTTCATAGCCTTGGGCCGCATCCGCTAGGCAACTGGCGCAGCCCCAAACCAGAGACACCGAGGAAGGGCCGCCCCGTACCGAAGGTGTCGTCCCCCTCCGCGAAGCGAGAAGGGGGAAGGCGCAAAGCGCCTCAGGGGGTCATTCCGCTTTAATTCCCGCTGCCTTGATCACCTTGGCCCACTTGGCCACTTCGGCCTTCTGGTAGTCGGCCAGCTCGGCCGGCGTCATGCTGGAAGGCAGCATGCCGAAGTTCTTGAGACGGGCCTGGACTTCGGGGGTGGCGACGATCTTCATGATCTCGGCATGCAGGCGATCCACGACGGGCTTGGGCGTTCCTGCGGGTGCGAACACGGCCTGCCAGGAGCTCATGTCGAAACCTTTTTCACCAGCCTCGGCAATGGTGGGCACATCGGGCAATGATTCCAGGCGCTTGGAACTGCTCACGGCGATGGGGCGCAGCTTGCCGGACTGGATATGCGGACCGACGACCAGCGCGGTGTCGAACATCATGTCAACCTGTCCGCCGATTACGTCCTGCACGGCCGGGCCGCTGCCCTTGTAGGGCACATGCGTGAATTTCACACCGGTCTGGTAGGCCAGCAGCTCCAGTGCCATGTGGTTGGAGGTACCGCTGCCGGGCGAGGCCGAAGACAAACCGCCCGCGCCCGCCTTGGCCTTGCTGGCGGCCAGCACGTCGGCCAGTGTCTTGTAGGGGCTGGAAGCCGGCACCACGAGGACCAGGGGGCCCGAGCCCAGCATGGCCACGGGCGTGAAGGACTTGACGGGGTCGTAGTCCAGCTTGGAATAAAGGCTCACATTGATGGCATGCGAGCTGATGGTGCCGCCCAGGATGGTGTAGCCGTCGGCCGGTGCGCGCGCGGCCAGGGCCGAGCCCACGCTGCCACCAGCTCCGCCCTTGTTTTCTATGACCACCGAGGTGCCTAGCGCTTTGCCTAGAGACTGGGAAATCACGCGCGCCAGGGTGTCTGTATTGCCGCCGGGCGGAAAGGGCACCATGTAAATGATGGGCTTTCCCGAGGGCCAGTTGCCCTGTGCCATGGCGGGCGTGGCGACAAGTGGTGCGCCGAGCAGCAGGGTGCTGGCGGCGAGAGTGCGTTGGATCAGTGTGCGGCGTTGCATGGTGGTTGTCTCCGGTTGGTCGAAAGCGTCTTCTTGCGCTGTAGATGAGGGGTTTAGAAACGGGGCTGCTTGCCCGTGAAGGACGGGTCGTATTTGCGCATCTGCCCCAGGTCATCGCGGTTGCGGATGCCGCAGTGCAGATAGTTGTCGTGCAGGCGGGCTAGTGCTTCGCGGTCCAGCGTCACGCCCAGGCCCGGCGTGGTGGGCACGCGCAGGCTGCCTTGCTCGAACTGCAGGCGGCCGCCTTCGACCACCTCTTCGTCCTGCCAGGGGTAGTGGGTGTCGCAGGCATAGGTCAGCAGGGGCACGCTGGCGCACAAATGCGTCATGGCCACAAGGCTCACGCCCAGATGGGAGTTGCTGTGCATGGACAAGCCCAGATCGAAGGTGCGGCACAAGGTGGACAGGCGCTGCGTGGCGCGCAGCCCGCCCCAGTAATGGTGATCGCTGAGCACGATTTTCACGGGGCAGCCCATGTCTGCGTTGCGGCGGAATTCGGCAAAGTCCGTCACCACCATATTGGTGGCCAGCGGCACCTCGCACTCGCGAGCCACGGCGGCCATGCCATCCAGGCCGGGGGCCGGGTCTTCGTAATATTCGAGCACGCCGCGCAGCTGCTGCACGATCTTCAGGCTGGTCTCCACGGTCCAGTTACCGTTGGGGTCGATACGCAGCGGCAGGCCCGGGAAAGCCTCGGCCAGCGCCAGAATGCCTGCGGCTTCTTGCTCGGGCGGTAGCGTGCCGGCCTTGAGCTTGATGCTCTGAAAACCGTATTGGTCGATCATGCGCCGGGCCTGAGCCACCAGTTGCTGCGGCTGCAGCGCTTCGCCCCAGGGATCGGCGGCATACGGCTTGTCGATGTGCTCGGCGTACTTGTAGAACAGATAGGCCGAGAACGGCACGCGATCGCGCGCCGCGCCACCCAGCAGGTCCACGATGGGCGCCCCCGCCATCTGGCCCTGCAGGTCCAGCATGGCGACCTCAAAGGCGCTGACTACCTTGGCCACGGTCTTGGACACATGGGTGCCTGGTGCCAGCGACACTTGCTGGCCCAGGAATTCCGAGGCCGTCAGCCTGGGCGGCGTCACCAGAGCGGCAACGCGTACTTCCATTTCGGTGAGCGCCCAGGGTGACAGGCCGACCAGGGCTGGAGCCACCTTGGCCAGAGCCTCCAGCATGGGCAGATCGCCATAGCTTTCGTTGATGCCGACCAGGCCCGAGGCCGTCTCGATCTCGATGATGGAGCGCAGCGCCCAGGGCTCGTGGATGCCGGCCGCATTGAGCAGCGGCGGATCACGGAAGGCAATGGGCGTGATGCGGATATGGCGAATCTGGTGTGAAGTGCTCATCTTGAGATGGACTGAGGTGGTGGTCAGGTCAGTGGCGGACTGGGTGTTGCCGGGGAGCTGGAATAAGCGGTCTTTGTGGTATGTTGTCGTACAACTAAAAACTATTATCATCAGACCCATGAGCACCCAGACATCGGAATTACCCCAATCTGCCGCTTCCATACTGGTGACAGATGGGTATGCGTTGCGTAGCAAGACCAGTCGCGGCAGCCGCAGCCTGGCGAATCTGCTGGCTGAAGAGTTCGAGCACAAGATTCGGCAGGGCTTGCTCAATGAAGGCGAGAAGCTGCCCACCGAGTCCGAACTGGTGCGCAACTACGACGTCAGTCGCACCGTGGTGCGTGAGGCCTTGTCCAAACTGCAGGCCGGCGGCTTGGTCGAAACTCGCCATGGCATAGGTACTTTTGTGCTGCCGGCTCCGGCGCGCCAGAGCCCCATGCTGAGCGCCCATGAGCTGAGTGAATCTGTGGATGTGCTGGCCGTACTGGAGCTGCGCATCAGCCTGGAAACCGAGGCTGCAGGCCTGGCCGCCCAGCGGCGCAGCGAAGCCCATCTGCGGGTCATGAGCGAGGCCCTGCAAGCGTTTGAGCTGCATTTTGCGCAGGGCCATGACACCGTCAGCCATGATCTGGCTTTTCATCTCAGCATCGCGCAGGCCACGGGCAACCGGTATTTTCAGGACATCCTTCAGCACTTCGGCACGCTGTTGATTCCACGTAACCGCATTGCCTCCATGGACACACCGGCTCGCGATCCGGACTACCTGCTCCGGGTGAACCGCGAGCATGAAGAGATCTATGCGGCCATCGCCCGCCAGGATGCGGACTCGGCCCGCGCAGCAATGCGCATCCACCTGACCAATTCGCGCGAGCGCCTGCGTCTGGCCCAGCGCCTGAGCCAGTCCCGCGAATAGGGCCTGCATGGCCTGTGCTGAGTACAACGGGCGTTGAGGCAACGTCTGTGCTCAGCGCAACCATCCATGTGCAGGCCAACTGCCTTTTCCATGTGGTTGCAGGCTTGTGACCTGAGTTGCAGCGGCTGGATCAATCTGTCCATATCAATTTAGATAGCGCCAAGTGCTTTATTTATAAGCAGTTCATCTGCATTTGATGCGGTTTTGCATCGTGCTTCTTCACACTCGAAGCGCATGATCTCTCGTTTACCCCTAGTAAAAATGCCTTGAAAGTGGAAAAACTCAAGTTGTATGATGACTGATCACAACAAGGAGACATTTCACCATGGTCCGACGCTCGCACGTTCTGCGCTCCCTGCTGACCTTGGCGGTTGGCGGCATGCTGTCCTCCACATTGCTGGCTGCCGATGCCTGGCCCAGCAAGCCCATTCGCCTGGTCGTGCCCTATCCTCCAGGCGGCAGCTCGGACATCATTGCCCGCTCCATCGGGCAGTTGATTTCGCAGGAGCTCAAGCAGACCGTGGTGATCGACAACAAGCCCGGGGCCAACGGCAATCTGGGCGCTGAATTCGTCGCACGTGCGCCTGCCGACGGCTATACCTGGCTGCTGTGCGATCTGGGTGCGCTGGCCATCTCGCCCTCGATCTATACCAAGCTCAGCTTTGATCCCTCCAAAGCGCTGCGTGGCGCGGCCATGCTGGCCTACTCGCCTCATATGCTGGTGGTGCACCCATCGGTTCAGGCCAGCAATCTGAAGGAGCTGGTGGAGCTGTCCAAGAAGCAGGATCTGAACTTTGCCGTGACGGCTTCAGGCAGCGCGCCACATCTGGCCGGGGTGGAGCTGGCCCGCATGACCGGTGCCAAGTGGGTGTATGTGCCCTACAAGGGCGGTGTGCAGTCGGTGCAAGACACCGTGGCAGGCCAGACCCAGGTGCTGATGAACGGCATGCTGGCCACCTACCCGCATGTGCAAAGCGGCAAGCTCAAGCTGCTGGGTATTTCCAAGAACACACGCATGCCGCTGATTGCGGATGTGCCCACGCTGGCCGAGCAGGGCGCCCAGGGCTTTGCCTCTGGAACCTGGCAAGGCGTTGTGCTGCCCGCCCAGACGCCTGAAGCCGTGGTGCAGCGCGTGCATCAAGTGCTGCTCGGCGCCATCCGCTCGCCCGAAGTCCGAGCGCGCCTGATCGCTCAGGGGGCCGAGGTCATCACGATGACCCCCACCGAAACCGACAAGTTCTTCAACGCCGAGCGTGCTCGCTGGCGCACGGTGGTTCAAACCGCCAAGTTGCAGCTGGATTGAGCTGCGCCGATCTTCTTTTCTCCTCTTTTTAAGGAATGACCATGTCTCCCCAGTACCTCAAAGAAGTGATGAGCTCAGGCTTGCTGTCCTTTCCCGTGACGGACTTTGATGCCAATGGCAACTTCAATGCCAAGGGCTATGCGGCGCGCCTTGAATGGCTGGCCCCCTACGGCGCAACTGCATTGTTCGCGGCAGGCGGCACAGGCGAGTACTTTTCGCTTCACGGTGAGGAATACGGCCAGATCATCAAGACCGCCGTCGACACCTGCCGCGGCAAGGTTCCCATCATTGCCGGCGCAGGCGGCCCCACCCGCACGGCCATCGCACATGCCCAGGAAGCCGAACGACTGGGCGCCCATGGTGTGCTGCTTTTGCCGCATTACCTGACAGAAGCGGGCCAGGAAGGCTTGATCGCGCATGTGGAGCAAGTGTGCAAGAGCGTGGACTTCGGCGTCATTGTCTACAACCGCGACCGCTCCAAGTTCACACCGGAATCGCTGGCCATTCTGGCCGACCGTTGCCCCAACCTCGTGGGCTTCAAGGACGGTGTGGGCAACATCGAAACCATGTCCTCCATCTTCATGAAGATGGGTGATCGCTTCTCGTATCTGGGCGGCCTGCCCACGGCAGAAGTCTATGCCGCGGCCTACAAGGCGCTGGGAACGCCGGTGTACTCCTCCGCCGTCTTCAACTTCATTCCCAAGACGGCGATGCAGTTCTATGAAGCCGTGCGCAACGACGATCAGGCGACACAGCACAAGCTGCTCAAGGAATTCTTCATGCCTTACCTGAACATCCGCAATCGCACGGAAGGTTACGGCGTCAGCATCATCAAGGCCGGAGCCAAGCTCGTAGGCCATGATGCGGGCCCCGTGCGCGCCCCGCTCTCTGAGCTCAAGCCCCAGGAGATGGAAGAGCTCAAAGCTCTGATCGACAAACTGGGCCCGCAATAAAAAAATAAAAGCGGTTCGTGGCGGGGCCTGCAGGGCTTCGCCACCTCAAGGAGACAAGCACATGAAAAAAGTACTGATCGCATTGGGTGCCACGCTCGCGTTCGCGGCCCAGGCCGCCGGCAGCTTTCCCGACAAGCCCGTCAACATCATCGTTCCTTTCCCGGCCGGCGGCTCCACCGACACTGTGGCACGCGCCTTGGCCCTGAGCATGGGCGAGCAGCTGGGGAAGTCTTTCGTGGTGGAGAACCGCCCCGGTGCCACAGGCACCATCGGTGCCGGTGCCGTCAAGCGCGCCCCAGCCGATGGCTATACCTTGCTTGTCGCCTCGCTGGGGCCGTTCGTGGTCACGCCCCATCTGGTCAAAAGCATTCCGTATGACGCGACCAAGGACTTCGACTACATCACCATCCCTGTGCAGGCTCCCAATGTGCTTGTAGCCAGTGCGACGCAAAAGGCACGTACCGTTGCCGAGGTCGTTGCCGCGCTCAAGGCCAATCCTGGCAAAGTCAGCTTTGCCAGCTCGGGCAATGGCTCCTCTGACCATCTGTCGGCAGAGCTGTTCTGGCAGCAGACCGGCACCGAAGCCGTGCATGTTCCCTATAAGGGCGGAGCACCGGCCATCACCGACCTGCTTGGCGGTCAGGTGGATTTTTCCTTCCAGAATGTGAACGCCGTGCTGTCCCATCTGCGCAGCGGAAAGCTGCATGCCATCGCCGTGACTGGCACGCAGCGCTCACCCGTGCTGCCTGATGTGCCCACGTTGGCCGAGGCTGGCGTCAAGGGCGCCGAGGTCTACTCCTGGCAGGGCATGGCGGCTCCCAAAGGGCTGCCCGCCGACGTGAAGGCCAAGCTGGCCAAGGCGGCCATCGCAGCGGTGCAGCAGCCCGACATCCGCAAGCGCTTTCTGGACCAGGGACTGGAGATCGTCGGCAACACGCCAGAGGAATTCACCCGCTATCAGGTCAAGGAAAACGAGCGCTGGAAGCAGCTGATCCAGACCCGCAAGATTACTGCCGATTGAGATAAAACGGGCAGCGGCATTGCGCCGCTTCCCGAAGCTTTGCAGTACAGAGCTGCTCAAGTCGACACCCAAACAACAAGGATTTCCTAGCATGGCGACCTCCCGACCACGCGTACTCCAATACGGCAAGATGCCACTCCCCCAGCTTGATGCCGAACTGGCGCAGGCCTATGAAGTGAGCGTTCTTTCCGAGCAGCCCGACCCCGAGCGCTTTCTGGCCGAGCATGGCTCGCAATTCGAGTACCTGGTCACATCGGCAGGTATGGGCCTGGCGGCACATGTCGTAGAGGCTTTGCCCAAACTGCGTTTTGTGAGCAGCTTTGGCGTGGGCTTTGATTCTTTAGACCGAGAGTCTCTGTTGCGCCGGGGGGCTCGCGTGGGCTATACGCCCGGCGTGCTCGATGACTGTGTGGCTGATCTGGCCTTTGCGCTGCTGCTGGATGCGGCGCGTGGCCTCAGTGAAGCGGATCGCTTTGTGCGCCGTGGTGACTGGGCTCGCAGTCGCTTTGGTATCCGCACCCGGGCCAGCGGCAAACGCCTGGGCATCTTTGGCATGGGCCGTATCGGCTCCACCGTGGCGCGCCGCGCCTCGGGCTTTGATATGGAAGTGGCCTATTACAACCGCCGCCCTGTCGAAGGCTCTCCTCACCGCTATCTGTCCTCGTTGCTGGAGCTGGCGCGCTGGTCCGACTTTCTGGTCATCACTGCTGCTGGCGGCGCGGGCACACAGCACTTGGTAAGCACCGAAGTGCTGGATGCTCTGGGCCCGCAAGGCTTTCTGATCAATGTGGCGCGCGGCAGCGTGGTCGACGAAGCCGCTCTGGCTCAGGCCCTCAGGCAGCAGCGCATCGCCGGTGCCGGTCTGGATGTGTTCGAAGACGAGCCCCGCCCCAACCCCGACCTGCTGGCGCTGGACAACGTGGTGCTGGCCCCGCATATCGCCAGCGGCACGCATGAAACCCGCCGTGCCATGGCCGACCTCGTGCTGCGCAATCTGGCGCAGTTCATCGCAACGGGTGAGCCCGTGGCCGAGGTGCCGTGGTCAGCTGCGCAGCTGACCACGGCCAGCGTCGCATAGTCCTTTTCCCCAAGACCTCTCAAGAGACCTCCATGTCCTCCACCCCGACCATCACCGAGATCGAAGTCATCCCCGTCGCCGGCCGCGACGGCATGCTCATGAACCTCAGCGGCGCACATGCGCCTTACTTCACGCGCAACATCGTGCTGGTGCATGACAGTGCAGGTCGCACCGGGGTGGGCGAGGTTCCGGGTGGTGAAGGCATACGTCTGGCGCTGGAGGACAGCAAACAGGTGCTGATCGGCCGCTCCATCGGCCGGCACCTGCAGCTGTTGCAAGAAGTGCAAAAGTCGCTGGAAGGTCGCGACACCGGCGGTCGCGGCTTGCAGACTTTCGATCTGCGCATCGGCGTGCATGCGGTCACGGCCATTGAATCTGCGTTGCTGGACCTGCTGGGCCAGCACCTGGGCGTGCCCGTGGCGGCCTTGCTGGGCGAAGGCCAGCAGCGCGAGCGCGTGGAAATGCTGGGCTATCTGTTCTTCGTCGGCCCCAGCGACAAGACCGGCCTGGACTACGTCAAGCCCGGAGAAGATAAGCTGGGCCATGACGACTGGACCCAGGTGCGGCACATGACGGCCATGACGCCGGAGACCATCGTGCGCCAGGCCGAGGCTGCCTACGAACGCTACGGCTTTAACGACTTCAAGCTCAAGGGCGGCGTGCTGGCCGGCGAGCAGGAAGTCGAAGCCGTCACCGCGCTGGCCAAGCGCTTTCCCGAGGCCCGCGTCACGCTGGACCCCAACGGTGGCTGGCTGCTCAAAGACGCCATCCGTCTGATGCGCGACATGCACGACGTTCTGGCCTATGCCGAAGACCCCTGCGGTGCCGAAAATGGCTTCTCGGGCCGCGAAGTCATGGCCGAGTTCCGCCGCGCCACCGGCCTGCCCACAGCCACCAATATGGTTGCCACCGACTGGCGTCAGATGGTGCATGCGCTGTCGCTGCAGTCCGTGGACATTCCGCTGGCCGACCCGCACTTCTGGACCATGGCCGGCTCCGTGCGCGTGGGTCAGACCTGCCGCGACTGGGGTCTGACCTGGGGTTCGCACTCCAACAACCACTTCGACATCTCGCTGGCCATGTTCACCCATGTGGCGGCTGCCGTGCCCGGCAAGGTCACAGCCATCGATACCCACTGGATCTGGCAAGACGGCCAGTACCTGACCCAGAACCCGCTGCAGATCAAGGGCGGTTTTGTGGAAGTGCCCAAGACCCCCGGCCTGGGCGTGACCGTGGACCGCGCCGCGCTGCAGCGCGCCAACGCTCTGTATCTGGAACATGGACTGGGTGCACGCGACGACGCCATCGTCATGCAGCACTTGATTCCCGGCTGGAAGTTCGACAACAAACGCCCCTGCATGGTGCGCTGAACGATGCCTGCCCACCTGCACCCGTTCCGGAAAACACCATGAAAAACGCCATGAATCGCCGCAAGCTTCTGAGTGCTGCGGGTGCCTCCGTGCTGGGTACCTGGGGGGCAGCAGCAGGAGCACAGTCTTTCAGCTTTCTGCCGCATCAGCGCTACCCGGATCCGGCCGTCTTTCTGCTGGACCCCAGCTTTGCCAAATACCGCATCTACAGCAGTACCGTGGAGCAGCTGGGCACAGGCATGCGCTGGGCCGAAGGCCCGGCCTATTTCCCGGAGACCGGTACGCTGATCCTCAGCGACATTCCCAACAACCGGCTCATGAAATATGAGGAAGAAACCGGTACGTTTTCCGTGCACAAGGAAGGTGTGAACTACACCAACGGCAATACCCGGGATCGCCAGGGTCGCCTGATCAGCTGCGAGCACTCGGTGACGCGCCGCGTGGTGCGCACCGAGCGCGACGGCCGCATGACCGTGCTTGCCGACAGCTATCAGGGAAAGCGCCTGAATGCACCCAACGACGTGGTGGTGAAGTCTGACGACAGTATCTGGTTCAGCGACCCGCTGTTTGGCATCAACGGCGAATGGGAGGGCACGCGCGCCACGCCCGAGCAGGCCACCACCAATGTCTACCGCATTGGCAAAGACGGCCAGATCACCGCCGTGGTGACCGACATCGTCAACCCCAACGGATTGGCGTTTTCCCCCGACGAGAAGAAGCTCTATGTGATCGAGTGGAAGGGCACGCCCAACCGCAGTCTCTGGAGTTTCGATGTCTCGGCCGATGGCCGCAGCGTGTCGAACAAAACCAAACTCATCGATGCCGACGGCTCAGGTGCACTCGACGGCTTTCGCGTCGATCGCGACGGCAATCTCTGGTGTGGCTGGGGCTTTAGCGGCGCTTTCAGCCCCGAGACCACCGATATCGGCGGCGGCATGCGGGCCCATCTGCCACTGGGCAAATCCGTCGAGATGGACGGCGTCAAGGTCTTCAACGCCCAAGGCAAGCCGATCGGCTTTATCCGCCTGCCCGAACGCTGCGCCAACCTCACGTTTGGCGGCCCTAAAAACAACCGCCTCTACATGGCCAGCAGCCATTCGCTCTACGCGCTCTATGTCGAAGCACATGGCGCGGTGTAAGCGCTTTCCCATTTTTCTTCAGGACTCCAGACATGACGATGCACAACAACCTCATCAACGGCCAGTGGGTCGAAGGCAAAAGCTACGCCCCCAACACCAACCCCAGTGATCTGTCCGACGTGATCGGTGAATACGCCCAGGGCGATGCCAGTGATGTGGAGGCGGCCGTGGCCGCTGCCACGGCGGCTTTCCCGGCCTGGTCCACATCGGGCATCCAGTCCCGTTCTGATGCTTTGGACAAGATCGGCAGCGAGATCCTGGCCCGCAAGGAAGAGCTCGGCGATCTGCTGGCCCGCGAGGAAGGCAAGACCCGCGCCGAAGGCATTGGCGAAGTGGCCCGTGCCGGTCAGATCTTCAAGTTCTTTGCCGGCGAATGTCTGCGTTTGTCTGGCGAGACCCTGCCTTCGGTGCGCCCTGGCATCGGTGTGGAAATCACCCGCGAACCCATCGGCGTGGTCGGCCTGATCACACCCTGGAACTTCCCCATCGCCATTCCGGCCTGGAAGATTGCGCCGGCCCTGGCCTTCGGCAACTGCGTGGTCCTGAAGCCGGCCGATCTGGTCCCCGGTAGCGCTTGGGCCCTGGCCGACATCATTCACCGTAGCGGCATTCCCGCCGGTGTCTTCAACCTGGTCATGGGTCGTGGCCGCGTGATTGGCGAGGCGCTGGTGCAGCATCCGGGCATTGCAGCTATCAGCTTTACCGGCTCGGTGGGAGTGGGCCGTGGCATTGCGGCCGCCTGCGTGGCCTCGGGCAAAAAAGTGCAGCTGGAGATGGGCGGCAAGAACCCGCAAGTGGTGCTGGACGATGCCGATCTGGCACAGGCCGTGGAGCTGTCTGCACAAAGCTGCTTTTATTCCACCGGCCAGCGCTGCACGGCGTCCAGCCGTCTCATCGTCACCGACAAAATCTACCCGGCCTTTGTCGAAGCCCTGCAGGCCCGCATGGCAAAAATCAAGGTCGGCGATGCCCGTGCCGTCGGCACCGACATTGGCCCCGTGGTCAGCCAGGCCCAGCTGGAGCAAGACCTGAGCTATGTTGAAATTGCCAAGGCCGAAGGTGCCGTACTTGCTTCGGGCGGTGGCCGTGTGGCTTGTCATACCGGAAGCGGAAAGCAAGGCTTCTTCATGCAGCCAGCGTTGCTGGTGGATAGCACGCCCACCATGCGCATCAATCGCGAGGAAGTCTTCGGCCCCGTGGCCAGCGTGATCCGCGTGAGCGACTACGAAGAAGCGCTGGCCGTGGCCAACGACACCGAGTTCGGCCTGTCGGCCGGTATTGCCACCACCAGCCTCAAGTACGCCACGCACTTCAAGCGCCACAGCCAGGCCGGTATGGTGATGGTCAATCTGCCTACTGCAGGGGTCGATTACCACGTGCCGTTTGGCGGCCGCAAAGGCTCAAGCTACGGCCCGCGTGAGCAAGGCCGCTATGCCCAGGAGTTCTACACCACGGTGAAGACGGCCTACACCCTGGCCTGAGTCTTCTCAAAGCCAAAAAAGCACCGCTTCCTCGTCTGGATTTGGTGCTTTTTCCGTTGCCCCTGCCACCCTACCAGTTAGGCCTTGGGGGCTGCAGCCATTAACCGGCCATGGCCCGGTTTCTAGCTTCACGCGCTGCTGGCGTTTCGTTGTGCAGTTCTCGGAGTACTTCTTCGCGCGTTTTGCTGGGTCCCGTGACGGTGGGAGGCATGGGTAAATTGCTTTCACCGAAGGACAGACGACCTTCTCGCATGGCGGCCTCTGTCTCAGCCTTGACCTGTTCGCGTGTTTTCTGGCTGATGAAATGCTCTGGATACACCGCAACGCCTGCTTCAGTGTTGGTCGGATGCTCGTAGGCCGCAGAAGCCATCCCGGGCAAAGCCAGGGCCAGCACGGCGCCAGCATTGGCGAGCAGCAAAGAAATGGACAGACGACGTTGGGACATGGCGCAATCTCCTGATGGAAGTGGATAAGACCTAACTCCCACATGCCTTGGCGATGGGTGAGTAGATGGCTTCATCGTAGAAACCCGAACCCAACAGAATCAGGACAGCGAGGTGATATTCCTGTCAGTTTTCATAGCGCAGGAAAGTTCTCGATACGACCATGAAAAAGGCAGCGCCTCTGGAGCAGGAAGCGCTGCCTTTTTTCTGAATATTTAGGTGTTTTCGGCCGCTAACGCAGACCGGATATACGCAAACAGCTCCTGTTTTAGAAAAACAGCAGGCGCACCCAAGGCGCTGCCATCACGTTCAGCGCACCGGCAATCATCATCACCAGCGAGGCCATTACGGCCTGAACCTCACCCGATTGGCGGGCACGGGCCACGCCGCTGCCGTGGGCGGCTCCGCCCCAGCTGGCACCGGTGGCGAGCTTGCTGCGAATGCGGGGCAGAACGCGCAGCACGGTTTCGCCCAGCAGCATGGCGCTGACGCCGGTCAGCAGCACAAACAGCGCGGCCAGATCGGTGGGGCCGCCCAGCACTTTTTCGGCCTCAATAGCGAAAGGTGTGGTGATGCTGCGCACGGCCAGACCTTTTTGCAGCGCCTCTGACAGGCCAAAGGCCTCGGCAAACGCAATGGTGGTGGAAATGGACACCACGCTGGCCACCAGCACACCGGTGGCAATCGACATCCAGTGCTTGCGCAGCAGGGCGCGGTTCTCATGCAGCGGCAGGGCAAAGGCCACGGTGGTGGGGCCCAGCAGCCAGACCAGCCAGTGCGTCTGGGCGATGTACTGCGGGTAGCTCACGTGTGTGAGCAGGGACAGGCCGATCAGCACCATGGGTGTGGCGACGATGGGCATCAGCAGCGGGTGCGGGTGCTTGCGGTAAAGGCGTTTGTTGACCCCGTAGCAGGCCACGGTGGCCAGCAGCGACAGCAAGCCAATCACTTCATTGGAGAGCATGGCTTACTCCTTGCCCTGCGCCGCAAAATCACGGCTGGATTTGCGCCGTGCCAGCCACAGCTCGAAGCGGTAGACGCGGTCCACGGCCAGTGCGGTCACGGCCATCACGCAGGCGGTGCTGGCCACGATGACGGCCAGAATGCGCAGGCCTTGATGGCGGATCAGGTCGGGGTACTCGGTTACCACCAGCATGGCGGGCACGAAGAACAGCAGCATCTCGGCCAGCAGCCAGTTGGTGCCGGTCTGCAGCCAGCGGGCCTTGACCAGGCCGCTGAAGAGACCCACGGCCAGCAGCGCAAAGCCGATCAGCCCGGCCGGCATGCTCCAGCCAAAACGCTGGCGCAGCACATCCATGGCAATCCAGATAGCGCTGAGCAAGGCGACTTGCAGCACGGCTTTGGCCATTTGCCAAAGTGTCTGCTGGAGGGTATGGCTGCTGCCCTGAGCGCTGGGGGCAGCAGCTTCGGAAATCGATGACATGGGTAAATTCTAGGGTTTTCACTCATATTCTTGAAATGACTTATTCTCATTTTTTGCATGCAAAAAAGGAATCTCTATGGACTTGCGTGCCCTGCGTTATTTCATTGAAGTCGTGCGCCAGAACGGCTTTACCCGTGCGGCTGAAGCCCTGCATGTGACCCAGCCCACCATCAGCAAGATGGTCAAGGCGCTGGAAGACGAATTCGGCGGCCAGTTGCTGCTGCGCGAAGGCCGTGGCGTGCAGCTGACCGATGCCGGACAGGTGGTGTACGACCGGGGGCTGGAGATCCTTGAGCAGGCTCAGCTGCTGCGCAGCCAGGTGGCCGAGGTGGACAACATTACGCGCGGCGACTTGTCCGTGGGCATCATGCCAACCGCCGGGCACTACATGGCCCCGGTGATTGCGCTGTTTCAGCAGCGCTATCCGGGTGTGAACCTGCAGGTCGACGAGCAGGGCGCACGTGCCCAGTACCAGTTGATTCAGGAAGGCAAGCTGGACATGGCGCTGGGCCTGTTCTCGGAACCCGATCCGGCACTGGAGCGCTACACCGTGGCACGCCAGAAAACCCGTGTGGTGCTGCCCGCCAACCGCGTGAGCGACCCTGAAGAGCCCATGCACTGGAGCGATCTGCGTGACCTGCCCTTTGTGCTTTACACCTCTGACTTTGCCCTGCACGAGCATGTGCTGCAGCAGTGCGAAGCGGCAGGTTTTACGCCCCAGGTCAAGCTGCAGACGCGTTACTGGGACTTCATCGGTCACCTTGTCGCCGCCAACGTGGGTGTGGGCGTGATGTTCGAGCATGTAATCGCGCACTACGACCCGCAGCGCGTGGCCAGCCGCCCGCTGGTGGGGCCAGAGATCACCTGGGATGTGGCCCTGATGTGGCGGCCAGGCTATCTGTCGCGTGCCGCGCAGGCATGGCTGGACTGCGTGCGCAAGGTGTATCCGCAGCCACTGGTGGGTGCGGCCATTCCTGAATTTCAAAATTGATAGCTGCTTGCGTTTATCCAGTAGGCGCTACAAAGATTTTTGACCTAAAGCGCAGGCCTGTGCCGCTGGCGCTAAGCTTCTGAACCATGCCCCGTCCGTTTTCATCCAATCGCCCCAGCACCGCAAAGCCCAATACGGCGCGCCGCAGCAACGTGGTGCGCCTGAGCGCGCCCCGGCCCGATGTGACTCGCCTGCTGTGCTTTCACAAGCCCTATGGAGTGCTGAGCCAGTTCACGCCCGAGGGCAAATGGCAGGGCCTTAAAGACTGGATAGATGTGCCCGGCGTGTACGTGGCGGGCCGGCTGGATGCCGACAGCGAAGGCCTGCTGCTGCTGACCAATGACGGCCAGTTGCAGGCGCGCATTGCGGACCCGCGCCACAAGATGGAAAAAACGTATTGGGTGCAGGTTGAGGGCACGCCCGACGAAGCTGCGCTGCAGCGCCTGCGCGATGGGGTGGAGCTGAACGACGGCAAGACCCTGCCCGCCAAGGCCCGCCTGATAGCGCCGCAGCCAGAAATGTGGCCGCGTAACCCACCGATTCGCGTACGCCAGAACATTCCTGATTGCTGGATAGAGCTCATCATCCGCGAAGGCAAAAACCGCCAGGTGCGCCGCATGACGGCGGCCATCGGCCACCCCACGCTGCGGCTGGTGCGCATGGCCGTGGGGCCATATTCCATCGAGGGGCTGGAGCCGGGACAGTGGGTGGATGTGCTGCCCACCTGAGGCGGCTTAGCGCAGGCTATCGAGCTTGAGCAGCTCGTCTTCGTCTTCAGGTAACTCCACGGCCTGCCAGTGTGGCCAGCTCAGCCACGGACGAAACACATCCCAGCCAAACTTGACCTGCTGCAGATTACCCTTGAGCAGGGGCAGCGCCGCATTGAGCGCAATCTGGCGGCTGTGCAGGCATTGCCGCAAGGCTTGCATGCTCTGCGAACCATGACCCAGAAAGCGCTGCCGTGCCAGCCACTGCGCTGAAGGCTGGCACTGGGCATAAGCCAGCTGTAGTCCGTCAATGCTTTGATTTTCGACAACGGCCACCAGCGCCTGCAGATGGCGCTGCAGCTGTGCTTCATCCATCAGCCCGCCCAGTCGCAGCTCCAGCACGCCAGCCTGAAAGCGGTAGCGTGCAGGCAAGGCTGCACGCAGGGTGTAGCTGCTGCCGCTGCGCGAGCTGGCGCGGTGGCTGAAGACCTGGCTGCCCTGCTCAAGCAGGGGCTGCACCAGCGTCAGCAGGGCTTGGCGGTGCTCTGCGTCATCGACCATCAGCGCAATATCAAGCTGAGTGCTGGCATAGCCGCGCAGCTCCTCGCGCAAGACCATCCAGCCTGCCGCATGGGGCGATGCGAACATCATCAAAGGCATGGAAATAAAGCCCAGAAAGCTGGCTGCGAGTCCCCATGCCTCGCGTGTTTGTGCGGCCTGCTGGGCAGGTTTTTTGGTGCTCAGCACATTGCCTGTGGTGTTGATAAAGGTACCCAGTGCAATCGCACATGCAATGCCTGAAGCCAGCGATAGCATGTCGGGCGAATACAGGCCGCGGGGCAGCAGCAAAAAGGTTGCCATGCCCGCCGCGCAGCCTGCCCAGATGACCAGCAGCGTCAGCAGATAGTGCATGGCAGGGTGCTGCTGCGCCGCCTGCCGCGAGTCCAGTGCCGGGTTCTGTGCCAGCTCGCGCATGACCTGTTTGCGCCGCCACAGGCGCAAGGACAGCCAAAGGGTGGCGCAGACGATGAGCCCGGCAGCGAGACTGATGAACAGCGCCGAAAACGCCCACATCAGCAGCAGTGCCACCAGTAGCATGCCAATCCCGGCAATCCAGTTCATCCATCTTCCTTTTCTATAGCGGGTAGCGCTTGATACATCAGTGCAAGAGTGTGTTTTAGCGGATCATAAAAAAGCGCCTGCTTTGGCAGGCGCTTTGGGGGCAAAGGTTTGAAACAGTCGTTCAGGAGCAGGTTTTGTTATTGGCTCCGTGCATGCCAGCAGCCTTGGCTTCGGCCTCACTCATGTACTTGCCGTTTTTGGTCTGGCCGTAATAGCGGGTTCCGGGGCAGTGGTAGACCTTGCTGTCTTCATTGGCCCAGACCTTGCCTGCTCCCCCACCAGGTGCGGCCATCTTGGCGCCCGCAGCGGCCTTGGCGGTTGCGTCCTGATCGATACCCTTGCGGCCCGAGCAGGCTCCCTTGGAGGAGGCAGCGCTCATGCTCGATCCATCCTTGCAGACAAAGGTCTGCATGTCTGGCTTGGCTGCCGCTGGGGCCGGTGCCGGAGCAGCCTTTGCTGCTGGCTCTGCGGCAGGTTTGGCGGGCATCGGTGCCGTTTTTGCAGCCGGGGCGGCAGGAGCCGTTGCCGGAGCTTGGGCGAAGCTGGCAAACGAGCTGCCGACCAAGGCTGAAGCCAGCCAGACTTTCCATGAGTTGCGCATACGAAGGCCCTCCGAGTGGTGTAGCGTCACAAAGAGCGTGACACGCGCATGCTGCTACGGAAGGAGCGAATCCGCAAGAGCCGAGCGCGTCAGGGCTCAGGTGCCGCTGACGTAGGGGTTCACCTTGCGCTCCCGGCCAAAGCTGCTTTCGGGGCCGTGGCCGGGGATGAAGACTGTCTGGTCGCCCATGGGCCACAAGCGCTGCACGATGGAGTCAATCAGCTGCTGGTGGTTGCCCTGGGGGAAGTCGGTGCGGCCAATGCTGCCGGCAAAAATCACGTCGCCCACAAAGGCGCGGTCAATCTGCGCCGAGTGGAAGACCACGTGGCCGGGCGTATGGCCGGGGCAGTGGCGCACGTTCAGCGCCTCGTTGCCAATCGTCACCGTATCGCCGTCATGCAGCCAGCGTGTGGGTACAAAGGGATCTGCATGTGGAAAGCCAAACATCGCGCCTTGCTGGGGCAGGCCGTCAATCCAGAACTGGTCACCTTCGTGCGGGCCGATGATGGGCAGGTTGTGCTTGGCCGCCAGCTCGCTGGTGCCGCCTGCGTGGTCAATGTGGGCGTGGGTAATCCACAGCGCTTTGAGGTTCAGGCCCAGGCGCTCGACTTCCCATTCGATCTGCTCGATATCGCCGCCGGGGTCAATGACGGCGGCGTCCATGGTCTGGTCGCACCAGACGATGGAGCAGTTTTGCTGGAAGGCGGTGACGGGAACGGTGTGGTATTGCAACATCTGTGACTTGTATTTTTCGTGGGATGACGTAGTCTCGCGCGACGCGAACCCCGCAAGCATGACACGGCAGAGCCGAGGCATCAAAAGTGCCCATTCAGATTTTGGCGTCATCCCTCATTTGAGCTAGCAAAAATGCGCGTGCCCTATTTTGGTGCGTGCTGCTAACGTATTTGTGCTGCAAGGCAACGGGTAATGGCTTCATGGGAAGCGGCCCGACCCAGTTTCAAGATCATTCCGGCCGTGCCCATGCCTGCGTAACGCACTGTCCTCCCACTGGAGGAGTGGTTAGGGGTGGGTGAGCGTCTGGAAAACCGTTTTCAAACTCCAGGAGACTTTTCATGTCTACCCCTGCCAACCAGTCGACCAGCGCCCAGCGCATCGGCATCCCACGGGAAACCTTCCCGCTGGAAAAGCGCGTGGCCACCGTGCCCGAAGTGGTCGAAAAACTCATCAAGCTGGGTTTTTCGGTCTCGGTCGAATCCGGTGCTGGCGATGCGGCCAATTTCAGCGATGACGCTTACCGCGCAGCTGGCGCGGAAGTGTTGCCTACCGCCGCCGCTGTCTGGGCCGCTGCCGACATCATCTTCAAGGTGCGTCCGCCCACCACGGAAGAAGTGGCGCTGATGCGCGAAGGCCAGATTCTGCTGGACTTCATCTGGCCCGCCCAGAACCCCGATCTGATGCAGCAGCTAGCCGCCAAAAAGGTCACGGTGCTGGCGATTGATTCGCTGCCCCGTACCTTGTCGCGTGCCCAGAAGATGGATGCGCTGACATCCATGGCCGGTGTCTCGGGCTACCGAGCCGTGATTGAAGCCGCCAACGCGTTTGGCCGCTACTTCAACGGCCAGATCACGGCTGCGGGCAAGGTGCCCCCGGCCAAGGTGTTTATTGCTGGCGCTGGCGTGGCTGGTTTGTCGGCGATTGGCACGGCAGCTAATTTGGGCGCCATCGTGCGCGCCAACGACACGCGGGCTGAAGTGGCCGATCAGGTCATCTCGCTGGGCGGCGAGTTCGTCAAGGTCGATTACGAAGAAGATGGCGCGGGCGGCGGCGGTTACGCCAAGGTGATGAGCGAAGGCTTTCAGGCCGCGCAGCGCGCCATGTACGCGCAGCAGGCCAAGGATGTGGACATCATCATCACCACGGCCCTGATTCCCGGCAAGCCCGCGCCCAAGCTGATTACGGCCGAGATGGTGCAGAGCATGAAACCCGGCAGCGTGATCGTGGACATGGCTGCCGAGCAAGGCGGTAACTGCGAGCTGACCGTGCCTGACCATGCGGTGGTGCGCCATGGCGTCACCATCATCGGCTACACCGACCTCGCGTCGCGCCTGGCCAAGCAATCGTCCACGCTGTACGCCAACAATCTGCTGCGCCTGACCGAAGAGCTGTGCAAGGCCAAGAACGGTGTGGCCGTGGTCAACATGGAAGACGACGCGATTCGCGGCCTCACGGTGGTGAAGAACGGTGAAATCACCTGGCCAGCTCCCCCGCTGGCGCAAGCGCCAAAGCCTGCCGCCAAGCCCGCTGAAGCGCCGGTGGTGCAGAAAAAAGGCGGCCACGGTCATGGCTCCAGCGGCCCGTTGCCTGCCAAGACGCTGGTCATCATCTTTGCGGTGGCGGCTGCGGTCTTCTGGTTGATTGGGGCTTATGCGCCAGCGGCCTTCCTGGGGCATTTCACCGTCTTCGTGCTGGCCTGCTTCATCGGCTATATGGTGGTGTGGAACGTGACGCCTGCGCTGCACACGCCGCTGATGAGTGTGACCAACGCCATCTCCAGCATCATCGCCATTGGTGCGCTGGTGCAGATTGCGCCGCCGGATACGGCAGGCACAGGCCGCCCTGATGAGCTGATCCGCTGGCTGGCGTTTGCCGCCGTGGTGCTGACGGCCGTCAACATGTTTGGTGGCTTCGCCGTGACCCGCCGCATGCTGGCCATGTTCCAGAAATAAGAAGAACGAGAGAGAAACACCATGTCCCAAAGTCTCGCAACGGTGGCCTACCTGGGCGCCGCTATTTTGTTCATCCTGAGTCTGGGTGGGCTGTCCAATCCCGAAACCTCGCGCCGTGGCAACCTGTTCGGCATGATCGGCATGGGCCTGGCCGTGCTGGCCACCATCTTTGGCCCTCGCGTCGGCCCCAACGGCATGGCGTGGATTGTGGGTGCGCTGGTCGTCGGCGGCGGCATTGGTCTGTACGCAGCCAAGGTCGTCAAGATGACCCAGATGCCCGAGCTGGTCGCGCTGATGCACAGCCTGGTCGGTCTGGCCGCCTGCCTGGTCGGTTTTGCCAGCTATGTCGATACATCCATCCAGCTGAGCGGTGCAGAAAAAGCCATTCACGAGGTGGAAATCTACGTCGGCATTCTGATTGGTGCCGTCACTTTCTCTGGCTCGCTGATTGCCTTTGGCAAGCTCAACGGCAAGATCGGCGGCAAGCCCCTGCTGCTGCCAGGTCGCCACTGGATGAATCTGCTGGCGCTGCTGGTGGTGATCTGGTTTGGCCGTGAGTTTGTGCGCGCTGAAACCATTGCCGAGGGCATGCTGCCCTTGATCGTGATGACGGTGATCGCTCTGCTGTTTGGCGTGCACATGGTCATGGCCATTGGCGGTGCCGACATGCCCGTGGTGGTGTCCATGCTCAACAGCTATTCGGGCTGGGCCGCAGCGGCTACCGGCTTCATGCTGGGCAACGACTTGCTGATCGTGACGGGCGCGCTGGTGGGCTCCTCGGGGGCCATCCTGAGCTACATCATGTGCCAGGCCATGAACCGCAACTTCATCAGCGTGATTGCCGGGGGCTTTGGCTCTGGGGCACCCGCCAAGAAGGGCGGTGCCGCTGCGGCTGAACCTCAAGGCGAAGTGACGCCCGTGAGCGCACAAGAAACCGCCGAGATGCTGCGCGACGCCAAGAGCGTCATCATCGTTCCCGGCTACGGCATGGCGGTGGCGCAGGCCCAGCACACCGTCAACGAAATCACCAAGACGCTGCGCGGTCAGGGCGTGAATGTGCGCTTTGCCATTCACCCCGTGGCGGGCCGCATGCCCGGCCACATGAACGTGCTGCTGGCCGAAGCCAAGGTGCCTTATGACATCGTGATGGAGATGGACGAGATCAACGATGACTTCCCCGAGACGGATGTCGCCATCGTCATCGGCGCGAACGACATCGTGAACCCCGCTGCCCAGGACGACCCCAGCAGCCCCATCGCGGGCATGCCGGTGCTGGAAGTGTGGAAGGCCAAGCAGTCCATCGTGATGAAGCGTTCCATGGCATCGGGCTACGCCGGTGTGGACAATCCGCTGTTCTACAAAGAGAACAACCGCATGCTGTTTGGCGATGCGAAGAAGATGCTGGATGAAGTGCTGGTCGCACTGAAGAGCTAATAACTCTTCATAAAAAGTAGAGCGGCTAGCGCTCGTCTTTCAGGGATTTCAGGTTTAAAACCATCTGAATCCCTTGATTGACAGGTGCTAGCCGCTCTTGTTTTGGTGCGATCAATGCAGTGCTATTTCGACCAGCAGCAGCGTGGCAAGGCCCAGCATCAGCGCGCCCGAGATGCGCGACACCAGCAAAGCGGCAGATGGCCTTGTGCGCAGCACCCTTTGCGATCCCCATCCCACGCCAAAGTACACCACGGCGCAACTGGCTGCATGCAAAGCGCCCAGCGCCATGATTTGCGCTGACACCGGCCAGCTGTCATCTGGCCGCACAAACTGCGGCAGCAGGGCCAGCAGGAGCAACAGCTGTTTGGGGTTGAGCCCGCTGACGCTGGCACCTTTCACCGTCCAGCGCCAACGCGCTTGTGGCTGCGCGTCGCTGGCGTGGCTGATGACGGCGGGGCTGCGCCACAGGCCTATGCCCATCCAGGCCAGATACAGCGCCCCGGTCGCCGTCAGTGCCGTCAGCAGGGCAGGGCTCTGCGCCACCAGCGCGCCCACACCGGCGGCGACCGCCAAGGTCGCCAGCAGTGCGCCGCAGGCTAAGCCTATGACGGCAGGCAGCACCAGGCGACGCCCGCGCAGGCCCGCTGAAATCGCGTAAGCCCAGTCCGCACCGGGGGTGAGAACCAGAAGCAAGGAGACGGCCCAGAATGCAGTCAAAGCGGCGAACGACACGGTATTCCCTCGAAAAGCGTTGATGCAGAGAGAATATGGAAGTGCTAAGAGAATGTGCTCTCATAAATCGCCTGATTGATGCTTTGAATTGGAAGAAATCACCTCGTGAACTCGCTGGATCGAAAAATTCTTGCTGCGCTGGAAAATGATGGACGCCTTACGGTGACCGAACTGGCCGAGCAGGTGGGGCTGAGCCTGTCGCCCTGCCACCGCCGCGTGCGGGCGCTGGAGGAGACGGGCGTCATCCGTGGCTACCGGGCCGAGCTGGCCCCGGCGGCGCTGGGGCTGGATTTTTCGTCGCTGGTGTTTGTCACGCTCAAGGACAGCAAGTCCGTGCCTGCCTTTGAGGAAGCCGTGGCCCAGCTGCCCAGCGTGATTCAGGCCCAGCGCCTATTTGGTGACCCGGACTATTTGCTGCAGGTGGTGGTGCGCGATCTGCCCGCCTACCAGCGGCTGTACGACGAGCGCCTGACCCGCCTGCCCGGCGTGTTGCGCATGACGTCCACGCTGGTGATGAAGCATGTGGTGATCAACCGCCCGCTGACTTCGGCTATGGAATAAAAAAAGCGCCGGTGACGCGAACCACTGGCGCTTTGAAAACGTTTTTCTGCTCCTGATATGAGATCTTCTATCGCTTGTTCTGCCTATGTTTTGAGATGAAAACTCTCTAAGAACATTGCGGATCAAGCGTTAGAAGCTTCTCTATCAATAGCGTGCTGAGATCAGGAACCCAGCTTGAGCGTGCCCTTCATCAGAGCCGAGTGGCCTGGGAAGGTGCAGAAGAAGACATAGTCGGTGCCAGCCTTGAGCTTGGTCACGTCGATGTCCATCTTGGTGGTTTCGCCGCCGCCGATGACCTTGGAGTGGGCCAGTACGCGAGCATCGCCAGCCTTCACGTAGTCAGCAGCTGCACCAGCGGCCATGCCGTCGGTGATGGCGCCTTGCATGTCAGCCGCTGTGCTGATAGCGATGTTGTGGCCCATGGCCGTCTTGGGCATCTTGCCCACATGCTTGAGCGTCACGCTGAATTTCTTGCAGGACTTGGGCACATCAATGTTCTTGACGTTGAACTGCATGGCATCGTTGCTTTCCACAACGGTTTCGCAGCCTGCCGCCATGGCGGGCGCGCTCAGAGCGCCAGCAGCACACAGGGCCAGGGTCATCAGAATCTTCTTCATTGGCTATTCCTTTTTTTAAAGCAAAACGGGAACCGGTGCGGCGCTGTCGCCTACTGGGTTCCGCGCTTCATTTTTCCAAAACAACAGCCATAAACCCAGTACAAATCATGCTCGCATGGGTTGCAGTGTTGCACCTTGCGCTAAAGCAAGAACTGGTGCATGTAGGTGTTTACCTTCGTTGGAGCCACTGCGGCCAGAGGTTTACATCGCGAAGTCGTAGCCGATGGTGATGGGCGCGTGGTCCGAGAATTTCTCACCCTTGTAGATGGACTCGGTACGCGCCAGCGCGGCGGTGGTCGGTGTGGCCAGGTGGTAGTCCAGACGCCATCCCACGTTGTTTGCATAGGCCTGGCCTCGGTTGCTCCACCATGTGTAGCAGGCGTCCGTGGTGTCGGGCTGTAACTGGCGGTACACGTCAATCAGACCGCCGGTAATTTCAGTTTTGTGCAACAACTTTGTCATCCACGCCCGCTCTTCGGGCGTAAAGCCGCTGTTCTTCTGGTTGCCACGCCAGTTTTTCAGGTCCGCCTGCTGGTGGGCGATGTTGATGTCGCCGCACAAAATGAACTCACGCTCGGACTTGAGCGCCATCAGGTGGGCGTGCATCTTGGCCAGAAAGCGGAACTTGGCCCCCTGGCGCTCTTCGCCCGAGCTCCCGCTGGGAAAGTAAGAGCTGATGATGGAGAACTTGCGGCTGGGCGTGTCAAAGCGGACTTCGACATAGCGGCCTTCGGCATCGAACTCTTCGGCATCAAAGCCGACGATGACATCGCTGGGCTCATGGCGTGTGTAAACGCCTACCCCCGAATAGCCTTTCTTTTCGGCAAACTGAAAGTAGCCCTTCATGCCGGCCAACACCTCGAAACGCCCGGCCATATCCGGGGCCTGGGCCTTGATTTCCTGGACGCAAATACAATCCGGCGCAGTGGCTTCGATCCAGGCGTGTACGCCTTTGGTCGTTGCAGAGCGGATACCGTTGAGGTTGAGGCTGGTTAATTTGAACAAGGATGAATCCATGGTGGTAGATAAGCAGCCATTGGACGGTGCAGACCGTCTGGCGCAGGATTTTGTGCAGTTTGCCGTTGATTCGGGCGTGCTGCGTTTGGGTGAGTTCAAGACCAAGGCCGGGCGTCTGAGCCCGTACTTCTTCAATGCAGGCCTGTTCGACGATGGGGCCAAGATGGCTCTTCTGTCTGAATTCTATGCAAAAGCCATTTTGGCCAGCGGCATGGAGTTTGATATGGTCTTTGGCCCCGCCTACAAGGGCATTCCTCTGGCTGCAACCGTGGCGGTGGAGCTGGCGCGCCAGGGCAAGAACGTGCCTTTCGCTTACAACCGCAAGGAAGCCAAGGACCACGGCGAAGGCGGAACGCTGGTCGGCGCTCCCCTCAAAGGTCGTGTGCTGATCATTGATGATGTGATGTCGGCTGGCACGGCCGCGCGCGAGTCCATTGCTATCATCAAGGCCGCTGGTGCTGAACCCCATGCCGTAGCGATTGCTCTGGACCGCCAGGAAATGGCGACCGAGAACGGTCAGGACGTGGCCCACAGCGCGGTGCAATATGTGCGCAACCAGCTGGGTATGCAGGTTTGTGCGATTGCCAAGCTGGCAGACTTGTTGCTTTATCTTGAGCAGCAAAGCAGCGGAGCCGGTGGTGAGCATCACGAACGCGTGCTGGCCTATCGCCAGCGTTACGGTGTAGAAGACAAGGAATAAACAGGCAAATGAAGCAGGCGTTACATGCAAAACTGGGTTTGTATGTGGTAGCTACCGTCTGGGTCGGGGCTATGCCCGCTTACGCCCAGGCGCCAGCCAATACTGGCGGTATCTACGCCTGCACGGATGCCAACGGGCGGCGCATTACTGCCGACAGGCCCATTGCCTCCTGCGTTGACCGTGAGCAGCGTGTGCTTGGCAACACCGGCGTTGAACTGCGCCGTGTCGCTCCTACGCTGACTGAGCAGGAGCGCAATGCGCTAGACGCCAAGCGCCGCCAGGAGCAGGCGGAGCAGGCGCGCATGCGTGAAGAACGCTCGCGTGATCGCGCCATACTGGCTCGCTACCCCAATCAGGCCGCACATGATGCCGCCAGAGCAGAGGCCGCAGGCCAGGTCGATGATGTGATTGGCGTGGCCCAGCAGCGTCAGGTCGAGCTGAAAGAGCGCCGCCGCAAGCTCAATACCGAGCTGGAGTTCTACCAGAATGACCCCAAGAAGGCCCCTGCCAGCCTGCGTCGCCAGCTGGATGACAACACCGAAACGCAGGCAGATCAGCAGCGCTTCATCAAGCAGCAGGATGAAGAAAAGCAGCGCATCAACCAGCGCTTTGATGCCGAGCTGCAGCAGCTGCGCAAGCTATGGAGCGAGCAGCAGCCTCCGGTAGCTCCGCGCTCGCACTGATGTACTGATTGAGTCGCTACAGAGCGAGTTTTAGTCCTGGTCCTCGTGGCCGCTTTTGTGCATTGCCATCACACGGCCCAGCAGCAGGGCCGCAATCCAGGCGATACCTCCGACGATCAAAGGCGCTTGCACCAGCAGCGGAGCTTGCGCCATCAGCATCAGTGCATCGGCCTGCCATAGCGTGCGGTAACTGGTGAGCAGGCCATAACCCAACCACAGCAGCAAGCCAGCACTGGCGATGGAGGCCATGGTGCGCATATTGCGCCCGTCACGGCTGCCTGCGAGCGTGCGCAAGGCAGCGCGCCACAGCCAGCCTATGGCGGACAGCACAAGAAGCACACAGGCACAAAGAGACAGCGGCAACCACAGGGAAAGAGGAATCAGCGACATGGCGCGGCACTTTAGCCCAGTTGTGTAATGTACCCATCGTCAGAAAACAAAATACCCACCGAAGTGGGTATGCCTGAAGTGCTCTCCAGGGACTTTCAGGCTGCGAGCCAGACTGCATGGTTGCCTGGCACAGGCTGAATGCCCAGCACTGCGGCATGGCGGGCCAGTAGCTCCTCAAACGTCTTGATGGATTCGCTGCTGGCAGCGCTGCCTTCGTATTCTGTAGCGACTTGCGTTGCGGTGAAGGAATGGGCTCCAAAGCTTTGCACGATATTGCGCAGCTTGTCGAGGTTGGGGGTGAACACAGCGTCCATGGCAGCAACTCCTTTTTCGGCAATCAAAGCTCTACGTTCCACAGTTTAGCGAGCAAGTCGTGCAGGGCAAGAGGAACTCTGCGCACAGGGCTAATGATTTAGCGAGAGCAGGGTGCGAATGACGTCAGAGCGGGTGATGACGCCCACCAGCGTCTTGCCCCGCAGCACTGCAATGAACTGCACGGTGTGCGATGCCAGCTCTTGCAGCAAATCGCCCAAGGGAGTGGCTTCCTGCACGCTCATCTCGGGGGCGCGCATCAAATCCTGTGCCACGGATTGCTCTTTCGATGGCTTGGCACGCAGACGTTGCCACAGGTTTTGCTGCTGCCGCGCGCGGTGGCCTTGCCACAACCAGTCAAACAGGTCGGCACGCAGAACGCGGCCAATCAGCTCGCCCTGTGCATCGACCACGGGCAGGCACTTGACGAGGTGGCGGTGAAACAGCTCGGCTATCTCTTCCAGCGGGGTTTGCGGGCTCACGCTCACAAGCTTGGCAGACATGACCTCGCCACAGCTCACGGCGCTCATGCGGCGCTTGATGGCATCTTCTTCGGCAGCAGCCAGCATCACGCCCAGATCTTCGGGCGAGAGGTTGTTGCTCTGGTCAAAGCGCTGCAGTAGCTGCTCCAGGTCCTGCTCGCTCAGCGCCAGTTGCGTGGCTGGGCGCTGGGCCTTGGCGATCTGGGGCGGCTGGTGCAGATAAGGGCGGCCGCAGGCGCGGTGGTAGAGCACACCCACCGCGACCAGCACCGCCGAGAGTGCGGCCATGGGCACCAGCAGATACCAGCCCATAGGCAGCAATTGCTCGGCAGAAAGCACCGTCAGCAAGGCCACGGCACCGCCCGGCGGGTGCAGCGCACGCATGGCCAGCATGATGGCTATGGCCCCCCCCACGGCCAGTGCAGCCATTGAGGTCTGGGAGAGTGTGGGAAATGCCCAGAGCAGCAGCAAAGAATAGAGCGCCGGCACGGTGTTGCCGACCACGCAGTTCCACGGCTGGGCCAACGGGCTGCTTGGCACGGCAAACACCAGCACCGCAGTCGCACCCAGTGGTGCGAACAGAAAGAGGGCATGGGGCAGGAAGTGATCGACCATGCCCACCAGCATGCCGGCCAGAGCCAGCCCCAGACCCGCGCCTATGCAGGAGCGAATCAACTCCTTCCACGATGCGCGGGAGGCCACAGGGCCCAGGCGTTGCCACAGTGTTTGAATGAGGGGCATATCTTTGTGCGGTTAGTTATCAAAAATGATAGCTTTCTGCGCAATGTTGTAGTTGTTATGCGGTGATTTTGACAAAAAAGCGCCACAGGGCGAGCGGTGGCGCTTTGTGCACAGATGTGCTTATCGTGCCTGTGTCAGGCGGCTGCGGGCACGGCCCCGGCGCTCAGCAACTCGGCCAGTGGCTTGCGCTGTGAGGGTACTTCACGCTCGCGCAGATCGTCGGGCAGGGTGGAGGCATCGGCACGGCGACCAACGGCAATCACGATCTCGGGCACCAGATGTTCGGGCAGGCCCAGCACCGTGCGGGCTTCATCGGCAGAGAAGCCGCCCATGGCATGTGTGGCAAGGCCCATGGAGTGGGCCTGCAGCGCCAGATAGCCCCAGGCGCAGCCCGCATCAAAGCTGTGCTTGGCGGATGCCTGCTTGTCCGACAGCAGCACAATCAGCGCGCCGGCATTCAGGCACCAGCGGCGGTTGAATTCATTGGGCAGCTGCGAGAAAGCCTGCCAGTTGGCATCGCCGCGCAGGGAGTAGGCAAAGTGCCAGGGCTGCTTGTTGCTGGCTGAAGGAGCCCAGCGGGCGGCTTCTGCCATTTGCTCCATCTGTGCGGTGCTCAGCGGCTCAGCCACAAAGGCGCGGGGCGACATGCGCTCCAGAAACTGGGGCTGGACGGGGGCGGTGCTTGTACGTGTGGTGCTCATCGTGATATCCGGAAAATGAAACAGGCCCGCTCCAGAAAGAGCGGGCCTGAAACCATAGCGCAAGCTGCAGTCTGTGTGCTGGAGTCAGGAGATCAGGACTTTTGACCAGCTTGCGCGCCGGTGCTGCGCATGTGGCGCTCGATGCGGATCATCACCAGCACCATCATCACCATGACCAGGCAAGAGATCAGCATGGTCGCAAATGCGGTGTCAATGCCCAGAAAGTCCCATTTCTCGGCATCGGGGTTGTCGCCGCGAATCTTCATGGCCGTGCGGTCAAACGACAGCGTGTAGTTGGTCAGCAAGGTGCTGACAATCTGCGCTGCCGGTTGCTGCTGCAGTTTTTTCGCCAGCTTTTCGTTGCCCAACACGGCTTGCAGCGCCGCAGGCAGGCCCTTGATATAGGCGGCATAAGCGCCTTCGCCATGTTCCATCTCGGCAGCCTGTGCGCGATCGTTGATTTCAGCAGTCAGGTTGACGGCGTCCGTCAGGAGCTCGTCCATGGCCTGCGCAGCGATTGCCGCAGCGGCATCGTCAGCCGCCTGCGCTGCGGCGCGGGCCAGCCGCTCTTCACGGGTGAAGGTGATGCGGCGCGCTGTCCAGGCCGCGTCGACTTCGGCAGCGGCTGCGTCGGCGGCCTCCTTGTCGCAGCAGGAGTTCTCACGCGCTTCGCGCATTTTGATCTGGCGGTTGACCTCGTCAGCAGACGGTATGGCATCGCCCTTGAGCAGGGGGTGAATCGGCTCCAGCCCCTGGCCGGAATTTTCCTGCTCGATGCGTTTGCGGGCAGCGGTATCTTTGTAGATAAAGCCGCGCAGCAGGCCGTCGGCCTTCTGGAAGTCCGGGCGCAGGGCGGGGTCGGCCAGACGCTTTTCCAGAGGTGTCGAATTGCTCAGGCTGCTGAGGTCGCGGCCTGTTTCATCCTCCATGAACTTGACGTCATAGGGCGCGTCCTTCCAGTTCAGCGCCGTGGGTGTGGTCAGGGCTGTATCGGGATTTTTGGGTTTGTAGTGATCCCAGAGCCAGTTGCCCATGCCGATGAGGACGAAGACAGAGAAGGCCAGAAGCACAAGGCGCAGAACTTGTATCAACAAGTCCTCAGCTCGGCGCAAGAGGGTCAACATAGGCAATAAATCCTTTTCAAAAGCTTGTGGCGTAAGCGCTTGCAACTATGAAATTGGAAGCGTTGGATGCCTGGAATTTTAGGAAATGAATCAGAAGGTCGTATTTTGTTACCAGCTTTCAAGCGCAGCAGACCATGGTGCCCTAGGGCGAGGCGCAAAACAGGGGTGGCAAGGGGCGCTCATCGCCAGACGATGCACCTAGTTGCTGTAACGAAATTCTGAAACCGCTGTAATAAGGGTTTGAAGGACTGGAGGCCACATCATGGGCAAGACATCGCTGGATAAATCGAAGATCAAGTTTCTGTTGCTCGAGGGAATTCACCCTTCCGCACTCAAAGTACTGCACGACGCGGGCTACACCAATATCGAAGCGCTGACCGGCGCGCTGGAGGGTGAGGAGCTGAAGGCCAAGATTGCCGATGTGCACTTTGTCGGCATCCGCTCGCGCACCCAGCTCACGGCCGATGTGTTTGCCGCTGCGCACAAGCTGGTGGCTGCCGGGTGTTTCTGCATTGGCACCAATCAGGTCGATCTGGGCGCCGCCCGGGAGCGCGGCGTGGTGGTCTTCAATGCGCCGTATTCCAACACCCGCTCCGTGGCCGAGCTGGTGCTGGCTGAAGCCATCTTGCTGCTGCGTGGCATTCCTGAAAAGAACGCCGTGGCCCACCGCGGTGGCTGGAAGAAGAGTGCCGACAACTCCTTCGAGGTTCGCGGCAAGACGCTGGGCATTGTGGGCTATGGCTCCATTGGCACGCAGCTGTCCGTGCTGGCCGAAGGTCTGGGCATGAAGGTCATCTTCCACGACGTGGTGACCAAGCTGCCACTGGGTAATGCGAGCCAGTCCAGCGGACTCAATGACTTGCTGGCCAGGGCTGATATCGTCACCCTGCATGTGCCCGAGCTGGCATCCACCAACGGCATGATGGGCGCGGCGCAGATTGCAGCCATGAAGCCCGGCAGCATTCTCATCAACGCATCGCGCGGCACGGTGGTGGATATTGATGCGCTGGCTGAGGCGCTGAAATCCGGCAAGCTGCTGGGCGCGGCGATTGATGTCTTCCCCGTCGAGCCCAAGAGCAACAAGGATGAATTCCTGTCTGCGCTGCGCGGCATGGACAACGTCATCCTCACCCCGCATATCGGCGGCTCCACCATGGAGGCCCAGGCCAATATCGGGCTGGAAGTGGCTGAAAAGCTGGTCAAGTACAGCGACAACGGCACAACCACCTCGGCCGTCAACTTCCCCGAAGTGGCGCTGCCCGAGCACCCAGGCAACAACCGCATCTTGCATGTGCACGAGAACCGCCCTGGCATTCTCTCGGCCATCAACCAGGTGTTTGCTGATAACGGCATCAACATCGCCGGTCAGTACCTGCGCACCGACGAGAAGGTGGGCTATGTGGTGATCGATATCGATGCCAAATCGTCCGCGCTGGCGCTGGAAAAGCTCTCGCAGATTGCCGGCACCATCCGCTGCCGCGTGCTGTTCTAAGGCAGTCCACCAAAAAGGAAGCTTCGGCTTCCTTTTTTCATAGCGGAAAGCGCTTTGCCTATAAGCGCTGTCCGGCTATTTCAGCTTGCGCTGCCGACAAAGTTCTCAATGGCCGTCCAGAAGCCTGCCGCGCGGAAGATGGTGGAGTGATTGGCCTGCGCAAAGGCCTGCACCTGCACCGCCTTGCCCTTGAGCTGCTGCAGCAAGGCGTCGGTACGCGCGGGCTCCACCACCTGATCGCGTCCGGCGCGCAGCACCAGAATCGGGCCGTGGTAGTCTTTCAGATGCGCGGCGGAGTCGAATGGATCTCTGAGCAGCAGCTCCACCGGCAGCCAGCCATACATGCCGCGCACCGTGTTCAAAATGCTGTCGAAGGGCGTGACCAACACCAGCTTGTCGGGCTGGCGCAGATCGGCCACGGCCGCAGCCACCCCTGTGCCCAGGCTGCGACCTATGACGGTAATGGGTTCTTGCGGGTGCAGCCGCCTGACCTCGTCAAACAGGGCAGCGGCATCCAGCTCCATCAGCTCCTGCGTGGGCTGGCCCTCGCTGGCGCCATAGCCCCGATAGGCCAGCATATAGATATCGCTGTGCGGCAGACTGCGCGCCAACTGCTCCCGCCGGTGCGCAATATTCTCGGCATTGCCGCCAAAGTAGATCACTGCATTGCGGGCCTTGCCGCCCTGGGGATGCCACTGCCAGCCGCGCAGCAGCACATCGCCGCGCTGCAGCGAGAAATTGGTGCTCTCCACCGCCACCCGCGTATCGCCACCCAGAAAAATCATGCTGCGCTGCTGCGCAAACATATAGCTGCAGATACAGACATAAACCGCCACGCACAGTGCGAGCAGCCAGAGCAGGGGCTTGAGCAGCTTGGAGAACATGGGAGCGCAAAAGTGTTGGGTTTGCGCCAGATTGTGCGCAGATTTGTGTGACTTTGGTGTGCGCTTTACCTCGGCTTTATGTAAGCGGCGGTTTTTGAAATTGATAGCGGGTGGCGCTTGATCGGCTTTGACTGGAGGCTGGTTTGGCTTGATGCTTTTGTTTTGGCGATATGCCTAATTTTTGGACAGAAGGCGGGTCTCGGCCCGCCTGCCGACCTACTTTCTTCTGCAAGAAAGTAGGCAAAGAGCGGCACCCCTACTGCCCACGACCCCTTTGCTGCGCTGCGGGGCAACCTGCGCCGTCAACCTCTTGAGGCTGTGCGGCAAAACTCACTGCGTGCTTGCAGCACTTCGTTCAAACAGGTTGCCGCAAGTCAGAGGTTGATGCGTCTGCACTCTGCGGTGCAGCCGCCCGCCCCAAGAGGCCGCTGTCGCAGGCGTGGGCACAAGGGACGATGCCGGATGCGGAATAGCTTCTTTATAAAATTGATAGCGGCTACCGCAATCATTAATTGGGTTTGAGTCTAATTTCATTACTAACTTGGCAGCTTGTTTGCTGGAGCGAAATCCCGGCCTCTAATGCGGACAAGAAAGCAGACGTTTTAGATAGCCGCTTGCGACTCACGCCCCCGGCAAAAAATACCCCGCCTTATGCTGATTCCGAGCACTGCTCACACACAGCTTCAACCGCGCCTCCATGTACTGCCGCACTTCAGAGCGATCACACATCTGCGCCAAATCTTCCCAATACAGCAAGCTGGTAAATGACGCCTTCGCCGGATCTGCGGCCTCGCCTTCAGTCGCTGCAGCGGCTGCCGGCAGGGGCGAAGGCACATAGATAGGCAGGTGCACCGGGGGGTAGTTGCGCACAGGGCGCTCGGCCACTTCTTCCTTGCGGCGGGAGGTCAGCAGAAAGTAATGCTGCTTGGCGTTTGCCAGATGGGGCTTTTTTTCGGCGTCAAACACCTTGTCCAGCCGTTCCACCCCTTTGGCCACATCGGCGGCGTAGGTCCAGTTGCTGAGGTACTTGGTTTCGATGAACAGAAAGGTCTGCCGCGCCGCGTCTGAGATGAGTACGTCGCTCAGCTTGCTGCGCAGGCGCTCGTGGCACAGGTAGGCGTGGGTGTCGAACGAGACGTTGGGGCTTTGCAGCACCAAGTCTTCGCGCCCTGTGACTTCCTGGATGTAGCGGTTGAAGTGGACGATGCGCTTGGCATAGCCGGCCGTGAATTCATTGAAAAAGTAGCCAGCAAAGAACTTGGTGCAGAGGTTGCGCTCTTTTTCGGATTCGATGAGGGTGGCGTTCGAGAAGATCACTGAATTTTTTCTGAGCTGGCTGCGCAGGGCCTGGAGACCGACGACGGGGATGACCGGAAAGAAACAAGGCCGCAGGCATGTACTACCTGCGGCCTTGAGCATTATCTGGGGACAGAGGCACGTCTTCAGGGACGTGCATGTAACAGAGTTAGGCCAGTTTGGCCTTCAGCACTTCGTTGACTTGGCCGGGGTTGGCCTTGCCCTTCGATGCCTTCATCACCTGGCCGACCAGGGCGTTGAAGGCCTTGTCTTTGCCTGCGCGGTATTGCTCGACGTTGCCGGGGTTGGCGGCGATCACTTCGTCGATGATGGTTTCCAGTGCACCGGTGTCGTTCATCTGCTTGAGGCCCTTGGCTTCGATGAGGGCATCGACGTCCTGGCCTTCGCCGGTCCACAGGGCTTCAAACACGGTCCGGGCGGCGTTGTTGGAGATGGTGCCGTCGGAGATGCGGGCAATCATGGCACCCAGCTGGGCGCTGCTGACCTTGACGGCATCCATGCCGATTTCTTCCATGTTCAGGCGGCGCGAGACTTCGCCCATCACCCAGTTGGAAGCCAGCTTGGCCTGCTTGCACACGGCGGTGGCGTCTTCAAAGTAGGCGGCCACGGCCTGGCTTTGGGTCAGGATGGTGGCGTCGTACTCGGGCAGGCCATAGCTTGCTACAAAGCGGGCAGCCATGGCGCGGGGCAGCTCGGGCATGGTGGCCTTGACTTCGTTGACCCAGCTCTCGGCCACGACCAGCGGGGGCAGGTCGGGGTCGGGGAAGTAGCGGTAGTCGGCCGCGTCTTCCTTGGTGCGCATGGCGCGGGTCTCGCCGGTGTCGGGGTTGAAGAGCACGGTGGCCTGCTGGATCTTCTTGCCGTCTTCGATTTGCTCGATCTGCCAGAGGATTTCGTAATCAATGGCGATTTGCATGTTCCTGAACGAGTTCAGGTTCTTGATCTCGCGGCGGGTGCCCAGGGGCTGGCCGGGCTTGCGCACGGAGACGTTGGCGTCGCAGCGGAAGCTGCCTTCTTGCATGTTGCCGTCGCAGATGCCGATCCAGGTGACGATCTTGTGCAGTTCCTTGGCGTAGGCCACGGCTTCTGCAGTCGAGCGCATGTCGGGTTCGGTCACGATTTCCAGCAGTGGCGTGCCGGCGCGGTTCAGGTCGATGCCGGACTGGCCGATGAATTCGTCGTGCACGGATTTGCCGGCGTCTTCTTCCAGGTGGGCGCGAACCAGTCGCACGGTCTTGAGGACGTTTTCCTTGCCTTCTTCCAGATAGAAGCTGACTTCACCGCCCTGGACGACCGGAATCTCGAATTGCGAGATCTGGTAGCCCTTGGGCAGGTCAGGGTAGAAGTAGTTTTTGCGGGCAAAAATGCTGCGCGGCGCAATCGTGGACCCCAGAGACAGGCCCAATTTGATAGCGCATTCCACCGCCTTTTTGTTCATGACCGGCAGGGTGCCGGGCAGGGCCAGATCGACGGGGCTGGCTTGCGTGTTGGGCTCAGCACCAAAGGCGGTGCTGGCACGGCTGAAAATCTTCGACTGGGTGGCCAGCTGGGTGTGGGTTTCAAAGCCGATGACGACTTCGTAGCCATTGATCAGTTTGACTGTCATATGTATCTAGTCCTTCCTGCGTCTCTTAAATACCGGCGGGGTTGCGCAGGTGGAAGTCGGTCGCTTGCTGGAAGCGGTGGGCGGCGTTCAGCAGCTTGGCTTCGCTGAAGTAGTTGCCGATTAGTTGCAGGCCCACGGGCATGCCGCCCTCTCCAAAACCGGCGGGCAGGCTCATGCCGGGCAGACCCGCCAGCGATGCAGGCAGGGTGAAGATGTCGGCCAGATAGTTGCTGACCGGGTCGGCCTTGGCACCAATGGCCCAGGCGGTGGTGGGTGCTGCCGCACCGGCGATGACGTCGCAGTCCTTGAATGCGGCTTGGAAGTCGTCGGCGATCATGCGGCGAATCTTCTGCGCCTGCAGGTAGTAGGCGTCGTAATAGCCTTCGCTCAAGACATAGGCACCCATCATGATGCGGCGCTTGACCTCGTCGCCAAAGCCTTCGGCGCGGGTCTTTTTGTACATGTCGTTGAGGTCTTCGTACTGGGCAGCACGGTGACCGAACTTCACGCCGTCAAAACGCGAGAGGTTGGACGAGGCTTCTGCGGGTGCGAGGATGTAGTACACGGGCACAGACAGCTCGGTGCGCGGCAGGGCCACGGGCACCAGCTTGGCACCCAGCTTTTCGTATTCCTTCAAAGCGGCATCGACGGCGGTGCGCACGTCAGCGCTCAGGCCTTCGCCAAAGAACTCGGCGGGCACGCCAATGCGCAGGCCTTCGATGCTGTCGTTCAGGCGGGCAGCGAAGTCTTCGGCAGGGTAGTCCAGGCTGGTGGAGTCACGGTCCAGATCGGGGCCGCACATTTCGGAGAGCAGCAGTGCGCAGTCTTCGGCGCTGCGGCCCATGGGGCCAGCCTGGTCGAGGGAGGAGGCAAATGCGATCATGCCGTAGCGGCTGGCGCGGCCATAGGTAGGCTTGATGCCGGTGATGCCGCAAAACGATGCGGGCTGGCGAATCGAGCCGCCGGTGTCAGTGCCGGTCACGGCTGGGGCCAGGCGCGCGGCCACGGCAGCGGCCGAGCCGCCCGACGATCCGCCGGGCACGCGATCCGTGTTCCAGGGGTTGCGCACGGGCTGGGCGCTGTCAAAACCGACCGGGGCCACAGCGGAGTTCTCATTGGCGCCGCCCATGGCGAATTCGTCGCAGTTGAGCTTGCCCAGGGTCACCACACCAGCGTCGGCCAGCTTCTTGACCACGGTGGCGTCAAACGGCGATTTGTAGCCTTCCAGCATCTTGCTGGCGGCGGTGGTGGGGAAGTCTTTGGTGACGAAGATGTCTTTGTGCGCAATGGGCACGCCGGCCAGCTTGCCGCCCTTGCCTTCAGCAATCAGGGCATCAGCCGCCCTGGCTTGCGCCAGCGTGGCATCTTCGTTGATGGACACAAAAGCGCCCAGGTTCTGATGCTGCTTGGCGCGGGCCAGAAAGTGCTGGGCGGCTTCGACGGAGGACACCTGCTTGGCGCGCAGTTGCGCGGCCAGCTCGGCCACGCTCAATTGGTGGAGTTCGGTTTGGCTCATTGTTCTTTGCTTCTCGCGCGTTTACTTTTACTCGATGACCTTGGGCACCAGGAAGTAGCCGTTTTCGGCCGCCGGTGCGTTTTGCATGTTGGCGTCGCGGTTATTGGTCTCACTTACCAAATCGTCACGTAGCCGTAAGGCGATGTCCTGAATGGCTGCTACGGGGTGTGACAAAGGGCTGACGCCTGAGGTATCCACAGCCTGCATTTTTTCGACGATGCCGAAAAAGTTGTTAAGTTGAGATAGCATGCGCTCACTCTCACCTTGAGACAGTTCAAGGCGAGCCAAGTTCGCGATACGCGCAATATCTTGTTCGTTCAATGCCATAGAAATCTTTTAAGAGGTCAGCCACGTGTAAAGCAGTGTTTCTGACCAGGACAGTAGAAGTTATTCACAGGGGATACGGTATTATCTCGGCTTTGCCGCAATACCCTCATTGAGCTGGTCATTGTGCAAAAAAAGCCCACCCACCCAGACTCCCTTACCCATACCCCGGCGACGGCCCGCCGATGCGCTTGCCGTGCCTGAGAGGACCTTGAATGTTCGGAGCTTTCCGTCGGTACTTCTCCACCGACCTTGCCATTGACCTTGGCACTGCAAACACCCTCATTTTCGCCCGTGACAAGGGCATTGTCCTTGACGAACCTTCGGTCGTAGCCATTCGCCATGAAGGCGGCCCCCACGGCAAGAAGGTGATTCAGGCCGTTGGCCGCGAAGCCAAGGCCATGCTGGGCAAGGTTCCCGGCAACATCGAAGCCATCCGCCCCATGAAGGATGGCGTGATTGCAGACTTCGTGATCACCGAACAGATGATCAAGCAGTTCATCAAGATGGTGCATCCCCGCTCGGTGCTGACTCCCAGCCCGCGCATCATCATCTGCGTGCCCTGCGGCTCGACCCAGGTCGAGCGCCGCGCTATTAAAGATGCGGCCGAAGCGGCTGGCGCGACTGCGGTGTACCTGATTGAAGAGCCTATGGCTGCCGGTATCGGCGCGGGTCTGCCCGTGTCTGAAGCCTCGGGCTCCATGGTGGTGGACATCGGCGGCGGCACCACCGAAGTGGGCGTGATCTCGCTGGGCGGCATGGTCTACAAGGGCAGCGTGCGTGTGGGTGGCGACAAGTTTGATGAGTCCATCATCAGCTACATCCGCCGCAACTACGGCATGCTGATCGGCGAGCCAACCGCTGAAATGATCAAGAAGCAAATTGGCTCGGCCTTCCCTGGCTCTGAAGTCAAGGAGATCGAAGTCAAGGGTCGCAATCTATCTGAAGGCGTGCCACGCAGCTTCACCATCTCTTCTAACGAAGTGCTGGAAGCGCTGACCGATCCTCTGAACCAGATCGTCTCTGCCGTGAAGAACGCACTGGAGCAGACGCCTCCCGAGCTGGGCGCTGACATTGCCGAGCGCGGCATGATGCTGACCGGTGGCGGTGCGCTGCTGCGCGATCTGGATCGCCTGCTGGCCGAAGAAACGGGTCTGCCTGTGCTGGTGGCCGAAGAGCCTCTGACCTGTGTGGTGCGTGGCTGCGGCATGGCGCTGGAGACCATGGACCGTCGTCAGGGCAGCATCTTCACCAGCGATTAATCGCTGCGCACTGTGGTGTCTTGCAGTACGCGGCATAGTGAGCGTACTGCACCCACTTATCCACAAACAGGGCTTGAGTCCGTGATACGCCTGCATACCGCGCTCTCTTTTTGCATTCCTCCTGATCTAGGAGGCTGTGCGTACACGGCTATTGCCCAGAGGCGCGCATGAGCCTGGAAACTCTTGATCACCGCGCTCCATCACTGTTCAAGCAACAGGCCTCGCGCACTTCCCAGCTTGCCCTCTACAGCGCCTTGGCGCTGTTTTTGATGGTGGCCGATGCGCGCTTCAAGATCACGACGCCGGTGCGCTCTGCTGTATCGGCGGCGCTTGCGCCCGTGCAGTGGGTGGTGGCCCAGCCTGTGCTGGCTTACCAGAATGCCAGCCGCTACGCCGAGGTGCAGCAGCAGGCGGTGGCCCGCGAAGACGCCGCCCGCAAGGAATTGGTCGTCATGGCCCAGCGTGCCGAGCTGGCCGATGAGTTGATTAAAGAAAACGAGCACCTGCGCTCCATGCTGGAGCTGCGCGAACGCAGCATCACGCCGGGGCAGGTGGCCGAGGTGGTTTATGACAGCCCCGACCCATACACGCGCCGCGTGGTGATTGACAAGGGGCAGGTGGACAAGATTGTGCCAGGCTCGCCCGTGCTGGATGAAAAAGGCGTCATCGGCCAGGTCACACGCGTCTATCCCACCCGCGCTGAAGTCACGTTGCTGATCGACCGCGATCAGGCCATTCCCGTCTTCAATCCACGTACGGGTGCGCGCAGCGTGGCGTATGGCGATGCGTCTTCGCTGCGTTCTGGCGGGCTTGAGCTGCGCTTTATGCCCAGCAATGCCGATGTGCAGGTGGGCGACTTGCTGACCACCAGCGGTGTGGATGGGCTGTACCCTTCTGGCCTGCCTGTTGCCAAGGTTGTGACCGTGGACCGCCGTGCTGATTCGGCCTTTACCCGCATCTACTGCGAGCCCGTGGGCCGGGTGCAGGGCGTGCGCCATGTGATGGTGCTCACGCCGCAAGGCCGTACTGAACACCCCGAAGCCGCCAATATGCAGGTACAGGTGGATGCCGAAAAGGCCGATCGTGCCGCTAAGGCGCGCAGCAAGAACGAGCAAGCGGCTGCCGAAAAGAAGGCGGCTGAAGCCAGGGCTAACAAGCCTGAAAAGCCCGCAAAGGACCCCGCATGATCATGCCGCGCGGCCAGCAGTTGTTGCTGCCGGTCAATCCTCTGTTCATTGTTACCACCGTGCTGATTGGCCTGGCCATCAACATGCTGCCGCTGGGCCGCATCGTCTGGCTGCCTGACATGCTGATGGTGCTGCTCGCCTTCTGGAGCCTGAACCAGCCCCAGCGCATAGGTCTGGGCATTGCCTTTGTGCTGGGCCTGATCATGGATGTAGACCGGGCCTCTTTGCTGGGCCAGCACGCGCTGGCCTATACGCTGCTGGTGTATATCACGGGCTGGATGAGCCGCCGCCTGCTGTGGTTCTCTAGTCCGGTGCAGGCCCTGCACCTGTTGCCGCTGTTTGCCTTGGCGCATGGCATTCAGGTGCTGCTGCGCGTGGCGACAGGGGGTATTTTTCCTGGGCTGGAGTTTTTGCTGGCCCCTGTTTTTGAAACCTTGCTGTGGCCCCTCGTCAGCGTGGCCCTACTGGCTCCGCAGCGCCGTGCGCCGGATAGTGATGAAAACCGGCCGCTTTGATATGAAGCTCCCCCTGAGTCGCTTTGCACCGTCCCCCTCTCTTGCTATGCGAGAGGAGGTCGACACCATCGCTGCGCGGCGGCGCTTGCTTGATGCCTCTGGCAGGGGCCGTGCATCGCGGCAGGCTGAGCGTCAGCCGACAGAGGCTGCCTGATGGAAATTCGTAACACTGAAGTAGAGCTGCAGCGTTTTCGGATGCGCGCAGCAGTGATGTGCTGCGTGGTGTTTCTGGCTTTTTGCCTGCTGGTCTGGCGTTTGTTGATGCTGCAGGTGGTGCGCCACGAAGAGTTTGCCGAGCGTGCCGAGAGCAACCGCACGGCGGTGGTGCCCATCGTGCCCAACCGGGGCCAGATTCTGGACCGCAACGGCGTGGTGCTGGCCACCAATTACTCGGCCTATACGCTGGAGATCACACGCTCCAAGGTCGATGGTCTGGATGACACCATCGACGAACTGAGCGAGATTATCGATATCACCCCGCGTGACCGCCGTAAATTCAAGCGGCTGGTGGATGACTCCAAGAGCTTCGAGTCCATCCCCATTCGCTCGCGTCTCAGTGATGAAGAAGTGGCCAAGTTCACGGCCCAGCGCTATCGTTTTCCGGGTGTGGATATCAAGGCACGCCTTTTTCGGTCCTACCCTTTAAAGGAAGTGGGTGCTCACCTGATTGGATACATTGGCCGTATCAATCAGCGTGAAAAAGAAGACATTGATGACTCCGACGATGCGGCTAACTATCGCGGCACCGAAGTCATTGGCAAGCTGGGCGCTGAAAAAAGCTACGAGCTGCAGCTGCACGGTCAGACAGGCTGGGAGGAAATGGAAACCTCCGCCGGTGGCCATGCTGTGCGTCGCCTGGGTAGCCGCCCCGCCACGCCGGGCCACAGCCTGCAGTTGTCGATCGACATCAAGCTGCAAAAGATGGTGGAAGACCTCTACGGCAGCCGCCGCGGCGTCGCCATTGCCATTGATCCGCGCAACGGCGAGCTGCTGGCCATGGTCAGCAAACCCACCTACGACCCAAATTTGTTTGTAGATGGTATCGACCAGGAAAACTGGAAGGCGCTCAACGAATCGCTGGACCGTCCCTTGCTCAACCGCTCCATGCGCGGCACTTACCCCGTAGGCTCGACCTACAAGCCCTTCATGGGGCTGGCCGGCATCGAGACCGGCAAGCGCACGCCGGGTACCGTGATTCAGGACGGTGGCTCCTGGACCTTTGGCGGTCACACCTTCCGCTCGGGTCATGCGCTGGGGCCGGTGGATCTGGCCCGTGCCATCCAGCATTCCAGCAACGTGTATTTCTACACGCTGGCCAATGAAATGGGCGTGGATGCGATTCACGACTTCATGAAGCCACTGGGCTTTGGCCAGATCACCGGCATTGACCTGCCCGGCGAAGTGCGCGGCGTGCTGCCCAGCAAGGAGTGGAAGCGCAAGACCTACAAGCGCGCCGCCCAGCAGCAGTGGTTTGGCGGTGAGACGATTTCTCTGGGCATCGGTCAGGGCTACAACAACTTCACCATCCTGCAGCTCTCGCATGCGCTGGCCTCGCTGGTCAACAACGGTATGAGCTATACGCCCCATGTGGGCAAGGAGCTGATTGATGCCGTATCGGGCACACGTACAGCCATTGTTCAGCCAGCCCCCGTGAACCTGGGCTACAAGCAGGCCAATGTCGATGCCGTCAAGCGCGGCATGGTGGGCGTGGTGACGGGCGGCACGGGTCGCGGTGTGTTTGGCAGTGCCAGCTATCTTTCGGGTGGCAAGACGGGTACGGCGCAGGCCGTGTCTGTGGGTCAGAAGGAAAAGTACAACGCTTCTCGCCTGACCGAGTACCAGCGCGACCATTCGCTCTACATTGCCTACGGCCCGGCCGAGAACCCCAAGGTGGCAGTCGCTGTGATTGTGGAAAACGCAGGCTTTGGTGCGGCCGCCGCCGCCCCCATTGCGCGCCGCATTCTGGATTACTGGCTGGTGGGCAACTACCCCAGCGAGGCTGATATTGCCGCTGTGCGCGTCGGCAAGGCGGGTGCACCCATTGGAACGCCCCGCCGTGCGGCAGATATTTCGGTACTGGCGGACGACGAGACTGCGCCTTAGAGCGTAAACGCGTTCTTAAAAATAATAGCTGCTGACGCTTATCTGATAAGCGTTAGCGCAGAAAAGCGTCGTAGCCCGTTTTCAAAATCAACAGGCTGACTACGCCGATGAAAATGCTGCGCACAAAGCCCGTTCCGTGGCGTAAGGCCATCCACGTGCCCAGCATGCTGCCCAGCACATTGGCCACAGCCAGCGGAACCGCAAAGTGCCACCACACATGGCCTTTGAGCGAGAACAGCAGCAGCGCAGCGGCGTTGGATGCCAGGTTCAGCAGCTTGGCGTTGGCCGAGGCATTGAGAAAGTCATAGCCCAACAGGCGCACGAACAAAAACACGAAGAAGCTGCCTGTGCCGGGGCCAAAGAAGCCATCGTAAAAGCCAATGAGCAGGCCGATGGCGCTGGCCGTCAGCATCTCGGTGCGGCCCGCCAGTCGCGGCTCATGGTCGCGGCCCAGCTCTTTTTTGGCCAGGGTATAGCACAGTACGCCCAGCAAGATGATGGGCAGCAGCTTGCGCAAAAAGTCTGGCGAAATCTCTGTCACCGCCCACGCCCCGGCAAACGCACCGATCAGCGTGGTGCCAATGGCCGGTAGCAGCGTGGCCCAGGTGATTTGAACGCGCTTGCTGAACTGCCATGCCGAAATGCCCGTGCCCCAGACGGCAGCGCTCTTGTTGGTGCCAAACAAAGTGGCGGGCGTGGTGGTGGGGAAGGCGGCGAACATGGCCGGCACCAGAATGAGGCCGCCACCGCCCACGATGGCATCAACAAATCCGGCCAGAGCCGAGGCGAGGGAAACAAGAATCCATTCCATGGGGTGCTGCCTGCAATTGGTGCATGCCGTGAGCGACGACGGGTCTGCTGGCGAGTGTCACTGGGTGATGCGGGTGTCTGAACGAGAGGGCCGCCTTGAAGACGGCCGGGCATTGTCGCACCGCAGCATCCCGCCTGTGAGCGGACATAAAAAAAGCGCCCCGAGAGGGGCGCTTTTGAACGCATCTTTGATGCTTTTATATGTATTAGTCTGGTTGTGTCGAGTTGTCTCCTCGGCCCTCCATGCCACTTCGTAGAGCAGCGAGAGTGACGAGAATGTAAGGGCTGCACCTTCGTGGTGCATTGGGGAATTCCCTTGGATGATGTAGAAATTGTCTTACAAGCCAAACTGATTGTTACTGACCGTATTTTTTTGTTTTTGCGAAATGTCAAAAACAATAGCGTCATATCTATATGAAAAAACATTCTTAGGTTGATTTGTAGGGGGGTGAAATGGGTCAAGAATGCAAAGCCATCTATCGCACGAAAAAAGTGCGTAGGCCTAGAAAATATGACTCAGTTCAGCGCTTGATTTTGCGTTCCTTGAGTAATTTTGTCGGCCTTTTGCAGGCTGCACTGTTACGGCGTTGCCTGAATCCAGCCCGCAGCCTTCTCGGCCATCATCAGTGTGGGGCTGTTGGTGTTGCCGCTGGTGATGCTGGGCATGGCTCCGGCATCAATCACGCGCAGACCTTGCACGCCGCGCACCTTGAAGCGGCTGTCCAGCACGGCCATGGGATCGTCCTCGCGGCCCATCTTGGTGGTGCCCACAGGGTGAAAGATGGTGGTGGCAATGTCGCCCGCCAGCCGGGCCAGATCTTCATCGCTTTGGTACTGAGTCCCGGGCTTCCATTCCTCTGGCTTGAATGGCGCGAGCGCAGGCTGGGCCACGATGCGCCGCGTCACGCGCAGACTGTCGGCTGCGACCTGGCGGTCTTCGGGCGTGGAGAGGTAATTGGGCGCAATCGCCGGTGCTTTGCGGAAGTCTGAACTTTGCAGCTGCACCGTGCCTCGGCTTGTGGGGTTGAGGTTGCAGACGCTGGCGGTGAAGGCAGCAAAGTCGTGCAGTGGCTCGCCAAAAGCATCCAGCGACAAGGGCTGTACATGATATTCAAGATTGGGGTGGGCGAGCGACGGGTTGCTGCGCGTAAAGGCACCTAGTTGCGACGGCGCCATGCTCATGGGGCCGCTGCGCTTGAGCGCGTATTCAAGCCCGATAGCGGCCTTGCCCCAGAGGCTGCTGGCCATGGTGTTGAGTGTTTTGGTGTTCTGAACTTTGTAAACCGAGCGAATCTGCAAATGGTCTTGCAGATTCGCGCCCACGCCGGGCAGGTCGCGCCGCACGGTAACGCCGCGCTGCTGCAGCAAGTCGCCAGGGCCTATGCCCGAGAGTTGCAGAAGATGCGGCGAGTTGACAGCGCCTGCGCACAGCAGCACCTCGCGCGTGGCCTGCACGGTAACCATTTCATCCCCAGTCCAGACTTCGGCGCCTGTGCAGCGCTGGCTGCCATCGGGCAGGTCTTGCAGAATCAGGCGACTGACCTGGGCGCGCGTCCACATCTCGAAGTTGGGGCGGCCGTAGCAGGTGGGGCGCAAAAAGGCCTTGGCCGTGTTCCAGCGCAGGCCGGCCTTCTGGTTGACTTCAAAGTAGCTCACGCCTTCGTTGCAGCCCTGGTTGAAGTCGTCGGTGGCCGGAATGCCTGCCTGTTGCGCGGCCTGAGAAAAGGCATCGAGGATGTCCCAATGCAGGCGCTGCTTTTCCACACGCCATTCGCCGCTGCCGCCGGTGCTTTTGCTGCCGTGCATCTGCTTGAAGGCGTCGCTTGTATTGGCGCTGTGTTCTGCATCCAGTCGCCAGTGGTCTTCATGCTGGCGAAAGGCGGGCAGCACCTGATCCCATTGCCAGGTGTCGTCGCCCGTGAGCTGTGCCCACTGTGCATAGTCGCGGGCCTGGCCGCGCATATAGATCATGCCGTTGATGCTGGAGCTGCCGCCCAGCGTCTTGCCGCGCGGGTAGCGCAGGCTGCGCCCGTTGAGGCCTGCGGCGGGCTCGGTCTGATAGAGCCAGTCAGTGCGCGGGTTGCCTATGCAGTAGAGGTAGCCAACGGGGATGTGAATCCAGTGGTAATCATCCTTGCCGCCTGCTTCTATCAGCAGAACCCGGTGATTTTTGTTGCGGGTAAGACGGTTGCACAGCAGCGAACCTGCTGTGCCGCCGCCGATGACGATGTAGTCAAACTGGGTGTCACTCATGGGCAGATCAAAGGCCAAGTACGGGCCGGGTACGAGTTTGCGGGCAGGCCAAACCTTCAGGGGTCATAGGCAAAAAGGCTGATTCATTAAGTGCGATGGAGCAGGTGGTGTCGATAGGGAAAGCGCTTGAGTACTCCTCTTTTTGAAGCAGCTAACGCAATACTGGTTTCGGCTTTCGCGATTATTTGATAAAAATTGCAGCGGTATCATGGTGTGCTCATGCGGCAGCGGCCTACGCGCTGCGTTTGGCATGCTCTGTGCGTGTATACGGGCTGGCGCGTTATGCTGACCTCCTCTGGTTAGCCAGCCTCCCTCATGTCTTAGGAAGCGTTTCTTTGTCCAGCTCAGACCAACTACCTCAATGTCCGCTGCAGACCCGTGACGGTCAGCAATGGGCCGTGCCTATGGGCCGCTGGAGTGCTGCGGAGCTGGGCGATCGTCATATCTGGCGTCAACTGGCCCCGCAGATCAAGGCCGTCCCCAAGGGTGCCGCCTGGGACCTGCAGCAAGTGGTCAGGTTCGACCATATCGGCGCGCAGCTGCTGTGGGAGCAGTGGGGAAAGGTCTGGCCTGCTCAGTTGCTGACCACCGCCAATCAGCGCTCCATGCTGGAGCGCGTGGCCAAGTTCAGCGATGTGCCTGTGCCCAAGCCTGAGCCCTCGGGATGGATGTGCGAGGTCAATCAGCTGGGGCAGATGGTGATTGGTGCCTGTGGGCATTTCACAAAGCTGATTGGGTTGATTGGTCAGCTGCTGCTGGACTGCATTCGCCTGGTGCGCAATCCGTTTCGCGGCCCCTGGCGCGATATTTCGGGCCATCTCTATGCCACGGGTGCCACGGCCTTGCCCATCACGGCGCTGGTGGGCTTTTTGATTGGCGTGGTACTGGCCTATCTGATGGCGCTGCAGTTGCGCCAGTTCGGTGCCGAGTCCTTTATCGTCAATATTCTGGGCATCTCGCTGATACGTGAGCTGGGGCCGCTTCTGGCGGCGATTCTGGTGGCGGGGCGAAGTGGCTCGGCCATCACGGCCCAGATCGGCGTGATGCGCGTGACTGAGGAGCTCGATGCCATGCAGGTCATGGGTATCTCCAAGGGCTATCGCCTGGTCATGCCGCGTGCAATGGCTCTGGCTGTGTCCATGCCGCTGGTGGCGCTGTGGACGATTCTGGCTGCGCTGGCGGGCGGTATGGTGGCGGCAGACCTGACTATGGATATCACGCCATCCTACTTCCTGCAGTCCTTGCCTGCGGCCGTGAAAGTCGGCAATCTGGCGCTGGCCATGGGCAAATCCATTGTGTTTGGCGTGCTGATTGCGCTGATTGGTTGTCACTGGGGTCTGCAGGTGGAACCCAATACCCAGAGCCTGGGGCGCGGCACCACAGCCTCGGTGGTGTCGTCTATCACCATGGTCATCATCGTGGATGCGATCTTCGCCATCCTCTTCAGAAATGTGGGGTTTTAGAAAATGACATACCCCCTGAGCAGCTTCGCTGCTTTCCCCTGGAAGGGGGACGACACCTTCGCTGTGGGGCGGCCCTTGCTCGGTGTCCCTGACATGGAGCAGGCCGGTTTTGGAGGGCGCGCGAATGGCTGAGGCGATGCAAAACCGCCAGATCAAGGGTGCGGTGGGTGGCTATGTGCCGCCGCAGGATGTGGCACCACTGGTGCAGGCCAAGGATTTGTGGACCGAGTTCGGTGAGGGTGAATCGCGCTTTGCCGTGCACCAGGATTTGAATTTCGATGTTTACCCGGGTGAAATCCTCACCCTGGTGGGCGGCTCGGGTACGGGCAAGACCGTGCTGCTGCGCCAGATACTGGGCCTGCTCTCGCCATCGCGTGGGACCGTCACGGTCAGCGGCCGCCCCTCGCGTGAAGTCATCAGCGGCGAGCTGGCCGCGAGTCAGGTGGGCATGCTGTTTCAGCAGGGCGCGCTGTACTCGGCCTTCAGCGTGCTGGACAACATTGCTTTTGCGCTGAACGAGCAGGGCACGCTGCCTGATGCCGTGGTGCGCGATGCGGCCATGGTCAAGCTGCAGATGGTGGGCCTCAAGCCCGAGCATGCGACGCGCATGCCAGCCGACCTGTCGGGCGGCATGATCAAGCGCGTGGCGTTGGCGCGCTCGCTGATGATGGACCCGCCGCTGCTGCTGCTGGACGAGCCTACCGCCGGGCTGGATCCCAAGGGTTCGGACGAATTTTGTGAGCTGCTGCGTGATATTCATGCTGAGCTGGGCCTGACCGTGATCATGGTCACCCACGATCTGGATACGTTGTTTGCATTGTCAACGCGCGTGGCCGTGCTGGCCGAGAAGAAGGTGCTGGTGACCGGCGCACCACGCGATGTGGCTGAGGTCAAGCACCCGTTTATCGAACACTTCTTCCAGGGAGAACGTGGCCGCCGTGCCATGGCCCCGGTGCAAGGCGGCCCTGCCGCAGAGGAACGCTGATGGAAAACAAGTCCCACGCCATGGCTGCCGGCATCTTTGTGCTGGTGGTTGCAGCCCTGCTGGCAGGGCTGGCCGTCTGGCTCACGCGCGATAACCGCGAGTACCAGCTCTATGAAATGTCCACCAAGGACGGCGTCAGCGGCCTGCAGCCGCAGGCCACGGTGCGCTACAAGGGCGTGCCTGTGGGCAAGGTAGTACGCATTAGCTTTGACCCGCAGATTCCCGGAAATGTACTGATTCGCGTGGCGGTGGGCGAGGACACGCCCGTAACCCCCGCCACCTATGCCCAGCTGGGCTACCAGGGCGTAACGGGCCTGGCCCACATTCAGCTCGATGATGATGCCAAAGCGCCGGAGGAGATCAAGCCCGGCCCCAGCGGCTTGCCGCGCCTGCGCATGAAGTCTTCGCCGTTGAACATGCTGGCCGACCAAGGCCCGGTGCTGCTGGAGCGGGTTGATGAAATTTCACGCCGCTTCAACGCCATGCTGGGCGAAGACAACCAGAAGCACATGAGCGAGGCGCTGCAGAACATTGCCGCCGCTGCGGGCAGCGTCAATCAATTGGCTGGCACTATGAACAAGGCCGCTGCTGGCTTTCCGCAAATTACCGCGGATGCACATCAGACCCTGGAGTCGCTGACCAAGGCTGGTAACGCCGCCACCGGCGTAGCCAATGGCCTGCAGGAAACGGTGCGTAAGATCAACGCCCCCGATGGCCCGCTCAAACAAATTGCCGACGGCACGCAGGCGCTGGCTCAGGCTGCAGACTCCATGGGCCGCAACACGCTGCCACGCGTGAACCGCGCCGCCGATGATTTCTCGCGCGCTTCGCGCAGCCTGAGCAATATGGCCAGCCGCATCGGCGACAACCCGCAGTCTGTCATCTATGGTGCTGGCGTGGGTCAGCCCGGCCCGGGTGAGACTGGTTTTGTGGCTCCGGCAGCCGCGCATTGATCTGACGAAACCGTCACAGGAACCGATATGGCAAAACCTCTCCATTTTTCGTCTGCTCTGCTGCGCGCTGCCACTCTGTCTGCTGCGGCGCTGGTGCTGGCTGCCTGCTCGGCGCTGCCCACGGCACCCACCCAGCCTGTGCGCTATGACCTGGGGCTGACCGACACTGCAGTGCCGCAGGCCAACGCCGCTGCGCCCAGCGTGGCCCCACCTCCGCTGGTGCTGGCGGAAGTGCAGACGCCTGCAGGTGCTGACAACTCCACGGCCATGCTTTACCGGCTGGCCTATGCAGACCAGCAGGAGCAACGCGCCTATCAAGGTGCTCGCTGGAGCCTGCCGCCTGCGCAGATGCTGGAGCAGCGTTTGCGCACCCGCCTGGCGCTGGAGCGCCCGGTGCTGACGGAAAAAGACAATCTCAGCGCCAACCCCAATGACCAGCGCCCGCTGGGTCTGCTGCGCCTTGAAGTGGTGGAGTTCAGCCAAGTGTTTGACAGTGCCCAGAGCAGTCAGGCCGTGGTGCGCATCCGCGCCAGTCTGATTGCCCAAGACCGTCGCGGCGGCAATGTGCTGCTGGGCCAGCAATTGTTCAGCGCCCAGACCCCGGCTGTGACTGGTGATGCCGCCGGTGGCGCACGGGCAATGGCTGCCAGCGTCAACAACTTGGCCAATCAGCTCAGCAGCTGGTTGCAGAAATACGGCCGATAAGTTTTCTGTGCTCTCACATCACAAAGCCCTGCCATGCAGGGCTTTGTTGATTCTGGGCAAGCTTCTGGCGTAGGTGGGCGAGGCTTTTCTGATGTGCGTCAATGGCCGGGAGCTGCCTTCTTTTTAAGCTGCAGAGTCCTCAAATCCGACCACCACGCACAAGGAACTGCCATGGCCAGCCTCGAATGGAATGCCGCTCTCATCCTCGATTTTCCCGTCATGGACGAGGTGCATGAAGAGTTTGTCACCCTGCTGGCGCAGGTCGAAGCGGCTGGTGACGAGCAGCTGTGCGCGTTGTGGGATGCGCTGATTGCCCACACCCAGCACCACTTCGACCAAGAAGACCGCTGGATGCAGGCCACGGGCTTTGCCACAAGCAACTGCCACAGCCAACAGCACAAGGTGGTGCTGGCTGTGATGCGCGAAGGTGCAGTCAAAGGCGAGCAGGGCGACCTGGGCTCGATTCGCCACATGGCGGGCGAGTTGGGCCCCTGGTTCAGCCACCACGCACAAAACATGGATGCCGCGCTGGCCCTGCATATGCGCAGCGCAGGCTTTGATCCGATTACGGGAGCTGTGCTGACCCCTGAGGCTTTGCCTCAGGAGCCCATTACGGGTTGCGGCGGTGCTTGCGGCAGCAGCGAAAAGATGCAAGGGCAGATTACTGCCTGAATGATGCTCAAGCGCCCTTGGGTAAAGCGCTTTAAGCTATGAAATTAATTATCATGGGTAAATCGCGGGGGAGGCCAGGATAGGGAAGATCTTGACCAATCCGCCCGCCATCACTTCAATGGCCAGCGCCGCCAGAATCAGCCCCATGAGCCGGGTCATCACATTGATGCCGGTTTTTCCCAGCACACGGGCAATCGGGTTGGCCAGCGAAAAGCACAGCATGATGGCCGCCGCCACCACCACGCCATAGCCCACCAGTGCCACATGCTGCCAGACGGTGCGCGCCTGATCGGCATAGATCACCACGGTGGACATGGCTGCAGGCCCCGTCAGCAGCGGAATGGTCAGCGGCACCACAGCAATGCTGTTGCCCTCGGCGGCTTTTTCCGCACCGGCTTCCAGTGTGCCGTTATTGGGCCGGTCTTCTGCTGGCCGCGAGTTCAGCATGTTCATGGCGCTGAGCAGTAGCAGCAGGCCGCCACCGACCTGAAAGCTTTGCAGCGAGATATTGAAGAACTGCAAAATCTGCAGGCCCAGCAGGGCACACACTGCAATCACGCAGAACGCCGCAAATGCTGCGGTGCGAATGGTCTGCCAGCGCTGCTCTGCGCTGAAGCCTGCCGTGTAGTGGATGAAAAACGGAATGATGGCCAGCGGGTTGATGATGGCAACCAGTGTGATGAGCGGCTTCAGGTCCATGGCGAGGGGCTTCCGGTGGCTTGATCGATTTGTCAGTGCATCAGTGCAGGCAAGCAGGGCTTGAGGCGCTGCCCGGCTATGGGCAGGGAGCCGTCCATCGCAGCGCAGAAATTTTTCTGAACCATCCGCGGGTGGACAATGGACCGCAGTATGTCTGTGGAGGGTGAACCGCCGGGCAAGCGAAAAATGCGAGTTCAGCGGGTTAACTCAGGCATTACAGCATTCATTAGGCAAAGATAATGAAATCCGTTGTCGATGCTTTTCGGGCTTACGATGAGTGCAACAAATATAGGAGCATATATGGGTAGCTTTGTTGAACTGACCGCCGTAGATGGTGTCAAGACTTCTGCCTATGTGGCCATGCCTGAGGGCAAGCCGCGCGGTGCCGTTGTGGTGCTGCAGGAGATTTTTGGCGTGAACTCGCATATCCGCTCCGTGGCCGATCGCTATGCCGCTCAGGGCTATGTGGCCGTGGCTCCGGCCATGTTTGCGCGCGTCAAAGCCAATGTAGAGCTGGGCTATACCGAAGAAGACATGAAGACGGGCTTCGCCCTCAAGGGTGCTGTGGAGGCCCTGCCAGAACCCGGCGCGCTGCGTGATGTAGAAGCGGCCGTTGCCCATGCGGCCACGCTGGTGCCTGGCGGTAAGGTCGGCGTGGTGGGTTTTTGCTGGGGCGGTTTGATGACCTGGCGCGCAGCTTGCACGCTACCCAGCGTTTCTGCGGCAGTCTGTTACTACGGCGGCGGCATGACGGGTGAGCAAGAAGCCAGCCGTCAGGCGCTGTGCCCGGTGCTGGCTCACTTTGGTAGCAAAGATCACTACATCTCGCTGGAGTCTGTAGAGGCCTTCAAGCTGGCCCAGCCCAAGGTGCAGGTCTATGTCTACGAGGCCGACCACGGCTTTAACTGCGGCCAGCGCGGCTCTTACAGCGCAGCCGCCGCAGCGCAGGCCATGGAGCGCACTCTGGCCTTCTTCGGCGAACATCTGGCTTGATGTGAAGAGTCGCTAACAGGGCTCAGTCAATCCAGGCTTGCGGTTGAGAAGAGGCTTCGCGCCGAAGTACCAAGGGTTTGTTTTGGCGAGTCTAAAACCATAGCTGCTAGCGCTTTATAGATAAGCGCTGGCAGCTTTTTTATCTAAAGCCCGTTGCCGCTGGGCGTTCCCCAGCAGAGACATCAAGCAAGCGCCGCCGCGCAGCGAGGAGTCGCCCCCATGGGGGAAGGCGCGGAAGCGGCTCAGGGGTCACTCTTTCTCTTCGCTCTCCAGATAGCGCCTGCGCCAGAAGTACGCCACCAGCACCACGGTGATGACGACCATGGCCAGCAACGCCCAGATAAAGCCGTCTTTTTTGTGCACGAAGGGGATGAACTCGAAGTTCATGCCGAAGATGCCAGCAATCAGGTTCAGCGGCAGAAAGATGGCCGTCACCGTGGTCAGCGTGCGCATGATGTCGTTGGCGCGGTTGCTCTGCGCCGAAAAGTGCATCTGCACAGCCGTTTCGGCGCTTTGCTCCATGCGGTGAATATGGTGGGTCACGCGCTCTATGTGCTCCAGCACGTCGCGTGAGCGCACGCGCAGCAGCTCGCGCTCATGCTGGCGCGCGGGGGTGTGCTCGGGCGGCCAGCCTTCCAGCGCCTCTGTCCAGTCCTGCATGGCTGCGCGCTGGTCTTCACAGATTTCATCGAGCTGGTGCAGCGCCAGGCGCACATCCAGTACGCTGGCCCAGTTGCTGAAGCGCTTATGGGGCTTGAGCAGCGCGACCTGCCAGTGATCAATCTGCCGCGTCAGCGTGCGGCGCAGGTCCAGATAACCGTCCACCATGCCGTTGACCATGCGCAGCATCAGATCGGCGGGCTCGACGGGCATTTTGGCGGTGACGGGGCGGCTGTCATGTTTGGTTGGGCCGGCCATCAGGCGCTGCCAGAAGTTTTCCAGCACAAAGCAGTCGTCGGGGTGTACGGACAGCAGAATCTGGTCATACAGGGCAAAGCCCACAGGCTGGGTTTCCACGCGCTGCAGCACCGGTGCTTCGCGGTCTTTTTGCGCCGCATGGGCTGAGTGATGCGATGGAGGCGGCGCATTCACCGCAGGTGCATGGGGGGCTGCAGCCATGGCGGGTGGGGTGAGCGCCGGTGCGGTGCTGGCTGCGGGGGCTGTGGCATGCGAGCCGTTCAGCGGCGGCAGGTGGGCATTGGCCAGGCGGCGAAATACCAGCACGTCATACACCGAGGTGTAGTCGTAGTTGGAGGGGATGGCCGGGTTGAGCAGGTCGGAGACATGCAGATCGACCAGCGGTGAGCCGCCCAGCTTCGTCAGCATGGCCTGTATGGCGGGCAGTTGCGATTCCAGTTCGGAGCGCGCGCAGGAAACCCAGTAGAACCCGGTGGTGGCGGGCTGCGTGGGCAGGCCTTCAACAGGCTGGGCATAAAGCGGGGAGATATGCAGCACGCGCATGGGTAACAACACCTTGGGTAGCGGGATACGTAAGCGGATACAAGAACGGCCCAGAAGCAGCTTCTGGGCCGTTGGATCATGCCTTAATTGGCTTCAAGCGCAAGTTAGTAAAGCGCTTGCAGCTATCAAATTCATAGACCGCGCAGCTTCTTGGCGGCGTCAATGGCAAAGTAGGTCAGGATGCCATCGGCACCAGCGCGCTTGAAAGCGAGTAGGGCTTCCATCATCACCTGGTCATGGTCCAGCCAGCCATTGGCGGCAGCGGCCTTGATCATGGCGTATTCGCCAGACACCTGGTAGGCGAAGGTGGGCACCTTGAACTCGTCCTTGACGCGGCGCACCACGTCCAGATACGGCATGCCGGGTTTAACCATGACCATGTCTGCGCCTTCGGCGATGTCCAGCGCCACTTCGCGCAGGGCTTCGTCGGTGTTGGCGGGGTCCATCTGGTAGACGTTTTTGTCGGCCTTGCCCAAAGCACCACGGGTGCCCACGGCATCGCGGAAGGGGCCGTAGAAGGCGCTGGCGTACTTTGCGCTGTAAGCCATGATGCGGGTGTGAATGTGGCCTTGCAGCTCCAGCGCTTCACGGATAGCGCCAATGCGGCCGTCCATCATGTCGCTGGGGGCGACCATGTCCACACCGGCTTCTGCATGGGCCAGAGCCTGGCCGACCAGCATTTCGACGGTGTCGTCGTTGATGATGTAGCCGCTTTCGTCCAGGATGCCGTCCTGGCCGTGGCTGGTGTAGGGGTCCAGCGCCACGTCGGTCATCACGCCCAGCTGGGGAAATTCTTGTTTCAGCGCGCGGATGACGCGGGGAATCAGGCCGTCGGGGTTCAGCGCTTCCTTGCCGTCGGGTGTCTTCAGGCTGGCGTCAATGGCGGGGAACAGGGCCAGATAAGGAATTTCCAGCTTCACGCACTCTTCGGCCACGGGCAGCAGCAGGTCCAGGCTCAGGCGGTCAACGCCGGGCATGGAGGGCACGGCCTCGCGCTTGTTGCTGCCTTCGTGCACAAACACGGGGTAGATGAAGTCGTGGGACGTCAGCACGTTCTCACGAACCAGATTGCGGGTGAAAGCATCGCGGCGCAGGCGGCGCGGACGATTCTGGGGAAAAGGAGTGGGGCTGGACAAATGCATGGGGAAAATTGTGCCCCATTCGCCATGGCTTGGTGGGTCGCTGCATGACTATTCCATGACGGCAGTCGCATTGCAGGTAAAGACAGCGCTTGCGGCGGGCGATGCGTGGCAGCGGCCCTTACACTGGCTCCATGCTATGGGTCAAAGCTTTTCATATTGTTTTCGTGGCCAGCTGGTTTGCTGGTTTGTTCTATTTGCCGCGTATCTTCGTCAATCTGGCCATGGTCACGCCCGGCTCGGTGGCTGAGCGCGAGCGTCTGCTGCTGATGGCGCGCAAGCTGCTGCGCTTTACCACTCTGCTGGCCGTGCCCGCGCTGGGACTGGGTCTGTGGCTGTGGCTGGGCTGGGGCTTCAAGGGTGGCTGGCTGCATGCCAAGCTGGCCGTGGTGCTGCTGGTCATCGGCTACCACCACAGCTGCGCCGTGCTGCTGCGCAAGTTGGGGGACAACACCTGTCATAAAAGCCACCGCTGGTTTCGCTATTACAACGAAGTGCCTGTACTGCTCTTGATCGCCGCCGTAATTCTGGTGGTGGTCAAGCCCTTCTAGTCGTGACCGGAACAAGGGACTGTTGTGTCTGAACCTGCGGTGACTCAGGCTGCCGGGCTGCCGGTGATCTCCATGCGCCACACCTCGGCCTGGCCGCTGGCGCTGGTGTATTCCATGCTCATTGTGTTTGCCAGCCTGTTTCCGTTTGATGGCTGGCGCGCTCAGGGGATTGATCCCCGCGTTTTTCTGTTCGCCAAAATCCCGCCGCCTTACTGGACCTGGTTCGACGTCAACACCAATATCGTTGGCTATGCGCCGCTGGGCTTTTTTCTGGCGCTGGCGCTGATGCGCTCGGGCAAGCCACGGCTGGCCGTGCCGCTGGCTTTTCTGGCGGGCACTTTGCTGTCGCTGTGCATGGAGTTTTTGCAGATCTACCTGCCGCGCCGCGTACCGTCTAACCTTGATTGGGTGCTCAACTCCGGCGGCACGTTGATTGGTGCGCTGCTGGCCGCTTTGCTGGAAAAGCTGGGTGCACTCTCGCGCTGGAGTGCTTTTCGCAGCCAGTGGCTGGGCGAAGGCGGGGCAGGCGTGCTGGTGCTGCTGGCACTGTGGCCGTTTGCGCTGCTGTTCCCGGCGGCTGTGCCGTTCGGGCTGGGGCAGGTGCTGGAGCGGCTGGATGAAACCTTGCAAGACTGGCTGCTGAACACCCCGTTTGAAGACTGGCTGCCGCTGGGCGACTTTGCGATGACGCCGCTTTCCATGGTGACGGAGATGTTCTGCGTCACGCTGGGGCTGTGGGTGCCTTGCCTGCTGGCCTATTGCGCCGTGCGCCACATGGGGCGCCGAGTCTTGGCGGCTTTGCTGCTGCTGGGGGCGGGAGTCAGCGTCACCGCGCTGTCAGCAGCGCTCAGCTGGGGGCCTGCTCACGCATGGGAGTGGGTGGATTTGCCCGTGCGCCTTGGTATCTGGGGTGGCCTGGGCCTTGCTGTGATTGCGCTGCCTGCCTCGCGCCGCATCTGCGCCGTGCTTTTGCTGCTAGTGCTGGTGCTGCACCTGAGTATCCTCAATCAGGCGCCCACTAATGTGTACTTTGCCCAGACGCTGCAGGCCTGGGAGCAGGGGCGTTTCATCCGCTTTTACGGACTGGGCCAGTGGCTAGGCTGGCTCTGGCCTTACGTGACGCTGGCGTATGTAGTGGTTCGCGTTTCCAGGCGGCAATAGCCTGCCTAGAATGACCGCACTATGAGTGACACCCAGAACCAAGCCAATGCCGATGGCTACTACCAGCGCCATATTTTCTTTTGCTTGAATGAGCGCCCCAATGGTGAGGACTGCTGTGCCCTGCATGGTGCCAAAGCAGGCTTTGACCATTGCAAGCGCCGTGTGAAGGAAGAGGGCCTGGCTGGCAAGGGTCAGGTGCGCGTGAACAAGGCGGGCTGCCTTGACCGCTGCGCTGGTGGCCCTGTGGCCGTGGTCTACCCGGAAGGGGTCTGGTACACCTTTATTGACGACAGCGATATCGACGAGATCGTTGAATCCCACCTCAAGAATGGCAAGGTGGTTGAGCGTCTGGTGCTGCCTGAGAACGTAGGTCGCTGAACTCCAGCGACTCTCAAAAATGCAGGGCACTTCCTTTGGGTGGTGCCGGTTAAAACTGGCGCGTCTCTAAAGGAGGCGCCAAGCAAGGCCGCCCCGCAGCGAGGGTGCCGTCCCCGTGGTGGAGTGGCAAAGCCGCTCCGGGAAAAAATTAGGATAGCAACCGTGAACTCCCAGACTGAACGACTGACGCTGACCGGCGGTGCCGGCGTGATTGAAGCCCTGCGTGACCCGGCCCAACTGGCCGACGGGCAAAGCCCCAAGGGCGTGGCCATCATTGCCCATCCGCACCCGCTGTTCGCTGGCACCATGGATAACAAGGTGGTGCAGACGCTGGCACGTGCCTTTGTGCAGTGTGGCTATACGGCGGTGCGTTTCAATTTTCGCGGCGTGGGTGCCAGTGCGGGCGAATATGACGCGGGCAAGGGTGAGCTGCAGGATTTGCTGGCGGTGATACGTCAGGTCGCGCCTGAGGGGCCGATTGCATTGGCAGGCTTCTCCTTCGGCGCTTTTGTCACCAGCCATGCGCTGGCTGCGTTGTGGGATGAAGGCCGAGTGGCCAAGGCCGTGCTCGTCGGCACCGCTGCCAGCCGTTTTGAGGTCGCGCCCGTGCCCGCTGCAGCCCATGACAGCACGCTGGTCATTCACGGCGAGGCCGATGACACTGTCGAGCTGTCTTCCGTCATGGACTGGGCCCGCCCGCAGATACTGCCTGTTACCGTGATTCCGCAGGTGGGGCATTTCTTTCACGGACAATTGCCTCTGCTCAAGAGCTTGGTCGTGCGCCATCTGAAGTCGCAGTAAGCACTTCCTTTTTGAACCCTGACGCACTGGTCTTGGTCAATCCCCTTTTCATAGCACCAAGCCAAGGTATATCCTTGGCTTTGGCTGTTTTTGATGGTGAATCACCGTCGCCTACCTTTGCTTTAGCGAGAGTTTTCTTCATGAAGCCCATTTATTCCACGCTGCGCGTTCTGGCTGTTGCTGCCGCAGTCGCACCTGTTTTTGCCATGGCTCAGGTGGCGGCCCCCGTTCCTCCCGAGATTGCTGCCCGCAATTACCTGCTGGTGGATGTCACCGCCGGTCAGGTGCTGGGTGCCAAGGATGTCGATGCCCCCGTCGAGCAAGCCTCGCTGACCAAGCTGATGAGCGCCTATGTGGTGTTTGACGCCCTGCGTGCCAAGAAGATCACGCTGGAGCAGACCATGCCCGTGAGCGAGCGCGCCTGGAAGATGCCTGGCTCGCGCATGTTCATCGACCCAAAAATGCAGGTGCCGGTCAACGACTTGGTTAGCGGCATGATCATCCAGTCGGGCAATGATGCGACTATGGCCTTGGCAGAAGCCGTGGGCGGCACGGCGGAAAACTTCGTCAAGATGATGAATGACCAGGCCAAGGCCCTGGGCATGAAAAACACCAGCTACAAGAACCCCGAAGGTCTGACCGAGCCCGGCCATCTGACCACGGCACGCGACCTGTCCATCCTGGCGCAGCGCCTGATGCATGACTTCCCCGAGTACATGCATTACTACGCTACCAAGCACTATGCCTACCCGGGCACGCCTGCCTCGAATGGCAACAACCGCAACTCGCTGCTGTTCCGCGATCCGACCGTGGACGGTCTGAAAACCGGCCACACCAACGCCGCAGGCTACTGCCTGGTGGCCACGGCCAAGCGCGACCTGCCCAATGTGGGTCAGCGCCGCCTGCTGTCTATCGTGCTGGGCACTGCCAGCGAGAAGGCTCGTGCCAACGAAAGCCAGAAGCTGCTGAACTGGGGCTATACCGCCTATGACGCAGTCAAGCTGTTTGATGCGGACCAGCCTGTGGCCACGCCCGCCGTCTGGAAGGGGGCGGCCAATGCGGTCAAGATCGGCAAGGCCGATGGCGCTGTGGTGGTGACCGTGCCCTCGGGCACTGGCGGCAAGCTGACCACCGAAGTCGTTCGCCAGGACCCGCTGATTGCTCCAATCGCCAAGGGCCAGGTCATGGGCGTGCTTAAGGTCAAGTCGGGCGCTGATGTCGTTGCTGAAGTGCCACTGGTCGCTCTTGAGGCGGTTGAGCAGGCAGGCTTCTTTGGCCGTCTGTGGGACACCATTCGCCTCTGGATCAAGTAAGACTCCTCGCTGGCACGGGGGCAATCCTTTGCCAGCTGCGGGAGCCTGACGTATGCGCTTGAGAAAATTGGCAAGTTGCGGGGCTATTGCGCCGCAGCAGTTGTGCGATTTTTCTCAAGCTGGTACATTCGAGGGCTTTTCGGAATTTCCGAAGGGATTCACGTTTTCGCTTTTCACGAAGCAAATTCACGTTTAGGGACGTTATTAATGCCAACCATTAACCAACTCGTGCGTCAGGGCCGCACGGTAGAAGTTGTTAAATCCAAGAGCCCTGCTATGGAAAACTGCCCCCAACGCCGTGGCGTGTGCACTCGCGTGTACACCACCACACCTAAGAAGCCTAACTCGGCTCTGCGTAAGGTGGCTAAGGTTCGTCTGACCAACGGTTTCGAAGTTATTTCGTACATCGGCGGTGAAGGCCACAACCTGCAAGAGCACAGCGTTGTGCTAGTGCGTGGCGGCCGTGTGAAGGACTTGCCCGGTGTGCGTTACCACATCGTGCGCGGTTCTCTTGACCTGCAAGGCGTCAAGGACCGTAAGCAGTCCCGCTCCAAGTACGGTGCCAAGAAGCCTAAGGCTAAGTAATCAGCCCTGGTTTTTTGAAAACAAACGGTGTTTGATTCGCCTGACTGGCGCGATCGAACGTAGTGACCCGAAGCACAAATTTTTGTGTGGGTCGAGTAAGTGAGAGTTTTGAATAGCTCTCGCGGTATCTGAAAAGATGCCAACTGAAGCAAAGATAGAGGTAAAAAATGCCACGTCGTCGCGAAGTCCCCAAACGTGAAATTCTGCCGGATCCAAAGTTCGGCAATGTAGAGCTGTCCAAATTCATGAACGTGATCATGGAAGGCGGCAAGAAGGCGGTTGCTGAGCGCATTATTTATGGTGCTCTGGACCTGATCGAGAAGAAGCACCCCGGTAAGGATCCTCTGGAAGCCTTCGTGGTTGCTATCAACAACGTCAAGCCCATGGTCGAAGTGAAGTCCCGCCGCGTTGGTGGTGCTAACTACCAAGTGCCCGTTGAAGTGCGTCCCGTCCGTCGTCTGGCTCTGGCCATGCGCTGGATCAAGGAAGCTTCCCGCAAGCGTGGCGAGAAGTCCATGGCTCAACGTCTGGCTAACGAGTTGCTGGAAGCAACCGAAGGCCGTGGCGGCGCCATGAAGAAGCGTGACGAAGTTCACCGCATGGCCGAAGCCAACAAGGCATTCAGCCACTTCCGCTTCTAATCGGAATCTCGCTCGAGATACAGGGCCGCATGCAAAAAACTTGCTGCGGCCTTGTGTCGATTCTGAGCGCCCCCATATAGAACTGCTGCTCCCAGCGCACAAGGCGGGGCAAGGCAGTACTCCCATACGATCAAGCAAGGATCCATCATGGCTCGCAAGACTCCCATCGAGCGCTACCGCAATATCGGTATCTCGGCTCACATCGACGCAGGTAAGACAACTACCACCGAACGTATCCTGTTTTATACCGGCGTGACCCACAAACTGGGTGAAGTGCACGACGGCGCTGCTACCACCGACTGGATGGAGCAAGAGCAAGAGCGTGGTATCACCATCACTTCCGCTGCAGTGACCTGCTTCTGGAAGGGCATGGACCTGTCCTATCCCGAGCACCGCTTCAACATCATCGACACCCCCGGCCACGTGGACTTCACCATTGAAGTGGAGCGTTCCATGCGCGTGCTCGACGGTGCTTGCATGGTGTATTGCGCTGTGGGTGGCGTGCAGCCCCAGTCGGAAACTGTGTGGCGTCAGGCTAACAAGTACAAAGTGCCTCGTCTGGCCTTCGTGAACAAGATGGACCGTACCGGCGCCAACTTCTTCAAGGTCTATGACGGCATGAAGGCTCGCCTGAATGCGAACCCCGTGCCTGTGGTGATCCCAATCGGCGCTGAAGACAAGTTCGAAGGCGTTGTGGACTTGGTCAAGATGAAGGCCATCATCTGGGATGAAGCATCTCAGGGCATGAAGTTCGAATACCAAGAGATTCCTGCTGAGCTGGTGGAGTCCGCCAACAAGTGGCGTGAAAACCTGGTCGAGGCTGCTGCTGAAGCCAACGAAGAACTGATGAACAAGTACCTTGAAGAAGGTTCTTTGTCTGAAGAAGAAATCAAGGCGGGTATCCGTGCTCGTACATTGGCTGTAGAAATTCAGCCCATGCTGTGCGGTACAGCGTTCAAGAACAAGGGTGTTCAGCGCATGCTGGACGCCGTGATCGACTATCTGCCTGCTCCAGTGGACATCGACGACGTGACCGGTACTGATCCGGACGACGAAGAGAAGAAGCTGTCGCGCAAGGCTGACGATGCTGAGAAGTTCTCGGCTCTGGCATTCAAGCTGATGACTGACCCGTTTGTGGGCCAACTGACTTTCGTGCGCGTTTACTCCGGCGTGCTGAGCAAGGGCGAAACCGTCCTGAACTCGGTCAAGGGTAAGAAAGAGCGTATCGGCCGTATCGTGCAAATGATGGCCAACGACCGCGTTGAAGTCGAAGAAATTCGCGCAGGCGACATCGCTGCTTGCGTGGGCTTGAAGGACGTGACCACCGGCGAAACGCTGTGTGCTCTGGACGCTCCTATCGTGCTGGAACGCATGGTCTTTCCTGAGCCCGTGATTGCACAGGCCGTGGAACCCAAGACCAAGACTGACCAGGAAAAGATGGGGATCGCCCTGTCGCGCCTGGCTGCTGAAGATCCTTCCTTCCGCGTGCGTACTGACGAAGAATCCGGTCAGACCATCATCGCCGGTATGGGCGAGCTGCACCTGGAAATTATCGTTGACCGCATGAAGCGCGAATTCAACGTGGAAGCCAACGTGGGCAAGCCCCAGGTTGCCTACCGCGAAACGATTCGCCAAAAGGTTGTGGACGTGGACGGCAAGTTCGTTCGTCAGTCCGGCGGTAAGGGTCAGTACGGTCACGTGGTGTTCACTGTCGAACCTCAAGAAGCCGGTAAGGGCTTTGAGTTCGTGGACGCCATCAAGGGCGGTGTGGTTCCTCGCGAATACATCCCTGCGGTGGAAAAGGGCGTGATCGAAGCCCTGACTTCCGGCGTGCTGGCGGGTTATCCCGTTGTGGACGTGAAGGTCACTCTGACTTTCGGTTCGTACCACGATGTGGACTCGAACGAAATGGCGTTCAAGATGGCCGCTATCTTCGGTTTCAAGGAAGCTGCTCGCAAGGCCAGCCCCGTCATCCTCGAGCCAATGATGGCTGTGGAAGTGGAAACGCCTGAAGACTACGCCGGTACTGTGATGGGTGACTTGTCTTCCCGTCGCGGTATGGTGCAGGGCATGGACGACATGGTTGGTGGCGGCAAGGCCATCAAGGCCGAAGTGCCTTTGTCGGAAATGTTCGGCTACGCCACGTCGCTGCGTTCCATGACTCAAGGTCGTGCCAGCTACACCATGGAATTCAAGCACTACGCTGAAGCTCCTCGCAACGTGGCTGAAGCCATCGTTGCAGCCCGCGCCAAGTAATTGACGCAGGTTTGACGAATCCGTCATAATCTCGGGTTCTGATCGCGACAACTCTTTGTGGGTTGTCGCGATTTTGCCGGTCTGCGATCTCATGCCGTTCTGTTTCCTGTGCAGAGCGAATCAGCAATGGGGTGCAGACCTTAAACATCACACAGGTTTTTGCTCTTTGGAGAAATCATGGCAAAAGAAAAATTCCAGCGCACAAAGCCCCACGTTAACGTGGGCACCATCGGTCACGTTGACCACGGCAAGACCACTCTGACTGCTGCTATCGCTACCGTGCTGTCCAAGCACTTCGGCGGCGAAGCTAAGGATTACTCGCAGATCGACAACGCTCCCGAAGAAAAGGCTCGTGGTATCACGATCAACACTTCGCACGTTGAGTACGAAACTGCTGCTCGTCACTACGCTCACGTTGACTGCCCCGGTCACGCTGACTATGTGAAGAACATGATCACTGGTGCGGCTCAGATGGACGGCGCTATCCTGGTTTGCTCCGCTGCTGACGGCCCCATGCCCCAGACTCGCGAGCACATCCTGCTGTCGCGTCAAGTTGGCGTTCCTTACATCATCGTGTTCCTGAACAAGGCCGACATGGTGGACGACGAAGAACTGCTGGAGCTGGTCGAAATGGAAGTGCGCGAGCTGCTGTCCAAGTACGACTTCCCCGGTGATGACACTCCTATCATCCGTGGCTCCGCCAAGCTGGCTCTGGAAGGCGACCAATCCGAAAAGGGTGAACCCGCTATCCTGCGTCTGGCTGAAGCTCTGGACACATACATCCCCACTCCCGAGCGTGCTGTCGACGGCGCCTTCGTGATGCCTGTGGAAGACGTGTTCTCGATCTCCGGTCGCGGCACTGTGGTGACTGGCCGTATCGAACGCGGCATCATCAAGGTCGGCGAAGAAATCGAAATCGTCGGTATCACAGATACACAGAAGACCATCTGCACTGGCGTGGAAATGTTCCGCAAGCTGCTGGACCAAGGTCAAGCTGGCGATAACGTTGGCCTGCTGCTGCGCGGCACCAAGCGTGAAGACGTTCAGCGCGGCCAAGTTCTGGCCAAGCCCGGCTCCATCAAGCCCCACACACAGTTCACTTCCGAAGTGTATGTGCTGTCCAAGGACGAAGGCGGTCGCCACACTCCTTTCTTCAACAACTACCGCCCTCAGTTCTACTTCCGTACAACTGACGTGACCGGCTCCATCGAACTGCCAGAAGGCAAAGAAATGGTGATGCCTGGTGATAACGTGTCGATCACTGTCAAGCTGATCGCTCCTATCGCCATGGAAGAAGGTCTGCGCTTCGCTATCCGCGAAGGTGGTCGTACTGTTGGTGCCGGTGTGGTTGCCAAGATCATTGCTTAATTCTTAGCAAACTAGGAATTATCAATGTCCAAGCAAAAAATCCGCATCCGCCTGAAGGCTTTCGATTACAAGTTGATCGACCAGTCCGCAGCCGAAATCGTTGACACTGCCAAGCGCACCGGCGCGATTGTCAAGGGTCCCGTGCCCCTGCCAACACGCATGAAGCGTTTCGACATTCTGCGTTCGCCTCACGTCAACAAGACCAGCCGCGATCAGTTCGAAATCCGCACGCACCAGCGTCTGATGGATATCGTTGATCCAACTGACAAGACTGTTGACGCTTTGATGAAGCTGGACCTGCCCGCAGGTGTGGATGTCGAAATCAAGCTGCAATAAGAGTTTTGAAAGTCTCGAAAGAGGCTTTTAAGGTCTTTGTTTAACGCGAACTTGCTTGAAAAAGCAGTTCGCGTTAAAATTTGGAGCTTCGCCTTTGATGCGAAGTTTTATTAACCTTCTTTTGTGTGCTAAGCCTTATGGGCAAAGGTGCAACGCTGAGCCAATTGCAGTTTCAGCGGCAAAAGTTTTGGAGCAAACAAATGAGTCTGAGCAACTCCCTGGGGTTGCTGGGTCGCAAGGTGGGCATGATGCGTCTGTTTACTGATGATGGGGACTCCGTGCCTGTCACAGTGGTGGATGTGTCTAACAACCGCGTTACCCAGGTCAAAACCCAAGAGAACGATGGCTACGTGGCCCTGCAGGTCACGTTCGGTGCACGCAAGGCCTCTCGCGTGACCAAGCCAGCTGCTGGCCACCTCGCTAAGGCGGGCGTCGAAGCCGGTGAAGTGACCCGCGAATTTCGTGTAACTGATGAAACCGCTGGCAAGTACGCCGCTGGTGCTGTTCTGCCTGTGGCCGAACTGTTCAGCGTTGGCCAGAAGGTGGACGTGCAAGGCACATCCATCGGTAAGGGTTTCGCCGGTACGATCAAGCGCCACAACTTCTCGTCGCAGCGCGCATCGCACGGTAACAGCCGTTCGCACAATGTTCCCGGTTCTATCGGTATGGCACAAGACCCAGGTCGCGTGTTCCCCGGCAAGAAGATGACCGGTCACATGGGTGACGAAACCATCACTACTCAAAATCTCGACGTGGTTCGTATTGACGAAGCACGCCAACTGCTGTTGATCAAGGGTGCAATTCCCGGCGCTAAGGGTGGCTTTGTCTCCGTGCGTCCAGCGATCAAGGCTAAAGCTTCCAAAGGAGCGAACTAATGCAGCTCGAACTCCTGAATGAACAAGGCCAGGCTGCATCGAAGTTCGATGCTCCCGAGACTGTGTTCGGTCGTGAATTCAACGAAGATCTGGTCCACCAGCTGGTGACTGCCTACCGTGCTAACGCACGTCAAGGTACTCGCGCTCAGAAGGACCGTGAGCAAGTGCGTCACACCACTGCCAAGCCTTTCAAGCAAAAGGGTACTGGTCGTGCACGTGCTGGTATGTCCTCTTCGCCTCTGTGGCGTGGCGGCGGCCGCATCTTCCCAAATCTGCCTGAAGAAAACTTCGCGCAGAAGATCAACAAGAAGATGTACCGCGCTGGTATGGCTTCCATCCTGTCTCAGCTGGCCCGCGAAGGTCGTCTGGCAGTTGTGGATTCCCTGACTCTGGATACCCCCAAGACCAAGGTGCTGGCTGACAAGTTCAAGGCTATGAACCTGTCTACGTCGGTAATGGTGATCGCCGAAGAAATCGACGAAAACCTGTACCTGGCATCCCGCAATCTGAAGAACGTGTTCGTGGTTGAGCCGCGCTATGCTGACCCCGTGTCACTGGTGCACTACAAGAAAGTGCTCATCACCAAGGGTGCGATCGACAAACTCAAGGAGATGTTCGCATGAGCACTACCAAGTTTGACGAAGGTCGTCTGATGCAAGTGCTGGTCGCTCCCATCGTGTCCGAAAAGGCCACCATGGTTGCTGAAAAGTCCAATGCTGTGACGTTCAAGGTGCTGCAGAGCGCTACCAAGCACGAAATCAAGGCCGCTGTGGAATTGATGTTCAAGGTTGAAGTGGCTGGCGTTTCCGTGGTGAATACCAAGGGCAAGACCAAGCGCTTTGGCAAGACCGTTGGCCGTCGCGACAATGTTCGCAAGGCTTACGTGATGCTCAAGCCCGGTCAAGAGCTGAACCTGTCTGGGGAGGCTGCGTAATCATGGCTGTTATTAAGCTCAAACCTACGACTCCCGGCCAACGTGGCGCGGTCAAGATTTCTCGCGACCACCTGCACAAGGGTGAGGGCTTTGCCCCCCTGCTGGAACCTCAGTTCCAGAAAGCCGGTCGTAACAACAACGGTCACATTACTGTTCGCCACAAGGGCGGTGGTCACAAGCACCACTACCGCGTGGTTGACTTTACGCGTACCAAGGACGGTATCCCCGCCAAGGTCGAGCGCATTGAATACGATCCAAACCGTACGGCTCACATCGCTCTGGTGTGCTATGCCGACGGCGAGCGTCGCTACATCATTGCTCCTCGCAACCTGGAAGTGGGCGCTACGATTGTCAGTGGTTCCGACGCGCCTATCCGCGTTGGTAACACACTGCCAATCCGTAACATCCCCGTGGGCTCGACTATCCACTGCATCGAACTGAAAATCGGTGCCGGTGCTCAGATCGCTCGCTCGGCTGGTACCTCTGCCACTCTGCTGGCTCGCGAAGGCATCTACGCTCAAGTGCGTATGCGTTCGGGTGAAGTCCGTAAGGTGCACATTGAGTGCCGCGCCACTATCGGTGAAGTCGCCAACGAAGAACACAGCCTGCGCCGTCTGGGCAAGGCCGGTGTGAAGCGCTGGATGGGTATTCGTCCTACCGTTCGCGGTGTGGTGATGAACCCTGTGGATCACCCACACGGTGGCGGTGAAGGCAAGACCGGTGAAGGTCGTCATGCAGTTGACCCATGGGGCAACTTGACGAAGGGCTACCGTACCCGTAACAACAAGCGCACACAGACAATGATTGTGTCGCGTCGTAAAAAGTAAGGGGTAGCAAATGACACGTTCTCTCAAAAAGGGCCCATTTGTTGACCATCACTTGCTGGCTAAGGTTGAAAAAGCCGTTGCCACCAAGGATAAGAAGCCAGTGAAGACTTGGTCGCGCCGTTCGATGGTTCTGCCCGATTTCATCGGTCTGACCATTGCTGTGCACAACGGCAAGCAACACGTGCCAGTCTATGTGACAGACCAGATGGTCGGTCACAAGCTCGGTGAATTCGCGCTGACTCGTACCTTCAAGGGACACCCAGCGGACAAGAAAGCCAAGAAGTAAGGAATAGAACATGTCTGAAACACGTGCTGTTCTCCGTGGCGTCCGCCTGTCTGTTGACAAGGGTCGCTTGGTCGCGGATCTGATCCGTGGCAAGAAGGTGGATCAAGCCTTGAACATTCTCCAGTTCACGCAGAAAAAAGCTGCTGTGATCCTGAAGAAGGTTCTGGAATCCGCTATCGCCAATGCTGAGCACAATGACGGCGCTGATATCGACGATCTGAAGGTTACGACCATCTACGTCGAACAAGGCACCACGCTCAAGCGTTTCACTGCTCGCGCCAAGGGCCGTGGCAATCGCATCAGCAAGCCTACATGTCACATTTATGTGACAGTTGGTAACTGAGGCCTTAAGGAAGAATATGGGACAGAAAATCCATCCTACCGGCTTCCGCCTTGCTGTAAGCCGTAACTGGGCTAGCCGTTGGTACGCTAGCAACCGTGACTTCGCCGGCATGCTGGCTGAAGACATCAAGGTGCGTGAGTACCTGAAGGCCAAGCTGAAGAACGCTGCTGTTGCACGCGTTGTGATTGAGCGTCCTGCAAAGAGCGCCCGCATCACGATCTTCTCGGCTCGTCCTGGTGTTGTGATCGGTAAGAAGGGCGAAGACATTGAGGCCTTGAAGAAGGAACTCACTGCTCGTCTGGGCGTGCCAGTCGCTGTGAACATCGAAGAAGTGCGCAAGCCTGAAATCGATGCCAAGTTGATCGCTGATTCCATCTGCCAGCAGCTGGAAAAGCGCATCATGTTCCGCCGCGCCATGAAGCGTGCTATGCAGAACGCCATGCGTCTGGGTGCTCAAGGCATCAAGATCATGTCTTCCGGTCGTCTGAACGGTATCGAAATTGCTCGTACCGAGTGGTACCGTGAAGGCCGCGTGCCTCTGCACACACTGCGCGCCGACATCGACTATGGCTTCTCCGAAGCCAAGACGACATACGGCATCATCGGTGTGAAGGTCTGGGTCTACAAGGGTGATACCTTGGGCCGTAACGATCTGCCCGCCGTTGAGACTCCTCGTCCTGACGACGAGCGTCGTCCACGTGGCCCTCGCCGCGATGGTCGTCGTGATAGCCGTGATGGCGCAGGCCGTGGTGGCCGCCGCCCCGCTGGCACCAATGCCGCTCCCGCTGACGGTAGCGACAAGCCTGCAGGCGCTGGTGCTGATTCCGTTAAGCGCGTTCGCAAGACTGACGCGCCCGCTGCAGCTGCAGCGGACGGTAAAGGAGAATAAAGATGCTGCAACCTGCTCGCCGCAAATATCGCAAGGAGCAAAAGGGTCGCAACACCGGTATTGCAACGCGTGGTAACTCCGTTGCTTTCGGTGACTTCGGCCTGAAGTCTACTGACCGTGGCCGTTTGACGGCCCGCCAGATCGAAGCCGCACGTCGTGCGATTTCCCGTCACGTGAAGCGTGGTGGTCGTATCTGGATCCGCGTGTTCCCGGACAAGCCAATCTCTACCAAGCCCGCCGAAGTGCGTATGGGTAACGGTAAGGGCAACCCCGAGTACTACGTGGCTGAAATCCAGCCTGGTAAGGTGATCTACGAAATCGTAGGCGTACCTGAAGAGCTGGCCCGTGAAGCGTTCCGCTTGGCTGCTGCAAAGCTGCCTCTGCGCACGACCTTCGTGTCTCGTCACATTGGTGCTTAAGGAGATCAACATGACTAAATCTGCTGAACTCCGCCAAAAAGACGTGGCCGGTCTGGAAGCTGAAGTGAAGTCCTTGCAAAAGGCTCATTTCGGTCTGCGCATGCAAAAAGCCACGCAACAACTGGGCAATACAGCGACTATCAAGGCTACTCGCCGCGATATCGCTCGTGCCAAGACCATTCTTGCTGAAAAGCAAGCCGCCAAGTAAGGAGCCGACATGACGGAAGCTAAAACATCCCTCAAGCGCACCTTGATTGGCAAGGTCGTTAGCGACAAGCGCACTAAGACTGTGACCGTTCTGGTTGAACGCCGCGTTAAGCACCCCCTGTACGACAAGATCATGATCAAGTCGAGCAAGTACCACGCTCATGACGAGCAAGGTGAGTACAAGCTGGGTGACGTGGTTGAAATCACCGAGAGCCGTCCTCTCTCCAAGACCAAGAACTGGGTTGCTACCCGCTTGGTGCAAAAGGCTGCTCTGGTGTAAGCCTAACTGGCTTTCCCGGCTGCAAAGCCCTTAAAAACGACCCACAATGTTGTGGGTCGTTTTTTTATTTGGGCCGCCGCAATGAGTGGCCCATGCTTTGCAACTAAGGAGATAGTCATGATTAAAGTTGGTGATGCCCTGCCCGCGGTTACCTTGATGGAATACGTGGAAGTGGAAGGAAATGGCTGCAGCCTTGGCCCCAACCCCGTAAAGCTGCCTGAAGCACTGTCTGGCAAGACTATTGCTCTGTTTGCTGTGCCCGGCGCTTTTACGCCCACGTGCTCAGAGAAGCATCTGCCTGGCTATATCGCCAAGGCGGAAGAGTTCAAGGCGGCAGGTGTTGATGAAATCTGGTGCCTGTCCGTGAACGACGCGTTCGTGATGGGTGCTTGGGGCCGCGATCAGAAGGCCGGTGGCAAGGTGCGCATGATTGCTGACGGCGATGCAGCCTTTGCCAAGGCGACAGGCCTGACTCTGGACCTCAACGGCAAGGGCCTGGGTCTGCGTGCAAACCGTTTCTCCATGCTGGTAAAAGATGGCAAGGTGGCTGCGCTGAATGTGGAAGGTCCCGGCAAGTTCGAAGTCAGCGACGCTGACACGATGCTGGCTCAAGTCAAGGCCTGATAACCGCCTCTATTGGATATCTCTGCCCTCAAGGGCATACATCCCACCGTGATGACTCCCAGTCACGATGACTACCGCTTCTTTGATGCAATGGTGGACCCTGTAACGCGTCGCTATCTTTCTGAGGACTACGGTTTTTGCCGTCTCTGGAGTGGCATGGGCGAACACATCTATGTTGACGCCAACTCAAACCTCTTGCACCAGGGCTCCAAGCTTTACAAAGGCAACTTTGCAGACAGGCTGAACCATGTACTGTCTTATGCCGTCAATGGCACAGCTGGGGCGAGGATGGAATTGCAGGGCTCGCAGTATCTGCAGCCTAATGAGATTGGACCTGCCGCGTAAGCACAGGCCTTGGCAAGCGCTGAGTTAATGCAAGGCGTCCGAATGCAAATTCGGATGCCTTTTCTGTTTCAAGAGCCCTTGCGCAGAGGCTTAAAGCAAAGCGGCCTTGAGATAGTGCGCCCCTTGCAAGGGGTTGTGATAGTAGGGCTCGATGGACTCAAAGCCTAGCTCTTCATAGAGCTTGCGGGCAGCCTCCATGTCGTCGAGGGTGTCCAGCAGCACATGGTCGTAACCCGCTTGGCGGGCTGTATCGAGCATGGCTTCGACCAGCTGGCGACCTAGACCCACACCGCGAAAAGCTTGGCGCACATACAGGCGCTTCATTTCGGCAGCGTTGGGATAGTCGCAATCGTCCAGAGGGCGCAGGGCGCAGCAGCCTGCAATGCTTCCATCCACGCGTGCGAGCAGAATCTGCCCTCGTGGTCCGGAATACTCGCCGGGAAGGTTGGTGAGTTCGGTTTCGAATCCTTGAAATTTCAGGTCGATGTTCAGGCTGTCCGCATATTCCTGGAAGATCTGGCGCACGGCGTGCATATCTTCCGGAGTGGGGATCAGCAAGTCCACTGCAGTCTTGTCCACGGCAACTAGGCGATGATGAAAGAAGAGTCAGTGTAGCGGCAAGCGCGCGGCATGGTTAAAGCGGGATGGGTGATGTCAGAACTCAGAAAGCAGCGCCTTGACCTAGCTGATGCACCCACCATGAAATGCCGCTGGCCACAACGGCCAGCGCAGCGGCCAGCACCCGCGTACCCATGGTGTCGTGGGCAGAAGGCACGGGTCCGTCCAGCAGCTTGTCTCCCGTCACCATGGCGGGCACAAGTTTGTCGCCCTTGAGGCTGTAGCCAATGACGGCCAGCAGGTGCAGAGCGACCAGAGCATAAATCAGATACTGCCCCCAGTGAGCGTGGTAGTTGGTGGCCTGAGAAATAAGATCGCCAGAGACAAAGCGCGTCAGCGGCCCGCTGAAGGCAATTTCGTCATCACTCAAGAGCCCACTTGCGATCTGTGCTATCAAAATAATTAGCATTGCGATGACTGAAAGTGCACCCAGTGGGTTGTGGCCAGCACGGTCTTGCGTTGTCGATACGCCGCGCACATAGCGCCCAAGTGCCTCAGGCGACGGAATAAAGCTGCCAAAGCGCGACCAGTACCCGCCCACCACGCCCCAGAGAATGCGAAAGACCAGCAAAGCCAGAACGACCTGACCCAATATCAAATGCCAGTTCATGGCATTGCCGCCCATCTTGGCGGTGACCACCAGGGCCACGATGCATGCAGCCAGTAGCCAGTGAAACAGGCGGGTTGGCAGATCCCAGATGCGTACTTTATGGGGTAGGGCAGAGGCAGGTGTGGTGGGCTGTGTCATGTTTTATTCAGTGCTGATAGGCACAAGCATTGTGCCCTGATGGGTGGGAAACCCCGTCTGAGGCGCAGTGCGCGCTTTCATCGGCCTCTGCCATACTGCTCGGGCAGCCGCTTGCGGCATGTTGTTGAACCAAGAAAGGATAACCCGATGAAAGCTTTCTCCTCCCTGGCTCTGGCCGCTGTGGTTGCCACCGCGGCCTTGCCTGCTTCGGCGCAATTTGCCAAATCCGAAGATGCCATCAAGTACCGGCAGAGCGCATTGAGCGTGCTGGGTACGCATTTCAGCCGCCTGGGTGCGATGGCCAATGGCAAGATTCCTTTTGATGCCAAGAGCGCTCAGGAAAGCGCGGAAGTCGTCGCTTTTATGTCCAAGCTGCCATGGGCTGGCTTTGGCGCGGGTACCGAAGGCGGCAAGGCCAAGCCTGAAGTGTGGAAGGAGCAGGCCAAGTTCCATGACCTGAGCGGCAAGATGGAGGCAGAAGTCGTCAAGCTCAACGCCGCAGCCAAGACGGGCAATCTGGATAACCTCAAGACCGCCTTTGGCCCTGCAGCGAACAGCTGCAAGAGCTGCCACGACAGCTTCCGCAACAAGTAATCGCTGCCCCTCTATTGGGCAGTCACAAAAAAAACCGGCATTGCCGGTTTTTTTGTGAGCTTCTTGCGCTTGTCTATATCGGGTCTCAGAGCTATTTCACTCTGAGATCAAGCAGGTACGCGCGCAAGCAGCTATGTTTTTTGCAAGTCAAGGCTCAGACGCTGGCGGGCTCGGCCAGCAGCTTTTCAATGAGTTTGTGGAGTTCCGCAAAGTCGGGTGCACCGATATAGCTCTTCACAATCTCGCCGCGCTTGTTGACGATGAAGGTGCTGGGGGTGAGCTTCACATCACCCCAGGCCTTGGCCACGCTGCCGGTGTTGTCCAGTGCCACTTGGAAGGGCAGTTTGCGGGATTCGACAAAGTTCACGACATAGCTGGGCGGGTCGTAGCTCATGGCCACGGCCAGCGTGTCAAAGCCCTTGTCCTGGTACTTTTGGTAGGTGCTGATGATTTGGGGCATCTCGGCCACACAGGTCGTGCAGCTGGTTGCCCAGAAGTTCACCAGTGTCACCTTGCCCTTCAGGTCATTGGTGGTCTTCTGGCTGCCATCCAGCAGTACAAAAGTGGATTGAGGGGCCGCGGTCTGCCCTGCGTTCGAATACACCAAAGCTCCGACGCCAATGACGACGGCGGCAACAACGCCTGCGATCCAATGTTTGCTTGCCATAGTGATGAATTGTGCACAAAACATCAGCACCTTGCTGATCTTGTGGATTGGTGTCTGAAACAACGACAAAGTTCAGTTTTTACTGCTTAACCCACGGGTCATCCCTAGCTTTGCAGGGTAAACCGTGCTCATGCGGCTGTTGATAATGGGCCATGAATAAAACAGGACTCTGGGTTGCTGCGGTGCTTGCCACTGCTGGGCTGCTGGTCGCCTGTGGTCCTGCGCTGAACTGGCGCACGGCGCAGCTCAAAGATGCGCCACTGCAAGTGCTGCTGCCTTGCGATCCGCAGACGGCCAGCCGCCCGGTGGAGCTGGGGTTGGGTCAGGTGCAGATGACGGTCTTGGGTTGCGAGACACAGGGCGCGACCTATGCGGTTTCGAGTTTTGCGGTGACCGAGCCTTCCCGCGCTGCAGAAGCGCTGATGTACTGGCAGCAGGCGGTGCTGGCACAACTGCGGCCTGAAGGTGGCGCAACAAGTTCCGCCACAAAGCTCAATGCCAGGGGCGATGGGCTCTGGGTCCTCAAGGGGGCGCTGAACCTGCCGCAATCCCAGCGTATGACATTTGAGGGCATCAGCGCCAAGGGGCAGAAAGTGGTGGCGCATGGCCTGTGGTTTGCCCGGCTGGAGGGCGCTGGCGCGCGGGTCTATCACGCGGTGATTTATGGCAGCAAGGCCCGGCCTGCAGAGGCGGAGATGTTCTTTTCAGGCCTGCAACTGCAATAAGAGGTGTATTCAGATCATGACCTTTGCTCTTCAACTGCCCATTGGCCTTGTTTGCGACGCCAACGCGCCATAATTTGCTATTAAGAACTGTGACCACATGACCACGCGCATCCTATTGCTCACTCACGCTCCTCTGGCCGCTGCATTGCGCGAATGCGCTTTGCACGTGTTTGCGGATAGCGCTGACGACTTGCTGGCTCTGGATGTGCCTTCAGAAGAGGCACCCGAAGCTACGCTGGAGCGTGCTCTGGCCATGCTGGTGGCGCATGGCGGGCTGGAGGCTCCTACGTTGGTGCTGACCGATCTGTTCGGGGCCACGCCTTGCAACGTCGCCCAGCGCCTGACGGGTTTGTTGCAGGCAAGGCTGGTGGCGGGTGTGAACTTGCCCATGCTTTTGCGCTCTATCGGTTACCGGCATGAGTCACTCGATGCCCTGGTTTCCCGCGCCATGGTGGGCGGCAGTCAGGGCGTGATGCAGGTCGCCAGCAGTTCAAGACAAAATCAAAGCGCACGAACTTCCAATGATCAAGACCAACATCACCATCAGCAATAAATTGGGCTTGCACGCCCGTGCATCGGCCAAACTCACCAAGCTGGCAGGTAGTTATCCCTGCGAGGTCTGGCTGACCAAGGGCGAGCGCCGCATCAATGCCAAAAGCATCATGGGCGTGATGATGCTGGCCGCCGGCATTGGCTCTGAGCTGGAGATGGAAACGGATGGCGAGCAGGAGCAAGAAGCGATGGACGCGCTGGTCGCGCTCATCAATGACAAGTTTGGCGAAGGCCAGTAAATGCTGCAGCCCTGCACAGTTGATTGACCGCGCAGGATGCGGCTGAACGATAAGTTCTTTTGACAGCAGGGGATGCCCTGCTATCTGTAGGTTAGAGCTACTTTCGTGCTGTGATGCAGTAGGAGTCAGCGCTGCACGCTGCAAAAATAAGAGCAAGAAGCAAGCAAAAAGCAATCGCGAGATTCGCGAAAGGGCATTCGCTATGACATTTGCCATCCACGGTTTGGCTGTTTCCCGAGGTATTGCCATTGGGCGTGCGGTCGTTGTGGCCTCCAGTCGAATGGAGGTGGTCCACTACTTCATTCGCCCAGATCAGGTGGAGGCTGAGATTCAGCGTGCCCGCACGGCGCGCAATGCAGTGATTGATGAACTGCGCCGCCTGCAGGAAGAAGTGCCCAAGGACGCGCCAGGCGAGCTGGATGCTTTGCTGGAAGTGCATTTGATGCTGCTGCAGGACCAGGCGCTGGGCGAAGCCATTCGCAACTGGATCTCAGACCGCCTCTACAACGCCGAGTGGGCATTGACCACGCAGCTGGAAATCATCTCGCGCCAGTTCGACGAGATGGATGACGAGTACCTGCGTGAACGCAAGGCCGATCTGGAGCAGGTAGTCGAACGTATTCTTCGGCACATGAAGGGTGCTGCAAGTCCCATCTCGCCGCCCATGGCTCCTGCTGGCGTAGTAGGTGCAACTGGCGGCCAGCAACTGCCCCTGGATGGCACGGTAGACACTCCGCTGGTGCTGGTAGCGCAAGACCTCTCGCCAGCAGACATGCTGCAGTTCAAAAGCAAGGTGTTTGCGGGCTTCATCACTGCCGTGGGCGGCAAGACCAGCCACACCGCGATTGTGGCGCGCAGCATGGATATACCGGCCGTGGTCGGTGCGCGTGCAGCCAGCCAGCTGATTCGCCAGGACGACTGGGTCATCATTGATGGCAACGAAGGCGTGGTCATCGTTGATCCCACGCCCATCATTCTTGAGGAATACAGCTTTCGTCAGCGCCAGAGCGAACTGGAGCGCGAACGCCTGGCGCGCCTGCGCTTTACACCGTCGCTCACCATGGACGGGCAAAGGGTGGAGCTGCTGGCCAATATCGAGCAGCCCAGCGATGGCGCAGCCGCCGTGCGTGCTGGTGCGGTGGGTGTGGGTTTATTTCGTACCGAGTTTCTGTTCATGGGCCGCAGCGGCAACCTGCCAGGCGAAGAAGAGCAATACCGCGCCTACTGCGAGGTGATCAGCAGCATGCATGGCATGCCCGTCACCATTCGGACGCTGGACGTGGGGGCCGACAAGCCGCTGGACAAGGCCCAGCCCAAGGACTACTACCTCAACCCCGCATTGGGCCTGCGCGCCATTCGCTGGAGTCTTGCCGACCCCGTGATGTTCCGCACCCAGTTGCGCGCTATCTTGCGTGCCGCAGTGCATGGGCCTGTGAAGCTGCTTTTCCCCATGCTGGCGCACCGCAGCGAGATTGAGCAAACCCTGGCCCAACTGCGCCAGGCGCAGGCGGAGCTGGATACGCGCGGGCTTTATTACGGCAAGGTCAAGCTGGGTGCCATGATTGAGATACCGGCTGCAGCCCTGACGGTGCGCAGCTTTCTCAAATACTTCGACTTTCTGTCTATCGGCACCAACGACTTGATCCAGTACACGCTGGCGATTGACCGTGCCGATGAAGCCGTCGCCCACCTCTACGACCCCATGCACCCTGCCGTGTTGCGGTTGGTGGCCGAAGTGATTGCCGCGGCCAATGCCGCAGGCAAAGAGGTTTGCGTGTGCGGGGAAATGGCCGGCGACCTGAGCATGACCCGGCTGCTGCTGGGGCTGGGGCTGCGCAGCTTTTCCATGCATCCCGCGCAGATTCTGGCCGTCAAGCAGGAAATTCTGCGGGCAGATTCCTGCAAGCTCGCGCCTTGGGCGAATGAGGTGCTCGACAGCGAAACCCCTGCGCAAATGATGGCCCACTGAGGCTTGCAGCAGGAGGCATTGCGCTCCAGTTGGCTGGAGTTAAATGCGTTCAGAAAATGCCGGTGTAAAAGCCGGTATTTTTATGTTTTATGTGAGATTGATTCTCATTTAATGCTGCTATGCATTCCAGCATGTAGCGCAGATCTCTGGTGGGGCTCCCGCGCTACATGACTCAGTTTCATCGTGGGGCGACTCGTCGGGCTTGTTCAGCTCACAGTCGTTTTTGCCAGCCAGCGGTTTGCCGGTTAGCCAGGCGTTTTTTCTCGATGTGGACTCTGGTGATTCTTCAAAAATCATAGCTGCTAGCGCAAGCAATTCATTGATTTCACTTTGAATGAATCGCCAAACCAATAGTTATCAAGCGTAAACAGCTCCTTTTTCAGGAGCTTTATTTTTGTGCAGATCTTGAACTTTCCATCTGCATCAGGCATGAAAAAAGCAGCCTCAAGGGCTGCTTTTGTGAGGTTATCAGCGCTTAAACGCCAGCGGCGTGCGCTTGCTGGTCTGCGTGATAGCTTGATCGCACCATGGCACCCACGGCGGCGTGGGTGAAGCCCATTTTGTAGGCCTCTTCCTCGAACATCTTGAAGGTGTCGGGGTGCACGTAACGGCGCACGGGCAGGTGGCTGTTGGTGGGGGCGAGGTACTGACCAATTGTCAGCATGTCGATGTTGTGGGCACGCATGTCGCGCATCACCTGCAGGATTTCCTCGTCCGTCTCACCCAGACCCACCATGATGCCGCTCTTGGTCGGCACGTCGGGGTGCAGTTCCTTGAACTTCTTCAAGAGGTTCAGCGAGAACTGGTAGTCCGAGCCTGGACGCGCTTCCTTGTACAGGCGAGGCGCGGTTTCCAGGTTGTGGTTCATCACATCGGGCGGTGCCGACTTGAGAATTTCCAGCGCGCGGTCGTCGCGGCCGCGGAAGTCGGGCACCAAAATTTCGATCTGTGTCTCGGGCGAGAGTTCACGAATGTTCTTGATGCACTCCACAAAGTGGCCGGAGCCACCGTCGCGCAGGTCATCGCGGTCCACACTGGTGATCACCACGTACTTCAGGCGCAGCGCAGCAATGGTGCGGGCCAGGTTCAGCGGCTCGTTCACATCCAGCGGGTCAGGGCGGCCATGGCCCACATCGCAGAACGGGCAGCGGCGCGTGCACTTGTCACCCATGATCATGAAAGTGGCCGTGCCCTTGCCAAAGCATTCGCCGATATTGGGGCAGCTGGCTTCCTCGCAGACGGTGTGCAAGTTGTTCTTGCGCAGGATGTCCTTGATTTCATAGAAGCGCGTGGTGGGGCTGCCAGCCTTGACGCGAATCCAGTCAGGCTTTTTCAGCACTTCGGCATGCTCGACTTTGACGGGAATGCGCGAAAGCTTGGCTGCCGCCTTTTGCTTGGCCAGCGGGTTGTAATCAGCTTGGGATTGCGCTTCGCGCACGACTTCATTGGTGCTCATGATCTTGCCTTCAGGGAGAGAGACGCGCCTTCAGTTGGCGACCCAGTACATGTGCGGCCTCGTCCCAGGTTGTCTGTACGCCGATTGTAGAAAGATCCACGGTCTTCAGTCCTGCGTATCCGCAAGGATTGATTCGCTCGTAGGGTTCCAAATCCATGTTTACATTCAGCGCGACGCCGTGGTAGGTGCTGTGGCGGCTGATCTTGATGCCCAGGGCTGCAATCTTGCCCAGACCGTCGAAATACGGTTCTGGCGCAGGGCTGCCCGCCTCGCGGTGTTGGGGGCGTTGCTCCAGCATGGCGTGGCTGCGCGGGTCTTGAAGGCGCACATAAATGCCGGGTGCGCCGGCCACGCGATGACCGGTGACGCCGAAGTGGTCCAGCGTGCGGATCACGGCGTCTTCAAGCCGGTACACATATTCTTTGACGAAATAGCCCATGCGCTGCAGATCGAGCAGGGGGTAGGCAACCACTTGTCCGGGGCCGTGATACGTCACCTGCCCACCGCGATTGGTCGCGACCACAGGAATATCGCCAGCGTTCAGAACATTTTCAGCTTTGCCGGCCAGTCCTTGCGTGAAATGCGGTGAGTGCTCACAAATCCATAGCTCATCACGCGTGTCCGCATCGCGGTTGCGTGTGAACTCCTGCATGGCCACCACGCAGGCTTCATAGCCTGTACGGCCGAGAAGGCGCAGGTCCATGGGTTCTGGTGGGGGCAATGCAGTCGTCTCACCCTCGCTCACAGCACAACCTTCACCAGCGGGTGAGCGGTCAGTGCGCGGTAGGTGTCGTCCAGCTGCTCGCGGCTGGTGGCCGTGATGGTGATGGTGATGCCCAGGTAGTTGCCGCCAGAGCTGGGGCGCAGCTCAATGGTGGATGGGTCATAGCTAGGGTCGAACTTCTTGGCGATCTGGGTAATTTCATGCACCAGATGCTCGTTCTTGACGCCCATGACCTTGATGGGGAACTGGCTCGGATACTCAATCAGTGAATCCTTGCGTGGGTCTTCTGGTTGAGCGTTCTCGTTGGCGGCAGAGGTGTTTGGTGTGTCGCTCATGAGTAATCCTTGGGCTGGGATGAAAAAAAGCCGCTCAAAACGGCCAAAACATACAAAAGATTGTGCGCCACGCCTGACAGCTTCGCGCACGTGGGCCTAATCCGTGGGGAGTGAGCCTTTTGGAATGGCAAAGGCCCCAGCGAGAGGCTGACAATTCAGGGTAATCAGGTCTTTCAACTCAGGCACACTCGCGCCTGCTGCAAAGCAGGGTTGCAAGATGTTGCTTGCTAGCGACAATCCTGTGCTCGTGCAAAAGACCTTTCACACATGACGGTATCAACCCTTACCTCGTGGCGGGGTTTTTACTTATAATCAGAGGCTGTGTAAAAAGTCGTTTCTGATTCTTGCTCGGTCAGCGGTGTGAAAGAAAACATGACAAACATGCCCGCTGATTTCGATAATGAGGACGAAGTTGAAGACTTCAAGCCCCTAACTGCTCAAGAAGCTTTGGCATGGCGTTCACGCTTTCCACAGGTTTCGGTCTGGCGCATTGTTGCGGTTCAGGCAGTGGTCGGTGTCGTAGTCGCCTTGCTGTTTTGGTTGGTGACCGGACGTCCAGCGGCGGGCTGGTCTGCAGGTTATGGTGCCTTGGCTGTCGTGCTCCCTGGAGCGATGTTTGCAAGAGCGATGGCGCGCCAGCAGGCCGGAGATGCCGGGGCCGCCATGGTGAGAATTTTTAGTTGGGAGTTGGTCAAGCTGGTGCTGTGCATTGCCATGTTGGCAGCCGCGCCGAAGCTGATTCCTGACCTGAGCTGGTTGGCCTTGCTGGCCGGCTTGATTGTTGTGATGAAAACGTATTGGGTCGCGCTTCTAGTGCGATCCGGTGTCCCAAAAACCGATTGATATTTGAGAGAAGTTGACCGATGGCCGCAGAAGCGCACGCACCAACTGCAAGTGAATACATCGTCCACCACTTGCAACACCTCCAGAACATCAAGCAGAAGTCCATCATTGACTTCTCCGTGTTCAATCTGGATTCGATTGTCGTGAGTGTGACTCTGGGCGCTCTGTGCCTGTTCGTCCTCTGGCTGGCCGCCCGCAAGGCGACCTCCGGCGTTCCTGGTCGCTTCCAGGCCGCCGTGGAGATGCTGGTCGAGATGGTTGACGATCAGGCCAAGGCCAATATTCACAATGCTCAATCCCGCAAGTTCATCGCTCCTCTGGCTCTGACCGTGTTTGTCTGGATCTTCGTGATGAACGCCATGGACATGCTGCCTGTGGACCTGTTGCCCTATCTGTGGCAAGGCGCCACCGGCGACTCCCATGCTTATCTGCGTGTCGTGCCTACGGCCGACCTGTCCACAACCTTGGGTCTGTCGACCGGCGTGCTGGTTCTGTGCCTGATCTACAGCGTGAAGATCAAGGGCATTGGCGGCTGGGCCCATGAACTGGTAACCGCTCCGTTCGGCACCAGCAAGAATCCCGTGTTTGCAGTGATCCTGGGTGTGATTAACCTGGCCATGCAAATCATTGAATACGTTGCCAAGACGGTTTCGCACGGTATGCGACTGTTTGGCAATATGTACGCTGGTGAGTTGGTGTTCTGTCTGATCGCCTTGATGGGCGGTGCGGCTGCCATGTCGCTCTCTGGTGTGTTGCTCCCCGTGGGGCACATCATTGCAGGTTCGATCTGGGCGATCTTCCACATCCTGATCATTACCTTGCAAGCCTTCATTTTCATGATGCTGACGCTGATTTATCTCGGCCAAGCACATGAAGCTCACTGAAATCCTTTCTTTCTCTCAACCTTTCTTTAATCCCTAGGAGTCATCATGGAAAACGTTCTCGGTCTCGTCGCTCTGGCTTGTGGTCTGATTGTTGGTCTGGGCGCTATCGGCGCTTCGATCGGTATCGCTCTGATGGGTGGCAAGTTCCTGGAATCCTCGGCACGTCAGCCTGAGCTGATCAACGAACTGCAAACCAAGATGTTCATCTTGGCTGGTCTGATCGACGCCGCCTTCCTGATCGGCGTGGCTATCGCTCTGCTGTTCGCTTTCGCCAACCCCTTCCAACTGGTTGCCTAAGCTCCACTCAACGCCCTAAATAGAAAGGTGTTGCCGTGAGTATTAACGCGACCCTGTTCGTTCAGCTTGGTGTTTTCCTGGTTCTGGCGCTGTTCACGATGAAGTTCGTGTGGCCCCCGATCGCGAAGGCACTGGATGAGCGAGCCCAGAAAATCGCCGATGGCCTCGCTGCTGCCGACAAGGCCAAGACTGAATTGACCGCTGTCAACAAGCGCGTCGAGGCAGAATTGTCCCAGACGCGCAACGAAACAGCTTCGCGGCTTGCGGACGCCGAACGTCGTGCACAGGCCATCATTGAAGAGGCCAAAGCCCGCGCGACAGAAGAAGGCAACAAGATTGTTGCTGCCGCCCGCGCCGAAGCTGACCAGCAAACCATTGCTGCCCGTGAAGCCCTGCGTGAGCAAGTGGCAGCGCTGGCCGTCAAGGGTGCCGAGCAGATCCTGAAGAAGGAAGTCAATGCCGGTATCCATGCTGATCTGCTGAACCGCCTGAAGACAGAGCTGTAAGGAAGCAACGAAATGGCAGAACTCGCCACCATTGCCCGCCCTTACGCTGAAGCATTGTTCAAAGCCTGCACCGATCAAGGTGCGGATTTGCACAGCACTGTCGCTTGGGTGGAGGAATTGGCGGCGATTGCCGCCAATCCGCAATTGCGCCAATTGGCCGGTAACCCGAATGTGAGCGGCACGCAAGTGTTTGATCTCATTACGGGTGTGGCCAAGTCTGCATTGCCTGAGACTGCATGCAATTTTCTGCGTGTGGCCCTCGAAAACGGCCGTCTGGACGTGCTGCCTGAAGTGGCAGTGCAGTTCCGCAGCCTCGTGAACAGCAAGAGCGGCTCTTCGGATGCTGTGGTGTACAGCGCTTTCCCCATTGAGGATGCAGCGCTGGCCGAGCTTGGCGCCACGCTGAATAAGCGCTTTGGCCGCAAGCTGAATCTCACCGTGAAGCTGGATGAATCGCTGATCGGTGGCGTTCGCGTCGTGGTGGGCGACGAGGTGCTGGACACCTCCGTCAAGGCCCGTCTGGAACAAATGAAAGCGGCCCTCACCGCGTAATGCGCCTGAGGTCTCGGCTAACACACAAGAAAGAAGGAAAGAGTCATGCAACTCAATCCCGCAGAAATTTCTGAACTGATCAAGAGCCGCATCGAAGGTCTGGCTGCTAGCACTGACGTCCGTAACCAAGGCACCGTGGTGTCGGTAACCGACGGTATCGTGCGTGTGCACGGCCTGTCGGACGTGATGGCTGGCGAAATGCTGGAATTCCCCGCCGCTGCTGATGGTCAGCCCACTTTTGGTCTGGCTCTGAATCTGGAGCGCGACTCCGTCGGCGCCGTGATTCTAGGTGCTTACGAGCACATCGCAGAAGGCAACACCGTCAAGTGCACCGGCCGTATTCTGGAAGTTCCAGTCGGTCCTGAACTGATCGGCCGCGTTGTGAATGCTCTGGGTCAGCCTATCGACGGCAAGGGCCCCATCAACGCCAAGATGACGGACGTGATCGAAAAGGTTGCGCCTGGTGTGATCGCACGTCAATCCGTGGATCAGCCTCTGCAAACTGGTATCAAGTCCATCGACTCCATGGTTCCCGTGGGTCGTGGTCAGCGCGAGCTGATCATTGGTGACCGCCAGACTGGTAAGACGGCCGTCGCTATCGACGCCATCATCAACCAAAAGGGTCAAGGCGTTACCTGCGTGTACGTGGCTATTGGTCAGAAGGCTTCTTCGATCAAGAACGTCGTGCGTTCGCTGGAACAAGCTGGCGCGATGGATTACACCATCGTTGTGGCTGCTACCGCTTCTGAATCTGCTGCGATGCAGTACGTGTCTGCCTACTCTGGCTGCACGATGGGCGAATACTTCCGTGACCGCGGTGAAGATGCACTGATCGTTTATGACGATCTGTCCAAGCAAGCTGTGGCTTACCGTCAGGTTTCGTTGCTGCTGCGCCGCCCACCAGGCCGTGAAGCTTTCCCCGGCGACGTGTTCTATCTCCACAGCCGTCTGCTGGAGCGTGCCGCTCGCGTGAACGCCGACTACGTCGAAGCCTTCACCAAGGGTGAAGTCAAGGGCAAGACCGGTTCCCTGACAGCTCTGCCTATCATCGAAACACAAGCTGGCGACGTGTCCGCTTTCGTTCCTACGAACGTGATTTCGATTACTGATGGCCAGATCTTCCTGGAAACCAGCCTGTTCAACGCAGGTGTGCGTCCCGCTATTAACGCCGGTATCTCTGTGTCCCGCGTGGGTGGTTCCGCTCAGACCAAGGTTGTGAAGGGCCTGTCCGGCGGTATTCGTACCGACCTAGCACAGTACCGTGAACTGGCTGCTTTCGCGCAGTTCGCTTCCGATCTGGATGCAGCGACTCGCCAGCAACTGGACCGTGGTGCCCGTGTGACTGAACTGCTCAAGCAAGCTCAGTACTCGCCCCTGTCGACCGCTCTGATGGCCTCTTCGCTGTTCGCAGTGAACAAGGGCTTCATGGACGACATCGAAGTCAAGCAAGTTCTGCCTTTCGAAGCTGGTCTGCATCAGCTGCTGAAGACTAGCTACAGCGCCTTGCTCGACCGTCTGAACGAAAAGCGTGCTTTCGACAAGGAAGGCAAGGACGAAGCTGAACTGACTGCAGCCATTACTGCATTCAAGAAGTCCTTCGCTTAATACTGGCGAGGAGTCATCATGGCAGCAGGTAAGGAAATACGCGGCAAGATCAAATCGGTGGAAAACACCAAGAAGATCACCAAAGCCATGGAAATGGTTGCTGCATCCAAAATGCGCAAGGCGCAAGAGCGGATGCTGGCAGCCCGTCCATACAGCGAAAAAATCCGCAACATTGCAGCCCATCTTGGCGAAGCCAACCCTGAATATGTGCATCCGTTCATGCAAGTGAACGATGCCAAAAAGGTCGGCGTCATCGTAGTGACGACCGACAAGGGTTTGTGCGGCGGTATGAACACCAACGTGTTGCGTATCGTCACCAACAAGTTGCGCGAAATGCAGGATGCGGGCATTGCGACAGAGGCAGTGGCCATTGGCGGCAAGGGAATGGGTTTCCTGAACCGAGTCGGCGCCAAGGTGGTCTCCCACGCTACAGGCCTGGGCGACACGCCTCATCTCGACAAGCTCATCGGGCCTGTCAAGGTGTTGCTGGACCAATATGCTGAAGGCAAGCTGAGCGCGGTGTACCTCTCGTACACCAAGTTCATCAACACCATGAAGCAGGAGTCGGTGGTGGAGCAACTGCTCCCCCTGTCGTCCGAAAAATTGCAAGCCGAGAAGACCGGTACTGCTTGGGAATACATCTACGAGCCTGACGCTCAGAGCGTCATCGACGAACTGCTGGTTCGTTACGTTGAGTCCCTCGTATACCAGGCCGTTGCGGAAAACATGGCGTCCGAGCAATCGGCGCGCATGGTGGCCATGAAGGCCGCGACCGACAACGCAGGTAGTGTCATTGGCGAGTTGAAGCTGATCTACAACAAGACGCGTCAGGCAGCGATTACGACCGAGTTGTCGGAAATCGTGGCAGGCGCAGCCGCTGTGTAAACGGCTTTAACGAACAAACAGATTGGAGCAAAAAATGGCTCAAGTACAAGGCAAGATTGTTCAATGTATCGGCGCCGTGGTGGACGTGGAATTTGCCCACGGCCAGGTGCCCAAGGTGTATGACGCCTTGAAGCTGGAAGGTACAGCCCTGACTCTGGAAGTTCAGCAGCAGCTGGGCGACGGCGTGGTGCGTACCATTGCCCTGGGTTCTTCCGACGGTATCAAGCGTGGCCTGATGGTCACCAACACCGGCAACCCCATCACCGTGCCCGTGGGCAAGGCGACTCTGGGCCGCATCATGGACGTGCTGGGTAACCCCATCGACGAACGTGGCGATGTGGACCAGACCCTGACTGCCCCTATCCACCGCAAGGCTCCTGCGTACGACGAACTGTCGCCTTCGCAAGAACTGCTGGAAACCGGCATCAAGGTGATCGACTTGATCTCTCCTTTTGCCAAGGGCGGCAAGGTGGGTCTGTTCGGTGGTGCCGGTGTGGGCAAGACCGTGAACATGATGGAACTCATCAACAACATCGCCAAGGGCCACGGTGGTCTGTCGGTGTTTGCTGGTGTGGGCGAACGTACCCGTGAAGGTAATGACTTCTATCACGAAATGTCGGACGCCGGCGTCGTGAACCAAGCCAACCTGAACGAATCCAAAGTGGCCATGGTTTACGGCCAGATGAACGAGCCACCAGGTAACCGTCTGCGTGTTGCGCTGACCGGTCTGACCATGGCCGAAGCCTTCCGTGACGAAGGCAAGGACGTGCTGTTCTTCGTGGACAACATCTACCGCTACACATTGGCCGGTACCGAAGTGTCCGCTCTGCTGGGCCGTATGCCTTCCGCCGTGGGCTACCAGCCTACTCTGGCTGAGGAAATGGGTAAGCTGCAAGAGCGTATTACCTCCACCAAGGTGGGCTCGATCACTTCCATCCAGGCCGTTTACGTGCCTGCCGATGACTTGACCGATCCTTCGCCTGCTACGACCTTTGCTCACTTGGACTCCACCGTTGTGCTGTCCCGTGACATCGCTTCGCTGGGTATCTACCCCGCGGTGGATCCTCTGGATTCCACAAGCCGTCAGCTGGACCCTCAAGTGGTTGGCGAAGAGCACTACAAGGTGGCTCGCCAAGTGCAAGGTACGCTGCAGCGCTACAAGGAACTGCGCGACATCATCGCGATTCTGGGTATGGACGAGCTGGCTCCTGAAGACAAGCTGGTCGTGTCCCGCGCTCGTAAGATTCAGCGTTTCCTGTCGCAGCCTTTCCACGTGGCCGAAGTGTTTACTGGTGCCCCCGGTAAGTACGTGTCGCTGGCTGAAACCATCCGTGGTTTCAAGATGATTGTGGCTGGCGAAGCCGACCACCTGCCCGAACAGGCTTTCTACATGGTTGGTACCATCGACGAAGCCTTCGAGAAGGCCAAGAAGCTGGCAGCCTAATTGACTTTCACCCCCTGAGCGGCTTTGCCGCTTCCCCCTCTCTTTAAGGAGGGGGCAACGCCCTCGCTGCGGGGCGGCCCTTGCTTGGCGTTTCTGGCTTGGGGGCGTGGAGGTTTTAGGACCAGTTTTTAACCTTTTCTAGGAGCAAAGATGAACACCATCCACGTTGATGTGGTCAGTGCCGAAGAGTCCATCTTCTCCGGTGAAGCGCGTTTTGTCGCTTTGCCCGGTGAATCGGGCGAGCTGGGCATTTTCCCCCGCCACACACCGCTGATCACCCGCATCAAGCCGGGTTCGGTGCGCATCGAAATGCCTGATGGCAGCGAAGAATTTGTCTTCGTGGCCGGTGGCATTTTGGAAGTGCAACCCAACTGCGTGACCGTGCTGTCCGACACCGCTATTCGCGGCAAGGATCTGGACGAGGAAAAGGCCAACGCGGCCAAGGCCTCGGCAGAAGAAGCTCTGAAGAATGCCAAGAGCGAACTGGACCTGGCCAAGGCTCAGTCCGAACTGGCCGTGCTGGCAGCCCAAGTGGCCGCTCTGCGCAAGTTCCGCCAGAAGCGTTGATGAACATGCCTTAGGGCATGGAACATCGGCACAAAAAAGCCACCGCATGCGGTGGCTTTTTTATGTCTGTTTGCTCTTGATATTGCAGCGCGAAGCGCTTGATATATAAGGGCTAGAGCTCGAAAATATCAAAAATTCAGGCAGCAGCTGTGTGAATTAGCTGTTGCAGGCAGCCTGATAGGCGTAGACCACGGAGTTGTCCACGGGATCCACATGGCGCGACTTGCGCACTACGGCTTTGCTGGGGTCATCGCACAGGGCACGTATCTGGGCTTCGCACTTCTTCGGGTCATCTTCCTTGAGCTTACAGCTCAAAGCGTAGTCATATGCGGCTGGTGCTTCCGCGCCCTTGGGGCTGATGGAGGAGCAGGCGCTGAGCGCAAAGGCGGCGCTGACGATGGCCAGAGAGAACAAGGATTTCTTCATGCAATGTGCTTTCTTAAAAGAGACGACTGCCCTGAAACTAACACAGGCACAGGGTTTGTTGACTTGATTCTGTGAAGAACAAGCCAGCCTTCTGACGATGGCGCCGAATTCAGGACGGCAAAACAACAAAGGAAAGACATGAGAGACATGCGCTATGGCGGCACTTTGAGCCAATGGAACGATGACCGGGGCTTTGGCTGGATTGAGGCCGATGGCGGCGGCGAGCGCCTCTTTGTGCACATCAGCGCTTTTGAGCCGCGCCCTTCGGCCGAGCAGCGACCCAGGCCCGGTCTGCGGCTGGAGTTTGCCGTGGGCATGGAGCAGGGCAGAAAACGTGCGCTCAGGGTGGCGTGGCGCGCTGCCAGTCCGGCTGCTGCTGTACCCAAGGCCGCGCCGCGTAGCAGTCGCCTCGCATCTCGTTCAGAAGCCAGAGCGCCTCAGGGCTGGCACGGCTCCAGCCGTTTCAGCTACGGCGTGCTGCTGTTGTGGTTGATCTTGATGCTGACCGCTGCCGTCATCTGGAGCGTGCCGCGTTTCATCTGGCTGGTGTATGCGGGTTTGAGCGTGCTGACCTTCATGGCTTACTGGCAAGACAAATGGTCTGCCCAGAAGGGCCAGTGGCGCACGCCATAGAAAACGCTGCAGACCATGGCGCTGGCGGGCGGCTGGCCTGGCGCTTTGCTGGCCCAGCAGTGGCTGCGCCATAAAAGCAGCAAGACCCGCTTTCAGCAGGAGTTCTGGCTCGTGGTGCTGATCAATGTGGCGGCCGTGCTTTGGCTGTGTTCGCCTTATGGCCGTAATGTGCTGGGTTGAGCAACTTTTTAGCCTTTAACGCTTGATAAATAAGCGCTAGCAGCTATGAAATTTGAATCTTGATGGACCTCAGCGATCCCGGTGAGGCAGGTGGCGCTCGACCACCGGCGCATCGGGCAGATTGCGTGAGTCAGCGATATGGTTGGACTTGCGCGGAAAGTGCGTCTGCAACTGGCGGCTGACCCGATCCAGCGCCGTGATCAGCCCCACGTGGAAATGACCGCTCTTGAAGGCCGATTGCATATCGCTGATCAAGGTCTGCCATTGCTCGGCACTCATGGTGCGGTCCAGCGCGCGGTCGGCGACGATTTCGATGGCGTGGTCGGCCAGCAATAGATAGATGAGGGCACCGTTGTTGTGCTCGGTATCCCAGACATGGAGCTTGGCAAACTGCGACAGCGCCCGCTGGCGGGCCGTGGCATCACGCCAGATATAGCTCCAGGGCAGGCCCGCTTCAACACAAATGCGTACCTGGCCGCTGTGGCCCAGCTCGCTTTTGGCAATCAGCAATTCCAGCTCGCGCAGGGTGGAGGCGGGCAGGGACTTGCGCAAATGCTGCTCGGCCCAGCGATGGCGCACCAGACGTGCAAGGCGATGGAAAATATTGCTCATCTCACCAATCTCCTGAAGCGCCGCCGCCACCAAAGCTGCCACCACCACCGGAGCTGAAACCGCCTCCAGAGCTGGAACCACCGCCTCCACCCCATCCGCCTCCGCCTCCGCCGCCAGAGCTGATGTAAGGGCCGCCGCCACCTCGCGAGAGGTTGGACAACAGCGTAAACAACAGTCCGATGAAGGCAGCTACACCCGCAATCAGCATGCTGGTGGTGATGAAATAGGCCGCCGCACCGGCGATGCCGCCCACAATCAGCGAGCCCAGTACCCGGCCAAAGAGAGCGCGGGCAATGGCAATACCGAGGGGGAAGCCGAAAAACAGCAGGGGCAGCAGAAAGTCCAGGCTCTGCGACCAGGAGCTGCTCTGGCTTTGCTGCTGCGCCGGGGCTGGCAGCTTTTCACCGCGAATCAGCAGGCTCATCTGATCGATGGCAGCAGAGAGCCCGCCCGCATAGTCATCGACGCGAAAGCGTGGCTTCATGGCGCCGTCAATGATGCGGCCCGCCTGAATATCGGAAATCGCCCCTTCCAGCTTGCGAGCTACTTCGATGCGCATGCGCCTGTCGTTTTTGGCCACGACGATGAGGCTGCCGTCACCAATGTCTTTGCGCCCCAGCTTCCAGTCGCTGGCCGCGCGCCAGGAATAGGCCGCAATGTCTTCGGGCGCAGTGCTGCCGACCATGAGGATGACGACTTGCGCACCGGTTTCGCCTTCCAATGTTTTGAGCTTTTCGCTCAGCGCCTGCACATCACTGCTGCTGAGGGTGTTGGTCTGGTCGATGACCCGGCCTGAGAGTTCAGGCACGGGTTGGAGCTGCGTTCCTGCTCCGCCGATCGTTGTCTGGGCCAGTGCGGGCAGTGCTGCAAAAAGCATAAGCCATGCCAAAACAAGAGCGGCAAGCGCTTGATGGATAAGGGCTGGAGCCTTGTTTTGCATGTAAACCTTGTAAAGCGCGTACGGCTTACTTGGCGGTAGCCGGAGCCGCAGGTTTGGAGAAATCCACAGCCGGCGGCTGAGAAATCTGGGCCTCGTTCTGCACCGTGAAGGTGGGCTTGACGGCGTAGCCGAATACCTTGGCCGTGATGTTGGTCGGGAAGCTGCGCGCCAGTATGTTGTAGGCCTGCACGGTGCCTATGTACTCGTTGCGGGCCACGGTGATGCGATTTTCTGTGCCTTCCAGCGTCAGGCGCAGGTCGCGGAAAGCCTGATTGGCCTTCAGGTCTGGATACTTTTCTGCCACCACCATCAGGCGAGACAGTGCGCCTGAGAGTTCGCCCTGTGCCTGCTGGAACTTGTTGAAGGCTTCGGGGTTGTTGATGAGTTCGGGCGTGGCCTGAATGGATGTGGCTTTGGCACGCGCCTCGATGACCTTGGTCAGCGTGTCTTGCTCAAAGCTGGCTTCGCCCTTGACGGTGGCGACGATGTTGGGAATCAGGTCCGAGCGGCGCTGGTACTGGTTCAGTACCTCGCTCCATGCGGCCTTGGATTTCTCGTCCAGACGCTGAAAGTCGTTATAGCCGCAGCCCGTGAGGGAGAGCATGGAGGCAGCAGTCGCAATGATCAGGAGCCAGCGTTTCATGGGGGTTTCCAGTCACGAAATAGATGCGGAAACCATAGCACAAGGGCTTGGGATTAGCACGTGCGCCCAAGACCTGTGCTTCTGTCCGATGCCGTGTGGCGCTAGCATTGCAACCATGCTCACTCTTTCCTTCTTTAACTGCCCGCCGGGCATTCACGTCGCGCCGCCAGAGCGGGTCTGGCGTGCGGCGCAAAAGAATGGCTTGCAGGCAGAGCTGCAGGATTGGCTGGGGCAGGTATGAGCTTTGAACAATTCCGCGCCCCTTGGTGGCAGCCCGGCGGCCATGTGCAGACCATCTGGGCATCGCTTTGCGCACGCTATCAGGCCAAGGGCGCACAGCCCCAGCCGTGGCGGCGCGAGCGCTGGGATACGCCGGATGGCGATTTTCTTGATGTCGATTTCTCAAGCCATGCGGTGGCTGCGAATGCGCCCACGCTGGTACTGTTTCATGGGCTGGAAGGTTCGTCGTCCAGCCACTATGCCAAGGCAACAGCGCTGGCCTGTGCGCAGCGTGGCTGGCGTCTGGCGGTGCCGCATTTTCGCGGCTGTAGCGGCGAGCCCAACCGCCTGCTGCGCGCCTATCACTCTGGGGATGTGGACGAGGTGGACTGGATTTTGAGGTGGCTGCGGCAAGGCGCTGGCGGCGACTTGCTGGCCATGGGGATATCGCTGGGCGGCAATGCACTGGCGCGCTGGGTTGGGGTGCAGCAGCAGGCGGCGGCGCAGCTTATCCAAGGGGCTGCGGTGGTGTGCGCGCCGCTCGATTTAGTGGCGGGCGGCGTCAGTCTGGGGCGGGGGCTGAACCGCTGGATTTACACACCCATGTTCCTGCGCACGCTGGTGCCCAAGGCGCTGGGCAAATGGCAGCAGTCGCCGGGGGTGTTTGACAAAGCCGCGCTGCTCCGCGCCCGCACGCTGCATGAGTTTGATGATGTGTTTACCGCACCGGTGCATGGATTCAAAAATGCGGATGATTACTGGATTCGTGCCTCGGCCAAGCCCTTGCTCAAACAGGTGGCTGTGCCGCTGCTGCTGCTCAATGCGCTGAATGACCCGTTTGTGCCTGCGCACAGTCTGCCCACGTTGAGTGATGTGAGTGCATCGGTGCAGCTGTGGCAGCCGCCGCATGGCGGGCATGCAGGCTTTGCCAGCGGAGCATGGCCGGCCCATGTGCAGGCCATGCCGCAGGCGGTGACCCAGTGGCTGGCGCAGTGGTTGCCCGCGCCGCAACAGAACAACAAGGAGATATAGCGAATGGATGACATCGTGAAGCAGGCCATGGCCAAGTGGCCGAATGTCCCCGCCTGCAGTGGCTGGCTGGGTCTGGATGCACGCGGGCAATGGTGGCTGCGTGACGATCAGGCGCAGGCCTGTGGTGCCTTTACCAGCGGCAAGCCCGGTGCCAAGGGCAATGCGCTGCGCCATGAAAAGCTGGCCGACTTCATTGCCCGCAACTATTTGGCCGAGGCTGATGGGCGCTGGTACTTTCAGAACGGCCCCCAGCGCGTGTATGTAGAGCTGGAATCTGCCCCGTGGATATGGCGTGTGCGCTGCACAGAGCAAGGTCTGCAGTTGCACAGCCACACCGAAAAGGAGTTGCTAGTGGCACAGGTGCAGCAGGTGGTGATGGATGAGCTGGGGCGACTGTTCCTCGCCCTCCCGCAAGGTCTGGGCATGGTGCATAGCCTTGACATGCTGGATGCCGCCAATGCGCTGGAACGCGGTGATTTACCCGAGGTGCAGGAGCTGGACAGCGCCTTGCTGCCCAAACAGTTCGGCTTTGTGCTGAGTCCTGCCGCCATGCAAAATTGATAGCTGCTTGCGCTTATCTATCAAGCGCCAGAGGCCAAAAACGATAAAGCCGGCTCAAAGCCGGTTTTATCGTTTGAAGCGTAAGCCTCTTTGTTGCTGTGGCGTTGCTTACTTGGCTGCATCCACCATGTACTGGATGGCGGCCTTGAAGTCTGCATCAGATGCCGTAGAGCCGCCTTTGGGTGGCATGGCGCCCACGCCTTGTGTGGCTTTTTTCACCATATCGTCCATGCCCTTGGCGATGAAGGGCGCCCAGGCCGCCTTGTCACCAAACTTGGGTGCGCCGGCCACGCCGCTGCTGTGGCATGCCATGCAGGTTGTGTCATAGATGCTCTTGCCCACATTCGATGCTGCAGCTGGTGCTGGCGCAGCCGTTGCGGGAGCGGCTTCAGCGGCGGGCGCTGCAGCGGGTTCGGCGGCTGCTACAGGTGCTGCGGCAGGGGCAGGTGCTGCATCAGCACTGGCTGCACCCGCTGCACCGGCAGGGGGCTTGGGTTCAGGGAAGCTGCCACCAGCGGCATTGGCCATGTAGACCACGCCGCGGGCAATTTCTGTGTCATTGAACTCGCCACCGCCTTGGGCTGCCATGGCGCCCTTGCCGGCCAGAGCTGAGTGGACCAGTGTGTCCAGACCTTGCTTCAGGCGAGGCCCCCAGGCCGCAGTGTCCTGAAACTTTGGTGCACCGGCTGCGCCAGTGGCGTGGCAGGCCGCGCATTGCGATTTGTAGACTTCTTCACCACCGCGCAGAGGGCGGTTGGCGTCACGGATCTCAATCGTGCCCACTTTTTGCAGGCGCACGGCCTTGGCCATTTCGGGGTTACCGGTGCCAGGGCCTGTTGTCTCTGAGGAGGTCACGAACTTGACCAGGCCGATGATGACAAAAATGGGCACCACAAACGAGAAGAGGACAGCCAGCAACAGCTGCTTTGGTTTTTTGATGGGGCCGGTATGGGCTTCTTCGTGGTGTTGCTCGCTCATGAAGTCCTCTGAGATCGTGGGATTGGGGTTAACAAACCATTATAGAAGTGAGGGTTAAGAATGCCAGTGCACGACGATACGGGTTGACGACCGCTGCATAAAGGAGTTGAGTTGGATCAACCTTGGGCAATTTGTGGTGGCCCATGAAAAAAGGCGTCCGAAGACGCCTTTGTGGATGGATACAAAAACTGCAGCTTATGGGGTGCCCGTCGCTGGGGCCGCAGCGTTGTTGCTGGCCACAGGCTCAGTCCAACCGCCACCCAGAACCTTGTAGAGGTTGACCTGGTTTTGCAGCTGCGCCAAGCGCACTTGCACCACGGATTGCTCCAGTGCAAACAGCGAGCGCTGTGCATCCAGCAAGTCCAGATAGCTGGCCACGCCGTTGGTATAGCGCAGGTCAGACAGCTTGTAGCGAACCTGCTCGGCTTCCAGCTGGCGCGACTGGGCGTCGAGCTGATCTTTCAGGGAGCGGCGGTTCACCAGCGTGTCAGACACTTCGCGGAAGGCAGACTGGATGGAGCCCTCGTATTGCGCCACGGCAATTTTCTCGTTGGCCTCTGCTACTTGCAAATTGGCGCGGTTGCGGCCAGCGTTGAAGATGGGCAGATACAGCGAGGGCGCAATGGTGAAGGCGGCAGAGTCCGAGCTGAACAGGTCAGAAACTTTCGAGTTCACAAAACCCGCCGATGCGGTCAGCGAGATGTTCGGGAAGAACAGCGCGCGCGCCGTGCCAATGCTGGCGTTGGCCGCAATCATGCTTTGCTCGGCCTGACGGATGTCAGGGCGGCGCAGCAGCAGCTCAGAGGGCAGGCCCGAAGGCACATCGGCCAGCGCAGGCAGCTCGCGCAGCTGTTTGTCTTGCATGCTGCTCAGCAGATCGGCAGGCAGGGACTGGCCTGCAAGCAGGGTCAAGGCATTGACATCACGCTCGCGCTGACCGGCTTGCAGAGCTAGCGTAGCGCGGGCGCTCTCGGTCAGCGACTGAGCCTGGCGGTAGTCAAGCTCGGAAGTCACGCCTGCATCCAAGCGCAGCTTGGTCAGCTTGATGGACTGCTCGCGTGTGCTGAGAGTGCGGCGTGAAATGGCCAGCAGCTCTTCATCCGCCTGCAGGTTGAGCCAGGTGTTGGCGACATTGGCAATCAGGCTGATCTGCGCGGCTTTGCGGCCTTCTTCTGTCGCCAGATACTGGGCCAGAGCTTGCTGCTTGAGGCTGCCGATGCGGCCCCAGAAGTCAATCTCCCAGCTGGGCATGGACAAGCCCACCATGTACGAGTTGCCATAGCGGCCCGTGATGGTGCTGGGCTGGCGGCTGGCGCTGCCAGCAACGCCGAATTCAGGGAACTGGGCTGCACGCTGAATCTGGTACTGGGCCTGAGCTTTCTCGATATTGAGAACAGCCACGCGCAGGTCGCGGTTGTTGTCCAGCGCGAGCTGGATGACTTGCTGCAGACGCGGGTCTGTAAAGAACTGTTGCCAGGGAATATCCGCCGCGGCTGTAGCGCCCGCCTGCTCATTGGCGGCAGAGAAATGCTCTGCCACCGGGGCGGCAGGGCGATCCAGCGTGGGGATGAAGGAGCAGCCGCTGGCCAGCAGCGCGCCGGCCAGTGCTACGGGTAGCAAGGTCTTATTCATGTTGCGAGCCTCCCTGTGCTGCAGAAGTTGCTGCCGGGGAATTGGCGTTGGTGTCTTGCTTGGATTTTTTGCCAAACAGATTGAACACGGTCACAAAGAACACAGGCACCAGGAAGACGGAGATTGGCGTGCCAATCACCATGCCCCAGAACACGCCGGTACCGATTTCCTTCTGGCTGGCTGCGCTGGCACCCGAGGCGATGTACAGAGGCACCACACCCAGAATAAAGGCCAGCGAGGTCATCAGAATAGGGCGGAAACGCAGGTGACCTGCTTCCAGTGCGGCTTCCAGTGCGGTTTTGCCTTCGGCATGCAGGTCCTTGGCGAACTCCACGATCAGAATGGCGTTCTTGGCCGAGAGACCAATGACCGTAATCAGCGCCACCTGGAAGTAGATGTCGTTAGGCATGCCGCGCATCAGCACACCGGCCACCGCGCCGAACACGCCCAAGGGCACGACCAGCAGCACGGACAGTGGAATGCTCCAGCTTTCATACAGGGCAGCCAGACACAGGAACACGGCCAGAATAGAGAACGCGTAGAGCAGCATGGCGGAGGAGCCAGCCTTCTTTTCGTCCAGCGACTGACCTGTCCATTCATAGCCGAAGCCTTCAGGCAGATCCTTGGCCAGCTGTTCCATTTCTTTCATGGCATCACCGCTGGTAAAGCCGGGCTTGGCCTGACCCGTAATGCTCATGGAAGGGTAGCCGTTGTAGCGGGTCAGCTGCATGGGGCCGCTGATCCACTTGGCGCTGACCATGGTGGACAGCTCAACCAGTTGGCCTTGTGCGTTGGGCACGGTCAAACGCATCACGTCTTCAGGCTGCATGCGGCGAGTTGCATCGGCCTGAATGGTCACGCGTTGCATGAACCCGTTGTTGGGGAAGTCCGTGGAGTTGGACGAACCCAGGGCGGTTGCCAGCGTGGAGGCCAGATCGCTCATGTTGACGCGCTGGGCATAGACGGCATCGCGGTTGATGTCGACCTTCCATTGTGGAGCGTCATCCACACCATCAAAGCGTACGCCAGCCAGCACCTTGCTCTGGTTGGCCTTGGCAATCAGCTGGTTGCGGGCCTCCAGCAGTGCAGCATGGCCCTTGCCGCTGCGGTCTTGCAGGCGGAAGGTGAAGCCGTCGCTATTGCCCAGCTCAGAGATGGACGGCGGTACCAGCGTGAAGATGAAGCCATCGCGCAGCTTGGACATGGCGCCCATGGTGCGACCAGCAAAAGACTTGGCATCCGAGCCGGGGGCGGTTCGTTGAGTCCAGTCTTTGAGTGTGGTGAACGCAAGGCCCACGTTCTGACCCTGACCCATGAAGCTGAAGCCCAGAATGCTGACGATGTGATCGACTTCAGGCTGGCTCAGTACAAATTGCTCCAGTTCTGCAACGGTCTTGCTGGTGCGCTCCAGGCTGGCACCAGGAGGCAGCTGCGTCAGCGAGATGACGTAGCCCTGATCTTCGGTGGGCAGGAAAGCGGTTGGCAGTCGCATGAACATGAAGATCACGCCCGCGATGACGATCAGGTAGACGATGAAGGCTTGTACGGAGCGTTTGACCACACTGGAGAGTGCGGAGGAATAGCGCTGCGTACCTGCTTCAAACTTGCGGTTGAACCAGTTGTAGAACGGACCAAGCAGGCCGGTCTTTTTGTCGTGTGCATGGCCCTTGGGTATGGGCTTGAGCATGGTGGCGCACAGCGCGGGCGTCAGCGTCAGCGCAAAGAAGCCGGAGAAGAAGATTGAGATAGCCATCACCAGCGAGAACTGACGATAGATATTGCCGGTTGCGCCGGAGAACGCAGCCAGTGGCAGGAACACAGTCACCAGAATCACGGTAATGCCGACCACGGCACCTTGAATCTGGCCCATGGCCTTGATGGTGGCATCCTTGGGCGACAAGCCTTCCTCGGACATGATGCGTTCGACGTTTTCCACGACCACGATGGCATCGTCAACAACGATACCAATCACCAGCACCATTGCGAACATGGCCAGAATGTTGATGGTCAGGCCGACCATCAGCATCACGGCAAAGGTGCCAAGCAGCGCAATAGGCACCACGATCGTGGGAATCAAGGTGTAGCGGATGTTCTGCAAGAAGATCAGCATCACGATGAACACCAGCACAATGGCTTCAATCAGCGTGTGCACCACCTTTTCGATGGAAATCTTCACGAACTTGGAGGTGTCGTAGGGCGAAGACCATTTCACGCCGGTAGGCAAGAAGGGTTCCATCTCGGCCATCTTGGCCTTGACCAGTGTGGCCGTTGCCATGGCGTTGGCAGTCGACGTCAGCTGTACAGCCATAGCCACGGCAGGCTTGCCATCCAGACGGGACTCGAAGGCGTAGCTTTCGATACCCAGCTCGATGCGTGCCACATCCTTTAGACGCACGGTTGAGCCATCAGAGTTGGAGCGCAGCACGACTTCACCAAACTGCTCAGGTGTTGTCAGTTGGCCAGGTACGACAATGGTTGCCGTGGTGCTTGTGCCCGAGGTGCTGGGCAGGTCACCCAAAGCGCCACCAGAAATTTGCTGGTTTTGCGCGGCGATGGCTGCATTGACGGATGTAATCGAC